>JBCCWC010000003.1:0-236298 GCA_039194325.1 Myxococcota bacterium
CCACCCCCGACCGGAGCGAGGTCACATCCGTGGACGACGGCCCGGCCACCGAAGCCCACGCAACGGTCTCCGCGGCGGAGCCGGTCCGCGACTCGGGTCGAGCGCAAGCCCGACGCCGCTCGCCACGACCGCGCCGTGACGGTCCCTTGATGCGCTACCTGGAGCGGCCCGTTCGCCCCGGTCCCCACCATGTGGATCATGGCGTCCTGCAGGCCGCGGTCGCTGGAGGATGGCCGCACCTTTACCGCCTCGAGCTCGCGCTCGGACTGCTCGATCACTTCACGATCGGAGCCACCACCCACTGGGTCCCCGGACAGCGAACTCCCCAGATCTCACCGGTGGTGGCCATCGCGTTCTTCCGCAATCACCTGTTCGAAACCGGCGTGCGACATTTTTGGTCGCTGTACCCCCCGCCGGTCTCCGACTTCGATCCCGCCACCCCCTCGTTCCAGCGCAGCGCGCAGTGGTTGCTGGCGCACGGCAGCTTCGGGCAGGCATTGGTGACGGGGGGCTTCGACGCGGGCGTGGTCCGGGCGCGAGACAACGACCCGGGGATGGATCCCGACGATCAGGGCAACAACCCCTCGATCACGCGCTGGCGCTTTGGCGGGGGGTTGCACCTGCGGGTGGGGACTCGGCGCTGGGGCTTCACCGCGCAGGTGCTCGTGCCTCACGTGCTGGCCGAGCTGCGCCTCGACCTGCGCTTCGGCCTGTTCGAGCGCCGCCGCAAGGGAGGGTGGCGGCCCGCTGGAATCGTCGAGGACTGGGATCGGCCCTTGCCCTGGTGAGTCTGCGCCGATCCGGACGCGGCGCATCGGTCGTTCCCCGATCGGTACCGTTGCCTACCGAATCGTCGCCCGATCCCGCAGCCGCACGGCAGGTCGTCCCAATCCGCACCACGAGGGGCCGACCGAGCCCCGATCTGCACCACCACCCGTCGGGTCATCCCCGGACTGGCCGATCCAGCCGGCTCTCCCCTGGTGAGCATGTGGCGCAAGTGCTGGCACAGCGACCGGACTGTGCGAGTCTTGGCCCATGTCCGAAGCGTTCACTTCGCTGCGCCCCTATATGCCCGAGTGGATGGCCCAACGAGGCGCCGCGCTCCTGGGCTCCTTGCCGCAGGAGGTCGAGCAATGGGTCCGAGAAGCCGCCGCCGAGATCGAGCCCCTGGCCGGGCCCCCGAAACTCGATGCATGGAAGGACGAGATCGTGCAGCGCTTTTGCGGCGGCTGCAAGGCATCACAGAAGGACTCGGTGGTCGGTGCCCTGCGCAGCGCGGTCTTGTTGGTGGCGATCCGGCAGATGCCGGCACCGGAGATCATGCCGGGCCAGCAGACGGCGGTCCCGTCCGAGAGCAAGACCAAGAAGATGGGTCGGGTAGCGCTCAAGCGCAGTCGGATGCTGGGCATGCTCGAGAAGGGGCTCCAGGCGTACAACGAGGCGACGAAGGCCGCCGTCGAGGCGATCGGCCGGTAGGCGGCCAGGCCCACCTCGAGAGCCCGCGAGCCTCGAGAGCCTGGAGCCTCAAGAGCCCGCGAGCCTCAAGAGCCCGCGAGCCTCAAGAGCCCGCGAGGCCCTTCGACCAGGCTGGGGTGGCCATGCCGACCTCGGGTTGTCCCGCGAGCAGCGGGCCTACCTTGGTCATGTATTCGCCAAACCAGGGCTGCGCCGCGTTTTGCTGGAAGGCCTCGCGGTCTCGGTAGATCTCGAAGAGGTAGAAAGTATCGGGATCTTGATCGTCTTCACAAAAGGCCACGACTTGTTGCGCCTCGTTGGCCTCGGCCCGCGCCTTGAGGTGTTCTTCCCATAGGGTCCGAACCTCTTGGCGCTTGCCGGGTTGTGTCTTGGTCTTGATGAACAGCGCGAGTCTTGCCATGCGCGGATGGTAAGGACGAGCGGGTCGCTCGAACATCCATCGTTGGATGGATTTTCCGGGCGATGCCGCGCGGTTGATCCCGAGCGGTTGACCCCGAGCGAGCGCGGCCTCCCCGCTCGGGCACCCAGCGAGGCCGGAGCGGGAGCGCTGGAGCGGGAGTCGGAGCGAGGCAAAATTGCCAAATAACACCGTTCATTGGCATATAATCCGGAATTTTTGCCGAGCGGCAATCAAGATCGCCGCCTCGATGGACCGTCTGGGTGACGACCCACCCCCGTGACCCCACGCGATACCACCGTGCATGGGCACAGGCGGTACGTAGCCGCAGGCGCGCTCCGAGGCCGACGATGCGAACGCTCTGTTCACGGAATCCTCGCACTCGTCGAGTCGATGTCGTGGTTCTCGAAGCCCAATTATTCGTACATGAAGCAACTTTGACATGATCATACTTGCACCTGAAGATCGGAACAATGAGGTGAATAACCCTCGAACACCCGTGGTCACATCGGCATGTTCCAATTCGTAGTTCATCCTCGTGGGCTCTCCATGCTCCTCGCGCAGTCCTCGATCATCGGTATAATTGCCAGCATGACGGCTTGTGTCGAGCCTGACGCGCTCGACAGCGACTCTTCGGCGTCCTCGGGCACGACGGCCACCGAGATCGACGCCGACGCCGAAGGGTCAACGCAGGGCGTGCCCGAGCCGAGCGTGGGCGATACGACGGGAGCCGCCGACACCACGGGCGCCGCCGACGAGAGCACGACGGGCGAGCCGATCCCCGACGGACTGTTCGCGGTGGCGGGTGGTCTCCGTGCGCTCCGGCTCGGCCCGGATCATGTGTATTGCGAGCAGTACTCGCTCGACATCGACAATTGGCCGAGCATCCTGCAGATCTCCAAGCACGACGCGAGCATCGAGAAGTTCATCGAGAACGGCCTCTCTCCCTTTAGCTCGCTGGCGGTCTCCGATGACTGGGTGTACGCGTCCGACACCTCGGAGATCTACGGGCGGCCGATCTCTGGCGAGCCCACGAGGCTCATCGCCGACATTCCCGGCTATGGTTCGCTCCCGCAGATGGTGGTCGGCGCAAGCCACCTCTTCGCGCTCAGGGCGGATCTTCACGAAGATCGCGTATACATGCACGACCTGCCCGATGGAGAGAGCGTCGAATTGTTCCAAGCGTCCGAGATCGACGGCCTCGCCACGGAAGGGGAGCGCTTGTTCGCAGCCACGAACGAGGGGCTCGTCGAGATCGACCTCGACACGGGGGTCCTCGTGCCGCTTGGGCCTACCAACGTGAGCTGGCTTCACGCCAGCGGGGGGTTCATCTACTTCGAGCGCGACGAAGAGCTGCTTCGTACGCCGCAAGACGGGGGGCCCCTGGCCCTACTAGTGGAGCAAGATCAGCTTGGGGGCTCTGTGACCGGCATCGCCAGTGACGACCAGCATCTGTACTGGACGGCCAGCTATATCAGCGGGGGCAGCCTGCGGCGAGTGAGCCTCGATGGGAGTGGGCTGGAGATCATGTTCGAACACACGGGGGCGAACTATCCGCATGATGTCCAGCTCGACGAGACTCATGCCTATTGGCGGACATCGGGTGAAGTCTGGCGAGTGACCAAGTAGGGCGTTGAGCGGTAGCGGCTTGCTGTTGGGGGTTTGTGTGGGGGGGTCGCTTTGGTTGGGGCGGGGAAGTGGCGGAGGTTGGTAGAGCTTGGTGCGGCGCCCCCCGCCGGAACTCCCGCGCACCGCACCAAGCTCTACCAACCTCCCCAAACCCGCAAACAAACTCCCGGCACAAAGCGCGAGCACTAAGACTCGGGCGCCCCCGGCGTCCAGTCCTCGAGCCGCTCGAGGTTGGACTTCGATCGCCGGCGCGCCTGCTTGGCCTCGGCCCGGTCTTCGTCGATCTTCTTGCGCAGCGTATCGATCTGCGACTCCTTGCTCAGCAGCTCACGCGTGAGCTTGCCCCGCGCCGCGCTGCGCACACGGGCGTCGCCGAGAGCGGCCAGATCCTTGCGGATCCGGCTCAGATCCCGCTCGAGCCGCTCGATCACCCGCCCATTGTCCTCGGCCCGCTCCACGAGCTCGGCAGCCCGACGGATCCGATCGATGGAGGTCTGCAAGATCTCCCGCTGGGGCTCGGGCACCCCCTTGCGCTTGCTCAGCTCCGTCAGCTGCTCAAGCTGCGGATCTTCGTGGGTGCGGGAGTGCAGTTCCTTGGCCCGCAGCGTGTGGCTGACCTTGGACCGGGCGTCCACCGTGGTGGCCGCCAACGCGGTGTCGCTGGCCAGATCATAGTCGAGCTCGACCACGCCGTCGCCGATGAGGTCGGCGCGCCGGGAGACGTCGAGCGCCACGTAGACCCGACGACCGCGACCGCTGCGATTGTCGAGCTTCAGCACCAGCTCCGACTCCCGCACGAAGCTCTCGACGATCTTATCGTCACGCCACCGCAGCACGGTGACCTCTTCGCCGAGCGTCGTGCGGCGGCGGCTCAGCTCCACGTCGAGCTCGAAGCCATAGGGCACAAAGCGCCGCTCGTCCGGCTTGAGCCGGTCGAACATGGCCTCGCCCACGAAGCCGCCGTCGGCGAAGAACGACACCGTGCCCGGGGGCAGGGTCTGCGAGGTGGTGTTGACCAGCCGGGCGGCGCTAAGCCCCTCGTAGGTGTCTTCGGCAAAGAAGGTGATGGGCTCCACCTCGACCCGCTGCTGTACGATAGGCAAGAGCGCGGAGTGATGGGCCTCGAGGTCGATCGGGTCGGCCACTCGATAGAGGAACAGCGCGCCCGACTCGGAGCCTGCGGCCTTGGCCAGCTCGGCCAGGTCGCCCAGGGTCACCCCGCCGCTGTCTGCTCCGAATGAGCCGTAGGTACCCATCCTGACCATGCCGTGGCCGGTACCGCCACCACCCCGCCCGCTACCGACGAGGCCCAGGCCACCCATCCCGAAGCCCTCACCGATCTCGGTGCCATAGAGCGAGTCAACGGTACGATTGGCCAGCTGCGGTACGGTGGTGAGGCCGTCAGGGGGCGCGACCAGCTCGCGCTCGGTATAGCGAGGAGCGGCCAGCGGGTGCAGGAAGGACGACGGGCGACCATTGGCCAGCTCGACCGTCACTCCGTCCCAGTCCTCGTCGGTGTCGTTGTGCACCAAGGCCCACGCCTGGAGCTGCCCCTGGAGCTCGTCGTGCTCCATCACCACGCGATAGGTCGTGCGCCATACGGGAGCCTCGGAGATATAGCCCAACCCCAGACGCCCGGCCGATTCGGCCTGGACCGCGAGGGCGGTGGACTGGCGCGCCGCCTGGTCTGACAAGGCCGTCGCGGCCACGTCGAGGCGCTCGGCGGTACGACGGTCGAGCACGCGGATTGCCTCGACTCGGTCGGTCTTGATGCGACGCAGAGCATCGTCGTCGTCGAGCACGATGAGGGTGTAGTGCGGCTCGCCTCGGGGCTCGGCGCGCTCGGGTAGATCGTCGCCCGCTCCTGCGTCTTTGCGCTCGGGCTCGGCAACGGCATACACGGGGGCGTAGAAAGGCCCCTCCAGGTCGATGAAACGGCCGCTCACCTTGCCGGTAGTGCTCTGGACCTGAACCCGCGAACCTTTGAGGCTCTCGAGTAGATCGTCGTAGGCCAGGGGCTCCTCGCCGTCTTGGGGCAAGCCGGCCATGGCCCGGGCCATGCTCTCGCTGACCGAGCTGCCGAAGTCGAGCCCGTTGATCTTCACGCCACCGGTCGCCTCCAGGATCACCAGCGACTTGAGGGCGTCGTCGAGGTGCGAAGAAGGCAGGGGCAAGGCCAGGTCGTCGCGAGGCCCCACGTTGCCCCGGCGCTCGAAGTAGCCCACGCCGGTCTCGTAGAGCCGAAGCTTGCGAAGGGGGAGCGCAGCGGGCTCGGCGGCGATCACGGTGGCCAGGAGGGCAGTAGTGAGAACGGGCATGATGTCGCCGGGCTGGGACACCGACCCACGGCAGAAGTTCCTGCGCGCAAGCGACCGCAGGACCGAGATCTCCGGTCGAGACCTGGGTCCAAGAACCGGCCCAAAGCTGGACCCCTGGATTGTTCGAACGACCAGTCGAGCACAATACCTTGACCGAGGTTCACTCGCTCTCCCGTCACTCGACTGCCTAAGGATCCACCTGAGGATCTACCTGAGGATCTACCTGAGGATCCACCTGAGGATCTACGACCGGATCGACTCGATCCTACCCGATCCTACCCGATCACCTGACGTTCGACGCCCTGGTCGACTCGTCCTCGCCCCGCGGGGTGATCGTAGCGAGACACCCATCGTTTCGAACGGAGCGATGGTTCGTTGCGGTGACTCGATGACCCCGAGCCCCACCGTGCGAGACGTGCTCGATCCGCGACGGCCAACACACTGCCGGGGCCGTCGACGAGCCGCTCACGAGTGCGCTCGGGCCCGCACTCCGGCGGGCACCTTGGCCTACATGTTCTCGAAATCCGTAGTGTCGCTAGAGCCCTCACGGTACGCTGCTTGGCGTAGTGATCGAAAAGCGCAAGGACGCACCGAGAGACGAGGATGTCGATTCGAAGCTGCACCCGCGGGATCCCCAAGCGAGCGCCACCGCCCTCCTGCAGGAGCTCGAGCAGGCCAAGCGCCGCGCCGAGCGACTGTCTCGACTCGGTTGCTTCTTCAACCAGACCCACCAGGCCACGAGCAAGGAATCTCTGTTCGAGCACACCGCCCGAGCCATGCGCGCGCTGTTCGACGTGCAGCGGGCCAGCGTCACCCTGCTGAACGAATCGAGGGACTCATTCGACGTCTACGCCCTAGACCAGGACACCTTCCGGAGCATCCTCATGGGGTCGACGATCCCACTGGAGGGTAACGCGGTGGGGGTCGTGGTCGACAGCGGCCAGCCATTCAATTGTCCCGACCTTTCTTTGTCTCCGCTCGGCGACCACCGATCGCTGCATGGGGCGGGGATACGCTCCACCCTGCAGGCGCCCTTGGTCGTCAACGATCACACGATCGGGAGCATGAACCTGGGCTCGGCTCGACTCGCCGCCTTCGACTCTGAAGACGAAGAGATCCTCGGCCACATGGCACGCTCGCTCGCCCGAGCCCTGGAATACCGTCGCCTGATCGCCCTGGTCAACAGCGCGTCCCGAGAGAATCGCGAGGCCGTGGCCGTGGCCGAGCGTCTCCGTAGCCTCAACCAGATCGCGCACGAGCTCAAGACGGCCGGCTCCGAACAAGAAGCGCTCCGTGTGCTGGCCCAGCACCTCGACGACGTGGTGCCCTTCGTGCTGGGGCAGATCGTCATGGACAACGGTGATTCGGAACGCCGGCAGATCTTCACCATATGCCCCGGTGAGGCGACGCTCCAAGAGTCGAGCGAGCTGACCTCGCACGCCCTGGACGCGGACTTTCGCTCGATCTTGGAGTCGCGGCTGTTCGTAGGAGACGCCCAGATCGGGCTGATCCGGCTCCATCACGAGGAGCTCCAGCGCTATACAGAGCAAGACGGCCAGCTCCTCGACCAGACGATGTCGCTGGTGGCCGCCGCGATCCACGAGATACGGCTCATCGAGGACGCAAAGAAGGCGCAGCGGCTGGCGGAGTCGTCGAGCGCGGCCAAGAGCACGTTCGTCGCCAACATGAGCCACGAGATCCGCACGCCGCTCAACGCGATCATCGGGATGACGAGCTTGCTGGCCGAGCGACCCCTGGACGCCGAGGGTCGACAATTCGTGGAGACGATCCGCGGCAGCGGAGAAGCCCTGCTGACGATCGTGAGCGAGATCCTCGACTTCTCCAAGATCGAGGCCGGCAAGATCGAGCTGGAGGAGCATCGATTCCACCTCCAGCGGTGCCTCGAAGAGGTCGCCGATCTCTTCGCGATGGCCGTAACCAACAAGGGGCTGCGGCTCAGCTATGAGATCGAGCGCTCCGTGCCGAGCGCGGTGCTCGGCGACGTGGCTCGCCTGCGGCAGATCTTGGTCAACCTGGTGGGCAATGCCATCAAGTTCACCAGCGAGGGTGAGATCCGGATCCACGTGGCGAGGCACCACAGCGACGCTCCCGAGGGCACGGCCCTGATGCTCCACTTCGTGGTGAGCGACAGCGGCATGGGCATCGAGCCTTCGCAGCATGCATCATTGTTCGATCCCTTCACCCAAGGGGACAGCTCGATGAGTCGGCGCTACGGCGGAACCGGGCTGGGCCTGTCCATCACCCGGGGGCTCGTCGAGCTGATGGGGGGACAGATCTGGGCGCAGAGCACGTTCGGCCGCGGCTCTCGGTTTCACTTCACGGTGGCCCTGCGTGCCGACCGCGACCGGCTCGATCATCATAAAGTAGCGTCGGCGGCATCGAGCGCGGAACGCAACCGCTCCACCGCGGAGCTGCACCTCGCACAGCAGCACCCCTTGCGGATCTTGGTGGCCGAGGACAACAAGATCAATCAGCTCGTCATGGCCAAGCTACTCCAGCGCCTGGGCTACCGGGCGGACATCGCAGCGGACGGGCTCGAGGCCCTCGAAGCGCTCGAGCGGCAGCCCTACGACGTGATCTTGATGGACATGCAGATGCCGGAGATGGATGGCCTGACGGCGACCGAGCACATTCGGCAGCAACCTCGGCGGACCACGATCCCGCAGATCATCGCGATCACGGCCAACGCGACCCAAGAGGACCGCAAGGCCTGTATCAGCGCGGGGATGAACGACTACCTGAGCAAGCCGGTCCGGCTCCAGAACCTCGCCGATGCGCTCGTATCGGCCACCCAGCGGCTCGCCGGCGCGTAGCGCTTTGCCTGCGCCAACACATCGTGCCGGAAGCTCGTGCCGGCACGAGGCACTAGGCCTGCTACCCTCCGGCCCCCTCATGCCCCGCGTCGTCTTCGTCGCCCCCTACTTCATGGACGCCACCCTTCGTTTCGTCGACGCGGTGGCGAGCCTGCCCGAGGTCACCATGGGCCTGGTGAGCGCCGACCCGCAGGACAAGCTGCCTCCGCGCTTGCGGCAGCGCCTGGCGGGCCACTTTCGCATCACTCGAGCCCTCGATCCCGCGGCCTTGGTGCACGCGGTGGGCAAGCTGGGTGAGCACCTCGGCGGCGTCGACCGCCTGGTGGGATCGCTCGAGCAGCTGCAGGTCCCGCTGGGTCAGGTGCGCGACCACTTCGGCATCGAGGGCATGGGTGCCCAGGCAGCCCGTCGCTTTCGCGACAAGGCGCTGATGAAGGACGCGCTGCGACAGGCGGGCTTGCCCTGCGCTCGGCACCGCCGCACCGACTCGGCCGCGCAGGTGCGGGCCTTCGTGGACGAGGTGGGCCTGCCCGTGATCCTCAAGCCCCGCGACGGGGCGGCCGCGGTGGGGACCCACCGGATCACCGACCGGGCCGCCCTGGAGCGGGCGCTGGAGCGCTTCGTGCCCGAGATGGTCGAGGAATTCGTCGTTGGCCACGAGCGCTCGTTCGAGACGGCCAGCGTACGGGGGCAGCCGCGGTGGGACTCGCACACCCGGTACGATCCGAGCCCGCTGACGGTGCTGGAGAACCCGTGGATCCAGTGGACGGTGGTGCTGCCGCGCGAGGAACGTACCGTCGACAGCGAGGCGATCCGCCCGGTCGCGCACGCCGCCCTCGAGGCGCTGGGGATGCACACGGGGCTGAGCCACATGGAGTGGTTTCGACGAGCCGACGGTAGTGTGGCGATCTCGGAGGTGGGGGCCCGCCCGCCCGGGGCGCAGATCGTGTCGCTCAACAGCTGGGCCCACGACACCGACATGTACCGGCGCTGGGCCGAGCTGGTCACGCTAGATCGCTGGCCGGTGCTGCCGCGGCGCTATGCGGTGGCGGCGGCCTACTTTCGGGGCCAGGGCGCGGGCACCCGGGTGGTGCGGCTACACGGCATCGAGCAGGCCCAGCGAGAGCTCGGGCACCTGGTGGTCGAGGCCAAGCTGCCGCAGCCGGGGCAAGCCAAGGTGCGTAGCTACGAGGGTGAGGGGTTTGCGATCGTGAGGCATGAGCAGACCGAGGTGGTGGAGCGAGCGATCCGGCGGTTGGTGTCGTTGGTGCGGGTGGAGACGGGGTAGGGGAGAGCTCGCTTGGCTCGCCATGCTAGTGTTGCTCGAAGCTTCGATGGCCAGCCCTACCGCCAGCCACACGACACCGAGGTGCAGGGCACTGCATCACTCGGCAGCGGGTCGGTCGTCGAAGAACGCCACCCCATGAGCGGAAGATGAGACCCCTGATGCGGATTGAGAAACTTACCATCAAGAATTACCGGGTCTTCAAAGAAGTCGTGATCCAGTCGCCCGGAGGATTCTCCGCGTTCGTCGGCGCGAATGGGTCGGGCAAATCCACGCTCTTCGACATCTTCGCCTTCCTCCGCGACGCCCTGCAGGACAATGTCCACGTCGCACTCGCGAAACGCGGCGGCTACAAGGAGGTCGTTAGCCGCGGACATGACGGTGCAGTTTCTATCGAAGTCAAGTTCAGGGATACCAGCAGCCCAAAGGGCGATAAAGCACCTCTGGCCACCTATCGGCTAGACGTAGGGGTGAACAAGGGTCACGGTATCGTCGAGAGAGAAGTTCTCAAGTACCGGCGCGGACAGCATGGACAACCGTGGCATTTTCTCGACTTTACCCGAGGTGAGGGCCAGGCCGTGACCAACGAGGCGGACTACGGAAAGCCCGAAGCCGAAATGGAGCGGGAACAACAGAGGCTAGACTCACCCGACATCCTCGCCATCAAGGGATTGGGCCAGTTCCAACGCTTCCAAGTAGTTAGCGCGTTTCGTCGACTCGTCGAACGCTGGCACCTCTCCGACTTCCACATTCAGGCGGCCAGGCCATCACAAGAAGAAGGATATGCGGAGCACCTTTCCCGCGAGGGCGACAACCTCGCGCTCGTGACTCGCTTCATGTTCGAGAACCATCGCAAGAGATTCAACGCGGTCCTCGAGCGGATGGCGCAGCGTATCCCGGGCATCAAGCACGTCGAGGCCACTTCGACGGTCGACGGCCGACTCGTGCTTCGCTTCCGAGATGGCGCGTTCCAGGACCCGTTCATCGCCAGGTTCGTGTCCGACGGCACCATCAAGATGTTTGCGTATCTAGTGTTGCTCAACGATCCGAGTCCACACCCCTTGCTTTGCGTCGAGGAGCCGGAAAATCAACTCTACCCGGCTCTGCTGCCCGAGCTCGCCGAAGAGTTCCGGGAGTATGGATCCCGCGGGGGTCAGGTCATGGTGAGCACGCACGCGCCGGACTTCCTCAATGCTCTGGAGATCGAGGAGGTATTCTGGCTCAATAAGCAGGATGGATTCACAAAGATCCATAGAGCCTCCGATGACGAACAGCTCAAGGCTCTCGTTGCCGCCGGAGATCCTCTCGGCGCCCTATGGCGACAGGGGCTGTTTCAAGGAGCCCACCCATGAACCTCGTCTTCATGGTCGAGGAGTTGTCGATGAAAGCATTCCTCGAGGGTTTTCTCCCGCGGGTGCTCCCCCACGACATCCAGTACTTGATCATTCCGCACGAAGGAAAATCAGACCTCGAGAAATCCATACCACGCAAGCTCCGAGCCTGGCGCGCACCCGATGCCCGCTTCGTGATCGTACGAGACCAAGACAACAGCGACTGTAGAAAGATAAAGGATCAGCTCCGCACGCTCTGCCGCAGAGCGGGTCGATCCGACGCATTGATCCGAATCGCGTGTCGTGAGCTCGAGTCTTGGTTTCTCGGCGATCTGGAGGGAGTAGCCGAGGCCTTCAACCTCCCGAAACTGGCGAGCATGAAGGAAAAATCGAAGTTTCGCGCACCAGACAGCCTCGGCAATCCTTCGCAGGAGCTCGCCAAGCTCGTCCCTGGCTATGGCAAGGTACGCGGCGCCCGGGCAATGGGACCGCTGCTCGATGTTGCGAGGTGCAGATCGACCAGCCTCAAGAGCTTCGAGGCTGGGCTGCGCCGTCTCATCGAGAATGGACCACGATGATGAGCCTCGCGGCTTCACCCGCCCCCCCTACATCACCGGCCTACATCACCGGCCGGACCAGCGGCGGCACGTAGATCCTCGTGAGCCCGTCGTGGGTCAGCACGTGGAGGATGTTGCCGATGAAGGTCGCGTCCATGATCGGCGTGCCGTCCCCCTCGAACGAGGCCTTGTCGGAGATCTCGCCGCCCAGATCGACCAGGCGCACGTTGATCCTGGTGCCCGCGACCCCTTCGAGCCACACCGAGCCCCCGCCGGGACGCGCCAGCGACCGCAAGCTGCTCTGGGGCGTATGAAGCTCGACCTCGTTCGACAGCAGCGTCCCCTCGGCGTCGTAGCGGCGGACCACGGCCTTGGCCGGAGCGCTCATGTTGGAGCGCAGCGTCACCACATACACCCCACCTCGACCATCGGGACCCAGCGTGCCCCCCAGCTCGAATGCTCCGGTCGCATCATGGGTGCCGTCGTGCACCATCACCGTCCACTGCGCCGTGCCATCGGCCGCGAGCCGCTGTAGATCGACCTGCTCGGGAATCCCGGTGTCGGTGGTCCACGTGGCTCGCAGCGCATAGGCCCCGTTGGCTTGGGCGGGCAGCAGCGCTCGACGCTCCTCGGCCTCGGGTCGCTCGACCTCCAAGGTGCCGTCGGGAAGGACCCGGCCCTGCCAAAAGAACGGCCACTGGCCGCCGTGCACCCACGCCCCACCGTCTTCGCGAAGCACCACGGTCGGCATGTCCAGCGGACCCTCTGGGTCGGACAGCTCGACAGGCTCTCCGAGCGCCCCGCCTAGATCGATCCGGTCGAGCCAGACGACACCTTCGCCCTCGGTGGCCATTCGCAGGGCATCGCCCTCGGCCGTCAAGCCCAAGGCCAGCGGCGCACCCGGTAGCTCCACTTCCCACTGGGTTCGATCGTCCTGGTCATAAGCCGCCAGCCCGTGTCGCCCCAGCACGGCATAGCCCGCAGCAATCGCCTCGATGTGCTCGACCTCCCGTAGCTCACGGTACGACACGAGGCTCAGCTCGGAGGTCTCGACCGGGCCCATCGACTCCGACTCGTCGCCACAGGCGACGCCAACGCAGGCGAGCACCACCAGCAGCCGATCCGACACCCGCTCAGTATAGGAGACGAACTGGCGCCGCGGTCGACTCACACCAAATAACGGTGCACCAAGGTCGCGAGCTCGCGCTGGAACGCGGCGTTGCCGAACTGACGGGGATCCCGGCGCACCGTGCTACGCACCAGCCCAGAGACGGCACGGCACAGGATCTGCGATGACAATTTGGGGTCTTGAACCCTCAGTACGTCTCGGCGCCCCCCCAACGCCTCGGCCACCGCAGCCTCCACATGATCCGCGAAGCGATCGACCAGCCTCATGCCATCGACGCGCAGCAGCAGCTGATGAAAGACCTGATGACGCAAGGCCCGCGAGCGATGCACGTCGATGATCGCGGCGACGAGCTGGTCGATCGCCACGTCGATCGGTGCATGCTTCACCTCGGCCAGCACGGTGAGCACTCGCTCGGACAGCTCGGCAAAGTGACGCTCGACGAGCTCGGCGACGATCGCGTCCTTGGTGGGGAAGTACTGATAGAGCGACCCCACGCTCACTCCCGCGCGGTCGGCGATGCGTCCGGTGGTGGCCCCCTGGTAGCCGCGCTCTTCCAAAACCTGAGCGGTGGCCTCGAGGATCGCCGCGACGGTGGCCTCGGAGCGCGCCTGAACCGGCCTACGGCGGCGTTTGTTGGCGTTCTTGGGGCTCATCGCGGACCGTTGGCGAACATGAGTCGAAAGGGGCGGGAATCTTACTCATCCTAGATCGTGATGAGGGCCTGCGGCACGCGGCGTCGGCCGGACTCGCCATGACAAGGCTGGTAGCCCATGCGTAAGACGCTGAACATGCTCCGCTTCCTGCGAACCTATGTCGCCCTGGTCCGAGATCCCAACCAACTCCAGCGGGTCTTCGCCTTGGCGGACCGGCTGGCCAAGGGCGACCTGTTCGAGCGGATGCCATGGCTGCGCGGAAGACCAGAGATCGAGGCGCTGATCTCCGATCCCGCCTGGCGTCTGCGCTGCGATCGCGCCCGGCTGTCCCGGCTGCCCCCCAAGACCCTTGGTCGTCAGTATGCCGACTTCCTCACGCACAACGGACTCGAGCCCGACGAGCTCGACCATTCGCGGGGGCAGAGCACGCTTCAGCGCTTGCGGATCCACCTGGAGAGCACCCACGACGTGTGGCACGTGGTCACCGGGTTCGACACCGACGTCGCCGGGGAACTCGGGCTGCAAGCCTTTTACTATGCGCAACTGTCGACCCCACTACCGCTGGCCTTGATCTCAGCGGGGTTGCTCAACGGTGCGCTGATGAACAAGGGCCCGAGCTCAGCGCGAGTGGAACAGCTGGCCCGTGGGTACTGGATGGGTCGCCGCGCCGTACCGCTGACGGGGATCGACTGGAGCGAGCACTGGGAGCGACCCCTAGACGAACTCCGTCGCAAGCTACGGGTCGACGTCGCGCTCGACGTGACAACCGAGGCTTCGCAGCCCGTGGCCGCAGCACGAGGATTTCTGTCGTAGGGTCGGGCCGCGATCGGGCCGCGATCGGGCCTCCAGTGAGTCACCTGCGACGAGCTGCTTGCAGTGAGCGGCCTACGGTCGTCGACACTTGGTTGATCACGCGTACTCATTGATCACCCAGGACTCACGCGATCGGAACACGCGGATCGGACGAGCTCGGGCCCAGACGTTGTCCATCGGGGCATCGGGAGGGTTCGTTCCATGACGTGCGATTCGCTGTTCGAACCAATGCGCTGGTGCCGCCGACCCCCGAGCGCTACGGTCGCCGTGAGGGATTGCGATGATGAGTATGGGAATCGTCGGGCTGACACTAGTGAGCGCGTGGTTGGGGCTGGAGCCGGGTCAGTGGCAGGCTCCGACGCAGCCCCAACAGATCGTCAACGGCAGTGCCGTCCAGACCTGCGGCTGGCCAACCACGGTGCTGGCCGGAGGCGGCTGCACGGGGACGCTGGTGCACCCACGGGTGATCTCCACCGCGCAGCACTGCGGCGTGCCCGGGTCGGTGACCTTCGGCGAGGCGGCCGGCAGCGGCGGGCCCTCGGTAGACGTGGTGACTTGCGTGGGCGAAGGCAGCGACGACGCGATGCTCTGCGAGCTGGCCGAGGAGGTGCCGCTGGCTGTGACTCCGGTGCTGTTCGGCTGCGAGCTCGACGGCTACATGCAGGTCGGGCAAGAGGTGGTCATCGCCGGCTTTGGCCAGACCAGCTTCGGTATGGGCGGAGGCACCAAGCTGTGGGCTCCACAGGTCATCTCCGCGGTCGAACCCGGGCGCACGATCATCGGTAACGCCGGCGACGGCACCTCACCATGCCCGGGGGACTCGGGAGGGCCGGTCTTCGTACAGGTAGCCGATGGCAGCTGGCGGGTCTTTGGAACCGTGCTCGGGGGTACCACGGGGGTCCCCTGCAACTCGGCCGCCGATTTCCAGCGGATCGACCCGGTGGTGCCCAACTTCGAGATGCAGACGGGGATCGACATCACCCCGTGCTTCGATGGCCAGACGGGCGCGTGGGATCCCGGACCCGACTGCGGCGGATTCTTCGCGGGTGACCACACCGAAGCCGGGACCTGGAACGACTGGTGCGCAGCTGCGCCGGTGGGCGGGTTCAGCGACGAGTGTGGCGCTCCCTTCGACGACGGCTCGGGGGGCAGCAGCGGCGGCATGAACGAGACGGGCGACGGATCCAGCGGCGACGTCCCGCCCGGCGATGGCTCGACCGGGGGTGGATCGGGTATCGGTAGCACGGGAGACGGCGGCGCGACCACGGAAGCCACCACCCAGACCGATCCCGGGGCGACCAGCGTGGACACGAGCGCGATGGATGACGACGGCGACGGCCAGGGGTGCGGCTGTCGCCAGGGCCCGATGCCGCTACCCGCCGGCGCGCTGCTGATGATGACCGTGCTCGGCCTACGCCGGCGCCGGTGACTGCCCATTCGACCACGCGCGTTCACCCACACTCGTTCACCCACACAAGCGGCGGCCCTTGGGCCGGAAGCGACTGAGCCGACGAGCGCGCCCCAGCCAGGGGCCGCGCTCGCGGGTTCCGAAGCGCCCGCGGCTCTCCGATGATTGGCCTTCGCCCGCTCGCGCTCCATTCGAGGCGAGAGGCATGGGTTACCATACGGTCAAAAAAAACCGATCGAATCGACCCATAAACGGAACTAGAGGGTCTGCAAGCGAGCCACCATGACCATGAACATGCGCAAACTAGACACAATGGAAACGATCCTCGCGGTGGGGACGAGCGTTATCATCTTTACGGCGTGTATACGAGATCCGGTCATGTCCGACGGCGGCACGACGATGGACATGACGACGACCGGCGAGTCGACGACGACGACGACTTCCACCCCTCCCAGCGTCGACGATTCGACGACGGCGACCACCACCGAGACCCCGACCACCTCCGGCGCCACAACCGAGGAGCCGCCAGACACTGATCCCACGGGGGAGCCGCTCGACTGCACGATCGACGGGTCATGCCCGCTCATCGACATCCTCTTCGTCGTCGACAACTCGGGCTCGATGGGCACGCTGCAGCTCAACCTCGCGCGCAGCTTCGGCTCGCTCATCGAGGAGCTGCAAGACCTCGCGGACTTCGACGGCCAGCCCTTGCACCCTGATGTCAACATCATGGTGACCACCACCGACATCGGTCACCCGCTGTGTACGGCCTTCCAACCGCCCGACTACACCCCGCAGAGCGGGGCGCCCGTCTACAGCGGCTGCAACACTCGCATCAATCGATTCACCGGCATCAGCCCGGTCGATCCGGTGGTCATCGAAGAAGCCTGCACGGAGAACTGCCCGGCCGACATCGTGCCGGGCGACCACTTCATCCACTTCGACGCCGACAGCAGCAACGTCCCCGAAGACGACGTGGCCGCGGCCTTGGCGTGCATCGGCCCGCAGGGCATCGACGGCTGCGGCTACGAGTCACCCCTGGAGACGATGCTCCAGGCAGCCAACGAGAGCGCATGCTGGAACGACCCCGATCAGGCGGGGTGCGACAACGACCCCGAGTGGGCCGACGTGACCGAGGGCTTCTTGCGAGACGGAGCCACGCTCGCCGTAGTGCTCTTCACCGACGAGCTCGATTGCTCGGTGCAGGGGCCCGGCGGCTACTCGTACTTCACCGACATCGAGAACGCGACCTACTGGAACCTCAACCCGGATCTAGGGGTCCCGCAGGCCACGTCCGCGGTCTGTCGTAACGCAGGGGTCGCGTGTTCCGGCAACGGGAACATCTACGAGGCGTGCATCGCGGTCGACAACGAAGTCCTGCACCCGGTGGCGCGCTACACCCAGTACCTGGACTATTTGTCGCAAACCCGTGAGGTGGTCATGCTCAGCCTCACCGGCGTGCCGCCGGTCGTAGCTTACAATCCCGAGCTCCCGTACGAGCCCGTCGCGGGTGGAGCGGTGGATCTGCTGTACCGCAATTGGATCGATGGTCCCTATCCGGCCGGCGACATCTTGCCGGCCGAGTGGGACGCGGGCCGGCGGGCAGTCAACAAGGTCTTCGAGTTCGGCGACATCGGCCCCGGCTGCTTCGGGCAGGACGACCGGGGCGAAACCATCACCCAAGGGCTCCCGCCGGTACGGATCCGCGAGACCTGCGAGCACCTGAACTCCTTCGACGACAACGGCGAGCAACAGGTGCGCTGCTGCATCGACTCGGTCTGCGACGGCGACTTCAGCAACGCGTTCCGCTGCCTGGGCGGCACCTTGTCGGAGGCCATCGAGCGCTCGAACTAGCCACCCGCTGGCCCCAGCCAGAGCGCTCGGGCCAACGTCGCCCGGAGCTACTAGTCGGGATCCATCTCGAAGATCCGCGGCGGCTTGGGCTCGCCCTCGAAGTAGTCGGCCGACTCCATGCGCCCGAGCTGCTCGAGGCTACGCACGAGCACCTTGCCACTGTCGGGGTACACACAGACCTCATCGGGATCGTGGGCCCCGATCGCCAAGTAGACCAGATCCTCGTCGTAGGGGTTGGCGATCTGGTGAGCATCGCCGGTGCCGGCCGGGCACGAGACGCAGTCACCCGCGCGTAGCGGCACCACCCGATCGCCATAGCGGAGGATCCCCCGGCCCGAGAGCACGAAGAACGCCTCGTCCTCCCGCTGATGGCTGTGGAAGGGACCGGTGGTGCGACCCGGCTCCACCCGCATGTGGTTGACGCCGAGCTTCCCCCCGCGGGGTCGCATCGACGGCGTCAATATCTTGAACTCTGCCCCCCAATGCTCGCCCTGGTGGCGCTCGATGGACTTGGCATCGTCGACATTGACGACGATCGGTGGAATGTCGGTCATTACGAGAAGCATAGCGGTGCGCGGGCCTCCCCGAGCGCTCGCGTTCCGCGCTCGCTACCATGCGGCGCATGCTCGGGCTCGCCCTGCTCGTGCTCGTCGGCGCCGACGATCCGCTCACGGTGCGCTGGGATGCGCCGGTGGATCGTTGTGTCTCAGCCGCAGAGGTCGAACGCCGGCTACGCGAACGCCTGGGACCACGCCTGCCGGGGCGAGATCGAGTGGCGATCGCCGGTACGGTGACCGAGCACGACGACGGCCTACGGTTGCGACTACGCGTGGTCGTCGACGACGAGGTGACCGAGCGCGAACTCGAGGCTCCAGTGTGCGAGGAGCTATTGGATGCCGCGGTGCTCATCGCCTCGCTCACGGTGGGCACCGAGTCACCATTGCCCGATCCAACGGACGATCCGGGTGTGCCCGCCGAAGATCCAACCCCCGACTCTGGCGAGGTCGGATCCGAGCCGCAGCTGCCCGAGCCTACGGACGCAACTGAGTCTTTCGACCCACCCGCATCGCCCAGATCCGAACCGCCGCCCCCAACGATCCCCGAGCGCAACGCACAACGCCGACCGTGGCTCGGCGCGGCCCGGCTAGGCGCCGGTGTGGCCGGGGGTCAGATCCCAGGGATCAGCGCGATCATCACGGCCGGCGCGAGTCTCCACGGCTCTCGTTGGATCACGCGGCTCGATTTCACGTATGCACCACGCCGTCGCGCCCTTGCGCCGGACTTCGAGGACCGCGGCGCGTTCATCCAGGCCTGGCACTTCTCGCTCGACGGCGGGCTTCGCTGGCCGCTCGGCAAGCGCGTCCACCTGCCCGCCACGCTGGGCCTCGAAATCGGCGCACTTCACGGGCGCGGATACGGGGTCGCCACCTCCACACGCCGAGCGCAGCCGTGGATCGCGCCCGCTGTATCCGTGGGGATCGACATTCGCCTCACTGCACGCGTGGGACTGTGGGCCGCCGGGAGGCTCAGCGTGCCCGTGGTACGCCCAGCATTCGAGATCGAAGGCAGAGGAACAGTGTTTCGCGTGGAGCGCATATCGCCACGGGGGGCGGCGGGCATCATGGTCACCTGGCCATGACGGATCGGTCCGGGTCCGGACATTGCTCGCCTCCAGTGGTCGCGCTGGCTTTCGAAAGCACCACCGGCCGGGTCCCCCGCTCATCAACGCGCATGCTCACACGCGAGCAGCGGGTCGAAGATCTGTTTCGAACCCACTATCCGTTCGTACGCCGGATGCTCCGCTATTGGGGTGTACCGCCAGCGGGGCTGGAGGACGCGGCCCAAGACGTGTTCGTGGTGGTGACCCGCTCGGTCGAGCGCATGCACGACGACGTCGACGAGCGCAGCTGGCTGCTGGGCATTGCCCGCCGGGTGGCCCGCAATCAGCGGCGCTCGACCCTTCGTCGGAAGATCCGCCATTTAGCGCTACGAGCCGAGGTCGAGGTGACCCCGAGCCCCTCGCTCTCGCATCGTCATGAGCGCGCGGCGTTGGCCGTGCAGCTGTTGCAGGGCGTGCCCGAGCGTCAGCGGGTGGTGCTGGTGCTCGCCGATCTCGAGGGGTGGACCGCTCCGGAGATCGCCGAGGCGCTCGACCTCAAGCTCAACACCGTCTACTCGCGCTTACGCCTGGCCCGGCGTCGGCTCGAAGCGCGCCGGACCGAATTGCTCGGGCGGCAGGGAGTTCAGTGACGACATGAACGAGCCGTCTCCGCAGACCCGCGCGCTGCTCGATGATCTTCGGGCCGTCGAGCAGCTGACCCCCAGCCAGATCGACCACGCCTGGCGACGCTTTGCCGACCGGCAGCAGCGTCGGCGACGGCGCACGGTCGCGCTGTGGTTCGGGCTCACCGCGGCTGCGGTGACGACCGCGGTGCTGCTGGTGCCCTCGCTTCGCTCCACCGCGCTCGGACGACGGCACGATCCGGGCTCTATGATGGAAGCGATCCGGCAGGCGATCCGACAACCGCACGGTCGACGGATCGCGACTCGGGCCCAGACTCAGAACCACACTCAGGCCCAAACTGGGAACCAGACTGGAAGCGCCGCCGGCACGAGCTCCGCCACGCCGGCGTTGCCCGAACCGCCTGCCCTCCCCGAGGCGAGCGTGATGTCGACCGAGCCTCCCGGGGGATCCGAGCCGAAGGGCTCGGCGACTTCGTCCGTCGCGAGCGATCCCCATGCTCGCCCGCGCTCGAAAGAGGACACCCCCGCCTCCGAGCCAACGCCGGCTATACCCTCGACCGCCGCATCGACCGCCGCATCGACCGCTGCATCGATCGCAGCCGAGCTGTCGCTGCTCGACCAAGCCGAGCGAGCCCTTCGTGAAGGGAAGCTCGACCGAGTCGAGCGTCTGCTCGCCGACCACCGCGAGCGCTTCCCCAAAGGCACTCTGGTCGAGGAGCGTCGCACGCTCATGGAGCAGCTTCGGCTCCGCCGCAACGCCAGCCCGACTACTCGAGAGAATTGATACTTTTGTCGATGGCCGACTGACGGAATGGTTGGACCCCGGACATCGCTTCGATTCACAAGCCATGCAACGGTTCAATGCGACTGGTCTCTTGATTCCCCTGGTCTTCGCCTTTGCCTGCGATCTCGACCCGGCCCCGGTTGGTGAAGATCCGGGCTCATCTGGTGGCCCTGGCAACACCTCCACCAGCTCCGCCACCGGCGGCGGGAGCAGCGGCGGGAGCGGCGGCGGGAGCCTGGGCGGGAGTGGTGGCCAAACGAGCCTCACTAGCGACGACGGCGGTTCCATGAGCGAAACCGGGTTCAAGCTAGACATCGGCCCAGACCCGAGCGGAACCTCCAGCGGCGGGGCCGGCTCCGAGACCAACGGCGGCCCCGTGCTCGACATCGGCAACGGTCTGTCCTGTGACCCCCTGCTGCAAGACTGCTTCGTCGGTGAAGCCTGCTATCCCGCGGGCGAGCAGTTCGAGTGCAGCGGCCCGCCCGACACGGGCATGTCCGGGGATCCGTGCTTCGCACAAGAGGATTGCGCCCCCGGCCTGTACTGTGCAGACGACAGCGAGTGCCACGAGTTCTGCGACGTCAACGACGGCGCCGCATGCAGTGACCCCGCCCAGAGCTGCGACCTCTGGTTCCCCATGGGCACGGCACCTCCGGGGCTAGAGGACTTGGGCTCGTGCGGCGGCGCTGGTGCTCCTCCCCCGTCGGGCCTCGATTGCAATCCCCTGCTACAAGACTGTCCCGAAGGCGAGGGCTGCTACCCCGACGCCATGGGGTTCACCTGTGACACGGCGGGCATGGCTCTGGCCGGCGATGCATGCGGGGCGGGCTGCGCTGTGGGGTTGCTCTGTGACGCCGGCACATGCGCCGAAATCTGCGACATGTCCTTCCGCTTGTGCAACGATCCTACGCTCAGCTGTGTGGACTACTTTGCGCCCGGCACCGCCCCGCCCGGACTCGAGGACATGGGCTACTGCGCCCCGTAGGGGGTACTCCCCAAGCACCGTCACGCGCCCCCCTCGGGGCCACGAAGCGAAGCGAGCCGGGTCGCCACGAGGCGGCCCGGCCTCTCGGCTCGCTCGTCGTCTTCAGCCCGCCTTGGGCTGCCGCACCACGTCGCCCGTGTGCGGGAAGCCAAAGCGGGTCTCGTCGACCTCGGCGTTGATCTTCACCTCGGTGATCTCCTGGACCACCTTCTGCACCTTGGCGTCGATGATCTGACGAAAGGCGAGCTTGATGCCTTCCACCTCACGATAGTCCTCAAAGCGCACCACGAAGGGCTGCCGGCCCATCGGGGTGACCTGCTCGAACGACTGCCCCACCTGTAGACCCGACTCGGCGTCGAAGCTCATCGTCACCGTCAACCCCGAGGCGGCGCTGAGCTTTACGTCGTGGATCGTCCGCCCGTCGACGTCGCGTGCGGCCACCGTCTGAGCCTCGTCGAAGTAGCGATCCCACTCCGCCGCCAACAGCAGGCTGGAGGCCCACGCGTGCTGCTCGGCCTCGACCCCCGCGAGCTTGCGCGGGCCGTTGATCGGATCGTCCGCCCAGATCTCCTCGCCCTGCTTGCCGGCGCGCATCTGTCCGATCCCGGGGATGATCTGCTCCATGAAGAAGTCGCCCTTCTTCCACCAGATCTCGAGATCACCGTGGATGTTCTGGCCGGCCATGTCGATCGTGCCGCGGTAGTAGAAGCTCTCCACCTGGGCGAGGGCCTCCACGTCGCCCATGGCCTTGGCCGCCTTGTTCAGGATCCCGGCCGCCTCGGGCAGCTGGGGCGGAGCCTCGGCCGCCTCGGCGCCGTCAGCCTTCGCCTGGGTGTGTGACTTGCCCGGCGAGGCGTCTGCTTCGGGGGTGGTCCCGTTCTTGGCACAGGCCCCGCTCGAGCACAGCGCGAGCACTAGGGGCCCCAAGAAGGAAAGTCGGCGGGCGGACGCGAGAGCGACGATCACGGATCACCAGCCTACCAGGGCGAAGACCCACCCGGCCACACGGCGGCGTTTCGAGCCGGGCGGGTCAACCATCATCCATCGTCGGCGTCGGCGTCGAGCGACACCGCGGACTTCGGCGCAGCCGCGTCCACGGCCGCCAGTACGTGCGCGCGCGCGGCCTCCAGCACCGGGTCGCGCCCCGCCTCGAAATCGGCGCGAGTCTCGGTCACCGACAGGTCGGGGACGATGCCCTTGCCCTCGACCACCGTCCCCTTGGGCGACACATAGTCGGCGACCACGTACTGCAAGAGCGCATCGCCACGCACCTGCTCGATGACCGAGGGTAGCGCCGCTCCGGCCGAGGGCCGGGCGCCCACCACCGTGATCCGACCATGATCGTGCAGGCCCACCACGAAGATCTCCGAGGTACTGGCCGTGCCCTCGTCGACCAGCACGGCAACCGGCCCGGTGAACGCCCCGGCCACGTTCTCCACGTTGAGCTCTTGCTCGAAGTCGCGAAAACGCAGCGTGCCCAGCGAGCGCTCCTGGGCCAAGAGCAGGCGAGCCACCGGCACCGCCATCGCTCCCACGCCGCCCGGGTTGCCCCGCAGGTCGATCACCAGCGCCCGCATGCCCTGCTCGCGTAGCGCCTGCATCGCCGCCTGCACCCGCCCGAGCATGGGGAACATCCAGATGTTGAAGGCCAAAAGGCCCACCTGGCCCGCGAGCATGCGGTGCTCGACGCGGGTGGGCACATCGCGAAGGTTGCCCAGGGTGACGCGCTCGCCCTCGGGGATCTCGCACGAGACCGTCCGAAGCTCCGCGCGTCCGCCCTTACCCTCGGCGGGGTTGATGATCCGCAGTGATCTTTGCTGGCCCGCGCGCTCGCACGAAAGGCGCACCGCCGCCGCCTGGGCGATCTGTTGCGCGAAGGCCTGGGGCTCGACGCGGCCGCGGATCTCCTCGACCAGCGACTCCATCGATCGCTCGTCGATCGCCCGTAGCACCGCGCCGGGAAGCACCGGCCCCTGCGGCCCCTCGGCCTCACTGCGTACTACGACCAGCTGGTCCTCGACCCAGCGCACGGTGAGATCCGGCGCCGCAGGACCCGGAGTGTCCTCGGCCCGGGTGGGCGGAAACAAGCGTAGGTGACTCTGGCCCAGCTCGGCGAGCAGCGCGTTGATCTGGTCATACGCCTGCGAGTCGTCGGCGGCCGCGGCCACCTTGCGCGCATAGACCTCTCGAAGCTCGTCCCACGGCAGGCAGCCCAGGGTGGGGTCGTAGTGCTTGGCCAGCACTCGTCGCCACACCTGGTCGAGCAACGGCGCGTGCTTGCTGCCCGTCAGCGGGGGCAAGCGGCTCGTGTCGAGTGTCGACCAATCCCGGCAACGCTCGGCCGGACCTTGCCCCGTCGCTCGCTCGGCCGACTCGGCCGGCTCGGCCGGCTCGACCGGCTCGGCCGGCTCGACCGGCTCGGCCGGCGTCACCGACTGATTCACTGGCGGATCCCTCGCCGACTCCGCGCCGTTCGGCGACGACTCGGACCGACGATCCGACGAGCACGCCATGACCAGCGCGAGTCCGATCCACCAGCGGCTCGTCCGCGATCGTGCGGGGGCCATCAACACACCGTCGATCATGCCGTCGTCGGCGCGGCGGCGAAGACGCTGTTACTCGTATGTCACACGCTCGAGCGCCCCCAAGTCGAGCACCACGATCTCCTGGCGACTCAAGCTGAGGATCCCGTTGCGTTGCATACGGTTGAGGGCTCGCGAGATCTCCTCGCGCACCGTGCCCAGTCGCGCCGCCACCGTGTTCATGTCGAGCTGGCGCGGAATGACGCACGGCGTCCCTTGCTCGGCCCCGTTGCGCACGGCCAACGTAAACAGGAACGACGCCAAACGGCGCTCTACCGAGCGTAGCGAAAGATCGAGCACCAAGTCGATGAGCCGATTCGCCCGGAATGCCATCTGTCGCATGAGCGCAAACGCCAGCTCCTCCGAGCGCGCGATCAGCTTGACCACCACGTCCGTCTCGAAGCGCCAGATCTCGGAATCGACCATGGCGAACGCCGACGCGGCCGCCCGAACGTTGCCGGGCAAGAAGCCCTCACCGATGAGCTTGCCCGGCTCGGCCAAGTAGAGGATCTGCTCGCGGCCCTCGCTGGAGATGAGGCTCAGCTTGAACTCGCCCGACTTGACCAAGAATAGGCCCGGCCCGGGCTCGTCGCGGCGAAAGACGGAGCGTTTGCGCTTGATCTCAATCAGCTCCGCCGATCGGCACAACTCGCTCATCACCTCGTCGGGGATCCTGTCCCAGCCCTCCCAACGCTTGAGCGATTTGGCGATGAGCTCGGCCTCGGCGGCGTCAACTGCCATGGCGCGGAGTGTAACCGGATGACGACAGACATGCGACCGCTCACGCCGCCTCGCACGCCGGCCGGAATTGGGGCCAAACGACCCGGTTCACGACCGTCGAACGGCACCGCCGAGCGGTGGAGACCGGCCGATCCGGCCATCCCCACTGCGCAAAGTCTTGCCTAGCGGGGCTGGAATCGGCCCCCCACGAAGCGACCCTTCTTGAGACCTTCGGGAGGGCTCTCGGGCGCGATCTGCCGCAGCCAGGTCCACGTGTAGATTCCGGTGTCGTGGCCGTCGGAGAAACGCAGATGCAGCGCATAGGAGCCCGCTTCGGCCATCAGCTCGATGCCGATCTTCGGGTCGGCCGGCTCGTGGAACGCCACCACCGTCCCGTGACCCTGGCAACCGGCGCAGGGGCACCATCCCCTCAGATAGGCGATCGGCAACCGGGAGGTTGTTCCATCGTCCCACTCGATGGTGAGCAAGGCCTGCGAGCGAGAGAGCGCGACGTCGACGGGCAGCGGCACGGCACCCAAAGATACGATCTGGTCCAAAACTCGGGCTGTAATCAAATGTAGGATAAAGTAGTCACATGAACGTGCAAGAAGAGCGCATTCGTCTTCGTCCGCTGCCCCGGCCCGGCGGAGTCAAGGTCGAGCGCCGGCGGCGCCGCTCGAACAATGCGGCCGAGGCACTGGAGTTGGCCCTGACCAGCGCAGCCCGCCGTGGCCAGCTCGACGCCGTCCTCGTGGTGGACGACGCGGGCATGCTGGTCGCCAAGAGCGACACCGAGCTCGATCTGACCATGCTGGCGGCGATCACGCCGATCGTGGGGCGGGGCAAGGCCGTACCGCGCGTGCGTCGGGGAGGGCAGCTGCGCGAGATGAGCGTGGATACGATGGAGGTGCTCGGCGAGCTGCTCTACGTGGCGGCGCTGGGGGGCAGCTATCGAGCGCGGTCCCGCGAGGTGGCGGGGAGCGTGGCGGCGACGCGTCGGATCTTGGCGTAAGTGATCTGGGCGTAAGTGATCTGGGCGTAAGTGATCTGGGCGTAAGTGATCTGGGCGTAGCGAGCCGACGCCCGATCACCGAGCCTACGCTCGAGCCGGCGAGCATCGCATCCAGGGCGAGTACACGAGACACGACCGCGGCGCTCATGAGCGCCGCGCGGGATCAGCTGAAATTCGGGTCGCAGCCCGCGTCGACGTCGACCTGGTGCTCGATGATCGTGCCCTCGTCGCCGACGATGATCCATCCCGTCCGGTCGATCGCGCGGAGCGTCGCTCCTCCGGGCGCTTCAGTGACCGTCGAGGCCTCGTCCTCGACCGGAATTCTGTAGATCAGCCCCTCAGCGCCGACCGCCTGGTGCTCGCGCACGCCGAACAAGTCGACCTCGATTTCGTGCTCTACAGGCTCGAAGACCGAGGTGTTGGCGTCGGCGATGAGCACGAGCCCTTCGGCGCCCACGATGGTCGTACGGCCATCCACGGCCGAGACCGAGAGCAAGTCGGCAGAGGTCGGAGTAGGCACCGCCTGCCAGCTCGAGCCGCTGTTGCGGCTGACCAGCGCGACTCCGGCGTCCCCGACCGCCCAGATCTCGCCCCCCTGCACGGCCAGGGCATTGAGGCGAGTGCTCACGGGCACCTCGACCTCCGTCCACTCGACCGCGTCGGTCGAGCGTAGAACAACGCCATCACCCACGGCGACCCAAGCGTGCGCGCTGCGAACGACCGCAAGCAGGTCCGCCGTGGTGGGTGCGCTCGGCGCGGCCCAGGATTCACCGAGATCATCGCTGGACAAGATCGTGCCCTCGGCCCCGACGATGACCGCCTTCGGATCGGAGAACGCGACCCCGTACAGATCGACACCGGTCGGGGACGGGAGCAGCGACCAGCCGGCTTCGTCGTCGACCTTATGCAGGATCGTGCCCTCGTCGCCGACGATGAATCGGCCGTCGACCGCGTGCAGGTCGGCACGGGTCGGCGACGGCACCTCGGCCATGAACATGCTCGTCAACGAGCCACAGTCGAGGCCGAGATCACACGCGGTAAGGAAATTCAGGGAGGCGACCATCAGGGCGGTCGCAGAAACGAATCGCGGACGAAACGTCATGGGCCCACTGGGACCCGTGCGTCCCGGCGGATATTCAGAACTCCGCCCTATCGACTCTCGCCCATCCCTCGTGCGCACGCGACCGCCAGCGCACGCCAGACACGACCGGTTCAATAGCAGTGCGTAGCGCAGTCTGGGCCGCCACGGCGAAGCCACGACGACAGCATGCCCTCGGCATGCCCTCGGCGCTCGATGGTGGCTCACCCCGCGTTGGCAATGCCACGATCGCCTCGCGCCCCGACGGAGGCACGAGCCAACCCGGCGCGACGCTCCGGCGTCGCCGACTCGATCGGATAGCGATACTCACCCAGCACCGCAGCGGCATGGCGAGCGAGCCGCTCGCGAGCCCGCAACAGGGTCAGCTGAGCCAGCAGCTGTCGATGAAGCGGATACCAGGTCATCATATTGGATAGATCCCGCATCAACAGACTCGCGGGAAGCGCCTGACCCAGCAGGCCCACGTTGTGCACGGTGGCGAGGCTCAGCCGGAAGAAGGTTTCCTGCTTGCGCACCGGATCTATGGGAACCAGATCGACCCGATAGAACTGGGGCACGATCTTCTCGAGAGCACCCCGAAACCACGCGTGGGTGAGCATGGTCGCGGTGGGCCCCGAGAAAATGCCCACGAACTGCGGGGCGAGCACGCGACCGCCCTGCTGAAGGATCGGCTCGGGGTTGGCCTCGGTGATGTTCTCGGTGCAGTTGACGACCACCCGACGCCGGCCGGGCTTGGTCGCGGGCAAGGGGAGCATCCGGCCGTCCTGCATCTTCAGCGTGGGCACGCCGTCGACATCCACGATGTCCGCGAGGCGCCCCTTGATGCACCGACGCAGCGCATGAGTCACCCGGCTCATTTCCTCGGTCCCCAAGAGCCCAAACTGACAAGAGTTGGGGTCGGGGACCGGGGAGATCATGTCCCCCCGCCGGAGCATTTCTCGACTCAGCGCGCGGTGGTTGCTCCCGTCCCAGCGCAGCGCGTACTCCATCATGAACGGGAACAACAATCGCCCCCTCAGATGCCGGCCCAGACGACCCCGAGGGAAGAGCCGATCCCGATTGAGGAACATCGCGCCGTTGCCCGCTACAAGGGTCACCGGCGCATCAGGGGCGCGATTGCGAATGAACAAGACGGCATCCATGGCCGTCTTGCCGCTGCCGATCACGTAGAACTCCGCGTCGCCGCCCGTGACGGCCTGACGTAGGCCCACCGGAGCGACCGACTCGACGGCCGACGACGAGAGCGACAGCGGCTTCTTG
Source organism: Myxococcota bacterium (assembly GCA_039194325.1). Lineage (GTDB taxonomy): Bacteria > Myxococcota_A > Polyangia > Nannocystales > Nannocystaceae > Paraliomyxa. The sequence continues at coordinate 28,371 of JBCCWC010000003.1, forward strand.
ATCGGCAAGTCGAAGCCGGTGGCCTTGATGATCCGCGGCGTGCGAACCACCACCGTCGAGGACGGATCGGCGACGGACTCGAAGGTGACCTCGAGCAGAGGGGACCCCGGCTTTCGCTCGTGCCCGACATAGCGATGGCCGAACAGGGGGCTCACCGGCTGCCGGGTTCCGGCTCGGGCGCCCAGATCTCGCATGTGATCGAGGATCTCGGCACGAGACGCCAGGTGAGAGGGGTCCCTGTCGAGCGCCCACGCCTGGTCGTACGCCGTGAAGTGCCGGTAGGGCTGGTGGAGCCGCACGAAATCGTACTGCTCCAGCCACTGGCCTCCCCAGTCCGCTCGCATGTCGGCGATGACCGCCCGCTGCCGCGGCCCAAGGTGGCCAATGGCGGCATGAAGGGCCGATATGCCCGCATATCCGGCCCCAATGACAACTACCGCCGCTTCGCTCACTGTGTCGGTCATGGTTTGCGCTCCTCCACGCTCTGATTCTCGGCTGACGCGGAAGTCGCGCCCCTTTGCTTATAATTTTAGCTTAGCTAAAATTTTATACCAGTCAACTCCAAAGATCGCCCGAGCATGTCTACGCGTGAGATCAACAAGCAACGTCGTCGAGAGCGGATCCTCGCGGTTGCACGTCGGACCTTGGCCGAGGGCGGCTACCGGGCGCTCAACGTACGCGCCCTCGCCAAGGATGCCGGGGTCACCCAGCCCACGCTGTACAACCTCATCGGCAACAAGGATCGCATCATCCACACGCTGGTGGTGCAGATGTTGGACACGCTCGAGCAGCGGTTGGAGGCGCTCCTTTGCGATGTACCCGCCGACCCACTCCCGCAGCTCGAGGCGGTGGCCGTCCTGACCACCGAGCTATTTGGGGAGGATGAGAGCTTCTACCGTGGAGCGTTCGTGGCGGCCGAGTTTGCCGAGGATCAGGCGATGTTCTGGGCGCCCGAATCGGGCATAGTACGGCGCGCTCTGGCGTTCCCCATCCACGCATTCCATTCCGCGACCACCGCGGGCCTGATGCGAGGGCAGGTCGCGCACGAGGTGTTGATTCAGCAGATCTTCCTCGGGTACCGAACGGCCCTGCGCGACTGGGCCATCCGTCTCATCACCCTCGAGCAGTACCGAGTGTCGACGCTGCGCAGCTTCTACTGCGGCATGGCGGCGGATGCCGTCGACTCGCTACGCGACGAGCTGATGGCTCGGCTGGTGGCCTTGCCGCTTCGCTAGCGGTCGAGCGGCTCATGCCACCGAAGCGGTGCCCTCGCGCAGGCCCAGCTGCGCCACGATCGCCTCGCGCAGGGCGACGGCGTCGCCGGTGGGCACCACGGTGAGGCCCAGCTCGGGCTCGAGTCCGCACGCCTCACTGGCGATCACGGGCAGGCCGCGGGCTAGCGCCGATAGCAACCGGCGCGGCGCGGTCTCCACGTGGGCGGGAGACACCACCAAGTCTGCGTCGCCCTCACCGCCACGGATCGCGGCGCGCTCCCAAAAATCAGCCCCCTCGAGCACCGGCCCTCCGAGCACCAACGCGACCGGAAGCCCACGCAGCGCCTCCCGGAGCTCATAGGCGCCCTTGCGCCCCAGGGTGCTCGCCGGAAACCACACCCGCGGCACGGCGTCGCCCGCCCGGGCCGGGCGCGGCGGAACCCGGGGCGGTCGCGCCCAACCCAGCCGCACCGCACGCTCCCCGAACGCTCGCGCGATCCCGGCATGCGGGGTGACGATCCGCTCGGCGGCCGCCAGCGCGGCGCGCTCGACCGCGAGCCACTCGGGGTCGGCCCGAAAGTCACCGAGGGTCGGGCTTTGGGGGTGCAGCCGAGCCGCCCGATCGAGCGCCTGGTGCAGCATCGTCAGCGAGGGTCGGGTCATCAGCACATCGAAGCGACGCCCGCCCAGTACCCCCGCCTGCCAAAGGTGAGGCAAGAGCGTCTGGGCGATCACCAGGTGGGTCGCGCTCGCGGGTAGCCGAGCGGCCATCGCCTGGGCCAGGCGAGCCTCGTGGCGCAGCAACGCCCGCTGTCGCGCCGCTCCCTGGGCGGCCAGCCGCCGCGAACCCAGTGCACGTTGCACGGTCAACCCGGGAAAATGGTGGACCGCGGCAAAGCCCTCGCGGCTCCAGGCGTACCGCGCTCGACCGAAGCGTCGCCCGTCCAGCGGCAGCAGCAGGATGTCGTCGGGCTCACGAACGGCCCGAAGCCAGGCGTCGTGCTCCGGCCACACTCCGTCGACCAACCACGCTCGACGACCGCTGCGGATCGACGGGGCCGGTCGCACCCGATGACAGCGGCTGTGCGCACACGACAAGCAGCTGCGAGCCCCACGGGTCTCGCCCACCACGCCGCCCACCACATGGAGCAGGGTTCGATCTCCGGGCTCGATCACGGGTCGCGCCGCGACGTGACCGCGCCGTGCTGCCTGTCCCGCCCGTCCTGCCTGTCCCGCCCGTCCCGCTTGTCTCGCGTAGCCACGTAGACGCAGCACCAGCGCCTCAGCCGTCAGCTCCGCCTCGACCCGAAACGCATGCGGGCTGCGCACCCGCAGATCCACATAGTTCCACATGACCGTGGCGTCGCGACCGGCGGACGCCGCCGAACCGGGCACGACCCGTGAGTGTCGATGACGCTCCACGATCTCCAGCCCGGCGCGCCGGGCCGCGTCGTACAGGGCATTGGATAACTGGCACAAGCCGCCCGCGATCGAGGGCACGATGCAGCCCTCCCGAACCTCACGACCCTCCACGTACCCACGCGCCGCCCACGGCGGCCCCACCTGCGCCCAAAAGCTCAGCAGCTGGCCGGGGCCCACCTCGATCCCGTGCAGCGAGCGGATGGCGCGACGGAGGTTGTCGACCTTGCCCGCCTCCAGCACCCACTCGAGTCCCGGATCGGTGGACCAAAGGGGCGTGCGCGACGACGCCAGCAGCGGAGCACCGCGCATGGCGGCCGACGGTCGATGGCGTCGGGGCCCCGAGGGGCCGAGATCGGCGAGCACTCGGCGCAGCTGATGCACCGTGACCTTGGCGCGCCACCACGCCGCCGCTCGACGGCTGGGCACGTCGGGCACGTCGGGCACGTCGGGCACGGCCCCAGGATCACCCACGAACTCGGGGACGTCCGGGCCAATGGCGCTATTCCCAGCGGTTGGAGGTCGCATGAAGGACCGCGTCGAACGGTTGAGGGGGGGTATGGGATCTTAGGTAAGACAAAGACCTACATGAAGTGCTCGTCGCAACCGAACGTCAGGCCCTGATGGCCGACTACCCGCATGGCAGTGGCAAGCGGCACTTTGGCCGTGCGCTGTCGGTACCGCGTGCGCACCCCCGAATAAATCGAAGGAATCGACGCAGGTGTCGAGCCGAAAACCGGTCCATCTTCACTCATACACGAAGAGGGGGGCAACCGCTGGTCCGGGAGAGGACCAAAAGGGACGAACGATGCGGATCAAGTGCAAGATCGACGGCACATTGCTGGATTCCCGCACGATCGGGCTCATCCCGATGCACCCACGATTCGTCGAGGACTTGCCCGACACGTTGCTAACCGCGAAGATCGACGTCGACCACGCAGAGACAGTCAGCTTTGAGATCCACGATTTCGTCGATCAGACGACCGGCTTGTACTACGAGCTGCGCATCGATCGAGTCGTGGAGGATCGGGGTCGCCAGGCGATCATCGAGAGCTGGGAACGCAACAAGATGTACTGCACCTCGGGTGAGTATCACCTACCCCAGATCATCGACCTCATGGTAACCGCCACACCGTGCTCGGCTCCCTTAGGCCGCGGTCGCGGCCGACCGTTGATCGGATCGTGCACGCTCCAGGTCTGCTCTCCGCAGTAAGGTGAAGCGGATCCCTGACCCCACACCACCATGCGAACTCCATTGCGAACTCCATTGCGAACTCCATTGCGAACTCCATCGCGAACTCCATCTTCACCCCCTGGCGCCGGCGAGCATCAACCCGAACGCGAGCATTCGTCCCCCGCTTCGCGGCACACCGGCATCGACTCTCCGGTCGGCGGAGCACCGCCCCGAGGTCGCCTTCGCGCTCGCGGCTCGACGACCTCCTGTGTTAGACCACGGGTCGTGGGGGGTGGAAACGAGGCGGAGCTGCTCGACCGCTGGCGAGGAGGCGACGCGAAGGCGGGCAACGATCTCATCGCTCGGCAGTTCCCTCGCATCAAGCGGTTCTTCTCGCGTAAGACCAGCGATCGGGACATCATCGAAGAGCTGGTCCAGCAGACCTTCGACCGCTGCGTGAGAAAGCTCGAAGCCTTCGAGGGTCGCTCGAGCTTCGACACGTTCATCTACGGGATCGCGCGCCACGTGCTGCTCGAGCACTACCGCGAGCGGCGTCGTTCCGATCGCCAAGTGGCGGTGGAACAAACCCCCATGATCGACCTGGACATGGCGCCCTTCGTCGCGGTCGAGAGCCGAGAGGAGCGCAAGCTGCTGATCAACGCGCTGCGGCGCCTGTCGCTCGACACGCAGATCCTCGTCGAGCTCTACTTCTTCGAAGGCCTCAAGGGGCCAACGGTCTGCGAGATCTTGGGACTCTCGGAGACCAAATTTCGGGGGCGCATCCGCGGAGCTCGACGAGACCTCCAGCGTCATATCGAGACACTCACCGACTCCCCCGAGCTACAAAAGAGCACACAAATGACCTTACACTCGTGGGCCCGTAAGGTCCGCGGGCAATTCGATCTCGAATGATCCGATGAACGAAAGGGCCCTTTTCCTGGAATTCACCGGTATCTTCCCTCGAATGTGTCGACGAAGTCACCAATGGATCGATGGCATCATCGAGTGAGCTGAAACGAAGGCTATTCTACGGTGAGCGGGAGGTTCGCTCCATGGGCAGCATGACGCTGACGACCCATCGGGTGATCCTTCATGCGCGAGGCTGCGGCGGCGAGTCATCAACCTCCGTCCTGCTCAGCCAGGTCCAGTGGACACGGCTCATTCGGGCGAACTACGGCCCGTTGGCGCTCACTTTAGGGGGCCTGGGCGCCTTGGCCCTGCTGGCGATCCTGGTCGGTGCACTGGGCATGGTGGGTCCGCTGGGCTTGGCCTTGCTGATCACGGGCACGCTGGGTCCCCGGTGGAGCCGCACGCGCCTGGTGGTGGGTACGGGCGCTCGCACCCTGTGTCTGCCGCTCGAGCCCACTCGTCGGCGACGGCGCCAGGCCCGTGAGCTCGTAGATCTGATCGAGCAGGCCGCGGTCGATGCCAGTCGCCGAGGCTCCATGCTGCACCCGGCGTGAGCCATGGGCTCAGCACTTGCCCGACCGACCACGCAGCTTCAGGCTCGCCTCGAACTCGTCCACCACCACCCCGCGAAAGAACCGATGGGCCGGATCCGCGTGGTAGCGTTCGTGCCATAGCGCCACGATCGGGATCACGGGGATCTCGATCGGGGGTGAGACGACGACCAGATCGAGCCGGGGCAGCAGCGGTGCGACCAACTCACGGGGCGCAGCAAAGAACAAGTCGGTCTCCGCCACCGCGACCAAGGCGGCCAGGAAGGTGGGCACGACCAGGCCGATCCGCCGTGACACGCCAGCCCGCTCCAGCGCAGCCGCGACAAAGCTGCGGCTGCTGCTGCCGGTCTTGACCAGCACGTGCGGATGCTCGGCCCAGGCCCGTGCTCGAAGTCGGCGCCCCCGAGCGAAGGCAGGATGCGACCGTCGAGCGACCACCCCCCAGTGGATCGTCCCCAATCCCCGAGTCTGCAGGCCGGCCCCCTCGGCCGGCCCCGGACCTACCGCGAGATCGGCCTGACCCAGCTCGAGTGCGCGCGCATCGTCACCGCTCCGGTTGCGCACCTCCAGACTCGCCCGAGGCGCGACCCCCTGAAGCCGCGCGCTCATCCGGGGCAGCAAGGGAGCCAGCAGATCGGGGCAGATCAGCACGAACGACCGCGTCGTGGTGGCGGCATCGAACTCCACCTCGTGCCGCACCAGGCGAGCGACGTCGGCCAACAGCCGCGCCAGGGGCTCGCGTAGGGCATCGGCCCGCGGGGTGGGCACTACCGCCCGCCCCGCCCGCACAAAGAGGGGATCCTCGAACAGCTCGCGCAGCCGCCCCAGCGCGTGGCTGGCTGCGGGCTGGCCGATCCCCAGGCGCCGCGCGGCCCGGGTCACGCTGCCCTCGGCGAGCAACGCGTCGAGCGTAACGAGCAGGTTGAGGTCGATCGTGGATATATCGATCTCATTCATGTATTGATTCAATCAATCGATTTTATTATTGGCAAGAGCGATCCTAGGCTACGAGGGCCATGACGATGTCCACGGTGAACAAGCGGGTGCTATGGGGCCTGGGCTCCCTGGTCGCCCTGGTGCTCGGATCGCTGCTCGTGATGCGGATCATGTTGGGCGGAGGCGAGCCCTACCCCGACGTGAGCACTGCGCCCCGGATCTCGCCCGACCAGCTCGAAGTGCTGGTGGAGTTGCCGTTGCCGCCGGGCAACGTGACCAGCTCGAGCGAGGGGCGGATCTTCTTCAACATCCACCCCTTCACGCAGCCGCAGCGCTTCGGCGACAGCTTCGTGTTCGAGCTGGTGGATGGTGAGCCCCAGCCCTACCCAAACCAGCAGCTCCAGCCCCGGCTGCAGGGGGTGCTGGGCATTACCGTCGGTCCGCTCGACCGGCTGTGGCTGATCTCGCCGGCGGGCCTGGAGGATCGCGCGACCAAGTTGATGGCGTTCGACCTGGCCACCAACGCGCTGGTCTTCGAGCACGATCTGGGCGAGGACGCGGGCATGTTCAGCCAGGATCTCCGGGTCTCGCCCGACGGCAAGACGATCTACATGGCCGACACCGGGGCGTTCTTCTTGGCCTCGCCTGCCATCGTGGTGTTCGACATCGAGAGCAAGACCGCCCGCCGCGTGCTGGAGGGGCACCCGTCGACCGAGCCCCAAGACTGGGAGATCCGCACGATCGACGGCCCATACAAGCTCGCCTGGGGCCTGGTCAACTTCTCGGTGGGAGTGGACGGGGTGGCCGTCAGCCACGACGGCCAGTGGCTCTACTACGCGACGATGAGCCACGACAGCCTGTACCGGGTACCCACCGCCACGCTGCTCGACGCCTCGCTGCCCGCCGACGCGGTGGCCCGCGCGGTGGAGCGGGTGGGGACCAAGCCGCTCTCGGATGGGATCGAGATCGACGCGCAAGGTCGGGTGTACATCACCGACGTGGAGAACGGAGGGGTGGCTATCATGGAGCCCGACGGCGAGCTTCAGACCCTGTTCAAGGACGAGGCGATCGTCTGGGCCGACGGGGTCAACCTCACCAAGGACGGATCGCTGCTGATGACCGACAGCGAGATCCCGGCGTACATCGACCCGCTGCTGCGACCGCCGGCAGTGGAACGACTGAACCGGGCGGCGCCGCATCGGATCTATCGGGTGAAATCCTCGGGCGCGGCAAGTCCTCAGGCGCGTCATGTCCTCAGGCGCATCAAGTCCTCCGGCGCGTGAAGTCCTCCGGCCCCGCGCAAGAAAAGCCAAACACGGGCAAGAGCCCGCCGGCAAGCACCGGCGGGCTCTTGCCGTTCCTACGCCCTGGAGCACAGCGCCGTGTCTAATCCCCGCCCGCCGCGAACGACCCAACGGAGCAACCGGAGCACCATGTACGTCAAGAGCGTCGAAATCTCCAATGTTCGCGCGATCGATTCGTTCCGGTGGGAGATCAAGCACGATCGCTATGCCGGGTGGCACGTGCTCATCGGCGACAATGGATCCGGGAAGAGCTCGGTGTTGCGTTCCATGGCGCTGGCGTTCGTGGGGCCAGCCGAAGCCGCGGCCCTCCGTCAGAACTGGGCCGACTGGCTGCGCAATGATGAACGCAGGGGTCATATTGCCATCGAAATCGATCCCGATGACAAACTCGACAAGTTTGCTGGTCGTGGCTCGCGGGTCAAACGATACTACCTGCCGTGTGGCCTTCGCTTCACCCGCAAACAGAGCAAAAGCGTCAGCCTGTGGAAGCCAAAGTACAAATTCGACCCGGACCGTCACATATGGAGCGGAAAGCCGGGCTGGTTCTCCGCTTCTTACGGTCCGTTTCGTCGCTTTGCGGGAGGGGACAAGGATGCAGAGAAGCTATTCTATTCGAATCCTCGCCTCGCACGACACTTGTCGATCTTCGGCGAGGGAATCGCGCTCTCCGAGTGCATCTCTTGGCTGAAGAAGCTCCAGTTCAAGATGCTGGAAGCCCGACAACATGGCGCCTCTGATGATCACCCCGACGTGGCGCTAGTCAAGCATATTCGCGAGTTCGTGGACCAATCGGATTTCTTGCCCCACCGCGCACGTATCGAAGAGATCTCGTCCAGTGCGGTTCGTTTCGTCGATGGTAATGGCTGCAACGTCTCCGTCGATGAATTGAGCGATGGCTATCGATCGATCCTCAGCATGACCTTCGAGCTCATCCGCCAGCTCGTCGAGACTTATGGGGTACGCATGGTCTTCGACCGCGAAGACCCCACCAAGATCGCGGTGCCCGGTGTCGTGTTGATCGACGAGATCGACGCCCACCTGCACCCTTCCTGGCAGCGACGGATCGGCGCCTGGCTGTGCGAGCACTTTCCTCGGGTGCAATTCATCGTCACGACCCACAGCCCGCTCGTGTGCTATCCGGGTCAGAACAGCACGATCTACCGCCTACCGAAGCCAGGCACAGACTCGGAGGGAGGAATGCTGAAGGACGTGGCCCGCGATCGCCTCTTGTATGGCAATGTCCTCGACGCATACAGCACAGGTGAATTTGGTGAGAACATCACCCGATCGAGTTCGAGCGGGCCATCTACACGATCGAGACGCTCCGCCTGAACCTTCGCGATGCACTGGTCAAGGCACGCGAGGAAGCGTTCGTCTCCTACCGCGCGAGGCTACGAGAGTACGTGTCCGAGCAAGACGCTGGCACCAGCAAGCGCCGCCTCAATCGGCTGGTCCGCGCTATTCAAAGCATGCAGCATCCGTTCGTATGGGCCGAGATGAAACGAAGCGGCTCGCGACGTGCTGATCTTGGACCGCTGTTCGAGGCTGCACCCGAGTCGCTGTCTTGGTAGACCGGCGTCTACAACGCTACGAGGCCCCAGGTCACCGCCGCCGTACCACCACCCGGTCGAACCAAACGTCACCAAACGCATACTTGACCCGCAGCTCCACGCGCGCAGCACTCTCGAGCGAGAACTTCACAGCAACGGCCTCGTAGTCGTTGGCCTCCTGCTCGGGGCACTGAAGCTCGACTCGCCGCACGCTCTTGCGCCCCGCGATGACCTGCAACACCAGGGCGAGCCGCTCGACTACCCCCTGGCACCCGTAGCGCAGCATGAACTCGGCGGTGTAGGGCCCGGGCGGTAGACGAACCCCGGGACCATGGCTGAGTAAGAACGCGTCCTGCGGGCGACCCGAGCCCACCACCACCGCGGACGCATACCCACCCGAGGCCTGGGGATCGTCCACCACCACGTCGACGCGCTGGCTGGGCAGGTGCTCGGCCTCGAAGGTGAGAGGACCCTGGTCGAGCAGAACACCGAGGGTCGAGCCGTCCCAGGGCGCCCGCTCGACGTCGCCGATCACCGCCATCACCCCGGGCACATGCACGACCTCGACGCCCGAGGGGGGGCGGAACTCGGTGGGCCAGATCACCCCGGTGACATAGGCGTCGGCCTCACGCCGGGTGCGCCAAGGTGGCTGAGCGATGAGGTCGGCCTTCGGGCCATAGTAGGTGCCCCAAGCATGCTGGCTGCCGAGCTTGGTGTCGTTGTCGACATGGACCCGCTCGATCCCCCGCGCTGCGAGGATCGTCATGAGCCGCTCATGACCCCCCGGCGGGGTGCGGAGCTCGGGGCGGGTGGCGATCCCCACCCCAAGGGCCAACACGCCGGCCGCCAGCAAGACGACCCGCGCCCGAACCCATCGCGATCCCGGTGAGCCCCCGCGCCACGCGAGCACAACGAGCAGACCCACCAGCACTACGACATTGAGCTGAGAGGTGACGTCGGCCAAGCTCCCCACGGCACCCACGGCCAAGACCATGGCTCCTCCGGTCGCCCGGGCGATCCCCAGCCGGTCACCCCCGGGAGCGACCAAGCCGGCGACCAAGAAGCCCAGCCCGGCCGACAGAGGCACGACCAGGTTGTAGGCGTACCAGGGACGCATCGAGCTGGAGGCATTGTCGAAGACCAGCACGGTGACCAGCAACAACAGCGGCAGCAGCAGCGCGCCGTCGGCCCGACCACGCGCGGGAGGCCGGGTGAGCACCAGCACCACCAGGCCCACCGCGCCCAAGACCCACGCAAAGGGCTCACAAGCCTCGGCGACCACCCCAGACAGCTCGTTGAGCGAGCGCATGCTGGTGCCGGATCGATAGCCCTCCACGCGCTCCACCACGCCCACGTCGAAGTAGATCTCAAAGGCGGCCTCCCCGACCGCGCCAGCGACCGCCCGTAGCCAGGCCAAACCCACGAGGGTGGGCAAGCCGAGCACGAGCAGCAGACGGGGCAGAGCCTCGCGCCAACGAAGACGCCACAGCTCCAGGACCACGATGGGGATCATGGCCAAGCCCACGACGACCTGCTTGGTCCCCACCGCCAGGCACAGGGCGAGCGCCGACAGCAGTGCCCACGCGATGCCGGCCCGACCACGCCGACCCATCGCCTGGTGATAGGCCCACAGACCGGTGAGGACCCAGAGCATGAGCATGGGCTCGATGCAGGCAACGCGACCCCAGCGAAACGCAGCCGTGCAAGTGAGCAGGGCGCCGGCCCAGGCCACTCCAAAGGGCGTACCGCCGAGTTGTCCGCCGAGCTGTCCGTCGAGTTGTCCGCCGAGCTGTCCGCCGAGCTGTCCGTCGAGCTGTCCGCCGATCCGCCGCCCCCAGGCAAACGCGACCCCGATGGTGGCCAGCATGCTCAACGCAAAGGGTAGGCGCAGTGCGGTCAGCGAGACGCCCAGGGCGTCGAACGAGGCGGCGACGAGCAGGATCGTCAGCGGCGGCTTGCTGAACCCTTCGTAGAGCTCGCCGTCGGATCCCACGGCATAGAGATATCGGCCGTGCTCCAGGGCGTTGCGGGCGAGCTTGCCGTAGAGACCTTCGTCGTAGGGACGCATCAGTCCCCCACCCAGGCCCACCAACAAGGCCGCACCAGCGATCACGAGGACGACCAGTAGCCAGGCCCATGCCGACCGATCCCACCGGGCCCCGTGAGGCATCGCGACGGGCGCCATGGACTCGCCGGAGTCGGACCCCGGTGCCGCCCGTTCGGGAGACCCATCGGCGCCACTCCTTTGCTGGGGCACTCCAGTACGATACCCGGCGTATTGGGGGATAACGCCGGCGACCGGTCGAAGAATCGGCCCAAACGTTCCGCTAACGTGCGAGACATCGCACGAATTTCTCAGGAGATTCCGCCTCGGGGTCGGCCGCCCGGTGAACCGATTACGTGCGTTGACGCTCGTTGAAGGATGCCCCGGCCCGACGCACGACCCCGGGGCGAGCATCGTTACCTCTCCGAGATTTGTGGATACGATGGCACTTCCGTGGAGCGAGTCATGCCCAACGGTGCCTCTGGGCGACTGGGAAATCCGCAGCTGCCGAGCTTCGACGGCGACGACCGCTTCGAGATCCGGTCCACGCTCGGTCGTGGCATGTCGAGCGTGGTCTACCGAGCACTAGATCGACAGCGGGGGGCCGAGCTGGCCCTCAAGGTCCTCGGGGTTCAGGGGTCGGCGAGCATGCTCGCGTTCAAGCGAGAGTTTCGGTCGATGGCCGACGTGTCCCATCCGAACCTGGTCAAGCTCTACGAGCTGCACGCGACCGGAAACGAGCTGATGTTCACCATGGAGCTGGTGGACGGCAACGACTTCCTGGGCTACGTGCGACGACCAGTCGGCGCGGCCACGTCATGGGAGTCGGGCAGCACCCGGCCGCCGGCGCCCGAGCGCGACACGGTGGCGGAGTGGTCGTCGGGTTTGGCTCCTCCTCGGGTCCCGATCGCGATCGCGGGCGAGCTGGCCTGCTTTCCCCCGCTGGTGTCCGCGCAGCTGCCCACGCTGCGCGTGGTGACGGCCCAGCTCGTCCGAGGGCTGATGGCCCTCCACGACGCGGGCCACGTGCACCGCGACGTCAAGCCGTCCAACGTGATGGTGGACGACTCGGGGCGAGCGGTCCTGCTGGATTTCGGGGTGGCCGCCGAGCTGGCCGGCACGGCCCAGGCCGCCGGAACCCCGGCCTATATGTCGCCCGAGCAAGCACAGGGCAAAGATCCCCGCCCCTCGACCGACTTCTACGCGGTGGGGGTGATGCTGTACGAGGCACTGACCGGTCGGCTACCGCACTCGAGCGAAGATCCGGTGAGCGACAAGCTGACCCGCGACCCCGATCCACCCAGCGTTATCACGCCGGATGTGCCGGTGGATCTCGATCGCCTCTGCGTGGCGCTGCTGGCCCGTGACCCGGTGATGCGACCCGAAGGCCCGGCGATCCTGGACCTGCTGTGCGGCAACTCGGAGCGCACGCTGCCCCCGCGGAACCGCACCGAGGTCCCCCTGCTGGGCCGCGACCCAGAGCTGGCCCGGATCGAAGCGGCCATGCGCGAGGTCAAGGCCGGCGAGGGCCGGATCGTGCTGGTGACGGGGCGCTCGGGCATCGGCAAGAGCGCGCTGGTGCGGTGCTTCTTGGCCCGCCAGCGTCGCGAAGGCGCGGTGGTGCTCACCGGTCGCTGCTACGAACAAGAGTCGGTGCCCTACAAGGCGCTCGACGTGGTGATGGACGCGGTATGCCAGCACCTGGCGAGCATGCCGGAGAACGAGCGCGAAGAGGTGATGCCGCGCCATCGGTGGGCGCTGGGGCGGCTGTTCCCCGTGCTCAGCCAGTTCGGCAACCCCCCGTCATCCACACAGGCCTCGGCCCCCAGGCACAAGTCGATCGCCCCCGACGAGCTCAAGGAGCTCCGGCAGCGCCAGACGGTCGCGGTCAGCCACCCTCACTCGGACGAAGACAGCCTGGTGGAACCGGCTCGACTTCGAACGAAGGCACCGCACGACCGGCTCGACGCGGCCGATCTGGCGGCGTCTGCCCGATCGACGGTGGTGGTCAGCGCACCGATCCCCGGTCGCACCAGCGGCCACGAGCCCAACACATCCAACCCGGCACGGATCCGACGCCAGGGGGTCGCTGCGCTGCGTCAGCTGCTCGAGGCGCTGGCTCGACATGCGCCCCTCATCATCGCGATCGATGATCTGCAGTGGGGCGACGTCGATAGTGCCCAGGTGCTGGCCGAGGTGCTCAGCACACCCCAGCCGCCCTTGCTGCTGCTGGGTAGCTATCGACGCGAGGACGAGGAGACGAGCGTCTTCTTGCGCAACTTCCTCGCGTCCCAGGCCAGCCACGACGTGATCGCGCTCGATACGCTCGACGACGACGCGGCGCTCGACTTGGCCCAGCGCCTGGCACCGATCAACCCGACCGGGGTCGACGCGACCCAGGTGGTCCGCGAAGCCAAGGGCGACCCCTTCTTGCTGGTAGAGCTGGCACGCTATGTGTCGAGCCGTAATGAGCCCGAGATGCCCGCCGAGGGCTTGACGGTCGAGGCGGTGGTCCGCACCCGGATCCGCAACCTCGCAACGCCCGCCCGTCGCCTGCTCGAAGCGATCACGGTGGCCGCCGGCCCGGTGGCGCGAGCCGTGGCCCGCCACGCCGCCGACATCGGGGCGAACGAGAGCGCCGCGCTGGTGCAGCTGCGCGCGTCTCACCTGCTGCGGGTCAAGGGCACGCGCGGGGTCGAGGTCATCGAGACCTATCACGACCGGATCCGCGACGCCGTGCTGGCCGAGCTGAGCGACGAGGAACACCGAGCCTGGCACCTGCGGCTGGTCGAGGCGCTTCGGGCCGCAGGGACCGTCGATCACGAGCGGGTCGGCAAGCACCTCGAGGCCGGAGGGCGCCGGGCCCAGGCCGTGCCCCACTACTTGCGGGCCGCCGAGGCCTCGAGCGCGACGCTGGCGTTCGATCGTGCAGGCGAGCTGTACCGACGAGCCCTGGAGGCGGGGATCCCCTCGGTCGAGCGCGAGATCCGGGTGCGCAACGAGTACGCGGTGGTGCTGATGCGCCAGGCTCGGTTCGACGAGGCGGCCCAGGCGCTGCATCGAGCCCGCGCCATGCTGGAACCCGGCGTGGAGCGAGCTCGCATCGACCACAAGCTGGGCGAGGTGGAGCTCAACCGGGGTGACGTGGACGCGGCGACCGAGGCCCTCGAGCGCGCGCTCGCCGATCTGGACCAGCCGGTGCCCAAGGGTCGAGCGCGGCTGCTGCTGGGGAACCTACGCGAGGCGGCCGTGCAGCTGCGCAACACCTACGCGCCCCGCAAGGATCGCCCTCGCCCCGCCCAAGAGGCCGAGCGATTGGCCATGCGGATCTATAGCCGCCTGACCCACGCCTACTCGTTCAGCCGGGGAAGCCTGGAGGTGTTCTGGCCCCACCTGCGGGAGCTCAACGCGGCCGAGCGCCACCTGCCGACCCCCGAGCTCGGGCACGCGTATGCCGGGCACGGACTGATGCTGGCCACCGTGCCGTGGTTTCACCGCGGGCTGGCTTATGTGGATCGCAGCCTGGAGATCCAGCGCCGCCTGGGCGACCGCTGGGGCGAGGCGCATGCCCTCCACCAGCAAGGGGTGGTGCTCTACGGCGCCTCGCGCTTCGCCGAGGCGGCCCGGGTCTCCACGGTGGCCGCCGAGCGCCTCGAGGCCATGGGTGACGCACCCGAGGCCCACGACGCGCTGCTCCACGCGGCCATGGCCATGCACCGGCTAGGACGATCGACCGAGGCCACCAGCATCACCCGGCGGGTCCACGAGGAAGCCCTCGACACCGGCGACGTCTTCGCGGCCGCGACCAGCATCCTGGCGTGGACGCATGCGTCCGGGGGTCGGGTACCTTCGATGATGATCCAGATCCAGGTGGAGATCTCCGAGCAGATCCACCACCGATTCACCAAGCTGGTCACCATGCAGGCAACAGGCCTGCGACTGCTCGGCGTGGGGCGACCCGACGAGGCCGCGATCACGCTCGACCAGACCGCCGACGAGCTGCGTCGGTGCGGCTTGATGAACACCGAGACGCTGTCGGAGCTCGACGTGTGGCGGGCGACCGCGTGGCGTCGGGCGGCCGAGAACGCCCCCGATCCCCGTGCTCGCCGCAGCGCGCTCCGTCGGGCTCGCCGCAGCCTGACCCGAGGGCTATGGTCGGCTGGGCGGTTCCGCAATGGCCTGCCGCACGCGCTGCGAGAGGCAGGCCGTCTGGCTGCCTTGGCCGGGGGCCTGCGCCCAGCTCGTCGTCTGCTCGACGCCAGCTTGGCGGTCGCGTTGCGACAAGAGCAGACGCAAGAGGCCGCGATGACCCGATTGGTGCGCGGGGAGCTCTTTGGTGCTCGGGATCCAACGGTGGTGGCCGAGGCCAAGGCCGCGGTCGATAGCTGCGCCAGCCTGACGATCGGGCTGCGGCTCGACGGCGACCCACGGATCCGGAGTCGCGTGGAATAGCGCCCGGGTACTAAACCGTAGGGCGACCGCGGCCTCGGCATCATATTCGGCATCAGATATAGACAGCTCAGTCGGCCTCGGGCTCGTCCACACTCCCAGTACCCTCAGCGTTCGACGCTGCCGGCCGCCCATCGGGGTTCCACAGCATGACCTCCTCGAGGGTCTTGCGGCGCAGATCGGGCACCTCGGCATCGGCGGCGGGATAGCCCACCGGGAACAGAATGAAGGGTCGCTCGTTCTTGGGTCGCCCCAAGATCTCGCCCAAGAACTTCATGGGGCTCGGCGTGTGCGTGACGGTCGAGAGCCCCATCTGATGCAGCGCCGCGATGAATAGACCACACGCCAACCCTACACTCTCACGCACATAGTAGTTCTTGCGCGGCCGACCGTCGGGGAAGAAGCTGTGGATCTCCTCGAACGCCACGACCAGATACGGCGCGGTGTCGAGGTAGGGTTTGTGCCAATCGGTCCGCATCGGAGCCAGAGCCTCGAGCCACTCCTTGGACATACGACCCTCGTAGCTACGACGCTCCTCGGCCTCGGCGGCCTCCCGAATGCGGTGCTTGATCGCCGGATCGTCGACCACCACGAAACGCCACGGCTGCCGATGAGCCCCCGAGGGAGCCGTCGACGCCGTGCGGATCGCCAGCTCGATCGCCTCGCGCGGTACCGGCTCGTCACTGAAGTGACGTACGCTCCGACGCGCGTCCATCTGCTCGTAGAACGCCCGACCGCGACGCAAGGCCTCATCGAGAGGGACACGCGCAGGGCGATAGGGCACGAACGGATAACGGTCGTCTTGAGCCATCGGCGTACAGCGCGAGTTATCGCGAAAGCAACGGGCTCGCCAACCCGAACCCGTCGATCCCTTCGCGATAGCGCGTTGCAACCCGATCAACGATCGGCCGATAAACGCTCATCGACCAGCTGCTGCACGAAGCTCCGGTCCTCGGGCCGGATTTCGGTAAAGAGCACCCCAATCCCACATGCAGGACCTTCCCCCGGTCGAATGCAGCGGACCACCACTCCACCGATCTCCAGCTGCCGCTCACCTACGTGTAGCTGCAACCGAATGGCGGTGCCCTCGGGCCGAGGGTTCTCCATACGAATGAACACCCCACCCTCGCTGATGTCGACGGTCCGACTGTCGTAGGCCGCTTCGGCTGATGCAAACCGCAAGCGCACCGTCAATGCGAGCTGGATCCGAGGAAATCGTCGCCGCTCAGGTCGCGAAGCTTGGCCCAATTGGGTCGATTCGGCCGCCGCACCATCGCACTCCGCCGATGGCGTTCGTTGACCATGACCCCGCGACTTGTTCAAAACGTGATCTAGATGACCATGATCGCACGATGATTGCAAATCCAGGGAGGACGCTCGACCGAGCCGATCGCACCCGAATCCCGAAGCCACCTTCACCGCGTTCGCCGGCTTCGCCGGCTTCGCCAGGTGGTATCGTGACAATCGTGACAGGTGAACGTGGGCTCGAGTCTCGAATCTTCCTACACGTAGGTGTCCTTGCGCTCCTGTGCGGAGCGTGCACGGTTGATGAGGTCGGGGGATCGGGCGAGGGAACCGAGTCGAGCAGCAGCAGTAGCGGCCCGGCGGCCGAATCGACCACGACCACCGGCGGGATGACCAGCCAAAGTTCACTCGACACGACGGCGAGCGAGGATCTGACCGCGGGACCGTTCGACGACGTCTTCTACGCGGATCTGCCCCCGACCGGCGCGCTCGACTGTCGCGACACCCCACCGCCCGGCGCCGAGCTCCCGCCCCCGCTGCCCACGTACGAGGGTGCCTGCCCCGATCTTGCGCCCGGGCTCAACACGATCGACAGCTCGGGCTTCGTCCGCGAGTTCTTGCTGATCCTGCCCGAGGATCTCGACGACGACGAGCGCCTGCCGGTGGTGTTCCTGTGGCACTGGCTCGGCGGCTCGGCCGATGACTTCCTCGAGCAAGGCGACGTGCAGACGGCGGTCAATGAGTATCGCTTTGCCGCGGTGATCCCCGAGGCCAGAGGCGACCTGATCTTTCGTTGGCCCTTTACGATCCTCGACCCGGACGCCCGCGTAGACGAGGAATTCGAGTTCTTCGACGACATGCTCGCCTGCGTGGCCGAGCAATACATGGTCGCCGAGCACTGCATCTCCAGCGCGGGGGTGAGCGCGGGCGGCCTATTCACCTCGCAGCTGGCCTCGGGCCGCGGTGAGCGGCTGGCCAGCTTCCTGTCGCTGTCGGGCGGCACCGGCGGCCTGGCCGTCAAGCCCTGGGGGGGCTCTTCTCACAAGATGCCCGCGATGGTGCTGTGGGGGGGAGAAGAAGATTTCTGCATCGCGGTGGACTTCAACAATACCTCGCTGGATCTCGAGGCCAACCTCGACGCCGATGGGCACTTCTTGTTGGAGTGCATCCATAATTGTAGGCACACCGCTCCGCCCTTCGACATGGCCCCAGGACAGACCGCCTTTGCGCCCATGTGGGAGTTCGTGCTGGCTCACCCGTATTGGCTGGAAGACGGGGAGTCACCGTATATGGACGAGGTGCCCGAGAACACTCCCCAGTGGTGCGGGGTGGGGCTGGGGGGATCGACACCCCGCGAAGGGGAGTGCGGGCCCGATCAGTGTATGTGAGGGTCGAGCTCGCGAAACGATGAATCCGTACCGACCACCGAGCGCAGCCTCGGTGGACGCGATCCTTGACCAGGCGCCGGACCACGAGCGCCTCGGAATCCGTGCGCTCGCGTGGATTCCACACCGATGGCGATTCCGCGCGCCGCTCCACCGAACCGGCCCTCGGTCCGCGACGATCGTCGAACAAAAACTACCGTTCATCGATTTAATGGGGAACCTCCGATCGGGGTCGTGCATCCTGAAAGACGCGATGACCCGCGACTGCCGGATACCGACCCTGCGGTCAGCGTCGCTCTCGGATCGACGCCACCCAGTGCTCGATCTGCGACAGCGTCGACTCCCGCACTTCGGGCTTGGCCTCGAGCTGCTCGATCTCCTTGGCGAGCCGACCCCGCGCACGATGCAGCCGAGTCTTGACGGTGTTGAGCGGGATCTGCATCACCTCGGCGACCTCTGCCAGCGTCAGCTCTTCCCAGTAGTGCAGCTCGATGACCAGCTGCTGCTCGTCGGGCAGCCGGCGCAGCGCCAGGAGCAACAATCGCTGTTCAGAGCGATAGTTGGCGAGCCACGATGCTCGCGTGGGCTCTTCGAGCTCCGCGTCCGTCTGAGCCGGCCGAGCACGCCCAGAGCGGAGGAACATCAGCAATTCGTTGCGCGCAATGGCCAGCAGGTACGCGCGGATCCGGAGACCATCTCGGATCTGCGTGCTCGCCGTCACGCAGCGCTCGAACGTAGACTGCACGAGATCGTCGACGGCGCTGGCCGGAGCTCGAGACTCGAAGAAACGCGTGACCGAGAAGAAATGGCGCCGAAACAGCTCGCTGCCCGCAGGCCGGCTTCCCGCCCTCCACTCGTCGAGGAGCTGACGATCCTCGGTCGCCACGTTGCTCGATCGTCGTTCAATTCTGCGGGCGGTGCAAGCCGACCGACCCCCGCTGATCTTCACCGCTCTCCACCGATCCCTACCACGAGCGGGAGAGCGTCATCCTTCACCGCGCTGGGCATGCGAGGGTGAGCATGCAAGCGCATGACAACGAGTGCACGTTCCCGATTCCGTTGCAGGCCTCGGATCCGGTGTCCGATCTGCGACGCTTCGAACGGCTGCACGACCGCATGTTCGGCACCCATCGGGCCAAGGTCCGGATCGGGCGTTACGAGCTCGGCGATCAGCTCGGAAGAG
Organism: Myxococcota bacterium; assembly: GCA_039194325.1. Lineage (GTDB taxonomy): Bacteria > Myxococcota_A > Polyangia > Nannocystales > Nannocystaceae > Paraliomyxa. Next base: position 47,734 of record JBCCWC010000003.1, read on the forward strand.
GGGGATCTGGCTTCGTTCATCGAGGGTACGACCCCACCCTTCGGCGAACGATCGCGATCAAGATCATTCCGGTCCCTCACCAGATTGCCGCGAAAAAGATCGACATATTGATGGCTGAGGCGCACGCCCTGGCTCGCATCGATCACCCGCACCTGGTGCGAGTCTACGATGCGGGCACGTGTACCTTGCTCGACACGACGCACTCGACGCAGCTGCCGGTCGCGGTGGACAACCCCCGGTTGCTGTACATGGTGATGGAGTTGGTCGAGGGGCCCGTGCTGCGCGACTGGCTGGCAAATGGACGCTCGCCCGCGGAGATCCTCTCGGCATTCCTCGCAATGGGCAACGCACTGGCCGCGGCTCACGCCTCGGGGATCGTGCACCGGGACTTCAAGCCGGCGAACATCGCCTTCGACAGCGAAGGGCAGCCGAAGATCCTCGACTTTGGGCTCGCCGGCGCGGCGACTCCTTGTGCAGACTTCCACGAAAACCCGCCGGCCCTGGGAACTCCGGCCTACATGGCCCCCGAGCAGCACGAAGGGCAGGCGGGGGATCCCCTCGTGGATCAGTTCGCGTTCTGCCTGACCCTGTGGGAGGCGCTGACGGGGGCTCGCCCCTATCCCGGCCCCACGCTCGAGGCGTACCGCACCCAGAAGCTGGCCGCCAACCTTGTGATCCCCGGAAAAGAGCGGTCCAAGGCCATCCTCCGGGTGCTGAGCCGAGGGCTGAACCCAGACCCGGCGCAACGGTGGAGTGACATGTCGGCCCTGGTCGATGCGCTCCGGCGCGCCCAGTGGCGACGACACGCGTTCCGTGTGTTGGCCGGGGGCATGGTGGTGCTGGTGGGCATTGGTGCTGGGTCCGTGGGCATCGCGGCCAATGCAGCCAAAGACCTCTGTGACGACACCGACCAGCAAGCCGAGGAGATCTGGAATCTCGAGGTTCAGGACCGCCTGGCGACACAGCTCGCTCGTCGAGTGCCGACCCGGGCGAAGGACACGACCGACGTCATCCAGCGCCGGTTCGAGCGGCTCACCCATTCGTGGGCCCAGGCTCACGCACAAGCTTGCACGCTGCCGACCCCCGAGCGGGACGAGGTCGTGCAGTGCCTGGAAGGGGCCAAGGTTGCCGCCCAGGGGGTGCGACAGGCGCTCGAGCACAGCCCGGGAACGGAGTCCATCAGGGTGTTGGATCTTCTGCCGGAGCCCACGGACTGCATCCGCGAGCACGCCAACGAGCCACACTGGCGCGCCGCGTATGGACGTGAGCTGATGGAGTATCGCTCACGCTTCGCGCTGGGCGACCTGGAGGTGGTGCTGCGTCACGCCGAGTTCGTGCTCGACCTCGACGACTCCCTGCCGCCCGCCGTCCGGGCGGAGTGGTCTCTCGTTCGTGGCTTGTGCCTCACCGGGCTGCACCGGCTCCCCGAAGCACGCGAGGCGCTCGAAGAAGCCTGGATGATCGGCGTGCAGGCTCACAACCTCCATGCGGGTGTGCGGGCCCTGCTCGGCCTGTCGTCGTCCATGTTCGCGACGAACCCCGAGCAGGCCCGCACCTACCTGGAGCTCGCCGACTCTCATCGCGAGTCGCTGGGCCCGCGAGGGCAGATCTCGCTGGATGGTACATGGGCTCAATATCACCTTCGGGTCGACCGAGATCTCGACGCAGCCCTCGCTCGCTGGAGAGCCGTGGTCGAACAGCTCGTAGAGCTCAACTCCTCTCCCCTGCTCATCACCACAAGCGCGAAGAGCGTCGCCAGTGTGCTCATTCAGATGGGCCGCTTCGAGGAAGCCGACAACCTGCTCAATCGCATGCTCGACCACGTCGATCCCGAGATCGACGGCCAGCCCACCGAGGCTTCGCTGATGGTCCAGCGGGGCTTCTCCACCTGGCTTCGGGGCGACATCGGCGGCGCCGCGCGGGACTTCGCCTTCGCGACCTCACGGGTCTGGGTGGCGGGGACTCCCTTCGCGCTCGAGATCTATGCCCGGGTATCCGCCGACCAGGGCCACCCCGAGGACGCCGAGGCGGAGATCGCCGCGTTTCGGGATCAGCTCGAGCTCAGGCCGAACCAGGCCGACCCCACCACCATTGCCCAGGCGACGGTCGACTTGTACCGCGGCCGATTCTCTGCGGCTGCTGTGCTCCCGGATCCCGCGGAGTACCCGGGCCTCGACTGGGAGCTCGAGCTCCTTGGGGCGAGCGCAGCCGCCGTCGCGGGTCGGATCGAAGAGGTTCGTCGGGCGATCTCCGTGGTGGACGCCAAGGCGCACAAGCACACCGAGCACACCGCGAGGCTGCTGTACCTCGACACGGCTGAGCTCGCGACCTTGGTCGGCGACTTCGACCTGTGCATGCGCCTGCTCGAGTCCGTAGTCGATGGCCCCAGCCCACAGCTCAGAGCACGCGCGTACCTGGTGTCGGCCCGGGCCGCGCTCATCGCCGGGCGAGACGAGCTCGTCGACGAGTTTCTCCGTCGGGCCCGGCACCAGCTTGCCGAGCTCGAGGGTCCGTGGACGCTCGCGGAGGTCGAGCTCGACCTGCTGAGCGCGGTACGCCGGGCCCGACAAGGGGAGCAAGTCGCGGCGCAGATCCTCGCCACCCAGGCGATGAGCCGACGAGGCTCGAGGCACTCGCTGGCCCTGGCCCGCGCCGCGTCCCTGCTCATCGCCCCTTCGAACCAAGAGCTGGCACAGCTCGCCCATACGTGGGTGAGGGAGCTCGGCGACGAGCTCGGGGCAGATCCCGAGGTCATCGAGTGGCTGGCTCGCCCCCGTCCTTCACCCCGCGAACAACCCTAGCCTCGTCACTACGAACGAGATCGTCCTATGGGATGGCTACTTTGTTTATCACTGCGACCAAGGATACTCACTGTACTGCATCGAGCAGGGTTGAGCGCCAGGAGATCCGACCCATGATCCGACCCATGGTTGAGTCGAGCGAGAACCGGTTCCGCGTGGCGGCTGAAGATCCAGCGGCCGACGATCCAGCAATCGCCGAGTGGGCCCGGGAGTTGAACGGGCGAATACTCAGCGATCGGTATCAGCTTGGAAGGTTGCTCGGCTACGGTGGAACCGGCGGCGTCTTCCGGGGTCGTCACCTGCGCCTCGGTAAGACCGTCGCGATCAAGGTGCTGCACGAAGAGCTGAGCTTCAACCCCGAGGTTCGCGGCCGATTCGACCGCGAGGCCCACGCTGCCTCGCGGCTGTCACACCCCAACTGCATCGAGATCACCGACGTCGGCAAGGAATGCGACCTCCACTATCTGGTGATGCCCTTCGTCGAGGGGGTAGAGCTCGAGCAATTGATGGGGGGCAAGCCCATGGAGCCGCAACGAGCGATCGCGCTAGTCACCCAGGTCCTCGCGGCGCTCGAGCACGCCCACTCCCTCGGCATCATCCACCGCGACGTGAAGCCCGAGAACGTGCTGGTCGTCCACGACTACCGAGGCTGCCCGCAGGTCAAGCTGCTCGACTTCGGGATCGCCAAGGTCACCCTTCCTGGTGATCCCAAGCGGCTGACCCGGGCCGGGCAGGTCTTTGGCACCCCGCAGTACATGAGCCCCGAACAAGCGCGGGGCGCCGAGGTCACGCCAGCCTCCGACATCTACTCTACGGGCTTGATCTTGTACGAGCTGCTCACCGGGTTGCCCGTTTATGATGCCGAGGACCCCCTGGCGCAGATCCGCTGCCACCTGAGCGCACCGCCACCCCAGCTCACTGGGGTCGTGCCCGATGCATTGGTGCCCGTACTCGCCGGGATGCTCGCCAAGGATCCCAAGGAGCGCTTCCCCAGCGCCTCGGCGGTTCGAGCCGCCCTTGAGCGCGCGCAGCTCGTCGCGTCGTGGGATCTCCTCAGCGACTCGGGGACCTTCACACCAGCGACAACGAGCGCATGGATCCGCTCGGAGTCCACCGGCACCAAGACGCTGCCGTCTGGATCATGCGTGGTGTCACAAACCCTGCTGGCGGCAACACCCGCAACAGTCAGCACAACGAGTGCGGCGCGGAGGCGAAACGCGCCAGAGCACGAGGCGCTGTGGATCCTGGCCATGCTCATGGTCATGCTCGCACTGTGGACCGTACTCGGAGTCTCGACGTATCTGCTGATGACGAGCGAGATCGCGGTGCTCAGCGGGCCATGAGACGCTAGGCGGCCGCGCGACGAAACCCTCGCGTGGTTAGATCATCGGAGTCAATGTCCTGCGGTCATCGAAGCCCGGCGCCGCCAACGAAATCCCCAGCCCCCCGCAGCCCCGAAGGGCTCCCATCCCATATCTTCGCCCGGCCCCCTCACGCTTCGGGTAGCATCGCCGCACCATGAAGCCGGTGGTGTTCGAACGCGAGGTGGCTTGCCGGTCGAGCCCCACGGAGCTCTGGCCGCGATTCGCGGACACCGAGCGGCTCAATCGTCACATCGGCAGCTCCGCGCTCGACGTTACTGCGCGAGATGACGCGGGAGTCGCCCGGTTCGTGATCACGACGAGGATCGGACCGACCAAGGTCACCTACTTCGAGGAGCCGTACGCCTGGCAATACGCGTCGTACTTCTCATTTAGGCGAAGGATGGAAGGCGGACCCATCGCGATGATCTCCGTCCGTTACGATCTCGAGCCACGAGACGACAACACGACGCTCGTGAAGGCCCGGTTCGAAGCGACGCCGCGCTTTTCCTTCGCCTGGCCGGTCATCTGGTTCTTGACGCGACAGAACATCGAGAACCTGGTGCGTTTCGTACGGGAGACGGACCGCGCCGCCATCGAGAATGCAGATGTCAGGCTCTCCCGCTCTTCTTGCGATCGCCCAACGCTGCGCCGCGTGCTCGACACGCTCGAGGAGAGCCACGACGAACTACTCGTCGAAGAACTCGCGACCTTCATCGAGCGCGCACCCGACCTCGAAGTCGCACGCATTCGCCCGTACGAGCTCGCCGATCGCTGGAACAAGCCCCGGCGTGACGTCCTGAAGCTGTTCTTGGACGCGGTACGCATCGGCGCCTTGTCCCTTGAGTGGGCAATCCTCTGCCCCAGCTGCCACACCGGAAGCCAGACGCTCCCTTCCCTTGCCGACCTCAACGCGGACGGACACTGTCACGCCTGCGACTTGCGATTCGGGCTCGATCTGGATCGCGCGGTCGAAGCGGTCTTTCGGCCCCAAGCGCGCATCCGCCCCGTCGACACCCGACCGTTTTGCGTCGGCGGGCCAATGCTGACCCCGCATGTCGTGGCGCAGACGCCTCTACCCGCCGGTGAAACTGCGGAACTCGTGGCGCCTGCACAACCGGGCCGGTACCGGATCTTCGCACGAGGGGGCGCCACCACCGTCGTCGACGTCGAGCCGCAAGGGCGCGCCTCCGCGGAGGTCAGACTCACGGACGTAGGGCTCGAGCCGCCCCACCTCTCCTTGTCCCCTGGCGCCATGCTCCGCGTCGTGGGCGACGGCGAGCCCCGCCACGTCAAGCTCGAGCGCCGCGACTGGTCCTTTCCCGCGGCGACCGCCTACCAGGTGAGCCTGCTCCCCGAGTTCCGCGACCACTTCGGCACAGAAGCGCTCCGCCCCAAGCTCGCCCTCTCGGTCGGACGTGTCGCGATCCTCTTTGGCGATCTGTGTAACTCCACCGCGCTGTACTCACGGGTCGGAGACCCCACCGCCTTCGGCGTCGTAACCGACAGCCTCCGCTTCGGCTCGGAGATCGTAGAGCGTCACCGAGGTCTCGTGGTCAAGACGATGGGCGACGCGATCATGGCCGCCTTCGAAGATCCAGGCGACGCTATGGAGGCCGCGTCTGCGATGCTCGAGCAGTGGGAGGCGTTCACGAGCGAACAGCCACTCGCAAGCAAGCTCGACCTCAAGCTCGGGATCGCGGCCGGCACCTGCATGGTGATGTCGGCCAATCGGACGCTCGACTACTTCGGGCAGACCGTGAACACGGCGGCGCGGTGCCAGCACCTCGCCGGAGCCCGCGAACTCGTCGTCTCCTCTGAGCTCTGGTCCGACCATGCTCCGAGCAGGTTGAACGAGATCGAGTCCTTCAGCACGTCCGTGAAGGGGATCGACACCCCCCTTGATCTGGTGAGGGCGACTCCGATGGCCAGGGTCAGGACAAACAATGGTGACTCGAATGAAGAGTAGATCTGGCATCATCAAAACAACGACAAGTTCCGATCCTTACCACCCCCCCAGCTACGCCGAGCCTCGGGCGGCAACTCCCCATAGCGCTCCTCATACGCCTCGAGAAACCGCCGCGTCGCCGCGTTGAGATACCCCCCGCCCCGGATCTCCCCGAACTCCTCCGCATAGCGCTGGGCGATGACCGCGAACGCCCGATCGCGCGCATCCTTGGCCACGATCGACGCCGCAGCCACGGCCACGTGGGCCGACTCGCCCTTGTCGATCGCCTCGAGCCGCGGATAATGAGCCCGAAGCGGAGAGAACATCCGCGCGCCGTCACAGATCACCCGCGCCTTTCGGGTGGCCCCCAAGCTCTCCAGCAGCTCGAGCACGACGCGGCGCTCCAGCACGTTGAGCTGACCACGATTGGTGTAGTGGTCGATCTCCTCCACCTCCACCAGACGCAGCCGACACGCAGGCACACACTCACGGATCTGCTCGGCGAGCCGCCGTCGCTGCTCGCGACCCTCGGCGCTGCTGCCAAAACGCTTGCTGTCATCGACGCCCAGGGGCCCGAGCGCTCGCTCAGCCTCGGCGTCGACCCCCACCACCGCGATGGCCATGGGCCCGAGGATCGGCCCTCGCCCGGCTTCGTCGGCCCCGAACACGAGCGTCATGTAGGCACGTCCTCGCCATCGCCGTCACCATCACCACCACCCAGCGCATCGATCGCGGTGAGCACGGCGCTACGCAGACGCAGCGCCTCGGCCCGCGGGGCGCTGCTGGCCTCGCGATCGAGCCGCGCCCGCGCCCGCTCCACCGCTCGGGCCAGCTGACGCGCGCGCCCAGCCCAAGCCTTGGCCACCGGTCGCAGCGCATCGCGGAAGCCGGCTCGCACCGCCGCCTCACCGCCGGCGATCTTGCCTCCGTGCTCGCGCAGGATCTCGGCCAGCAACCCGGCGTGCACGAGCCCCTCCACGTGCCCCTGCGCCCAAGGCACGAGCTGCTCGTCGAGGACCCCGGCCGCCGCCGGATCCTCGCGACCCAGCGGGGCAAGGGCCCGACGTAGCGCGGCCATCGTACCCTCGCGAAACGAAGCGGCGAGATACTCGACGTCTTGCGGATCGAGCGGCCCCTTGGCGAGCCCCTTGCCGGCCACCAACACGCCCAGGCTAAGCCCCTCGCGGGCGAGCAGATCGTCCACCCCAAGTAGCTGCTCCTCCAGCGCATCGCCAAAGCGCAACAGCAGAGGATGCGCGGCTACCCGCTCACCTTGCATGCCCTCGAGCGTGGCATCGGCGCGCTGTTCCAGCGCGGTCACGGCCGCCAGCACTGCCTCGCGGGCAGCCCGCAGCGCCTCGCCCAGCCGCCGTGCGGTGAGGCTACGCTTGAGCTCACGCGCCCGCTGCAAGAAGTGCCGCTCGAGCGCCGCCTCGACGGCCGCGAAGGGATCTTCGCCGGCCGCCGACCCGACCGATCCGGCCGACCCAGCCGACCCAGCCGTCCCGGCCGTCCGATACTCCAGCGCATCGCGAGCACACAGCGGCACCACCTCCACCAGAACCTCGCCCAACTGGGTACGCAGGTACTCGGCCAGCTCCGTCTTCTCGCCCTCATCGAGCGTGTCGACCTTGTTGAGCACACCTAGCACCTGTCGCCCGCCCGCCCGCAGGGTCGAGAGCATGCCCGCCTCGGTGGCCGCCCCGCTGCGGGTAGCCGAGAACAGCCACACCACCGCGTCGGCCTCGTCGAGGAACTCGCGGGCCACCTGCTCGTGGAAGGCATCGAGCGCATTGAGCCCGGGAGTGTCGACCACCGCCGCGGCGCCCACCCGGCCCCCCGTGCGCTCGATCTCCACATGACGAATACGAGCCGCCTCGGCGTCGTCGAGCCCGTGCAGGAACGGCTCGACGTCCTCGGGCGCGAGCGTGGCGATCCGACCGTCGCGATAGTGCACCCGCGCCCCTCCGGTGGGACCGCGGCGAAACACGTTGATCGTGCTGGTCGTGGGCAGCACGCCCATCGGAGCCACGGTCTGACCCAGCAGGGCATTGACGAAGGTGCTCTTGCCCGCCGAGAACTCCCCCATGATGGCGATCGTGAGCGGCCGAGCCAGGCGCTCGCGGGCCGCCACCACCCGGGCCATGGCCGTCTGCACGCCGGCCAACGAGACCCCGAGGATCCGGTTGGGCACACCGGCCAGCAGCGTCGTGGCGGCGCTGAGACGATCTTCGAGCCGGCTGCCCGTGTCGCCCTGGGCCAGCTCGGCCAGCATCCTGCGCGCACGCGGCAGGCCCGGCGCCTCGATCAGGGCCTCGACCAGCAGATCCTGGGCGAGATCATCCTGGCCCTCCAGGCGACAGCGCTCGGCCGCTGCCAACGCTCGCTGGCTGGCCAGCACCGCGGTGCGCAGATCCGGATCGCGCAGGGGACTCATCGGGTCGGGCCCGGCCGGCCCACCCAGATCCGGATCGGCCCGAAAGCGCGGGGGCACCCCCGGCTGAAAGTCCTCGTGCGACCGGTCGCCCGACGCGATCCGATGCCGAGCCCGCACGAGCCGAAGCTCCTCGGGGGCGGTGCCCTCTTCACGGCGGAGCCGATCGAGGATCGGATCACGAACCGGCGGCGGAAACCAGTCTAGCCGCAACGCCACGTGGGCCAGCTCGGCCAACCAACGATCCCGCACGGCCCTCGGGGCCTCCGCGGCCGCGTCGGACAGCGCCTGTATCACCTCGCGGCGCAGCCCCTCCTTGAGATCGAGCTGGCGATCGTCGCCCTGGCGCCGCGTCAGCTCGGCCAGGGCCCAGCGCCGACGATGCTCGGGCTCGGCAGGCGCGGCCTGGAGGTGACGCAAGGCCACCGTGCTCAGATCGTCGCCGCCATCGCGGCGCAGGCCCACCGTCAAGGCCACCATCAGCCGGGTCTGGTCGAGCGCCGGGTCGTCACCCAACGCCTCTAGCTCGCTTTGTGCCGCCTCCTCGTCCTTCTTGGCCGCCAGCACGCGCACGCGGAGCTCCCGGGCCAGCGGGTCCTGCTCGTCGTGCTCGCGCGCTTCGTCGACCCAGTGCTCCGCCTCGGCCATCTGGTCGCAGGCCAGCAACAGCGCCACCCCATGGCGTAGCAGCACGTGACGCAGCGGCGTGCCCAGCTCGGGTAGCAGCTGAGTGCGGGCCTTTTGCAGCTCGCGCAACGCTCGGTCCTGCTCGCCACGCCGCAGCTGCGCCAGACCGGCCAGCAAGTGGACGAGCAGTCGAGTCTCGTGAGCGTCCCGCTTGGGCACCTCGCCCAGGTGACGAGCGGCCCGGCGCAGCGCATCGAGGGCCGGCTCGGGGCGCCCCTCGAACAGCTCGTGGGCCCCCAGCAGCAGCTGGCGTGGAGCCGGACCCAGCGCGTCGTCTTCGAGCGCTGCGATCACATCGGCCAGCGGCCGCAAGGGTCGGCCGCCCGTGATCAGATCGTGCACGAAGGTCAGCCCCAAGGCATACCGCAGGTGGGGCTGACCAGGATGGGCCTCCACCTGCGTGCGCAGGGTCGCCTGGGCCTGGGCGAGCTTGCCCTCGAGCCGCTGGGTGCGAGCGTCGTCGAGCGGCTGGCGCAGCTCGTCGGGCACCGACACCGAGCCCGAGACCTCCGCGACCAACTCGCCCACCCGACGCGCCCAGCCGCCCAGAGCATCACCAACCGACCGAAGACCCCGCGAGGCTGGGCCGCCCTGATCCTGCTCGTCGCTCATCGCGGGGAGCTTACCAGGGTGGCGGCAGCTCCGCAGGTCGCGCGGATCCACCGGGCGGCGCACACCGGCGGCGAGGCGCTTCCGATCGAGCGCATCCTCGACGTCGCCGTGTCGATCCCCGGTGAAGCGGCCGTGCTGGTTTCACCTTGGCAGGAACTTCCCAGTGCAAGATCGAGCGCGGAGGCGAAGCGGCGACTTCAGCACGCGGATCCGAGGCTCCGAGGAGCGCCTCTTTAAAGCGGAACACTTCTATAGAAAACCGGCACGATCACTCAATATATCTATGGGCGGCAACGCCCATACCAACTCGTCGTAGTCAGGCGTGAACGATCACGACTCCCGTTCGACGGTGGGATGTAACCATGGAAATCAAAAGGAAACCAAGAGCAGCACTAGCCTCATGATAGAATCCCATTGATTCCAATGTCTGGTTCTTGTGCACCCCTCGACATCTTTTCCTCTGCGTTCATCGAGGATCCGGCCCCCATGATCAGCTGGATGCACGCGGAGTCCCCGATCATGTTCGAAGAGCGCATCAATGGCTGGCTGGTCGGCAGTTACGCCGACATCCAGGAACTCCGGGCCGAGTCACGCCTCACCAACCAGCGAGCGGGCATCATCGAACAGCTGACCCCTCCAGAGCTCCATGACCGGGTCGCTCCGCTCGCGGAGTGGTACGCGGGGTGGATGATGATGCTCGATGGAGCCGGTCACCGCCGGATCCGTCGGCTCACCGCGCACGCGTTCCAGCCCCGTCAGCTCGAGCACCTGCAGAGCCTCATCGACACCGTCGTCGCCCAGCTCGTAGGAGCCGCACTCGACAAGGGCGAGCTAGAGGTCACCCAGGAGCTGGCCTTCCCGCTGCCGCGCACCGTGATCTGCGAGATGGTGGGGCTCCCCGAGCAGGACCGACACCTCTTCCCCGAGTGGTTCCGCAACATCAGCCTCGGGCTCAGCATCCCGCTGAACACCGCCGAGCTCATCGACTCCGTGGCCGGCTCGCACGCTGCGATGACCGCGTACTTCACCGAGAAGATCCAAGATCGACGCCGCACGCCCCGTGAAGGAGAGGTGCTAACCGGCCTGGTGAATGCGATGGAGGAGGGTGATTCGTTGAGCGAGCGCGAGGTGATCGACCTGCTCGCGGTGATCATCACCGGGGCGTACGACACCACCGCCCACCTCATCACCAACGGTCTGCACTTGCTGCTGCAACACCCCGAGCAGCTCGCCGCGGTCCGGGCCGACCCCTCGCTCGTCGATGACTGGATCGAGGAGACCCTGCGATTCCAGCCTTCGATCCCCATCAACATGCAATCGGTCGGCGAGGCGTTCGAATACAAGGGCCATCGCTTCGAGGCGGGTCAAATGGTCTTCTTCCTGGCCGGCGCCGCCAACCGCGATCCCGCGCACTTCCCCGATCCCCATCGCTTCGACATCCGACGCGACAACAGCCGTGACCACGTCGCATTCGGGTTCGGCCCGCATTTTTGCCTGGGGGCACCGCTCGCGCGCATCGAGGCCCGCCGCGCGTTCCACGGCCTGCTGGAGCGTACCGAGTCGCTCACCCTGCCCGAGCAGGAGATCCGGTATCTACCCAACACGTTCATACGAGGACTCGAGTCGCTGCGCGTGACCCTTGGCTGAGCCGCGGCTACGCAGGCCGATCGAACGACGCACTCGTGACGCGCGTGAACTGCACTCGCTGACCATCGAGACCGAGGGGGAGCGCTGGTCATCGAGGATTGAGTGTCCCCGAACCCGAGCAACGCGCTCGACGCTGGGCCTCGACCCTGCGCACCCCGGGCAGGACACCTGCCAACCCGGGGCCGAGGTCAGCTCGACTTCGACCTCGATCTGGCCCGAGACATGACACTCGCCGTCCCTCGCTCGAGGATCTCCGTTTTCGTCCGCCGAGATCGACAGCGAGAAGAAATCCCAGTGACAAGAGGACGGTCAGCGCCTCAGGTCGACGCCGTAGGCTCACCCTCTGTGGTATCTACCCCACTACCAACCTCGCTCGTACCTTGCATCCCACCGGTTTCGAACGGGATATACTGGCAGGCGTTCTCATCAGGGTCGATGATCAACACTGTGCCCGTCCCGGCATAGCCAGGGGTGCTCGAGCCATGCTCGAGATGAAGAGAAGTTTCGGCCACCGTCTTCACATATGTATCACAAAGGTAGAGTGCCGAGCTCACGGTACACACCTGCGGCCCAGGCTGCGCAGGATCTTCGACGAGATCACAGTAAGACTCGTTGCATGTCAGATGATCTTTACACGCGATGATGAGATCATCCAGCAATTCGTCGACAAAGTTATTGTAAGCATCAGCATCTTCTTGGGCCAATGAGTCCAGATCCATGGCGTTCTTCGCGTCGATTGCCGCCATTATCCTGTCGAATCGGCTCTGCGGGAAAACACAACGTCTCCCAATGTAGGCCGAAACAGGAAGGGGGGCATCCATCCCACCACCGTAGTAGTTTGCACAGGTCGTATCGAAGAAACCGTAGGGTGATATCTCATCCGCAATCTCGACCGGCTCGACGCGATAGTCAAGACAATGAACGACGCACTGCTGCGCCGGGCGAACACATGACCAGGACACAAGAAACAACCCTATCGTGCCGATGAGTAGCGACCACGCGCGAATCAGCAAGAACGTTCTCATTGCCCTTCCACGCTCGCATTCTGACAATCCATCATTTCCCGCCATTCGGCCCAGCAAGGGCGTTCTTCTTGAGGCGGAAGATCATCGCCGCTACCCCGAAAGTAGAACCGCTGGGCATCGCAATCCAGCGAAGCAACGCATTCGTAGTGATCGGCCCACTGACCGACACAAACGTCTTGCATCGTCGTCGGTTGATACCCCCAACCGGAACTCCGAAGACCATCAGCCGTTGCGCACTCTCTTATACAACCCTCAAGATCTTCGTAGGCCGGCGTCTGCCCGATTCCACACTCTGGACTAATCTCGATCTCACACCACCGCTGGCAGGGTTCGACACGATGCTCGAACAGATCGACATCGTCACTCCCACTCTCACCATCGGCGATCTGTCGACTACATCCCGGAATGACAACGGAGATGAGCACCGCAAGCGCCGCTGAAGTCGAGGCGCCCGACCACGACGGACCAATGACGTCATGTCGGGCGACCCATGCCTCGAGATGCTCGCTTCGGCGCCCACTCGGCTTCTTCCAAACCGCCTGGCTCGACGCCGGCTCGCGAGCAAGTTTGATCGTCATTACGGGTAGAGACTAGCATTTCTTTGTCATCGACACGATGCTCCCCCGTCGCGGGCGGCTACCCACACAAAACCACCTGGAGAGTAGACGAGCGCCAGGCCCGGCCTGGACGAACGCCAGACCCGGTCGGGACGAACGCCAGACCCGGCCAGGAAGAACGCCAGGCCCGGCCGGGACGAGCGTCTAGCCCGGCCGGAACAACCGAGCCCGATATCCCGTCCCGCTCAGCCGCAGCGAGGATCGGTATTCTGCAACATCTCGATCGTCGCCGCGTCGACCGGGATCGGGTCACACCCATGATCTTGCTCGCAGATCATGTCCCACTGCGGCTCCGCAGCAGAGTGACACGCAAAGCAGTTGCCTCCGAAGGGATTGATGACCTCCGTGGTCCCGCGATCGAGGATCTCCGTGCCGTCCGCCGAGGTCGACAGCGAGAAGAACTCCCAGTCGTTCGTCGCAGGCGACCACCCAGCCGCCCGCTTGACCATGGCCTCGTTGGGGACCAGCTGGATCACCGTACCCACCGGGTACATCCCCCCGTCGGGCGAGTTCGCCACCTCGAGGGTCTGGTCGAGGTAGCCCAGCAGGTTCGTGACGCGAAAGCGCCGGACCAGGTCCCAGTCGAGTAAGCACACGAAATCCTCCGGGCCCATGTCGAGATCTTCGAGGACCCCACCGCTGGTACCCGTGCCCGTGGAGTCGACCGCACCGGTGCTCGAGTCGGCCCCGCCGGTCGTGGGCGACGCGGTGCCCGACGGATCTCCAGACGGATTCCCAGACGGATTCCCAGTCGGATCCGCAGTCTCCCCCGACGAGCCCGTCTCCGTGTTGGACCCCGAAGTCGCCGACCCGCCGTCGTCACCGCAGGCGGGAAGGACAAGCGCAAGAGTGAACGCCACCGAGTTTCGGATGGATCGCTTCATTGCGCGCACCATAGTCGATTTCGACGCCAACGCTAGCGCGGCGCGAACATCAACCCCACCAGGCACATCTCGTCGTCGGTGCCAAAGCCGGGCAGCACAGGCTCGGTGTCGCCCACCGTGCTGAACTCACAGGTCACGTGCAATCGATCGTCGAGCGTCGCCGCCATCGGCGCTTGCAAGAAGTAGGCGCTCTGCCAGTTGAAATCCCAGCGATCCACGTCGGCCCCGCACTGCATCCCCGCCGGGGTCTCTAGCTCGATGATCATCCGGCGGCCCCGCTCGTGCATGTGCGGGATCATGCCCAGGATCTCGATCTCATCGTATTGATCCGCGCCCGAAGCATCGAAGGCGAGCATGTCGCGGATCCGGTCGTCCCACACGTACTGGACTGCCTCTTGGCCGGGCGCGAGCTGCTGAGGATCGCCGAACTGCGACGAGTACAAGAAGGGATCCCACAGCACCTGGTATACCGGACGCTCGACCTCGTCGGCCACCGCAAGGTGCACCTGGGTGGCATCAAGACCCGAGCCCTCCACCAGATCGTAGTGCATCTGTACCACCAGCACGTCGCCCGGTTCGAACAAGATGCCGGTGCCTTCAGGATACTCGATCGCTCCCGCGCCCGGGGCCCAGGTCACGGGCACACCATTGGGGATCACGTCCTCGCCCGCCGCTCCAAAGCAGTCCCAGCCGGGCACATCAGGGCTCTGGTCGTCGAGTGCCTGCATCTGCGCTTCGTTGCCCAACAGGTCCGGATCTACCCGAAAGCCCAGCACGTGATGCACCAACGCCGGGTTGCCGGGCACCACGTCGAAGCCGGTCACATAGCGCGGCTGATCGAGATCCAGCTCGACCCGAAAGCAGTGATAGTCCTCGAAGCCGCCGTATTCGGGCACGGCCACCGGCTCGTACTCGGGCAGCTGGAGCTCGTCGATCTCGCCCTGCAAGGTGGGAGGCTCGGGGACCGATGGCGGTGGGATCGAGGGATCCCCCTCGGGGTAGCCGGCATCCACCCAGTCGGCGATCACGTCGATCTCCTCGTCGCTTACCCACCGGGCATCTACGAAGCTGTTGCAGCTGCCGTCGTTGTTGACCGCAAAGGGCGGCATGCTCCGGGCCTGGACCGCCGCGAGCATGGGCTCGCCCCACTCCACCGCGTCCTCGTAGCTATCGAGGGTGAACGGCGCGATCGCGCCCGGCACATGACACGAGCCACAGTGGCGGGCGAGGATCGGGAACACGTCCTCGTGAAACTGAGCCCGGCGGAGCTCCGGGTCGGTGTCGGACCCCGTGTCAGCCACAGGCCCGGTAGTCGAGGACTCACCACCCGTCGTCGGCTCGGTATCGGCCCCCATGGCGCCATCGTCACCACACGCGGGTGCGAGCAAGAGCGTGGTCAGGCCGAACAAAACAGAGACTCGTGGGTGGCTCATCGGCAATGGATCTCAGGGTCGAACGATGCGCGAAAACGACCCGTCGTCCGTCGCAAAAACGACAGACGCGGGCGGGAAATGGTCCTCGAACGATGCCGTGGAACGCTCCAAACCTTGCACTCCACCATGTATTCTTCCAATGAATCTTTCAGATAGGCCCATGCAGCAGCTGCATCTATCTCAGATCGACGTCAACCTGCTGGTCAGCCTCGATACGCTGCTGCGCGAGCGCAGCGTGACCCGGGCGGCCAAGCGCCTGGGCCTGAGCCAGTCGGCGATGAGCCACCAACTCCGCCGACTGCGGGAGCTGTTCGACGACCCGCTATTGGTCGGCGGCCGGGGCGGCATGGTCGCCAGCCCGCTCGCGGAGTCCCTCGAGAGTCCGGTCCGTCGCGCGTTGCTGGATCTGAACCGCGCGATCCAGGGCGAGATGTCGTTCGACCCCGCGACCGCCGAGCGGACGTTCACGATCGCCACCAAGGATGCGGTCGAGCTGCTGGGGCTCCCTCCGCTGCTGGATCTGCTGTCCCGCGAGGCGCCGGGGATCCGGATCCACGGTCGACCGCTCGGGCCCAGCACCTATCTCGCGCTGCAGGAGGGCGACGTGGATCTGGTCATCGGTCCCGACGTCGAAAACACGTTGGGGGTGAGATTTCCGGGCCTGCGACGTCGGGTGCTGGGCCGCGAGCCGTCGGTCTGCGTGGTCCGCCGCGATCACCCCGTGGTGGCCATGGCTCGCCGCGAGGGAGGCCTGACCCTCGAGCGCTACCTCGCGCTTCGACACGTGCAAGTGCTGCCACCCGGGTTGCGTGAGACCTCGTCCGTTGACGAAGCCCTGGCCGCGGCGAGCCTCGAGCGCGACGTGATCGCCCAGGTCACGCACTTCATCAGCGGATTGTTCATGGTCGTGGCCTCGGATCTGGCCGTGACCCTGGCTCGGGGCATCGCCGAGCCGCTGGCCGCCACCTTCGCGCTCGAGCTGCTCGAGCCGCCGCTGTCGCTACCCGACATCGTCCTGCACATGACGTGGCACGAGCGCTACGACGAAGATCCCGCCAACAAGTGGCTACGCTCGGCCGTGGTGCGGGTTAGCGAGCACATGCAGAGCGCCATCCATGAATCCAGAGCTCCGCGGCCCTAAGCTCGACGCACACGCCGCTGGGGATCGAGCTGCCATGACCTCGGAGACCAAGTCGCACGTATTTCGTCACGACGACCAGTGGGAGACCGTCGACACCTACTGGAGCAGCCCGCTGTCGTTCTGGTCGCAGAAGAGCCTGCGGATCGAGCCCCCCCTACCGCTCCGGGTGACCGTGCTCGGCGCGGTCGTCGCTCACTCCACCCAGGGGTGGATCAACTACGGAGGAGTCAGCGCGATGTTCATCCAGGCCGTGCAGTCCCGAGGCCGCGCCGGGCAGCGGGTACGCGTGGAGATCTACGACGACCCGGTGACCGAAGAAGAGCTGGGATAGGCTCGGGGTGATGGGCTACTGGGACGAAGCCAAGAACATCGAAGACTACGAGCGGATGGCCGAGGGCTACGACGGCCGAGCGCTGGTGGATTACCTCGCGACCCAGGTCCCCGCCAGCGCGCACGTGCTCGAGCTGGGTATGGGGCCAGGCAAGGATCTCGACATGATGCGCGAGCGAGGCTGGACGATCACCGGCTCGGACGCGTCCGCGGTGTTCGTCGACCGCTACCTTGGGCGTCACCCGGGGGCCGACGTGCTTGCGCTCGACGCGGTCACAATCAAGACCGACCGAACCTTCGATGTAATCTACTCCAACAAGGTCTTGCAACACCTGACCCGCGAGCAAATGCGACACTCACTCGCGCGCCAGGTCGAGTGCCTGAATGTGGGCGGCGTGTGCCTACACGCCCTGTGGTACGGCGAAGAAGTCCAGGAACACCATGGGCTTCGCTTTACCCAGTACACCGAGGCGCTGGTGCGTGAGGTGCTACCCGTGGAGCTGGAGCTCGTCGAGATCCTACGCTACACCGAGATGGAAGAGGGAGACTCGCTCCGCGTGCTGCTGCGTCGGACGACTAGCTAGCGGTCGACGAGGAGCGAGGGCTCGGAGCGCTCGCCTTGTCTGCACACCGCTCACCCGACTCGCTCCTACGGCCGCTCGCCTGTTTTCGGCGCCCATCCGCGTCGGAAGCCCGAGGATCTTCGCTCGCCGCTCGACCCCGACGATCCCCGTCCGCGCGGCTCTTACGACGTCCGCGTCGTTGCCCCCCCGAGTCGGACTCGGCCTCTCGACGGCTCATCCGGTACTCGCCCCTCCACATCACCGAGCGGGCACCCCCCTCGAGCTTGGCCTGCTCGAGGGCCGCGATGGCGCGCGCCAGCAAAAGGGCCAAGTCGGATGTCTCCGGGGTGAGCTCGGACAATCCCAGGCTCAGGGTGATCTCGACCATGCCGGCGCGCGTGGAGACGGTGGTATGAGACAGCTTGTCGATCAAGCGCTCGGCCACTTCGCGTGCATTCTTGATCTCGGTCTCCGGCAGCAAGAAGACGAACTCGTCGGCGTGATACTTGCCCACCAGGTCGAACTGACGGATGTCCTTGACGATCCGCTGCGAGACGTACTCCAGCAGCTCCTTGCCCACCGAGGGATCGTACTGCTCGTTGACCTCGGTGAACCCGTCGATCCCCATCACCATGCAGGCCATGGGTCGGCCGAAGCGGCGAGAGCGCTGGAACTCGTCCTCGGCGAGCAGCAGGAACTGGGAGCGATCGTGGAGCTCGGGCCGTTGGCCCCCACGGGCCATGGCCGCGACCTCTTCGCGCAGCTGGCTGCGTTCTTGCTCGGCGATGAACTCCCGGCGCTGAAGAGCAAAGCGCTGGTGCTGGGCGGCCAGCGTGATGATGATCGTACTCACCAAGAAGAACTGATTCATCAAGATCACGCCGGGCTCTCGGGGCTCGATCACCCCGATCACCAGCGGCAGCATGTAGAACACATAGAGCAGCCCGTTGAGCAGAAGGGCCGTGCGTAGCGTCCACAAGAACATGATCCCGACCGAGAGCACCAGCAGGTTAAGGCCGGCGTAATAGGGTGACTCGAGCCCCCCTTCCAGCCACACGATGGCCGCGATGCTCCAGCCCGCGGCCAGGTTGACCGAGAAGGCCAGCGGATCCACATAGCGCTCGACCAAGCGCGGTCGCTGGCGGCACAGCACGTAGATGCCCAGCGCATAGGCGATGACCGTCCCGCGCAGCAGACCCGTGAGTACGATGTGCTCGCGCACGAACAGCCAGTCGAGGATCCAGAACAGACCGACCAGCATCGAGCCTAGCCCCGTCTCGAGGCGCAGCATGTTGGCGTTGCGTGCGTCGACCTTGGCCTGGAAATCCTCGAAGCCGCTGAGCAGAGCCTCCATGGAGGGGAAGCGCTGGGCCGGGTTGCGAGACAGGCCGCGCATGACCACCCGGTGCAACCACTTGGGCACGCGGCTGTCGGTCGGACGAGGCAGCGGAGCTTCCTCGGTGATCGTCCGGGCGACCTGCTGAAAGCTACGGCCAGGAAAAGGACGACGGCCGTAGAGCGCCTCGTAGAGCGCTACGCAGAAGCTGAACTGATCGCTGCGAGCATCAGCGGGAAAGCCCTTGTGCTGCTCGGGCGACATATAGGCGGGCGTGCCCATCACAAAGCCGGTCCGCGTGAGGCTGCCGCCTTCACCCATATAGGTGGCCTCGTGGGGACCGCTGCGGCTCACCGGCTCTTCCCCGTCGATCGAGGTGCTCTCGTCGAAGTAGGTGGGATCCGACGGGTCGTGCCAGCGCGCCAGCCCGAAGTCGAGCACCTTGACCCGATAGTCCTTGCTGACGATGACGTTGTCGGGCTTGAAGTCGCGGTGCACGATCCCGGCCGAGTGCGCGGCCATCAGTCCCTGGCCGGCCTGCCGAAAGATCTCCAGGACGTCCCGCCACGAGCGGCGCTCCGCCTTGAGCCACTTGCGCAGGGTCAGGCCCTGCACATACTCCATGGCGACGAAGACCTTGCCATCCACCTCGCCCACCTCGTGGACCTGGACCACATTGGGGTGCGACAGCCGAGCCATGGCCCGTGCCTCCCGCATCATGCGGCCATAGGCCTCCTCGTTGCGGTTCTCGCGGGTGTGCAGGACCTTGACGGCCAGGATCCGATCGAGCTGCTCGTCCTTGGCCGCGAACACCACGCCCATGCCACCGGAGGCGATCTTGTGCTGGACCTTGAAGCGACCGATCTCCGTATACTCGTCGTCTTCGCCTTCGTCTTGTTCGGTCTGGCCCCGAAGCTTGGCCGGGCGAGCCTGGACCGTCTGCCGGGTCTTACGGCGCGCGGCGGCTCCGACGGTCGTCGAGGCCCCCCGGCGACGGCGCTGGGGAGCATCGGCGTTTCGATCCTCGTCGCTCGTGCTCACCCGGGCCCGCCGCGAGTGTCTCACCGTCGATCCGAGCGAACAACCAACACCCCACCCAGCACCGAGGATCGCCCTTCGCCACGGGCGAGGCCAAGCCATTGCCCGTAGGAGACGCGAGTGCCCCGGGCCAGCGCCTCACGCCTAGTGCGACACACCGCGGTCCGGGCCCGATAGCCGTGGGATCATCGGAGCCGTCACCGAGAACGCCAGCAGTGCCAGGTCGTTGCCCAGCAGGTGGGGGTAGTCGGAGAGGTCACCTGGGTGTAGCACCGCACCCCACGTGCCCGGTCGCGGAAGCCGAGCCTCGAACGCCACGGCCAGCTCGTTGGGTGATGCTCGGGTCGCCCACAGCCAGCCGGCGGCGACGGGTCGCACCGCCCGGATGTAGATCCGCTCCTCGACCGAGGCAGCCCAGGCTCGCCAGGCCCACAGCGCGAGCATCAGGCCGATGGTGCTCAGCTCGATGACCCGAGACGAGGTGAGCACCACGATCGCACCCAGCACCGTCACAACCAGCAAGGGCCGTAGCTGCTCCCAGCGAACCCAGCGATGCGTCTGCGCGGTCTGGGCCAGGGCGTCCGCTGCTTGCTCGACGGTGGGCCGGGGCTGCTCGGCCACCGGCGTCGGGAAGCTCCCGTACTGCTCCGCCCAACGCTCGGCCATGCCCACGTATAGAGCGGCAATGCCCGGCGCGCGCGCGGTCGCCCGAGCCAAGACGGTCAGCAAGGCTGCCGGTTCCGCGGCCGCGCGCTTGCCCAGCATCAGGCCCAGCTCCGCCTCGGCCGGCGGGCGCAAGCTGGCGCCCAGCATCGTGAAGCGATCGAGCTGCGGCCAGTCACCCAGCTCCTCGCGCCACGCGGCCAGCTCGTCACACAAGGTACGGCGATGCAGCAGTGCACCATCGCGATACTCGGTGTCATGGGCGGCGATGAGATCTCCGTAGCGCGCGACCAGCTCATCGAACAGCACCGGAGCGCCCCACACCAGGGCACAGCATGCCTCGAGCAACAGGGTGGAAAACTGGGGCAGGGCCGCCAGCGCCAGCGTCGAGCGCCCGAGCAACCGAGCCGCTGCAGCGGTGTAGCGCTGGGCCTCCAGATCCTCGTGGACCGCCTCGGCCAACGCGACCAGGCGCTCTTCGGCGGTGGGCTTGGGTGGCCCCGAATCCGGCCCCGAATCCGGCCCCGAGTCCGGCCCCGAGTTGGTGCTCGGCTCGAGCGGAGGCGCGGGCTCAGCTCGGTCGACGGGCTCGGCACGCTCGCGCGCCTCGGCTCGTAGCTCGACCTCCAGCTCGGCCACGATCCGCTCGATCGACGGCTCATCCTCATCCTCCGCTTCGGACTGCTCGCGTGCCTCGGCTCGTAGTGCCTCGTCGGTGGGCTCGTCGAGTCCCCCGTGCTGCCCGTCGTCTAGACTGCCATCGAGGTCATCATCGAGCCGTGCCTCCCCCTCGGCCCGGTGCTGCGCATCTTGCTGGGCCTGGCGCACCACCTCGTGGGCCTGGCGCCACGCGTCGAACCACGCCTCTTGTTCACGCAATCGGTCGTAAGCCTCGCGAACGCGGCGGAACTCGGCCGGGTGTCGGTCGGGCTTGAACACCTTGACCCGGCGCAGGTAGGCGCGACGGATCTGCTCAGAGCTGGCCCCCGGCCGCACGTCGAGCAGCAGGTAGGGGTCGTCCGTGTCGGGCAACGTGACCGGAGGCTTTGGGCGGCTCATCCTCGCTTGAACCGATCGACCAGCGCCAACAGCTCGCCCCGACGCCGGTCGATGACATGGGGTTCCTGCTCCTCCAAGGCGAGCCGAAAGGCCCGCATCGCGGTGCCGAGTAGCTCGCGCGCGGGACCGCGTAGCTCGGTGAACAGGCTCTCGGCACGAGCCAGCGCGGTGGTGTTGGGCAGCGCCTCCCGAGGATGGAACTTGAGCCCCTTGAGCGCCTCCCGAGCCTGCTCGACCTGCTTGGGGCTCATGCGCCCCGGCGAGCGCTCGATCACCAGCGTAGAGGTCTCACCGGTGGATACCACGGTCATGTCGACCTCGAGGATCCCGTTGAGATCGTAGGTAAAGCGCACGTCGATCGACTCTTCGCCGGCGGGCGCCGACGGCAGCCCCTCGAGCGTGTAATCGCCGAGCTTGGTGTTGTCGCGGCACAGCGAGTGCTCACCCTGGAACACCTCGACGCGGATCTGCGCCTGACCATCGGCCGCGGTCACGAATCGCTCCACCCGGCTGGCAGGGAGCACCGTGCCCCGCTCGAGGATCGGCGAGAACACGTAGTCGAGGCGTCGCCGGCCCTGGCTCTCTACGGTGGACACGCCCAGCGAGAAGGGAGCCACGTCGGTGGCCACCATGTCGTCGAGCTGCTCGTCGCCGGCCTTGAGGGCGACCTGGACCGCCGCCCCCTGAGCGACCGCCTCGTCGGGCGAGATCGTGCGCAGAGGCGGCCGTTCGAACAACGCGTGCGCCAGCTCGGCCACCACCGGCATACGCGTGGCGCCACCGACCAGCACCACCTCGTCGATGTCGGTGGTCGACAGGCCCGCGTCGCGTAGCGCCCGGCGGATCGGCGGGTGCATGCGCTCCATGATGGGCTGCCACAGCTCGTGGGCCTCCTCGCGGGTCAACGGCAGGCGCGGGGGCTCGGTGTGCAAGTGCGGCCCCGGGCGCGGCACCTCGACCTCGACCCGCTCGTCACTCGACAACTGGCGCTTGGCCAGCTCGCACGCCTCCCAAAAACGAGCCCGGGTGTGCACCATCCGGCGGGGATCGAGATCCCACTGCTGCTTCGCGCGATCGGCCAGCGCGTCGACCAGCCGCTCTACGAAATCTTCGCCGCCCAGGCGAGCATCACCGGCCGAGGCCTGGATCTCGATGACCCCCTCGATGATCTCGAGCACGCTGACGTCGAAGGTGCCCCCGCCCACGTCGAGCACCACGATGCGACACTCCCGGTCGCGATGCTGTAGCCCGTAGGCCAGCGCCGCGGCGGTGGGCTCGTTGATCAATCGCTCCACGTGTAGCCCCGCGATCTCACACGCATCGCGGGTCGCGCGGCGTTGCAGCTCGCCGAAGTAGGCCGGCACCGTCACCACCGCTTCGTCCACCGGGACGCCCAAGCTGGCCTCGGCATCGCGCACCAGCTGCCGCAATACCAGCGCCGAGAGCTCCTCAGGCCGGAATCGGTGGGTGCCGTAGGCGAATACCCGGTCGGTCCCCATGTCCCGCTTGAAGTTGCGGAACGTACGCTCGGGGTGGGTGAGCGCACGAGCCCGAGCCGGGGCACCCACCAAGATCGTCCCGTCGTCGTCCACACTGACCGCGCTGGGGGTCTGCCGTTCACCCAGGCCATTGGGGAGGATCTCGGCATCACCGTCGCGAAGCACCCCCACCAAGGAGTAGGTCGTACCCAGATCGATGCCTATACGCGCGCCCACGGCGGCCGTCAGCGTAGCACTGCCCCCCGCGGTCCGACCCACTCGGGGTCTTGGGACCCTCAGCGATGGCTACGGCACGGGCCACGGCACGGCCACGGCCACGGCCCGAACCAGCGCCTAGCGCGCACGATGCCCGTCTCTACTCGGCGAAAACCACGGACACGCTGGGGTCGCCTCGCCTCTTGCCAACCCGGGTCGGTGTGGTCTAGGAGATCGCCCCTCACGAACCTCCTTGCTCCCGCCGCGAGCGGGGGCCACTTTCGTCCGAAAGGAGAGCCCATGGCCGAAGCAGCCGCCAACAAGGGCATCGTGCGCTCGGTGTCGTCCAAGCAGGGCACCCAGCGCGAGTACGAGTCCGTCATCATCCTCCGCCCCAGCACGGGCAAGCCCGAGATCGCCGCGCTCATCGAGCGCATGCAGGGCATGTTCGGCGATTTTGGGGGCACCCTCATCAAGATCGACAGCTGGGGCACCCGGATCCTGGCCTTTCCCGTCCGTCACGAGCGCAAGGGGATCTACCTGTACTGGCGCTTCTTGGGAGGCTCGGACATCGTCGCCGAGTTCGAGCGCCTGATGGGCCTGTCGGACAAGGTCATTCGCTTCTACACCATCAAGATCGACGACGACGTGGACCCCGAGGCTCGGCCCAGCGAGGTGACCGAGGAGCTGCTCGAAGCGGCGTCCGACCCGGGCCCCGACCCCGAAGAGCTCGCTCGACAGGCCGCCGAGGCCGAGGCCGCTCGCCTGGCCGCCGAGGCCGAGGCCGCCCGTCTGGCCGCCGAGGCCGAGGCCGCCCAGCAGGCCGAAGAGCCTGCTGAAGGCGACACCCCCGCCCCCGCCAGTGAGGAGAGCGAAGGATGAGCGACGATTATCGAGACCGTGACCGAGGTGACCGAGGCGACCGAGGAGACCGCGGCGACCGAGGCAGCAGCCGTCGCAAGCGCTTTGCGATGGTCGCCGACAAGAACCTCGTGCTGGACTACAAGAACCCCCAGCTGCTGAAGAACTTCCTGTCCGATCGCGGCAAGATCGTGCCGGCGCGGATCTCCGGGCTCTCTGCCCGTCAGCAGCGGCAGCTCACCAAGGCGATCAAGCGCGCGCGCATGCTGGCCTTGCTGCCCTACACCTCGAGCTGAGAGCCCCGCGGGAACCAGGCGACAACCAGACGAGAAGCGAGAAAGGTCCCGTCATGATCAGCGTCATCCTCAAGCAAGACGTCGACAACCTCGGCCGCGCCGGTGAGATCGTCAAGGTCAAGCCGGGGTACGGTCGGAATTTCCTCATCCCTCGCGGCATGGCCCTATTGGCCACCCGGGGCAACGTGGCCCAGCACGAGCACCATAAGCGTGCCATCGAGGCCGAGCAGGCTCGACTTCATGCCCAGCAGAAGCTGGTCGCCGACCAGCTCGAGAAGACCTCGGTATCCATCGCCCGTAAAGCCGGTAAGGACGGCAAGCTCTTTGGCTCGGTCTCCTCGCGTGACATCGTCGATGCCCTCGCGATGCAGAACATCGAGATCGACCGTCGTCTGGTCCGACTCGACGATCCGCTCCGCGAGACCGGTACCTTCGAGGTCATGGTGCGCTTCAGCATGGACATCCAGGTTCCACTGAAGGTCAACGTCGTCGGCATCAAGAAATAGCGTTTTTGGGCCGCTCGAGCCCGGAGCGTTGTTGGCGAGGGCCGATCGGAGACGATCGGCCCTTCTTGTATCGTCGTGGATTGTATCGTGGGTTGTATCGTGGGTTGCGTTGTCGGGGACCGTGCTCGAAATGCCCCATTTGCCATCGGTCGTGACGGTGGGGCAGTCTGTTCGGGATGGATGACCACCCCGGCCCGGTGCTCGAAGACGGCGTGCTTCGGTTGCGCCCGCTGACCTTGTTGGAGGTCGCCGCGTGGCATGCTGGCGAGGACGAGGAGGTCCGCAAGTGGTTCCAGTTCCCGCGCCCTTCTTCGCGGCAGGACGTGACCCTGGCCATCAAGGCCTGGAAGCGCTCGTGGAGCGAGGGAGGCCCCGTTCGTCACTTCGGCGTGTGGGTGATCGAGCAGGACACGCTGGTCGGCGGGATCGAGGTGCGCGATCGGGGCGAGGGAGCGGCCTATCTGTCGTATATGATCTTTGCCGACCACCGCCGTCACGGCCACGCCACTCGGGCGGTGCGCTTGGCCGTGGACTACGCGCGCAAGGCCTTGCCGGTGGAGCGCGTCGTGATCATCACCGACATGACCAACCTCGCCTCGCGCGGGGTCGCGGAGGGGGCTGGGTTCGAACTCGACGGTCCCGCCGATCCCCGTGAGCACGTCGAGATCGGCGAGATGATCCGCTACATACGGTCTTGATCGGTTATCGCGCTGAGGAACTAGTCACATGGCTTCGAAGAACATCCGCCCCACCCCGCCGCCAGCGGGTCCTGCCCTGGTGCGACCCGCCGTAGGTGCACTGCTACTGTCGCTGAGCGGGCCTGCATGTGGCGACGACGACAGCTCGGGCACGGCCAACGACAGCATCGCTCCGATGCCTCCGCCCACCACCGAGTCTACGACCATCGGTGAGGAATCGACGACCATCATCGCGCCCATGCCCCCGCCACCCATGCCTCCCCCGCCCATGCCTCCCCCGACGGGCGACGGGACTACCGGCACGAGCGAGAGCGATTCGGGCACCGGGAGCACGAGCGGGGGCGACTCGGGCACCGGGAGCACGAGCGGGGGCGACTCGAGCACCGGGAGCAGCTCGGGCGCGGGCGCGACGACAGTGATCCCACCCATGCCGCCTCCGCCCATGCCCCCGCCACCCATGCCTCCGCCATCGACCAGCGACGAATGAATGAATGAATGAAGGATCGGCCCACGCGATCGTCGATGACGACCGGTGACCGCGTTGCTCACCGCTAGAACGCCTTGCT
This sequence comes from Myxococcota bacterium, assembly GCA_039194325.1. Lineage (GTDB taxonomy): Bacteria > Myxococcota_A > Polyangia > Nannocystales > Nannocystaceae > Paraliomyxa. The sequence goes on from JBCCWC010000003.1 coordinate 73,934, forward strand.
CGTGGTGCACCGCTCCATCCGTCGCGCGTATCGAGGCTCTCGCCGCCGGATCGTCTCGCCGCAATGGCGGGCCTGGCTCGCCGAGAACCTGCTACGTGGGGTCGATCCGCGCGAGCTGGTCGAGGGCCTGGTCGGCGGCGGCGTACCAGCAGCGCAGGCCAAGCACACCGTGAGCGCGATCGTGCGATCACCCCTGCTCGCGGTTGCTCGACGCGAGGCGACCCGCTCGCACCAGCTCGGCCTCATTACCCGATTGCTTGGTGGGCGAGGCGAGCCGCTCGCCATCCCGAGGGTGCCGGCTCCGGCGGCCGACGAGTTCTTCTCGCGCTACTGGTCCACTTCGACTCCGGCGATCTTCGTGGACATCGTGCCCCGATGGCGAGCCCACTGGTCGCCAACGAGCCTACGCGAGCGCTTTGGCGAGGCCATGATCGAGGCGTGTACCGGTCGCGATGATGACCCCCAACCCGACGCCAACTGGGACGCCCACCGCCGGGAGCTGCCCCTGGCCGAGTACATCGACCGCATGTTGGGCCTCGATCGCAGCAACGACCTCTACCTCATCGCCAACAACCGCAACACCGCGCGGCCACAGCTGCGAGCGCTGTGGGACGACGTGGTGCTACCCGAGGGCTGGTTCGACGAGCCGCGGCTACCCCGAGGCTCGGCGCTGTGGCTGGGGCCAGCGGGCACTGTGACTCCGCTGCACCACGACACCTCGAACATCCTGTTTTGCCAGATCCACGGGCGTAAGCGGATCGTGCTGGCGCCACCGTGGGCGACAGCGTTACTCGACACCGCGCGGGGCGTCTATAACGCTCGCACCCCGGGGGATCTGGCGGACGAGGGCATCGAGTCCATCGAGCTGACCCTCGGTCCGGGCGAGGCGTTGTTCCTCCCGGTGGGGTGGTGGCATGATGTACGAGCGCTGGATGTCTCGGTGAGTCTGGCGATCAATGCGTTTGCACGGGACAATCGCTTTGAGTGGTACCGGCTTGGTGGGCCGTGCTAGGCGGTCTTACTGGGCCGCCCGGACGGTGATCACCGCCGCCTTCCCCGCCTTGCGGTCCTTGTCGCGGCGCACGACCACCCGCCCCTCGGGCAGCCCAAAGCGATCCGAAGCGTGATTGGCCACCCGCTCGGCGGCCTCGGGAGATCGGGGGATCCACACCTCGAGGGTGGAACGAGAGAACACCCCGGCCAAGAAGCCCACCTCGGAGACCAGCGACGACTCGGCCTCCGCGTTGAGACGTCGCCCGGGCACGGTGCGGACCAAGAGAGTCTCGGCGTCCCCGCGGGCCGCCACCCGCGACGTCTTGGGCGTCAGCGCGGTGGTTTCCCGGGCCAAGTCGGCGATGATCGTGGCGGACAGCGGCACCCGCTCGGGCGGCGGGGTGGTCAGCAAGCCGATCTCGCGCCATAGGTCCCAGGTGCGATGGAAGAGGGCATCGAGGTTGACCGCGCTCCGCCCCGAGAGCCCAGCGGCCTGCGCCGCCTCGTGCAGATCGGTGAACTCCAGCCAACCCAGGGCGTCGATCAGATCGACCGCCTCGGGGGCGCTCTTTTGCGCCGCGAGCTGACGAGCGGCCTCGGGCGGGTCGGCCGACAGCGTGCGCGCGCCGTCCATCCAGGTCTTGGACCAGCGCGCGAGCGCGGCTCGGCGGCGCTCGACGACGCCCAAGGGCGCCACCGCGACCACGGGCACCAGGTGGGTGGCATCGGCAGTGGACATGACCAGCCGGCGTGCGTCGAGCTCCCGCGACTTACGGCGCTGGACCGCCTCGAGGCTGGCCCGCTTCTTCTTGTTGCCCTCGACCAGCTTGACCCGATTGGGCGAGACCCCGGCTTGGTCGAGGGCGAAAAGAGCGAGCAAGGTCTCGGACGAGCCGGCCGCCCCGCTGACCCGCACCTCGCCCCGTGGGGGCTGGCGCAGCAGGTCGGCGTCGCCGACCATCGCATCGCGACCGCGCGACCAGGCCACCACGAAGAACACCTGCGGCGACAGAGCCCGCAACCGCTCATACGAGGCCGCGAAGGCGGGCAGGGGCATCAAGGCCACGTCGGCCCCTTTGTCGTCCTTGCCGCCGCGGCCCAGTCGAACCTCGACCTGCTCGGCATCAGACACCGCGGCGAAGGTCACGTCGAGGCCAACCTCCTTGAAACGGCTCTGCTCGCCCGCTTTCATCCCGCCGTTGGCGAGCACGCCCGGGGCGAGGATCTCCCAACCCAGGGCGACCACGCGCAGGGGCTCGGGCTCAGCGGGGACGGCCGCGTCACCCTTGCCCTCGCTCTCGTCCGCCGAGGCATCGCCCGAGGCCCCCTTCGAGGCATCCGACGAGGCATCACCCGAGGCATCGGGCGAGCCGTCGGCGCTCTTGGCCGGGGTCGACGAGGCGTCATCGTCCGGCGCGGCAGCCTCGCCGTCTTTCGAGTCGTCGGCCTCGGGCATCGGCGGGGCCTGTCGCATCACGCCCACCGCGGCCACGGTGCCGAGCATCCCCAACAAACTGAGAAATACGAAGGTACGTCGCATCGACCCTGGCTATCCCTTACCACCGTGAGTTGCCGAAGCCCCGGGCTTCGGGATACTCGGACTTGATCATCGGCTTGAGCATGTCGATGGGAATGGCGAGGTTGAGGTTCTCGCCCCACAGCTTGGCCACGGTCACCCCCACGACGTCGCCATACTCGTTGAAGACCGGCCCGCCCGAGTTTCCGGGCGACACGGGGGCCGACATCTGGATGTACTTCTTGCCCTCGTAGACTCGGCGCGAGGACACCATGCCGTCGGTCATCGTGTGCTCCAGGCCGATCGGGTTGCCGATGACGATGACTGGCTCACCCACCACCACATCATCGGAATCGCCGAGCACGACCGCGTCGGGCATGTCCTTGGTCTTGATCCGCAGCACGGCCAGATCCTGCTCGGGGTTGGTCTCGAGCAGCTCGACATCGTCGGCCATGGTGCCGTCGAAGAGCTTGACCTCGATCTTGTTGGCCCCGTCGACCACGTGGTTGTTGGTGGCGATCGTGCCGCTGTCGTCGATGACGAAGCCGGTGCCCATCCCCGAGCCCCGGGGTGTCTCGGTGCTAATCGTCACCACCGACGGCGCCCACTCCTTGAACAGATCAGCGGGCTCGAGCTTGTCGCGCTCTTTTTCCTTGGGCGCGGGGGTGTACTCGGCGCCCTCGGCTGGTGCCGCGTCTTGTTCGGTCTTGCCCTCGCCGGCCTTGACATCGCCGGCCTTGCCCTCGCCGGCCTTGCCCTCGGGGGTCTCGGCCTCCTCGGGCTTGCCCTCGGGTTCCGCGGCGTCGGACTCGGCGGCGTCCGCTGGGCCATGAGCACCCGCCGTCCAGCGAGTGGCCCACGCCACGCGGGACAAACCATGCTCGTCGAAGCGCGCGGCCTGGGCCTCCAGGGGAGCTTGCAGCAGGGTGCTGCCCAGCACCACGGTCGCGGTGGCCCCCCCCATCCAGATCATGGCCAGCACGTCGGAGACCAGACCGGGGCGAGCCGAGCCGTCCTTGGGCAAGAGCCGGTCGGCCACCACCAGGGGGACCGCGGCCACCACCACTGCGGCCACCCCGAGCTGGACCCAGAGGTTGTCGGTCCACAGCCCGACGAGGCTCATCAGCACGGCCAGTGAGACCGCAATTCCCAAGGTGATCGCCAAGAGCTTGACCGGGCCGGTCAACCACCGAAGCGAAGGGGGCCGCGGGTCGTCGTTCGAGTCCATCCGTTCCTCCTGGATCCTCCCAACCGAGGTACCCTTGGAGTATTTCGGATTTCAAGGCCTACGCGGTCGACTCACCGATTCACGCCGGATCCACGCCCGGATCCACGCCCGGATCCACGCCCGGAACCACGCTGGATCCACGCCCGGAACCACGGTTAGGACGGGGCACGGCCCCGCTCGCGGCGAATCGTCCCGCGGGCCACCCGCTCGGCGCCGCTCGAACTCCGAGGAGGGGCGATGTGCCCGCTCGCACACCAAAAAACGGCGTTGGAGTCGCGATTGCGCGCTCGACAGGCGGGTGCCATGCTCGCTGGACCGCCCATGGAGCAGCCCCACATCGACCCGGGTCTGGACCTCGAAGACGAGATCGTGCGCCTCAAGAAGGAGCGCAATGCCGTCATTTTGGCCCACTATTATCAGGAATCGGAGATCCAGGAGCTTGCCGATTTCTTGGGTGACTCGCTGGCCTTGGCGCAGGCGGCCCGCGACACCCAAGCCGACGTCATCGTGTTCTGCGGGGTCCATTTTATGGCCGAGACGGCCAAGATCCTCAACCCGGAGCGGCGAGTGCTCTTGCCCGATCTCGACGCGGGCTGCTCGCTGGCCAGCGGCTGTCCGGGCGACCGCTTCCGGGCCTGGCGCCAGCGGCACCCTGAGGCAGTCGCGGTCAGCTACATCAATTGCTCGGCCGAGGTGAAGGCGGCCAGCGACATCATCTGTACGTCGTCCAACGCCGAGGCGGTGATCCGCTCGATCCCAAAGAGCACGCCGATCCTCTTTGCGCCCGATGCCAACCTCGGCCGATACCTGATGAAGCAGACCGGGCGCGACATGAAGCTGTGGCAGGGCAGCTGCATCGTCCACGAGACCTTCAGCCAGCGCAAGCTCATCGCCCTGCAGACCAAGCACCCGGGCGCCAAGATCATCGCCCATCCCGAGTGCGAAGAGCCGATCTTGGCCATGGCGGATTTCATCGGCTCCACCACCAAGCTGCTGCGCTACGCCACCGACAGCGAACACCAAGAGTTCATCGTAGCCACTGAGCCGGGCATCATCACGCAGATGAGCAAGGCGGCACCGCAAAAGACGTACATCCCGGCGCCGCCGCAGAACTCGTGTGCATGCAACGAGTGCCCGTTCATGCGGCTCAACACGCTGGAGAAGCTCTACACCTGCCTGCGCGACATGAGCCCCGAGCTGACCATGCCGGTGGCCCTACGCGAGGCCGCCCGGGCGCCCATCGACCGCATGCTCGCGCTGTCTTGAGCGTGCGCGCGCTCGAAGCGGCGCCGTCGGCATCATCGTGGACCCAGGGCCGCTCGAGACCAGAGGCGAGCCGCGCGGCAGTGGCGGGCCCCGAGCCACGCACCGGCGCGGCGTCCTTCGGCTGGCGCGTCGAGCCCATCACGGCTTGAGGGTCGTGAGCCAAGGCTCCAAAAAAGCTTGCATGACCAGTGTCACTATCCAAAATAATTATGATTGGGTCAAAAGGGCCGGTTCGTGCCTCCTGGGAGGCAAACCGCAGCATACGCGTCAGCCTGCGACCGCGGATGCGCGATGGATCTCCGCCCCAGCTCAAGAGCGCGTGGCACGAACGGATCCGTACCAATCTGCCACAGTCGCACTGGAGATCCCGCTCCGCAACCGATACCCGTCCACGTAATTTCGAGGCCAACGCCGACTCGTTCGGATCCAGCTCGAGCTCGGAAGCTCGACTTCGGAGCTCGATCGCAGATGTGCTGGATCGCTTGTTGCATTTCGATCATAACGTGCCGCAAACCGGCGAGAACCGGCGATTGGCGGCGCCAACGCTCACTCCATCCGAGTCGACCGTCGATCACCCGACGGTACACCGACGATGCGTAGGCCGTCTTCGGGAGGTCTTGATCACACGCATGCTCGGGTCGTGCGCTTGACAAACACCCTTGGCGTCGCCAATGCTCCCGCCGAACGCATCCCACGAGATCCCGCGCGAGCGTGAGACACCCTCTTCCTGACGCACGCCGGAGTTTCGCCCGACTCGTCATGTCTGCTTCGCTCGACGTCCCCGCGGCCTCCTCTCGTCCGGGGATTCCGTGGGTCCCCGCGGCTGACTTGATCGAGCGCTATCCGGCCATAAGGGCGGCCACGCGAGCGCTGACGGACCCGCTGGAGATCGAGGACTACGGGCTGCAATCGATGACCGAGGCCAGCCCGGCCAAGTGGCACCTGGCCCATACCACTTGGTTCTTCGAGACCTTCGTACTCGCCCGAGAGTCGGACCATGTGCCGTTTCATCCGCGCTACGGCTACCTGTTCAACTCGTACTACGAGACGGTAGGTCGCATGCACTCGCGGCCCAAACGGGGCCTACTCACGCGACCCACTGTTGCCGATGTGCAACGGTATCGTGACCATGTCGATCACGCGATGAACCGACTACTCGGTGAGGGCCCGTCGCCCGAGCTGACCGCGGTGATCGAGGTGGGGCTTCACCACGAGCAGCAGCACCAGGAGCTCATCCTTACGGATCTCAAGCACGGCCTATCGTGCAACCCGCTGCGACCGGTCTACCGCGAGCTTCCCGCGCCGACGGAGGGCGAGGCGAGCCCGCTGACGTGGCTCGAGCATCCCGGGGGCCTGATGGAGATCGGCCACCAGGGGGAGAGCTTTGGCTTCGACAACGAGTTTCCTCGCCATCGCACCTATCTGCGGTCCTTTGCGCTGGGCTCACGCCTTACCACCTGCGGCGAATACTTGGAGTTCATGGCCGACGGGGGCTACCAACGCTCCGATCTGTGGCTCTCGGCCGGCTGGGACGTGGTGCAGCGAGAGGGCTGGCAGGCGCCGCTTTACTGGGAGCGCGAGGGCGACGACCCCGACGCGCCCTGGCAGTGCTTCACCTTGGGCGGCATGCGACCGGTACATCCGGCCGAGCCGGTGTGTCACGTGAGCCTCTACGAAGCCGACGCGTTCGCCCGTTGGCGAGGCTGTCGATTGCCGACTGAGGCCGAGTGGGAGGTCGCCTGCGCGCCACGCCCGCTACACGGCAACTTCGTCGAGCGCAGCGCGTTCCATCCGGTGGCGCTCCGGCAAGCTCGGGGTCCTGGTCCGCACCAGACCTTTGGTGACGTGTGGGAGTGGACGGCGAGCGCGTACGGACCCTATCCCGGATTTCGCCCGCTCGGCGGTTCCTTGGCGGAGTACAACGGCAAGTTCATGTGCAACCAGCTCGTGCTGCGAGGAGGCTCGTGCGCCACCCCGGCGTCACATGCTCGAGCGACCTACCGTAACTTCTTTCCTCCCGAGGCGCGCTGGCAGTTCTCGGGCATTCGACTCGCAAGGGACCCATGACCGCAGCCGCACTGGCCACCGAATCCGATCTCGACCTGGTCGACCTCTCGCCCGCCGTCGAGCAGTTCCGCCGTGATGTCGTGGAGGCGCTATCACGACAGCCGCAGCGAGAGCTGCCGACCCAGTACCTCTACGACGAGCGAGGCTCCCAGCTCTTCGATCGGATCTGCGAGCTCCCCGAGTACTACCCCACCCGCACCGAGCTGTCGATCATGGAGCGCGACGCAAAGGCGATGGCCGAAGCCATCGGGCCCGCGGCGCTCGTCATTGAGTACGGAAGCGGGAGCAGCATCAAGACCCGTCACCTGCTCGAGCGCTTGTCGCGGGCCGCGGGCTGTGTGCTGGTCGACATCTCGCGCGACCACCTGCTGCGCTCGGCCGAAGCGCTGGCGGAGCGCTTCGACCACGTCGAAGTGCTGCCCGTGTGCGCCGACTTCACCGCGCCCTTCGACGTGCCGACCCCGCAGGCCAGCGTCCAGCGCCGCGTGGTCTACTTTCCCGGCTCTACGATCGGCAACTTCCTGCCCGAGCACGCCACCGCCCTGATGCAGCAGATGGCCGAGCAGGTGGGCCCGGGGGGAGGCCTGCTCATCGGGACCGATCTACGCAAGGATCCGGCCGTGCTCGAGGCGGCGTACAACGACGCCCAAGGCGTGACCGCGGAGTTCAACCTCAACCTGCTGCGCCGCATCAACCGAGAGCTGGGCGCCAACTTCCGGCTCGATGCGTGGCGCCACCAGGCGATCTACGACCAGGAGCTGGGGCGGATCGAGATGCTGCTCGTCAGCCGCGAAGATCAGGTGATCGAGGTGGCCGGCCAGCACTTCAGCATGACGCGAGGCGAGGCGATCCGCACCGAGTACTCGCACAAGTATGCGATCGAGGGCTTCCATCGCATGGCGAGCAAAACCGGGTTCGAGCCGGTGCAGGTGTGGACCGACCCGCAGCAGTTGTTTGCGGTCCACCTGCTCGAGCGACGCTAGCAAGAGACGAGCGCGGGTTTCTTCGGGGTCTGGACTAAGTAGGATATTATCCTACTCAAAGGTCCCTCGGCCGTCGGCCCCCTCATGTCCCGCGCCCTCTCGCTGCTGGTCGTCATCGTGCTGCTCGCGATGCTCGTGGGGCACTCGCGAGCCCACGCGACGGCGGCCCCAGAGACGTCGACGGCGGCTGAAACCGAGGAGAACCCAGCGCCGACCGCCAGGTCATCGCCGGACGCTGAAGCGCCAGCCCGATCCAAAGCCGAGCCCAAGGCCGAAGCCGAGCCCGAAACAGAAACGTCCGCGACCGGGCCAGGCGACTTGGGTCCATCAGAGGCTCTCGAAGTCGATGCGACTCCCAATCAGAGCCCCGAACAACTGCTTCGCCTCCGGGCCGCACAGATCCGTGCGCTCATCGAGGGGACGCTCGATCTCGATGTCGATCCGGCCGCGCTTCCGATCATCGATCTGGCCGACCCGGCGCTCGTAGGACCCAACGGCGAGCGCCTACGGGCGCTGTTGCGGGATCTCGATGCCCCTCCCTCCCGAGCGAGCACCCCCTCGCGGCGCGAGGGACAGGTCGAGCCCGCGACCGAGCCGCCCGAGCCGCCCGAGCCGACCGAGCCGCCCGAGCCGCCCGAGCCCGCGACCGAGTTCGTCGACGCACTGCGAGCCTACCTGAGCCTGACCCCCGAGGAACGCGACGCAGCGCTGCGTACTCATGCTCGGCGACAGGCCGAAGCGGTGGCGGAGAGCGAGGCATCGTCGCGCCGAGAGGCCCGGCGGATCCTCGTCACCCGTCGTGCGGACCAGCTTGAGGCCTTCTTGGAGGGCACGCTCGCGGTCGAGATCGATCCTCGTCCACTGCTAATGGTGGATCTGGCCGATGCCGACGAGGCCGCACTGTCGCCCTCACGACGCCGCGCGTGGAGCTCGGCGCAGAGCGCCGCGGATCCCCCCGAGCCTTCCGAGCCGCCCGAGCCTTCCGAGCCGCCCGAGCCTTCCGAGCCTTCCGGGCCGCCCGAGCCCTCCGGGCCGCCCGAGCCCTCCGGGCCGCCCGAGGGCGGGACGGCAACCCCAGCGACCCCCGACGAGAAATCGGAGGCCGATCCTCGTGCATCCGATCGGCCGGTCTCGGACGAGCGATCCATAGCCGATGGAGCACCGTCTTCTCCGGATCTGCTCGCGCAGGCCGAGGCTCGACTCGATGCGCTCCGCCGCCGCTTCCTCGCCCTGCCCGCGTCCGAGCAGGCCCAGTTGTTCGAGCACCACCAGCAGCGCGGCCGAGACGCCGAGCAAGCTGCGAACGTCGAAGCCGAGCGGATCGCGAAGGCCGAGGCCGCCCGCGCCGAGCAAGCTCGGCTCGACCGGGAAGCACTCGCTGCGATCTCCAGCGCCGAGGCCGAGGCCAAGGCGGCCGAAGTCGAGCGCGACGAGGCCCTCGAGGAGGCCCGCCTCGCTCGCACCGAAGCCACGCGGATCCTCGCCAAGGAGCGGGCGCGTCTGCTGCAGATCAAAAAGGAGCAAGCGCTGCACGAGGCCGAGCTCGAGCGGCGTGGAGTCGAGGTCTTGGGCGACCTGGCGCTGGAGTGGAGCAGCCGGGTCACCAAGCTTCGCGAAGAAGAGTCGTTTGGGAACGACCCCGAGGCCGAAGCCGACCGTCTGTACCCCGACATTCAGTCCGATCTCGCCGAGACCCGGGCGCTGCTCGAGCTGGAGCTGCTGCGGATCCGCAAGCCCGGGGCACAGATCCCGAGGGTTGGTGAGGGTCTCGACCGCGATCTCACCGACGATTTCGACCGCGGGGAGATCAGCGAGCTTCGTAAGCAGCTACGCGACCGGGAGCGAGAGCTGCTGCTCACGGCGGAACGGGTCGCCTGGACGCGGGCCGAAGCCTTACGCGACGGCGTGGAGACCCTCAACGAGGCCCGCCTGAATCTGCTGAGCATGGCCAGCTCCGAGCTCCACGATCGAGTGACCAGCTTTGATGTCAACGGCCTGAACCAAGTTCGCAGCGAGCTCGAGCAGATCTCGGCCGTGCTGGGCTTCCACGTGCTCCAGCTACCCCGCTACAAGGACACGCTGCTCGAGCTGCTGCACAAGTCGCCGGTCCGCGTGCTGGGTGGGGTGGTGCAGCTGATGCTGGTGATGCTGGGCCTTTGGTGGTGGCGGCGACGGTGGCCAGGAATCCTCCGATGGCTGCGGCTAGTGATCGCTCGTCGTCGCCCCATGACGCAGACGGCGAAGAACTTGCTGATCGGGCTATGGTACCTGGATCGGATCCGACGGCCGCTCGAGCTGCTGCTGGCGCTGTGGGTGGCGCTCAACCTGATAGGCGGCGTGGACGACTTCGACGAGCTCCCCGAGCTGGCGCTGCTGTGGATCATCGTGCGCTGGATCCTCAGCGGCCTTGCGGTGATCCTGCTGCTCGACGCGATCGCGACCCGCGACACGATGGCCCGTCACCGGGGACGGGCCGATTCCTCGCCGCTGCGGGTCCACTCGCTGCGGGTGGTGGGGGTCAACGTGGTCACGGTGGGCCTCGTTCTCTCGCTCACCTCGGAGCTGGTCGGGCACGGGGCGATCTATAGCTGGGTGATCTCTACCTGCTGGTTGCTGAGCGTTCCGGTGGCGCTCTATCTCGTGTATCGCTGGCGGCCGATCATCGCCGAGCGCCTGGCCCAGCACCCCGGGCAAGGTGCGTTCGTCACCTGGGCTCGCGAACGGCAGACCGGCTGGTTTCGCTTCGTGGCGGCCACCGCAGCGGCCGGCTACCTGTTCGCGCACGGGCTGGGCCGCTGGATCATGCAGCACCTGGGCGGGTTGGAGACCACCCGCCGGGTGCTGGCGTACCTGTTCCGCCGCGAAGTGGCCAAGCGGGCCGCGGTCACCGGGGCGGCGCAGAGATCGCTGACGCGGGTCGATCGCGATTGCTACGCCACCTTCGATCCCGAGTACTACGAGCGCAAGCCGATCGAGGCGATCGGCCAGGCCGAGCTCGACACGGTGGTCTCGCTGGTCGAGGTGCCCCGCTCTACCCTCAGCGCGGTGATCGGAGAGCGCGGGCGGGGCAAGACCTCGTTCTTGCGCCGCCTCGAGCAGCGGCTGGGGCCCGATCGGATCAAGGTGGTCGCTTGCCCCGAGGTCGGCCTCGAGGGGTTGATGCTGCGGATCGCCGCGATCACCGGCAACCGCGAGGCCACGGGCCCAGAGCTGGCCGAGGCACTACGGCAGATGGGTCCGCTGACGATCGCGATCGACGACGCCCAGCGGCTGATCCAGCCGGCGATCCGCGGGCTCCGTGAGCTCGACCGCCTCACCGCCTTCGCGCGCGAGGTAGGGGGCGAGATCTCGTGGGTGATCGCCATGGGCGCGTCGGCGTGGCACTACCTCAAGCGGGCCCGCGGCAACCGGGTGTTCTTCGAGCAGGTGCTGGAGCTGCCCCGCTGGACCGAGGAACAGCTGGGGCACCTGATCCGAGCCCGGTGCAAGGAGGCGGGGATCGAGCCTAGCTTCGAGGGCCTGGTGGTTCCACGCTCGGTCGACGCGCTGACCAGCCCCGACGACCAGCGCACCGAGGCCGGCTACTACCGGCTTTTGTGGGACTTCTCGCGGGGCAACCCGGCGGTGGCCTTGCACGCGTTCCGAGAGTCGCTGTTCGTGCGCCCTGGCGGGCAGATCGTGGTGCGGCTGTTCAAGGAGCCGGCGGCCAAGGAGATCGAGGGCCTCTCGCTGCCGCTGTTGTTCGTGCTGCGGGCGGTGGTGCAGCTAGACTTAGCTCAGGAGCACGAGCTGATCGCCGCCACTCAGCTGCCCGCTCCCGACGTCTCCGACGCGCTGCGTTTTTGCCTCACGCGAGGCTATATCGAGCGCTACGACGCCGGCGTCCGGATCACCTGGCCCTGGTTTCGCACCATCACCACCGTGCTGCTGCGGCAGCACCTGTTGCCTGCGGTATGAGACGCTCGATCCTCGTTTTATCTCCCATCTGGTCCGCGCCCGTGTTCTCGGCGGTCGTGCCCTTCTTGGCCCTGCTGGCCCTTTGGTCGTGGTCGCCGCTCGCTCGGGCCGACGACGACAACCTCGAGAGCCTCGGCCAGATCGTTCGTCTGGTGCGCTGGAGCGGGGTGTTCACGTCGGTGCTGGTGATCGTGGCCGTGTTGGTGGCGATGCGCTTTGTGCACGACAGCGTGGCCAGCTTGAGCCTGCGCTTCCCCAGCCGGCGCTTGTTGCTGCAGAAGATCGCCACGATCCTGCAATTTCTGGTCTACATCATCACGGGGATCTCGGTGATCGCCCTGTCGCTGCGGCTCAAGCCCAACGTGCTCGCGCTTATTGGGGGCACCGTGGCCGTATCGGTGGGCTTTGCCATCAAGGACGTGGTGGCATCGTTCATCGCGGGGATCATGATCATGATCGACCGGCCCTTTCAGGTCGGCGATCGGGTCTCCTTTGGTGGGCAGTACGGAGACATCACCGCGATCGGCCTGCGGTCGGTACGACTCCAGACCCTCGACGACAACACGGTCACGATCCCCAACAATAAATTTCTCAACGAGATCACCTCCAACGGCAACTACGGCGCCCTGGACATGCAGGTGGTGATGGACTTCCACGTGGGGCCCGACCAAGACGTACGCCTGGCCACCGAGCTGGTGACCGAGGCCGCCGTCTCTAGCCGCTTCGTGTTCCTCGACAAGCCGGTGGTGGTGCTGGTCAACCAGGTGATCTTGGAGAGCCACGTGGCGATCCGTCTGCGGCTGAAGGCCTACGTGCTCGACACGCGCTACGAGAAGCTCTTCGAGACCGACGTCAACCTCCGGGTGCTGGATGCGTTCGGCACCGAGAGGATCGGCCCGCCGGCGCTCTTGCACCGCACCTGGGAGCAGATGCGACCGACGCTGGCGCTGCGATCGACGGGGTCGGGGTGATCAGCCGAGCATGAAGCCATCACCTCCGAGCACAAGACCTTGCTAGCATCGGTGCGTGTCGGGATCGCGAACAGCACGTCGGCTCCGTATCGTCGTCCTCGCCGGGCTCAGTAGCGCCACGGGGGTCATCGGGTGCGGCACGGAAGCACCCATCCCCACGCCGGCCCCCGCCAAGCCGATCGCACCGGTCGAGCCGACTCGCCCTAGTCCCTCGATCAAGTTCGACGTGGGCGCAGTGCCGAAGCTGGCCATACCGGCCGATCCGACCGTGCAGGCCGAGCTCCACGAGCAGCTCGCCGATCACAAGGCGGCCAAGTCGTCGCTGTCCTCCCCTGGCGCAGTGCTGCGCTTCTATGAGCAACGGCAGGAGAAACCGGCCTGGCTCGAGGGCCGACAGATCACCGCCGTGGGGGTCGATGCGCTACGCGGACTGAGCCAGCTGTCCATTCATGGGCTCGACCCGAGCCGCTACGGACTCGATGGGCTGGCCCCCCGCGGAGCTGAGCCCGATGATCCCGCGGCTTTCGAGCTCCAGCTAACCGACGCGTGGCTGACCGCGGCCGCGCACCTAAGGGGACGAGTCGATCCCCGAACGCTCCGCACGACCTGGACGGCCGATGGCCGAGCGCAAGAGCTCGCCCAAGCCCTGGAGACCGCGCTGGCCGAGGGCAAACCCCAGGAGGCACTGCTTGCCCAGGCGCCCGCGCACCCCGAATATGTAGCGCGGGTTGCCGCGCTACAAGCACTGCTCGACGAGACGAACAAGGGCGACGTACCCAAGCCGACGCAGCGCCTGCTGGAGCAGCTCCCCGTAGACCTCGAGCGCCTCCGCTGGCTGCCGCGCGAGCCGGCAGCCCGCCCGGCAGCCCGCTACATGTGGATCGATCTGGGAGCGGGGCAGGCGACCCTGTTCGAAGGCACGAAGGCGGATCCAACCACCCGAGTGGCCGTGAGCAAGCAGTGCCGGAATGTCGACTCGCACGGCGTCACGATCACCGAGGTGATACGCAACCCCGAAGACCCTCGCTACGGAACGCACGAGCTGCGCACGTCGGGAGCGCCCGCCTTGGTGCTGCATGGAGCCCCGGAGGATCGAGCATTCCCGAACGACGGCGTGGCGCGAGCGGGGTGCTGGCGGCTGGAGGATCCCGAGGTGCTGACTCAGGCGCTGTTGCGAGGAGATCCGGCGTCCGCTCGGGATGCAGCCGCCACCCCGCCGGACGAGAAGACCCCGCAGGTGATCGAGCTGGATCCGCCGGTGACCCTGCACGTGGTTCGTACCTCGGTGCTCGTCGATCATGCGGGCAAGCCAACGCTGCTAGAAGGCGCCTACGCCCAATCGGCCTCGCTGCGAAACGCCCTGGCCGAGGGCCCCGCACGCCGTCGCAGACCCCACAAGAAGTCTCCGCTCGCTACCAAGCCCCGGTAGCGTTCATTGCCGTGCAGGCGAGAGCTCGGGCGACCAGGGCCTCGTGGGGCGGGCTCAGAGGTCGTGTTCATCACCCGTGTTCATCACCCATGTTCATCACCCATAGAGGCGTGACCTTGCTCGAGCTCGCTGTCGGTCGCGTCGCGGACGCTCAGGATCTCCACGTCGAAGTGGAGCGTAAACCCCGCCAAGGGGTGGTCGGACGAGAGCATCACGACATCATCGGAGACCGAGTCGACCCATAGCTGGAGCTGTTGGCCGTCGTCGTTCTCGACGATGAGAGGCATACCCGGCTGTGGCTCTACGCCTTCGAACGCATCCCGGGGCACCGGCTGTGGAGGCTGGCCACTCTTTTCACCATAGGCCTCCTCGGGAGCCACGACCACCTGGAGCCGGTCGCCCGCCGCCTTGCCTTCGAGCTGTCTCTCCAGGCCGGGCACGATGTTCCCGGCTCCGTGCAGGTAGGGCATCGGTTCGCCTCCACGGGAGGTGTCGATCTCGTCACCGTCGTCGGCGGTCAGCGTGTAGTGGATGAGGGCGACCTTCTTGGCGGCGATGATGCTCATGGTCCTGGCGGTGTAACATGGCCCGAGCGCGGCCAGCGGGACCATCGCGATCACCGAGTAGGATATGCATAGTCGCAGTCGGCGCCCGCACAGCGCTCGTTGTGACGCTCGATGCCTCGCTGGAGATCCGCGGGCGAGAAATCGTCGTGCAGCACCTGGCCCACCGAGTCATCCCAGTCGCAACCGAGGTACCAACGGGCAGCCAGGCCGCGTAGATCGAAGTCGAAGGCCGGCTGGGCGGCGCGGGCATTGGCCTGCATCTGATAGGTGCTGACCG
Source organism: Myxococcota bacterium (assembly GCA_039194325.1). GTDB lineage: Bacteria > Myxococcota_A > Polyangia > Nannocystales > Nannocystaceae > Paraliomyxa. Next base: position 89,187 of record JBCCWC010000003.1, read on the forward strand.
CTTGCTCGGCGGCCGAGGCCACGAAGATCGTCTGCCGCCCCCGCTCGGTGTGAAACGAGTAGCCCTGCGGGAACACGTGCGCGAAGGTGGTGCGATCGTGCTTGTACATGGGGGTGGCATTGTGAAGGTTGGCCACCACCACCCCCTGGTCGGTGAGGTGAGAGAGCAGCGTCTGGTAGTACTCGGCCGTCTTGAGGTGCAGCGGCACGAACACCCCGCGAAACGCATCGAGCAGGATCATGTCCCAGCCCGGCTGGGAGGGTGCCTGCTCCACGAAGAGCCGGCCGTCGGCCGCGTGGGTGCGGTAGCGCGGGCTGTCGGGCACCCCGAAGTACTTGCGGGCCAGCCGGATCACCTCGGCGTCGATGTCGACCCCGTCGATCTCAAGGCCGGGCACGTGCTCGAACAGGTAGTTACTGATCTGCCCCCCGCCAAAGCCGATCATCAGCAGGCGTCGGGGCTGCGGCTGGAGCATGAAGCCCGCCATCATCGTGCGGGTGTAGTCGAGGTCGAGGCTGCGCGGGTGACCACGATCGAGCCGCGACTCGATATAGTAGGTGCCGTCGACCACGAAATACATGGTGATCACGTCGCCCTCCTCGGCCACCACGATGTGGTTGTAGGGCGACCGAGCCTCCTCGAGCACCGTCTCGCGCGGAGACAGCACCGCCCGGGCGGAGCGAGCCCGGTAAAGAGCCGAGGCGGCCACGCCGAGGCCGGCGGTCGCGGTCGCACCCATCAGCCAGGCTCGGCGGGTCGTGGTCATGGAAGCGGGAGGATAGCAATCCCCGTCGCCAGCAAGATCACCACGCTTGCGCAGACGACCCAAAAGGGCGACCTGGACCCGAATCGGCGAAGGTCCAGGCCGCAACCGCGGGGCTCAACCAGCCGTCATGACCACGCGGAAACCCAGCTTGACGTTCTTGTAGGCTCCCCAGCAATGGTCTGCGATGGGACCCTCCCAGTAGCGTCCAGAGATCCAGCCCTGCTCCTGGCACCACTCATAGGCGTCCCATGCGTCGATGAATCCGAGCCCTTGATGCGTCGCCCATGGGATCTCGGAGCTCCATCGAGCAGACGGTGGGAAGTCTTTGATCCAGCGCTTGCGTCCGCCGTTGCTAGCGCCGCCATCATCTGGAAACTCGGGGATCTCCTGGCTTGGCTCTTCGAATCGAGGCTCGGACCACCGCACGGCCGAAGGAGGGACGATGCCTCCGATCGGACGAGGAGGCCAGCTCTCCCAGGGAAAATCCTGGTAGGAGAGGTGCTCGTAGTGCTTGGACAAGAACGGCCGTATCGCCCGATGTTCCTTGCAAGAAAGCAACCGCAAGGGCACCCCGAGCAGGCGCTCCTTCCACGCGCAAAATGCTTGTGCATCTCGCCACGACGCGCCAACGGGGACGTCAGCAGGCTCTCCAAGGTTCGCGCGCTCCCAAGCGTCTCCTTCCCGCCGCGCAAGATAGTCCATTTCTTCGAGCATTCTTCGGAATTCAGAGACTGACACGAGGTTGCTAATCAAGAGACGCTGGCCCGAGATCTCTACCTCGCGAAATCCGGCGGGCGGATCGTCATCCCACGTGGAATGCTCGGGGAGCATCGGAGTACCTTGAGCTCGAAGGAAGAGCTCCACGACGGTGCCCGATGGAGTATTTCGTCGCTCTTGTGGGCTCCCGCCTCGATCGTAGAAGTGCTGCTCTGCAGCATGCGCTTCTTGCTCTCGCCACACATTGCACCTAAAGTAGAGCAGACGCTCGAGATCGGTCTCTTGCCGGAGGTTCGCCGGGAGATCCATGGTGTGCAGACCATGAGACCCTGTATTCTCGACCTGAGGAGGCGGCGCATCCCTCAGATCCTTCCACAGGATGTCGTAGCCTCCGTTCGACGCCCGGAGAAACGCCAAGCGATCATTATACGGCAGGATGTCCACCCAGCCGACGTCAGCACCATCGAACACGGCACGAAAGACCTGGACCAGCCCGCGTAGTGTGAGCATGCTTTCTCGTCGTGTCTCGGGGCTCGAGTCTGCGGTGAAGTAGGTCTTGTCGACGATCTTCTCCAATGGACCATCGACGAGCTTGTCATCGAGAAACCCCCACTGCCCAAACAGACCGTTTCGGCCCTTGAGCAGCCACTTGATCGCGTCTTCGCGGTTCTTCACCACGAGATCGTGATACTGGTACCAATGCACCGTGGGCCACATTCTCTGGGCTCGGCTCTGCCATGCGTCCCAATCGACTCCCACACCGAGGAACACACGGCGTGGAGCGGGCGCTGGACCAAGGAAATACCGATCGGACAAACACTGCCGCGTCGGTCTACTCGATGGACCAAAGGACAACACCGTCGCGTCCCACGGGAGCGCGAACGCGTTCATTTGCTGCTCGCAGCCATGCTCACGCAAGAACTGATGCAGACGAGGCCAGTGTGTGCGTTTATAGTCGCCAAAGTCGCCCTTGAACCCGAGAGCACCGACGATGGCATTGAGGCCAGTCGTGTGCTTGAGCGGCTCTTCCGGGTACAGCACCGCTCGCATGCGAGCCTTTTTCAATGCCTCCGGTTCTAGTCCAGTGATAGGAATTGCGTGACCATCACGGAGCAGTAGCCACCCCAGTGCAGGGTGATTGTTGTCATGTTCAGACATGGTCGTCCTCGATTGCCGAACCGAGTCCCCGGTAGACCGCCAGGTTGGGACTCGAGGTTGGCCAGAGGGCCGTGTCTGAGATTGTGGTTTGAGGTGAGAGAAAAGTGCAGGGCTTTCTTGCAGCGCTGGCGGCTCCGTCGCCCCAGTGGTGCCCATGCGGACCGGACTGTCAGGATGATGGACGCCCGCGGGCTTGTCAAGCGGCCGTGGTGAGCCTAGATCAGCGAGCAAAGATCCGCTGCCGTGCCTCTGACCAAGGAACCGGCGTCACTTCTCCGCCCTCGAGCGCATCGACCCGCTGCTTGATCTCGTCGCGCCACGCGTGTTCGACGTCGAGCGGGTCCTCTCCGCCTGTACTCTCTAGCAGGGCCACCGCGAGAGCTTCCCGCTCCTGCTCGGGAAGCTCAAGTGCTGCCTGAAGGAGCTGCCGGGCCGCGCTGGTCATCGTGCTTCGATCATAGCAGGCGGCGGCTCTGCGAGCGACGCACCACCGCCATGAGCCGCGAGCCGTCCCATTCGCCCGAAAATTGGCCCAGCCTCTGACCCATGCTTGAGTGACTTCGTGCAACGCGTTGCCGCCAGCCTCGGAATCCTGGCCATGGCCGCGGCCCTGGGGGCCATGGCCGTGGGGCAGCTGGTCGTCTTGCCCGGGCTCAACAGCCAAAGCAACCTGGTCGACGCCAACCTGCTGACTCGGGTGGCCACGCCGATCCACCTGCGCTGCACCGAGATCGCTCTGGTGGGCTCGGTGCTGCTACTTGGCCTGGTGTCCACCTGGCTGCGCTCCCGCCTGGCCGCCACGCTCGCGCTACTGGCCGTGATGGGCACCGGGGTACTGCGCCTGGTGCTCTTGCCTTCGCTCTACGAGGCTTGGGCCCGGGTCGACCGAGTGGCTCTGCTACCACACGACCGGTTGCTCCATGCCCAGGACATCGCCGACGAGGCGTACTGGCTGGGCCTGGGTAGCATCACGATGCTGGTGATGCTCGCCGTGCTCGCCGGGCTGCACTGGGTTGTGCCGGTGCCCGAGCGCAAGCGACCCCAAGACACGCCTACGCTCGACGCGGACGTCCGCAGCACCGACGAGAGCGTGATCGCCAACGCGGCGTGACGGGCAGGCCCGAGTCGCGCCTAGAGCGCCCTACGCGACTCAGACCTCATGGTTTATAGTCTCGTTGCCTTGACCGCCGACGTACAGGACATCCTTGATGCCGCGCTGAGGCTGCCGGACGATGTAAGGGCCGAGCTTGGGGCCATACTTCTCGACAGCGTCGGCGATGGCTCGTCCGCAGCCGAGATCGAGGAAGCCTGGGATGTAGAGATCGAGCGCCGCCTCGAAGCGGTCCGCTCGGGCCGAGCTCGGCTGATCCCTTCCGAGGATGTGGAGCAAGAGCTAGAGGACATCATCAACGGAGTGAGCGAGTCGCGACGTACTGGCTGAGTCAATGCGAGTGGTTCTAACGATCGAAGCTCAACTGGAGCTTCGCGAAGCCACCAAGTGGTACTCGGCACGCTCCCGTGACGTTGCTCGTCGCTTCATGAAGGCTTACCGACACGCGAGGGACCTGGCTGCACGAGCACCAACACGATGGCCACAGGTGGAGCATAATGCTCGACGCGTGCTTTTTCATGGATTTCCCTATTCATTGTTGTACGAAATCAAGGACAATCAGGTCGTCGTTTTGGCTATCAAGCACCACAAGCGGCGCCCGGGTTACTGGAAAGGGCGATGGATCCGATGGTCCGAGGCTGGGCTGGGACATCATCCCGCTCAGCCGCAGGGCGGTACGTCGGCCGGCGTGTCGGTCGGCTCGCCAAAGTGGTACAGCGCCCCGTAGTTGCCCCCGGCCTTGAACAGGTCGCCGCCGGTGAGCACCACCGAGCCCTCATGGCCGCGCACGGCGTGGAAGTGCTCGCGGGTGGTCTTGGACTCGGGGCACTCCCATGCGCCGTCGCGATAGACCCCCAGGCCCCCGAAGAAGCCGGCGATCCACACGTCGCCCTCGGGGGAGACCCACACGCCGTTGAGGCCTCCGGTGGCGCATAGCGGATCGACCGCGACCGATTCCCACGCCCCACTGGCCCAGTGCAGCACCACGGGCTGCTGCGAACCCCCCACGGCCCACACATCGTCGGATGACGTGCCGTGCACGGTGAGTAGGCGCTCGCCGTTGGGCGGAAAATGCTCGACCAGGGTGTCACCCTCGAGCGTCCACGCCACGCCGATCCCCACCAGCCACCGATCCCAAACCTTGAAGACGACGCCGGGAAGATCCTGCGCCAGGGCAGTCCACTGCCCGCCGCCATCGCGCACCCAGACCTCGCCCAGCTCGGTCTCCCAAACGTCGCCCCCCACGGCGACGACGCGATCCCCCTGATCGAAGACTCCGTAGAGCACGGCTTCTGTCGACACGCTTTCGTCGGTGCGGGTACCGGCTTGCTCGTGCACGATCGTCCCCGCCTCGCCCACCGCGTACCACTCATCGGCCGAGGGCGCGTCGATCCACCACAGGGTATGGGTGGTGACGTCGTTGTCACGACACAGCACGCCGTCGCGGTAGCGCACGAGATAGCCCGGACCGCCAGGGTTGACGCCCGGCTCCGAGGACAGGTCGCCCCCGACCATCACGAGCTCGTCGCCCACGTTGGCCGCCGACAGCAGCACCCCGCCCTGGATGTTGGTGGCCAGATCGGACCACTGTTGCTCGACGGGCTCTTCGCCCGACTCTTCGCCCGGCGTGGAGGGGCAGCCCAGCAGCCCGGCCAGCAAGAGCACGAAAGAGACGCGGGACGAACGATGATGACGGTAGTGCATGGCTATGGCTCGAGGATGACATCCAGAGCGCGCTGGAGCACGTCGGGCTGGAGAGGGCCGGTGCCCTCGTGAACCCAGGTGGTCAGCGGGGTGCCGTCTTCGGCGAGGAACTGCAGGCCGTCGACCGCGTCGCCGCCCGGCGCGTCGAGCAAGAACTCGCCCGTGCCGAAGCCATAGACCCCGCGAACACGAGCCAGCTCCTCGTCGCTGTCGTCGCGCCGGTGGCACGTCTGGCAGCCCCGCGCGTTCCGGGTGGTGGTGTGGGGAAAGAACGGGGCAAAGCCGTTATTGGCCTCCAGGCCGTCACGGTGCCGGAACTCGCCGACCACCTGCCCGTCCTCGCGGGCCTCTCCCTCGAGGACCTCACCCTCCCCCGAGCCGTAGGCACTCGAGCCGACCACGGCCATCTGGACCTGCTGCGAGGCCATCACGCCCTGCACGCGCCCGTCCGGGCCGGTGCCGAGCAACACATCGGTCAGCGAGAACGTGCTGCGACTGCCCCGAGTGAGCCCCGGAGACAGGGTGCCCGTTTGGTAGTCGACCTGCTCGAGACGAAGATCCCAGGTTACGTGGCAGCCCACGCACTGTTGCTGCCACGAGGTGTGACAAGTGTCGCAGGTCACCGAGTCGGTGTGCGACCAACCCCCCTCGTCTGGAGCCATGGCGGCGTGCATGGCGGCCGAGGCACTACCATCGGCGAGCCGGTCGGCCACCTGGGTCACGGGATGCTCGGCCCCGTCGACGCGCCCGGTCAGCACGACCATCCCCTGAGCGTTGACCGAGAGCTGCGGGAGTGGTCGACCCGAGGCAGTACGGAAGACCCCGTCGCTGTCCGGCTCGATCGCCTCGCGCACCGTGCCGTGGCAGTCTTCGCAGGTCAGGTCAACCTGCTGCTTGGACGAGGAGAAGATCCGCCCCGTGCCGTGGACGTCGCTGCCCACATGGCAATCGGAGCAGTGCATCCCGGCCGCGTAGTGGAGATCGGGCGGTGTCTCGTCGACGTCGTTGGTGGTGTCCTCGTCGAGGAAGTAGTAGCCGGGCGAGTGCCCGTAGAGGGTCTCCTGGATCGGCTCGGCGTTGGGCGGGGTCTGGTCGCTCCCAAAGCCACCCTCCCGGATCCCCCGGAAGGCCAGACCGATCCGCCCCCCTTGGAAGTGGCAGGTAGCGCACTGCTCGGTGGGAATCGCCGAGGTGATCTCGTGCCGTATGGGATGCACCGGACTGCCCTTGGGGATCGTGGGATCCCCGCCCTCGTACACGCCGAGGGTGTTGTAGACCATGTGGCACGCGGTGCAGCCCGACGAGCGGTAGAGCGCCGGCGAGTTGTTGCGCGGGTACCCGGCCTGGTGACAGGTGTTGCAGTTCTTGGAGAGGTAGTGCCCGTAGGCCTGCTCTTCGAGCGCGGCTTGATCGCCCGAGGCGATCGCCTGGGCGATCTCGTCGGCTCCCGAGGGCTGGAGCGGCGTCAACGAGCACACGGTGCCCGGGATCGAGGTATCACAGTCTGGATCTTCGACCGGGTACGAGCCGACCCGAGCGAGTCGATCGGGCTGGATCCCGGCCAAGAACAGGGTGGGATAGTAGTGCCCCGCGTTGGTGACCATGATCGAGCTGGGCATGGTCGCAACGTTGGCGGGGTGGCACTGTCCGCAGGTATCGTCGACCGCGCGGATGTCTCCAGGATTGATGAAGCGAACGTAGTCGGGATCGAGCTGGTCGAGCTGATCGGGGGCAAAGTCGCGGATGAAGCCGAAGGGGGCAGGGGGAAGGCCAGTACCCCGGATCTCCGCCCAGTTCTCGGGCACGGGCACGTGGGCGGCCTCCTTGGTAGAGGCGGTATCGTCGCCGCCGTGGCATATGACGCAGTTGTCCGCGGCGATGGGGCCGTGGGCTTGCTCGATTCCCTGGTGACAGCTGAGGCAACCCGCCTCGGCGGTTGGGTTGCGCTCGCAGCTAGCAAGCAACAAAACGGTCCATAGCCCCACCAAACATTGCGATCGCACGCGCATGAAAATTTCTCGACGCTCGTCTAGTTCGCCAATTAGGTACTTCGTGAGTCGGGTACGTAGTTAGTTGCCGACGTTGAGCGTCACCGCCTGTCGAGCCGTAGCGCTGGTTCCCTCGGCGTCGGTGACGGTGACCACCAGCTCGACCCGCTGACCATCGAGACCGAGCAGATCGTCGTTGGTGGAGTACTTATCGGGATCGAAGCCCACCACCGCGCCGTCGTAGCGACCGCCCTCGCCGGCCTCGCACAGCAGCGCGGCTCCTTCGAGCAAGAAGGAGCCATCGTTGACGCCATCGACCTCGACGTCCATAAGGATGTCGGCGCTCGCTGCATCGCCGGCGGCGAGCGCGTCGGTCTTGATCACCACGGTGACCCCAAAGCCGCCCTGGGGCGCCACCGAGAGGCCGACCGCTTCGCCATCTTCGTAGGAGGTAAACGCACCGCCGACACCCTTACCCAGCACCACCCCGGGATCGGAGCCCGAGCGGCACGGGTCGGGAGGTTCGGGGTCGCCGTCGCAGCCCATCGAGGGTGATGCGAGCAGCGCGACCGGCAGCAGTGCGCGCCCCAAAGTCAGGCTCCCCAATCCAATCCTCGGCACGAGGTCAGCCTACCACTGCCTCACGTCGGGCGCCGTTGCGGCCGTGCGCGCAATGAATTCCGCCGCTCCTTGCCCGCCTCTTGCCCGCCCGAGCCGGCTCACTCCATGTGCGAGTCCACGCATCCGCGGACCCGACGCGCTCACCGCCGCCGTCGGGACTATGGAGACCAAACCGACTCCAAGCCCCGCCGCGGTACGAAGCACGGAAAAATCGGAGCTGCCAGCCCCGAATGCCGCTATTGATCCTTCTTGGCCTCGGACGCTCGTGTCCTCTCCACTTGCGTTCCAAAAAGGTAGGCCGCAGTGCTCGTCATCACTGAAATGGCCGCGGTCTTTGGATCTTGAATCAACCAGAACACTGCGGCAACAAAGAACAAAAGGAACGCAAAATAGTCACGCCGCCTCCCCCTTCGAAAGGAACTAAGCGCGGCCTCTTGACTTAACCGGAGAGCCTTATTGTCACTCTCGAGCTTGGTCAACCTCCGGGAAAGATCTCTGTTCCGCCGGGTGACGACCGGCAAGGCACTCTCATTGAGGTAACCGATATCGTCAATCGATAGTTTGCTTGAACTATCAGACTGATCCGTCATTGAACTGCACGTATACGATCAGGGACCAATCCTGGTAGTTCTACGTGGAGTTCTTCTTCATCTCTTGCCAGGAATACATCGTAGCCCTCGCGACGCTTTCTGACGTACCAGTCGAAGAATTGCAGTGCGTTTCGGATTACTTCTGCGTTGGAGGCTGCTTCTGTCGCTATTGCAATGGACCGGATTCGCTCCATCGCAGTCTCAGAGAACTCTACTTGGACCTTCTTTGACATTTCTCGTCTTCTTCATCTATCGAACGAAGCTAACTTTGTATCCCACCGACCAAGACACAAGGCTCTACTTCGCCTAGTTCTACGGAGATTTCTCTTCCTCAATACTTTCGCTTCGAGGAGATCTAAGAGAGATCTTTCGCTTGCGTCGATTTCTTGCTCGACGTTCAATGATGACCTCGACCAGTTCTACGACATGACCGACTGTTATATACTCTTCAATGCCCTCTTGACCATTGTTCTTGTTCGAGCTCTCCATGTTCCCCCGATTACCTGTTCTCGATTCTCGTGCGTAGTCATTGATGTGCCCCTCTCCATCTTGGACAATGCCCAAGGGTACTTGCTCAAAAGGAGCATATCTCTCTACCCTGTAAATTCAATGATTTTCTCCTCATTTTTTAAGGAGGCATCAACCAACAGTAATTTCAAACCCATAGAGGTTGCGCCACTCACGCACAATCGGCGCCTAGCGCGCGACCTTTTCGCCAATTATTCTATCATCCAAAGCTAGGTTATTCCTCCCCCGCCCATGACCAAGCGCATCGTGGTCCAAAAGTACGGCGGCTCCTCGGTCGCCGACACCGACAAGATCATGCAGGTCGCCCGCCGGGTGGTTCGAACCCGCAAAGAAGGCTTCGACGTGGTGGTCGTGGTGTCGGCCATGGGCAAGACCACCGACCAGCTGCTAGCCCGCGCCAAGGAGCTGACCGCCTCCCCCTCGCGTCGCGAGCTGGACATGTTGCTGTCGTGCGGCGAGCGAGCGTCGATGGCGTTGCTGTCGATGGCGATCCACGAGCAGGGCCACGAGGCGATCTCGCTGACCGGCTCCCAGTCGGGGCTGATGACCAACAGCCGCCACTCGGGCGCGCGGATCATCGAAGTCCGGCCCTACCGGGTCCAAGACGAGCTCGACGACGGCAAGATCGTGATCGTCGCCGGCTTCCAGGGCGTCTCGTACAAGCGCGAGGTGACTACCCTGGGGCGTGGAGGCTCCGACACTACCGCAGTGGCCCTGGCCGGCGCGCTGAGAGCGGAGTATTGCGAGATCTGCTCCGACGTGGACGGGGTGTATAGCGCCGACCCGCGGGTGATCGACGCAGCGACCCTCATCGAGGCGATCTCGCACGAGCAGATGCTCGAGCTCGCATCGCACGGGGCCCGGGTGCTGCACGACGAGGCGGTAGAGTTCGCGCGCCGCTCGGGCATCGCCCTGTGGGCGCGGGCCACCGCGGGAGATGGAGGCGGGACCCGGATCGATCGCCCCGGACAGATCGATCGTGGTCCATCGGTCACCGGGGTGACGGGGCAGCGCAACCTGGTACGCCTGAGGGCCCGGGTGAGCCAGTCCATGGATCACATGCTCGCAGTCGCGGCCGATGCTTCGCTGCCCGTGCTGCACCTCGACGCAGATCACGAGATCGCCGACCTGTGGTTTTCGCCCACCGACGTGCCAGACTGGGCGGCGGTGCGCGAGAAGCTGCTCGGCCAGGTCGAGATCGAAGAAGGCTGCGGAGCGGCCTCGGTGGTGGGTGATTTCTTCGGGCGCAACGCGGCCAAGCTGGCGCGGGCGCGATCGGTCGCGGCCGGAGCTGGGATCCAGCTCAAGGCCCTGGCCACCTCGCCGCTGCGGGCCACGCTCTTTTGCGCCGAAGACGACGTGGACGAGCTGACCCGGTCGCTTCACCGAGCATTCCGCGAATAGCCGAGCCTTTGCGGCTCACTGCACCGGAAGCCGTGTCGGGAAGTCGGTGGGCAAGGCCATGACCTCGGAGCGCCCGAGCATCTCGACCTCGAGGTGTCGGGCGAGCGCGCGGAGCTCTGGCGGGGGACCGTCGAGACACACGGGACCCACGCGGCGCTGAAACAGCTTGAGCGCCTCGCGATGAGGCTCGCCCGCCGCCGTGATCCGCCCGTGCTCGCCCGCCAGCGAGCGACACGCCTGATAGAGCGCCAGCGTCGGCGACGGGCTCCACGCCATGCTGGCCAGGTATCCCGACAGCTCGGCGCGTGATGAGATCCCCATGTGCTCGGCACACGATGCACACGCCAGTGGCTCGTCGAACCCCTCGACCAGCCCATCATCGGCGAGGTGACGCGCCTCGTGCACGGCCACGTGCTGGGCGGTCCAGGCCACCAGCTCTTGCAGCGCGGCCAAGAGCTCCGGATCGGGGTGGAGCGCCTCGGAGGCCTCACCCAGCGCCCAGACCTCGCCCAGCGTGATCCCAGGGCACGCCCGCTCGGCGTGGCGCAACGCCACGTCTTCGAGGCGACCCAGGCGTTCCTCTGAAAAGCCGGACCACGGGACGTCGTTGATGCGAAAGCCGCTGCCGCAGGCCGCTCGCCGCCGCTCGATCGCGCGGAGCGTCCGGGTGATCGCCCAGCGAGCCTTGGCCGAAGCCGCCAGGCGATCCAGGGCCGCCGCCGACAGCTGGCGCCGCGCCTCGGCACGCACGGGCCCCGCGAAATTGCGACGCCCGTCGAGCTCCAGCTCGAGCCAGGGGTCGAGCAGCGGCCACACCTCGGCGGCCGCAAAGTCCAGCAGTCGATCGATCACCAAGACCGCGCCATCGTGCCCGGCCGCGCCCAGGTATTGCTCGCGAAGGTTGGTACGATCGATCCGCGACACCAGCTGGACCCGATAGGCGCTTGAGCCCAGGCCCACCATGGCATTCGAGTGGATCTCGTAGATCCCCGCCGAGAAGATCGGGCCGAGCTTACTGCCGCGGATCGTCCCTTGGATCAAGAACGGCGCCTGATGCTGGCCGAGGTAGTGGCTCCACGCCCAGCTCAGGTAGAGCGCACGCCGGGGATCCTCGGCCAGCCGACTCGGAGCCGACAGGTCGTGCAGCTCATCGAGCAACATCGCTAGGTTGGGGTCGGGAGCGACGGCCGCCCGTAGCGCTTTGAAGGCCGCCTCTTCGGGCGACGCCCCCAGCCCTCGGGTACGGCGGCTACGAGCGATGAGCCAGTGCGGCAGCAGCTCGGTGTGCACCCGTCGCAGGTCGACCTGGTCGGGCGCTGGCGCATGAGGCGGCTGGTAGAGCCGTTGACCGCGCCAGTCGATCTCGTCGCGCGCCCAGCTGCGTACAACCGGCACCCGCCACAGCAACGTGACCGCCACCGAGAGCAACACCAACCCGGCCAGAGCCCACCGCCACCGCACCCGCCCACGCCGACCGGGCTGGGGTGGGAGATCCGCGGGGATCTCGGTACCTGGTGACAATTCGGGGGGCGGAAATTCGGGGGGTGACAATTCGAGGGAAGACGACACAGCAGACCCGGCGTGGCGAGAGCCCCGCCGGGGAGCACGGACACCAGGGCAAGCGCGCAGGTTTCCTCGCTCGGCCACAAACCTCGGCCCGGGGCTCGAGCGCGGCTAGATCGAGCCCACCAAAAACAAGGGAGGCGCGCCGCGCTCAGTCGTTGCGCGCGGCGATGAACGCCTCGATCTCGGTATCGTCGCTGTCCGACACCACCATGCGCAACCGATAGACCTGCGCCTCGTCGTCCGCGAAGTAGAGGATCGTCTCCCCAATAGACAGCGCGACCTTCTCGTGGGACTCGTCGCGAAGGCCGGCAAACTGCAGCTGGGAGACCTTCTGGGTCAGCTCGGCGTCGGCGAAGAAGCCGGGATCGCCGTAGGGATACTCGACGTTGGTGGGAAGATCCTCGGCGGCCACGAAGAACAGGTACCTCCCACCGTCGTCGCCTCGTCGGTAGTAGAAATCAACGGGATCGTTGTTCTCACGATAGGTGCCCAGCAACAGATCCGACAGGAGCCCCGCTTGCTCTTGGAGGTAGGGCTTGACCGCCTCGATGGCTTCGTCGCCGGTCAGCCCGACCGGCACGTCCCGCACGGTGAAGGCCACGTTGGCGGCGCCCTCGGGGAACGTCTCGAAGGGGGTCTGGTGCAGCGCGACCTGGGCCACCTCGAGCACCACCTCCCACAAGTACTGGTCGCCGGGCGGATCGCCCAGGCCACCGGCGACCTCATAGTGAAGCCAGCCCAGCGGCGCGCCTTCCTGGCCGATGTGTACCTGAGCCAGCGAGTTGACGTAGATCGCAAAGTACATGCGATCGCCGTAGTCACGATGCGCAGCCGAGGTGATCACGTACTCGAGCGTGTGTTCGGGTAGTGCCCAGACCGAGCTTTCGTCGACCGGGGACCCGGGCATGTTGTCCTGGCAGGGTGGATCGCCCACGCACGAGACCACGAAGCCGTTGTACTCGGCCAGACCCACCCGCAGGTCGACCGCGAGGTCGTCGACCAAGCCCTCGAGCGCGAAGCGGTCGGGGTCTTCGAAGTCGAACTCGAGCTCGTCGTCGAACGAGGGACCCACGCGGTCGTCCACCAGGGTAACGAAGCCCTTGCCGGCGCTGGCATCGACCCCGTCCATGATCCGCAGGTTGGAGTCGGCGCTCACCACCATCCGGAAATCGGGGCCGAAGACCTCCCCGCTGACCTCACCCGCGATGATCCCCGGGTGATCCCCAGCTGGCCCATAGCGCTCGGCCAAGGGCGCGAGATCTTCGAGGGCATCGGCCAGCGTCACCTCAAGCTCGAGGTCGTCGGTCGCCTCCGGGTGCGATCCCACGAAGTGCTCGCGCAGCGCCTCCACCATCGACGCATCGGAGACCACCGGCTGCGTGCGACCCACCCCGAGCGTGTCGGCCAGCACCTCACTGAATGGATCGATCTCCCCCACGCCCGCCAGCGCATCGACCAAGTTGGCGAGGCTCTCGGTCGACGTGCCGGTGACGTCCGCATTGGCCGGCGTCATGGTCAGCAGGCGAACCAACGCGTACTCGGGGCTCGATGTCCACGGAACCTTGCCTCCGCCAAAGGACTGGCCCAACTCGGTCAGATCGCAATCGTGGTTGGGGTTGGGGTCGTCCTGCTCCCACTCGGTGCCGCAGGCGTTGCGGAGGGCCTCGATCGTCCCCTGCAGCAGCGGCGACGGGTCGAGGCTGAGCAGCCGGATGTTGTCCGCCTCGGCGCCAAACAGGTCGGAGACCTCGTCGCGAGTCATCGACAACATCAACGGCGGCGGCTCCTGCTCGTTGAGACGCAGCGGGATGCTCTGCTCGGGCCCGAAGTTGGCGTCGGCCGGGTCCTCGGTGGTGCTCCCATCCTCGCCGGTGGTCGATTCAGGGGTCATTCCCGGGTCATCCGTGCCACAACCGGCAAGCAAAGCCAGGGACGCGGTGACGAAGCGTAAGCGTTTCACGATGCCCACCAACGTAGCAGGGCCCCGACGCGACCACCACGCGATCGACGTTGGGAATCGGAATCATGAACATTGCGTCATGCGCGCGTGTGCTTGTTGGTACGACTCGACCCGAACAAACGGCACATAGATGTCATGCTTTTCACTCGACCACGAGCCGCGCGACTGGGACGGTGAGATCCTCGACCGGGTCGACCGCATAGGCCGACGCGATCGCGCCCTGGAGATGGACCAGCAACAGCTGCAAGAGCTGCTCGCGCTCGAGCGCGGGATCTCGCAGCCAATCCACGCACGCGGTCTCCACCCCGCCGATCCACGCCCGCAGCGACAAGCGATACGCCGGCCGCGGCGCGCTCAGGCCCATGTCGGCGAGCATCGCGTCGACCTGCGCGTTGCGGGCTTGCTCGAGGATCTCGAAGATCTCCGGATCCGCGCCCAGACCCCCGTTGACCAGGGCCGTATACGAATCGGCGTGGTCTTCCACGAAGCGCAGGTACGCGCCCAGACCGGCCAGGGCACGGGACGGCGGAGGGAGCCGCGAGTCGGGCTCGATCGCTTCGAGTAGCCGCCGGGCCCCATCGCGCACCACCGCCACGTAGAACGCCCGCTTGCCCCCGAAATAGTGGTAGAGCAGCCCCTTGGATACGTTGGCCGCGCGCGCGATGTCGTCGATGGAGACCTCGTCGTAGGACCGTGTGCCGAACAGCTGCAGGCCCAGCTCGAGCAACTGGGCGCGTCGGCTGTCCATGTCCAGGCGGCTGCGTAGCGGCGATCCCACCAAGACGAGGATGCCCGCGAGTTGACCCCAGTTCAACTCGATGCTAAGCCTAACTTGAACCTGATTCAACAACGAGGATGACCATGCCCGACGGATCGGTCCCCAAGGCGGATGGCGCGGTGATTCCCCGCGTCCGCAAGATGGGTTTTTCCTTTGCGGACGTACCGCGCCGCTGGTTTTACGACAGCACCTTCGTGACGGCCACGGCCAACGCGCTGAACCTGATCTTTCCAGCGGGGGAGCGGTTCTTCGTGCGCAGCGTCAAGCACTACCTGCCACAGATCACCGATCCGGTCTTGCGCGCTCGGGTGCGGGCGTTCTTTGGTCAGGAGGGCAGCCACGGTCATGAGCACGAGCACGCCTACGAGGTGCTCGAGTCGCAGGGGTACGAGATCCGTCGCTGGCTGGAGTGGTACCAGCGCGTGGCGTTTGAGCAGCTTGAGTCTCGCGTACCGGCCAAGCTGCGGCTGTCGACTACGGTGGCGCTCGAGCACCTCACCGCGGCGCTGGCCGAGCGAGCGCTGAATACGGATTTCTTCAACCACGCCCATCCTGCGATGCGGGATCTGATGCTGTGGCACGCAGCCGAAGAGCTCGAGCACAAGTCGGTGGCGTTCGACGTGCTCCAGCAGGTCGACCCACGCTACTGGGTGCGCGTGACGGGGATGGTGATGGGCATCGCGGTCTTGATGGGGTTTTGGACCTCCGGGACGAAGATGCTGCTCGAGCAGGAGGTCGGGTACAGCAAGGAGGACCTTCAGCGCGAGCGGAAGGAGGCGCGTGCGCGGGGGCAAGACCGCATGCCGCTATACAAGGCGATGCTGTCGTATTTTCGGCCCGGGTTTCACCCTGACCAGCAAGACACCAACGGGCTGTTCGAAGGGTACTTGCGGAAGATCGGGCGGCTGGAGGGGTAGGCCGACCAGGACTACTCGACGGCACCAGCCGCCAAGGCTCGTGCCAGTCGACGCTGCTGTTCAGCTTGTTCCCGACAGGAGCGGGCGCGCCCCAGCTGATCGAGCTGCTCCGCGAGGGTCCCCGCTCGCTCCAGCAGACGCGCCGCGTAGGAGTGGCGCCCGTTGCCGATCTCTAGTGTTGATGCGCGCATCACAGATACGAGTGCGTGGTCGGCATGACCACGCACTTCCTGGAGGTACGCCTGCTTGTCGAGCGCCGAGGCCAGAGCCAGATCATCCCCGAGCTGTGTGGCGCCTCCGTACGCATTCCGATAACTCATTAGTGCGGCATCGAGCCGGCCGGTGAGGACTTCGATATCTCCAAGCACCAAGTCGACAAAGAACAACAAGCGGTGCTCACCCAGCTCGTCCGCAATCTCCCTAATTTCTCGGAGTCTCGGTTCCAATGCCCACGATTTGTTCGCCTCGACCCGTGCGCTTGCTTCGTACACATCCGCATACATAGCCAGCCCCGGGAATCCATTGGAGATGAACTCATCGTGTGCCCGGCGATAATACGAGCAGGCCTGCTCTACTGCACCTCTATCCCGCTCGATATGCCCCTGCTCAAGCTTCGTAATCCCATGATCGATATCCCATGCACCGGCCCCGTCCCCTATCTTCCCAGAAAGAGATGGCAGCCAATCAATCGCAGAAACAGAGTAACCGGCTTCGCGGAGAGCGCGGGCAAGATAAGGACTATCAGCATTCGAGCCGTCCAGCATCTTCTCGTGGCGATGCATCGCACGCGTAGCATGTCCCAGGAGCCGCTCCACCTCTGTCTCCAACTCGCCCCACGCTCGGAGGATCCATCGCTTTTCGCGGTTCCTTTCTTCAAAACGAGATACGGCCGCTTGCAACAACGAGCTCAGCTGGTCTCTCGATGCGCAAAAGAGCACCAGGATATTGGCGACACAAAGCGTGAGCCCCGCATCTGGCCCAGGTAGCAGTCGTTTCTCGTAGCTCTCCATGCGTCGGAGATACGCCCCGAGATCACTAGGAAGACCGGTCAAAACGGGCTTTACCAGGAGCCGAGCGAGCGCCACGATCGTGCGCCACTTTCTGTCCTTTGACTTGATCTGCTCAAGCATACGCATGGCTCTACCCAGGCGCCTCATCAGACCAGCCAAGTCATCCTGGACCGCTACGAAGTCCCAAACCGAAGTCGGAAACTGGATGAAGAGCTCACGCAGAGCCTGCCCCGCATCTTCGCTCGGGGGCGGAATTTGGCAGATCCGATCAATAGTCGACCCGAGTAGACGACCAAACCGAAACACCGCGGGTCCAGCAGCTCGCGTTACCGGTATACCTCCACCACCTTTGTCGAGCGGAGCCTCACGCCGCTGCATGAGTTCCTGACCTTGTCCTTCTGTTGGCCAGCTCGTAGTTTCCAATCTCTCTAATAATACACCGTGCACAATCTCGTCTCGTACCTGCCGGGCCAGTGGCCCAAAGGCTATGCTGTCCTCCACCCACAGTCCCAAACCGACTGACTGCAACGACGCCCCGGCCGCGGCCCTTGCCTTGGCCGACACCGGACGCTGTCCTTTAGAGAGCAGCAGCTCCAATACCGTAGTCAACTTCTCCTTCGCGATTCGACTCAGCCGGAGTGCCAGGCGCTCTCCAGTCGCCCGCCGTACGCTGTACTCCCAGTCCCGCGCACTCAGCCCCTCGTCTGCGTAACGCAGACAATGGTGGGCTGCCTCCTGCACGATCGCCAACAACTCCACCGGATCGGTCGTAGCTTCCGCCGCGCGGTCCACTGGTAACGCCGCGATCCCCTGTGCCTGCAATGGGTGCTCCTCGCTCTCGAGCCCCCGCCGCAGCTCCGATAACAACGCCCGCTTGACCTCCCGCTCGAGCCAATTCCCTTCCTTCTCATACGGCTCAATCGGCCGCCAAAACACATAAGGCCAGGCAACCCGCTCGACGATTGCCCGAGCATCGCTCTCTTCGACCCCCGCGGGCGCCTCGGTCACTAGCGCGGCTCCTGATCTTACCTCCCGATTCCCACCCACCGTCGGCAACGCAGACCAAGGCACCCAGACCCACTCCTTGATCTCCGGGACCATCCGCCGCAGCAGCTCCATGAGCTGCCCGATCTCCTCACGCGTCACGTACCACGGCAGCGCACGGCAATCCGGCGCCAATCGTAGCGGGCGTCTCGGAAAGCTCGGTGGCAACAGCCACATCACGACTCGTCGGGCGTCCGCGCCAGCAAGAAGTGCAGCTCGGGATCCAGGGTGAACTCGTTGGGCTGCCAGAAATCGAGCGGCAGCACGATCTGCGAGCGAATGGCCTGCGAGAGCAAAGCCTCGTTTCCGCCGCACGCTGCCAACAACCGCTCGCGTGGCACGGCGGCCTCGACCCCTTCGAAGATCCCCGCGATGCGACGAAGCACGTCTTGCGAGACGGTCGCGGCATGTGTCCGCGCAAACCCCATCAGCACCTCGGCCATCGAGCGCTCCTCGGGCTCCTTGATGCGCTCGGCGAGATACTCGAACCACATCAGAAACGAAAGCGGCGTGCTGGCCATCCCGGCCAACTCACTGCGGCGAGCATTCCAGAGATCGTTGCCGAGCGCTTCTTGCACCGCACGTTGCTCGCTGTGAAGCCGCCGCGCGAGGATCTGCTCTAGCGTCGCGTCGTCGAGTGGAAGAAGCTCGAACCGCTTGCTCACCTCCCGCAGCAGGATGCTCGAGTAGTACGTGCGCATGTTGAGCACCAGCCCCACCGGTGCCCGCCATAGCTGCATCAAGCCCAGCGTCTGCGCACGAACTCGCTCGCGTCCCTCGTCGCTCCAGTAAGCATCGTGATCGAGCTCGTCGATGTTGTCGAGGTAGACGATGATGTCCAGATCCTCGTGCGCGAGCCGAATGTCCCGCAGCAGCAGCAGCAACGCCTCGCGGATGTTGTCGTCATCGAGCAAGACCTTGCCTTCGATCGCCTCTTGCTTCCGACGGCGCAGCGAGATCTGAAATTCCGAGGCAATGAAGTCGAGCAGCTTGCCGTCCGCGCCCGCTGCTGCCTTGAACTCGGTAAGGTGCTCGTGCACCGTCTTGCGCTCGACCTGGTCGAAGCTCGCGAGTGTCTTGAGCACCGCCGCACTCGCCAGCAGCTCGCGGCTGGCTCCGGGCGACCCGTACCGGTTCATCTTGTACAGCTCGGCGTGTACCTGCTCGACGACCTGCTTGAGCACCTTGCGCTGCCGCAGCGCCCCGCGACAGTCCACCTCCACGAACAGGGTAGTCGCCGCATGAACCTCCTTGAGCTTCTGCAGCACCGCCCGCGTCAGGATGCTCTTGCCCACCCCCTTGGACCCCAGCACGCAAAATCCCTGACCCTGCTCGGGATCTCGATCAGCCAGGTACGCGCTGATGCTGTGCTCCAGCCACTCGGCCGCGTCGTCTCGGTCCACGAGCAGCTCGGGACGAACGTCCGTGGGCCGGAACTTGCTGAGGTAGACCATCGGCGCGCGACAGCTTAGCACCCCTCACCGCACCCGCCGCGCCCGGGGCCTTCGCTGATCCACCGGGCAAAAGGCCCCGGTTCGACCCCCGTGGCTGAACCCCTGGATCTCCGCTCCGCATACCCGGCACAGGTGCCCGGCCCGCCCATACACCCACAGCGCCTGCTGGTTGCGACCCGCCTTGCCGTCGGCGTCCACGTAGTCCCGCAGGGTCGTGCCGCCGTTGCGCAGCCCCTGCTCCAGCACCTCACGCACGGCCGCCGCCAGGCGCTCCCACGCCGAAGTCGCCAGTCGGTACGCCGGCAATAGCGGGTGCAAGCGCGCCACGAACAACGCCTCGACAGCATAGATATTGCCCACCCCGGCCACCACCCGCTGGTCGAGCAACACATCGCGCAAGGCTCGACGACTTCGACCCGCCGCCGCCTCCAGCCGTGCCCCGTCGAAGTCCTTGCCCAGCGGCTCGGGGCCCATCTCCAACAGCGGGGCCCCGGCCAACAACTCGTTCCACGGCCGCGCCCGCACTCCGCCAAAACGCCGCGGATCCACGAAACGCAGCAGCCGATCATCGGCCAGGCGCAGCTCGACGTGGGTATGCAGCGCCCGGGGCTGTCCCGCACGCGCCACCTCCACCCGCCCCGTCATCCCCAGGTGCACCAACAACCCGAGCGCATCGCCGTCATCGCCCTGCAATCGCCAGATCAGATGCTTCCCCCGTCGCTCCCACCGCTGCGGCGTCGCACTTCGTAGCTGCTCCAGTCGCTCGTCACGCCATGCCGCCCCGATCCGCAGCGCCTGCTCGCTGCGCCACACCGCCTCGATCGGCGCCCGCAGCCGCGCCCGCGACAAGCTACGACGCACCGACTCGACCTCGGGCAGCTCAGGCACGATCGCCTTCCCGAGCCCGCTGCAACGCCGCGAACTGCTCGGGAGCCAACCTCTCGGGCCGCAACCCCGCATCGACCCCCGCCTGCTCACACCACGCCCGCACCTGCTCCTTGGGTGCCAGCGCACTCAGGGCATTGAGCAGCGTCTTGCGCCGACGCTGAAACGCCGCCCGCACCAGCGACAAGTACCCATCTGGATTCGCCACCTCCCCCCGGGGCTGCGGCAGAGGATCCAGCCGGATCACCGCCGAGTCGACCCGCGGTGGCGGCAAGAACGCCCCCGGAGGCACATGCACCACGCCATCGATCGCCCGCACCCGCGAGAGCGCCACGGTGATCCCCCCATAGGTCTTGGAGCCCGGCGATGCACACAGCCGATCCGCCACCTCCTTTTGGATCATCACCACCCACGTCCCGGTCACCGCATGCGACTCCAGCAGCCGAAACATCAGCGGCCCGGTGAGGTGATACGGCAAGTTCCCAACTACCTTCGGCCGCCGCACACTCCCGGCCGCGGTGGCATAGTCGAACTTCACCGCATCGGCCTCGTGCAGCGAAAACCGGGGATGCTCGCCCAGCTCCGCGCGCAGCACCTGGCATAGATCGCGATCCCGCTCGATCGCCCACACCTGCGCCCCGGTCTGCAGCAGGTGAGCGGTGAGCGTGCCCAGCCCGGCGCCGATCTCCACCACTCGATCCTCCGCCGTGAGCTCCGCCGCCTCGACGATCGCCGCATGCACCCCGCGATCCCGCAAGAAGTGCTGACCCCACTGCTTGCGCGCCGACAGACCATGGCGACGCAGTACCTGTCCGGGTGACTCGATCACGGCAGCTGCATCCGCGGGTCGTCGAGCGACACGCTGGCCTGTACATCGACGGTAGGGGCCACCCCCGCGACGAGACGAGCCGCCGCCGCCGCACCGATCATCGCCGCATTGTCTCCGCAGTACCGCAAGGGCACCGCCTCGAAGATGAACCCATCGTGCTCCGCCGCCGCTGCCGCCGCTTCGCGCAGGCCCCGGTTGGCCGCGACCCCGCCCACGATATGCAACCGGTCGCGCCCGGTTTGCTGCACAGCACGGCGGGCCTTGAGCACCAGCACGTCGACCACCGCCGCCTGGAACGATGCGCAAAGATCCGCCAGCGCCTTCCGCGAGTCCGGCATGCCCCCGCGATCCACGTGCACCCGCACCGCGGTCTTGAGGCCCGAGAACGAGAAGTCGAGCTCCTTGCGGTTAGCCATCGCCCGGGGCAGTGACACCGCAGTCGGATCACCCTCCGCCGCCAGTCGATCGATCACCGGACCTCCCGGATACCCCAACCCCAGCAGCTTGGCGACCTTGTCGTAAGCCTCGCCCGCCGCATCATCCCGCGTGGCCCCGAGGATCTGGTAGCGGCCCAGCCCGGCCACGTCGACCAGCTCGGTGTGGCCACCCGAGACCATCAACGCCACATGCGGACACAGCGGCCTCGCCGGACGGGTTTGGTCACCAAGGAACGCCGACATCAAGTGACCCTCCATGTGGTGCACCCCCTGAAGCGGTAAGCCCCGGGCCGTCGCCAGGCCCCGGGCCATCTGCACCCCCACCAGCAGCGCGCCCACTAAGCCTGGCCCCTCGGTCACCGCGATCGCGTCCAACCAATCGAGGCCGACCCCCGCCTGGTCGAGCGCCTCGTCGACCACCGGCACCACCGCACCGAGGTGATGGCGACTGGCGAGCTCAGGAACCACGCCACCAAACCGCTGATGCACCTCGATCTGCGAGCGCACCACGGAGCTACGCACCACGCTGCCCTCGACGACCGCCGCCGCTGTCTCGTCACACGAGCTCTCGAGCGCAAGGATCCGAGGAGATGCAGTCCGAGGAGATGCAGTCCGAGGAGATGCAGTCCGAGGGGTCACGCAAAGATCCGAACCGGGCACGCCCTCAGCCCGCACTATCGGTCCGCCGCTGGAGCCGACGGAGCACCCGCCGCACCGCCAGCGCCTCCTTGGCGTCGGGCGAGAGCTCCAAGAACCGCTGATAGGCGACGACCGCCTCCGGATGAGCACCGCGCTCCTGGTGCACCACCCCCAGCGTCAGGTGCCCCTGGGCATACTCGGGATCGGCATCGACCGAGGCCTCCGCGGCAGCCAGGGCCTCGTCGAGCTTGCGCTGCTCAAGCAGGAGGGCGGAGCTGAGCACCAGCGCCCGCGGGTTGTCGGGCTCCGCCGCGAGCACCGTGTCGAGCTGCGCATGGGCGTCGCTGCGGCGACCTCGCTGTAGCAGGCGCTCCGCGGTGGCGAGGCGCTCGTCGACCTGTGCCGGATCGAGAGATCCCTCCGACTCGACGGCACTCCCGTCGTCGGGCACCGGGCCGTTCGCATCGTCGGCACCGTCGGGCACCGGGCCGTTCGCATCGTCGGCTCCGTCGGGCACCGGAGGATCGACCGTCGGAGTCGGCCCTTCCTGTGGTGTGCCCTCGGGAACGACCTCCGGCGACCCTCCGTCGGCTCTCGTGGCCAGCGGTGGCGAGGGTTGGTCGTCGTCACGGTTCACCCCGTAGGCGATGCCGGCCACCGCCAGCAGCACCACGATCGCCGCCACCATCCCGTAGGAGCGTTCGGGCGGCGACGGGTGCTCTCGCTCGTCCTTCGAGCGGCGATCGCCCTCCCGCCACAGCCCCGACTCTTGCGCGGGCGTGCCGACCTTGACCCCGATCGACTCGAAGCTGTCGCCCTCGTCATCAAAGGTCTCCCGCTCGTCCTCATCGTCCCCATTGACCTGGGTGTCCGCCTCGACCGCGCCTTGCCCGGGCAGCGTGTCGGCCCGTGACTCGGGTCGTGCCACGGAGGGATCGGCCCCGGCGAGGAATGCCGCGGGAACGTCGATCTCCAGTGTGGGTCGTTGATCGTCGTAGGAGGGACTGGTCAGCCCCAGCAGCGCCTCGGGAGAGCTGCCGACCTCGCCATAGGTCGCCAACTCCTCGAGCGACAAGTCACCGGCATACTTCGGCAGCAGATCCGGGTCGGGCATCGGCCGGCGACTGACATCGAAAGCCCCCTTGGCGGCCGCCCGCAGCACACCCGGCGGGGGGTTGACCTGGCCCGACTGCGGCGCGATGACCCGCGTCGTCCCTCGGCGCTCGTCATACCAAGCGCCACGACGAATACGTGGGGTCTGGTCGGTTGTGGTGTCGCCGCGCTCAGGTATGGTGTCGCCACTGTCACGCTCCGCTGGCTCGGGTACCTCGCGCACCGTGATAGGTGCGGTGATGTCGAGATCCGACGACGACGAACCCGAGCTCGCCTCGATCAACCGCGGTACCGCGGAGTTCCCATTCCCCGTCGTAGGCGACTCTGAGGCAATCGGCGAGGCAATCGGCGTGGCAATCGGCGTGGCGCTCACCTCGCTCGAGAGCCGGGGCCGCTCGTGTTCCGCCGAATCCACCTCGACCCGAGGCACGCCGGGGTCGGGCATCGCGAGCGCGACGGGTCGAGGTCCCGAAGAAGGCTTCACCCGCTCGGACCCCGCCGGCCGTGGAGGCGGGTGTGTCAGATCGGTCGACCGCGACCGTGACCGTTCTTGCGCCTCCGCGGTCGGCATCATGCGACGGAAGGAATCGTCCTCATCGGAAGATTCCGTAGACTCGTCGCTGACCGGGCGATCGACCGCTTGCACCGCGCCCGCTTCTGCATCGAGCGGCTCCACTGCGCCCGCTTCTGCATCGAGCGACTCTACGCCACTGTCGTGCTGATCGACGTCCCCGGTCGTCTTCTCGGTCTTTCCGGTCGTCTTCTCGGTCTTTCCGGTCGGCTTCCCGGTCGGCTCCTCGGCGGGATCCACCGCGGCGCTCGACTGGACCGAGGGCTCCGGCTCGGCCAGCGGGTGAGCATCCACGTCTGTAGCCGCCCGACCCTGAGCAACATCGATCTCCGTGTCGGCGACCGTCACCACGCTGGGGATCGGAAACCGGCCCAGCGGAGGCGCGTGCATCCCGAGCGCCGGCGAGGTCTCCTTGAGACGCGCGGCCAGGGGTAGATCGCTTTGCGCAGTCGGCTCTTCGAGGGAGACCAGCCGATTACCGAACGCAGGGTGGGGCGCCGAGTCCTCCGGGATCCCGGGCACCAGCACCCCTTCTTGCTCGTCGTCCTCCGAGCGCAGCTGGGGAAAAGGCGCCGGATAGTTGGGCGGTGGCGGTAGCGGCTCTGGCTCGGCCTCCTTCGCCGGGGACGCCGAGGCCGGCGGCTTGTCTGGAGATACCGCGGGCGGGGCGTTCCACGCCTCGATCCCCAGCCCGGTCGCGGCCGGGGGGACCACGTTCGACCCCTCTGGGGGCGGCCCTTCGTGGGGGGCCAGCAGACCTTCGAAGAAGAACGTGGAGATCGCGGTGAGAGCCTCGATGTCGTCCTGACCGCTCTCGTCGACGACTTCGATGATGTTTCGACGACCGTCGAAGCGATACAAGATCGCCATCTGCTCGTCGGTCAGCTCCTCGCGTCGATCTTCGAGCTGCTCGGGATCGGTGGTGAGGATCGAGTCGAGCGGCGGCAGCTGCTCCATGAGCCGACCCCACTCGTCAACCCGGCGCATACCCTCCATCAGGATCGCCTGGGTGCTCTCCTTGATCACCTGGTGACGATTGACCGGCTTGAACTCGACGTCGAAGTGGCCCTCGCTCAGGCCGAGCAAGCGATAGATCGCCGCGTCACCCTGCAGCCGGCCCATCTCTGCGTCGATGATGTGACCGTCACGAAACCATACCGTGGCTTCGCCCAGCTCCGTGCTCAGCGAGATCGTCCCGGTCTTGCGGCTGATCTCGATGGTCTGTACGAGGTCGACCACCGCCATGTCGGCGAGCTGACCGCTGAACTTGGTGCGCGCGGCATCCTTTCGCTCGAGGCGCTCGTGCTGCTTGCGCTGCAGCAGCATCGTCACCCGCGTGGTGATCTCCTTGATGTAGATCGGCTTGGTCAGATAGTCCTCGACCCCCAGCTCGAGGCCACGGACCTTGTCCTCGATGGACTTCTCGCTCGTCAGGAAGATGAACGGGATCGCCTTCCAGTCCGGGTTGCCCTTGACCTCCATGCAGAAGTCGAAGCCATCGCGGCTGGGCAAGCGCGTATCCGAGATGATGAGGTCGGGCTCGGCGTGTTGGAGAAACTCGAGCGCCTCCTCGGCCGACTCGGCGGGCGTGATCGAAAATCCGGCCTTGCGGAGGCTGACCTCCAGCACCCGCCGGTTTCGAGCGTCACCGTCGACGATCAGGAGATTTTGCCGTGCCATGGCCTCACTCCCCGAGCGCTAACGGTCTCGTCCGCGCCCTGGGTTCGCGCCCGTGATCGGTGGACCCCCGTCCTGGGGCACTGCGTCCGCCAAGACGATGAAGGGCTTGCTCGCCTCGCGTGCGCACGCCACGAAGAAACTACGGGACCATAGCAACCGGGGGATGCGCGCTGCAAGTGATCGACATGGATGCCCGGCCCGTACGGACCGGCGGGCGGTGTCCGGTCCTCCCGTAGGCCGTCCCGATCTGCGGACGGTTGTACGGTCCACCCGTAGGCCATCCAGCAGCTCTGGACCGCGACACCCCTACCTCTCGAACCATCGTCCCAAGTCGAACCATCGCTCCGGAGACACTCGGGTGCCCGGCTAGGAACCGAACCCGCCGCCACGTAGGATGAGCCGGCATGACGAGCACCGAGCGGCCGGACGAACGTCCTCGGACCGAGGACCATCCAACGAGGCGTACCGTTCGACAGCGGATCCTCGCCGCGCCCGTCACCGCCGCCCTCATCGGGCTGTGCGTGGGTGCCTTCCTCTCCACCCTCGGCCTGTGCGCCCTGAACGTCGAGGATCCTCGCGGCATGCTCACCCGCTCGTGGCTCGAGCTCGGGGCATGTGAACAAACCCTCACCGAGCTCGGGGCCTTGCGTCTGGCCGAGCTGTGGCTCGATGGCGAGTGGTGGCGCGTGCTTGCCGCCGCTCTCCTGCACGGCTCTTGGCTCCACGTGGTGCTCAACACGTGGAGTTTGTGGGTCGTAGGCGAGTGGGTTGAATCCACGTGGGGACATGCTCGGACGGCAGTGCTCTTCGTACTCGCGAGCGTCGCCGGATGCTTGGCCTCTGCCGCCTGGGTGGAAGCGCCTATGGTGGTCGGGGCATCCGGAGGAATCATGGGCATGGCCGGCGCCTTGCTCGTCGGACGAACGCTCGGGCGAGGACACGTCGCCCATCAGCTTCAACCGATCTCGGCCCGAGTCCTCGGCGGGTACCTGGTCGTGCTCGTGGCGCTGGGGTTTTTCGTTCCAGTCATTGCCCAGGCCGGTCACCTCGGGGGGCTTGCGGCCGGGGCTCTGTTGGGCCTCTCCTGGGCGGGGCGGGAGGCCATCGTGGGTCTGGCCGGTCGTGTGGGACTGGGTGTTCTCTTTGCAAGCCTGGTGCTCGCCGCTCGTCAGTCCGAGTGGCGTGAAGGGTATTACGAGTACCTGGGCTATGCGCTCCTCGAGCGTGATGAGGATGCTCGGGCTACCGCAGCATTCGAGCGGGCACTCGAACGTCGACCCGATGAAGCGCGGCTGGCCAATGGAGTCGCCTATGGTCTCGCCAAGGCGGGGATCGAGCTGGACCGCGCCGAGACCCTGGTACGACGATCGCTCGACGAAGAGCCCGACAACGCCGACTATCTGGACACGCTGGGGTGGATCCTCTGCCGACGAGGCGACTACGAATCGGGGATGGAGCAACTTCGCCTGGCGTCGGATGCCTCTGGCGGAACGGTCGACGAGATCGAAGGGCACCTCGTCGACTGCGCAGAGGCTAGGGTCGAGTAGGCAACGCCCAGAGCCGCGCCGCGAGAATCTGTGCACCAGAGCGAGTGCACGGGGTACAGGTGCCCGGCCCTGGGACTGGCGCTTCGTCGGACTTGGCAAAATGTTTCACGTGGAACACTCCTCGAGCGCGCTGACCGGTAGCCCCTCACAACGTGAAACAAGGGGAACGTTTCACGTGAAACACCGAGCGTCCGGAACCTCGTGGGACATCGAGACGACGTGTTCCACGTGGAACACGGTAGGACACCTCGCCAAGACGATCTTCGTCGCGCTGCTCAGGGCTGGGATACCGGAAGCCTCGGTCAGACCGTCGACCGTGCTGGGCGGTGTTTCACGTGGAACATCGAGCACGCTCGATCGACGACGCACGCACATCAGCCCGTTCGGTCATCGGAGCCTTGCATCACGGGCGCCAGACCGTTCGCCCCAGGAGCAGCCCTGGTCGCTCGCCCCGGGGGACCGGAAATAGTGGTGGTCCACGTGAAACGCCGCCCGGTGCATTCGACGGTCTGCCCGAGGCTGACAATCGCCGCCAAGGGCAACACCACGTGAAGAACTCCTTGGCTCGAGATGTCCTGGCATGTTCCACGTGAAACACCAACCCATAGGCCCCATAATCCGCCCAGAGTCGTCCTTGTCAGGAAGCAGTCGAGGACTTCCAACTGATTGGCGAGTCCCACCGGATTGCAGAGGCGGTCGGCGAATCAGGCCGCATGCAACGATCCACCACCACCACGGTACCCGGCGCCTGGCGAGGGGCACCGCACTCCCCATAACCATCGCAGCCTTATCCAGACTCAACTTGAAATCCCATCACTCCCCACCGAGATCCACGTGTCACGGCACCTGGTTTTTTTTCGGCCACCCTGGTGACCCTTGAATCCACGTGACATAGTATGATACCACGTGTTATCTTCACCTGAGATGCCTCTTCGAGCCAGTGTTCGGGTGCGAAGACCGCTCGACTCGATAGAATATAAAACGGTGTTGGATCTCGTAGCTCTTGCTTGCCTACTACTTTTTTGTTCCACGTGGAAACACCCCATCGCGCCCTGATCACCCGCCCTGGACCCATGCCCACCGCGGCCAAACCGAGGTCCAAAAATGCGGCCCGACGCTGACGTGGCTCCACCAGGATCATCGGACAAGGACGAACGGCCGCGACCACCAATCCCGGCAAGCCGCCCCCGCTTCCCACGTCGACCCAGCAACAACCAGCATCGACGGGGGTGACCTGCTCCACGCACGCGACACACTGAAGCCCTTCTTGGACGTGTTCGACCAGAGCCTCACGCTCGAGCGCGCCTACGAGGTTGATGCTGCGCCCATATTGCTGCCAAAGGCCGATCAAGCGTTCCAGTCGCTCCCACGCGTCGTCGGAGACCGCAAGCCCCACCGAGTCGGTCCACGCTCGTAGCTGCTCACGCGGCACCCTCGGCATCTTGCCACGGCCGGGCCACGGCCGGGCCACGTACGGGTGGATAGGTCCCCGCCCGGCCCCAACGCCCGACGCCCCATCGCGTTGGTCTATGCTCCCCGGCCATGGACGCCACCCAGCGCGCACGGCAGCGCCTCGCCGAGCTCGAGGCCGACCAGCTGCTGCGACGCTCGCCCCGGGTCACCGACCGCGAGGGCGTTCGCTATGCCCTCGATGGCCAACCCGTCATCGGGCTGTGCAGCAACGACTACCTCGGCCTAGCCGACGATCCCCAGCTCACCGCGACGAGCCGGGCCCCCGCCGGAGCCGGAGCATCACGGCTGATCTGCGGCGATCTCCCCGCTCATCGCACGCTCGAGGCCCGACTCGCGAACCTGACGGGAGCCGACGACGCCGTGCTGTTTCCCAGCGGCTTCCAGCTCAACGTGGGCGTGCTCCCCACGCTACTCGAGCCGGGCGACCACGTCGACAGCGATGCCCTCAACCACGCCAGCTTGATCGACGGCATGCGCCTGGCGCCCGTACGTCCCCGCGTCATCGCCCACGGTCGCACACCCGAGCCGCAACGGCTCGAGGGCTCCGCCATGCACTGGTGGGTCACCGAGTCGATCTTCTCGATGGATGGCGATCGCCTCGACCCCGCGGCCACCCGCCACCACCTCAGCGGAGGCCACTCGCTCTACGTCGACGAAGCCCACGCGCTGGGGTTGTTCGACGGGGGCCGGGGCTGGCTGGGTCACCATCGGATCCGGCCGACCGCGCTCGTCGGCACGCTGAGCAAAGCGTTCGGCTGCGCCGGAGCATTCGTGGCCGCATCCGCGCCGATCTGCGCGCTCAT
The DNA here is from genome assembly GCA_039194325.1 of Myxococcota bacterium. Taxonomy (GTDB): domain Bacteria; phylum Myxococcota_A; class Polyangia; order Nannocystales; family Nannocystaceae; genus Paraliomyxa. Next base: position 118,480 of record JBCCWC010000003.1, read on the forward strand.
CCGCAACCGAGCACGCAGCTTCGTCTTTAGCACCGGCATCAGCCCGACCCTCGTCGACCGGATCGACCGAGCCCTAGACCTGGTGACCGGCCCCGAGGGCACGCGCCGGCGCGAGCGACTGTGGTCCAACGTGCAGCACCTGGCCCGCGCGCTCGGGCTGACCGATCGGCCGCCCTCCCCGATCTTTCCCGTAGTGATCGGGAGCAATCCACTGGCGCTCCGGCTCGCGGATGCCCTGCTCGAACGCGGGTGGCACGTGCAAGCGATCCGCCCGCCCACGGTGCCCGCGGGTACGGCTCGCCTGCGCCTGACCGTGAGCGCCGCCCACGAACCCGAGCAGCTCGACGCGTTCGCCCGCGATCTGCTCGCCCTGCTCGGCCGCGAAGATCTCCCCCTCCGCGTCGAGCGAGGTGCCTCGACCCCGTCCGACGTCCGCCCGATAGACGACCCGCTCCGTCGCCGGACCGAGCGCCATCACCCCGACCTCACCCGTCGCCCGGCATGAACCGGCTGTGTCGACCCGCATCTTCATCGTCGGCACCGACACGGAAGTAGGCAAGACCGCCGTCACCGCGGCGTTGCTGCACACGGCAACCCAGCGGGGAGTCCGTGCGATCCCCTTCAAGCCGGCCCAGAGCGGTGAGGACACCCCCTCGGACATCGAGCGCCTCCTCGCCGCCGCGGGCCTTCCGAATGACTCGGTCGACTCGGCGTGCCCGCTTCGCTATGCACCACCGCTGGCCCCCGGCCTCGCCGACGACCCGACCCCCTTCCGCACCGGCAACCCGACGCCCGATCCCACCGTGCTTCACGACGTGAGCACGGCCCTCGACCACTGGGAGGCGCAGCACGATCCGGCGCTCACCCTGGTCGAAGGCGCCGGTGGTCTCCACGTGCCGATGCCCGGCGCCACGTGGCAACCGGCATGGATCACGGCACTATGCTCGCGCACGCTGGTGGTCGGACGAGCAGGCCTGGGCACGATCAACCACACCCTGGCCACCATCACCGGACTTCGGGATCTGGGTCGCCCCCCGCTGGGCTTCGTACTCTCCCTGACCGAACCACGAGCCGATCCCTCGGTACCCGACAACGCCATGGTCATCGCCGCTGCATCCGGGGTTCCCCACTTGGGCACGCTACCCCATGGCTCCGAGCCGGCATCGACGCCCGATCTACTCGACGCCCTCCTCGCGCGGCTCGATCCACCCGCCCGCCGCCAATAGTTCCACGGTGACGATCCAGCCACCGCCCACCGCACTTGCCGAGCGGTCACTTCCCGATACAGAACCGAGCGAAGATCGCGGCGAGTACGTCCTGCCCCACTGGACCCAGCGCGCTACGTCCGGTGATCTCCCCCAGCCGCGCTTGGGCTACACCCAAGGCGAAGGCCGCCAGCTCGAGGTACTCGTCGTTGCGAAGATGACCCCGGGCTTCGTCGATCGCCGCCATCGCTTCGCGCGCACGATCATGATGCCGGGCCAGCCCGATCCATGCCGTGTCCTGCCCGGCGGCGAACCACTGAAGCATCGCCTCGCGAACGGCATCCAGACCCCGAGGGGCCGCACCCGGCTCGAGCGATACCCCGATCCACGCCGGGCGCCGGATCCCTCGATCCCGCTTGCTCTCCACCCGGATCACCGTGGCTGCACGGGCGAGCTCCCGGACTACATCATTGGTCTCGGCCTTGGTCCCAGTCTCAATCTCGGTCCCGACTCCGGCCGAGTCCGCCGCCTCTACCCACAAGACGACATCGGCGCCTTCGACCTGCGCCCGACTCAGGGCAACCCCGGCTCGCTCCACCGCCTCGGCCCCCTCGCGCAAGCCTGCGGTGTCTACCAGGGTGGATCCGTAGCGCCCAAGCTCCAGCTCCGCCTCCACGTAGTCGCGGGTCGTCCCCGGCTGATCCGCGACGAGGGCCCGGTCTCGCCCTAGCAGCGCGTTGAACAGGGAGCTCTTGCCCGCATTGGGCGGACCGGCCAACACCACGCGAGCCCGAGCTCTCGCCCGACGTCCCGCCTCGAAGCGGGCCAGCCAGCGCTCGACCGCGGCGTGCCGCTGCGTCACCTCCTGCCGCCACCGGGCGACATCGGCCGGGTCGACGTCCTCGGGGAAGTCGAGGTTGGCTTCGATCTCCGCGCGAAGCTCCAGCAGCGCTCGTCGTTCGCTCTGCACCTGTCGACCGAGCTCGCCAGCCGCGAGCCGCCGCGCCTGACCGAGCGCCGCGTCGGTCTGCGCCCCGATCACCGCAGCGATCCCCTCGGCCTGGTCGAGGCTCAGCCGCCCTAGCTCGAACGCCCGGCGCGAGAAATCCCCGGGCCCCGCGGCGGTCCCCCCCCGCGACAGGAGCGTGCGGACCACGGCGTCTACGTTGCGTGCACCGGCGTGTACGTGCAGCTCGACCACGTCCTCGCCGGTGAACGAGCGCGGCCCTGGCATGAGCACCACCAGCCCGTCCTCCGCCTCCCCGTCGCCGAGATCGATCCGCCGCCGCACCAACCGTCGATCCTCCGGCAGCGTCTGGACGACCCCTCCTACGATCGCGCGCGCTCGCGGTCCGCTGACTCGCACGACCGCCACGCCCCCATCGGGTTGCCCGCTGGCCACGCCCACCAGCGTCGGTCGTTGCTCCGGGTCGTCGCTCATCCGTCTCGCTCCGTGCTCAACCAACGCCAAGGGCGTCGAGTCCTCGACCCGACGCCCCCCGCTTCGGTCCGCGCGCTAGCAATTGCAACCCGCCCCGTCTTTGCCCCTCCTGAGCCTTACAGGGCAAGACCGAGGCCGGGCGCGACGCAGTCGCGCATCCCCAGCCGGCCTCGGCATAGATACACGAGGCCGGGCGCGACGCAGTCGCGCATCCCCCAGCCGGCCTCGGCATAGATACACGAGGCCGGGCGCGACGTAGTCGCGCATCCCCAGCCGGCCTCGGCATAAACAATCAGCCCTTGGATCGGCGCTCGGGAAACACGACTACGTGTCGCTTGCGACCCTCGCCCTCGGACTCGGTGGCGAGGCCATCGATGTCGGCAATGGTCATGTGCACGACCCGTCGCTCCATCGCGCTCATCGGCTCGAAGTGATAGGCCCGACGGTTGTCGAGCACCTTGGACGCCACGCTCTGCGCGAGCTGTCGCAGGGTCTTCTCGCGCCGGGTGCGATATCCCGCCACGTCGAGGGTGATCCGCATGCGCGGATGACCTTCGGCCTGCAGCACCCGCAACGTCAGATACTGAAGAGCATCGAGGGTCGCCCCGTGCCGACCGATGAGCAGCCCCCCATCGTCAGGCGAGCAGTTGAGGTCGCAGTGCAACCCGTCATCCTCGATGTCGATGTCGACCTCGACCTCGACCCCCAACAGACCCAGCACGGTCTCGAGGAAGGTGCGCACGACCGGAACGCTCTCGCCAAAGCGTTCTTCGGCCGGGGCCCTCGCGTCCGCCATCGATGGTGTTCCGTCGCCGCCCTTCGCATCCGTCATGCGCGTCGCTCCTGCTCTTGGTGCCGGCCGCGTCAGGTGGCGGCGGCTTCGGTCTGCTTGTTGGTGCCGACCTGGATGGCCGTTTGGATCAAGGACAGCACGATATTCGCGAAGATATAGAGCCCCAGGCCGGAAGGCAAAAACAACATGAACACCGTAAACATGATGGGCATGACCCAGCGCATGATCTTGGCCTGGGCCGCGTCCATGGTGCTGGGCATCATCCGGTTTTGGAGGACCATCAGCGCTCCCAGCGCAAGGGGCAGGATGTAGAAGGGATCCTGCTCGGTCAGATCGGGAAGCCACAAGAACGGCACGTGGACCAGCTCCACCGCGGCGCCCAGCATGGAGTAGAGCGCAAACCAGATCGGCAGCTGCACGAGCATGGGGAAGCACCCCGCCAGCGGGTTGACCCCGGAGCGAGCAAACAGCGCCTGCATCTCCTGGCCCTGCTTGACCCGGTCGTCGCCGTACTTCTCCTTGATCTTGTTCATCTCCGGCTGGATCTCCTTCATCCGCTTCATGGAGCTCATCTGCTTGAGCGTCAGCGGGAGGGTGGCCGCTTTGATCATCACGGTCAGCAAGACGATCGATACGCCCCAGTTGCCGACCAAACCGTGCAACCAGCGCAGCAGCGACAGCAGCATCTTGCCGAGCCACTCGGAGACCCCGCCGAAGAAGCCCCAGTCGATCGCCTCCTCGAGCTGGACCGCCGCGTCGACCCCGGAGAAGGCCTGCAGGCGCTCGAGCTCTTTGGGCCCGATGTAAAGGCCGAACACGTGCGTGCTCGCACGACCCGGCTCGAGCTCGACGGGCACGGTTCCCAGCCGGGTCTCCACAGCCGACTCGTCCTCGGCCAGCGAGACCTCGCAGTCCTGGGCCTCCTGCTGGGGCACCATCAGGGTGGTGAAGTACTTGCCGTCGACCCCGGCCCACTGGATCTGGCCGGCATGACGCACTGGCCCATCGTCGACATCGGACTGATCCTCGTCCTCTACGTCCTCGGCAGTTCGGCAAAGACCTCGCCGTATGTCGTAGCGGGAATCGCTCTTGCCGATCCGCGCCCGCAGGTTTAGCCGCTCCTCGAGCGGAGTGGTACCGCGGTTGCGGACCTCGACCTCGAGCCGGGCCTGATAGCCCTCGAGCAGCTCGAAGCGCTCGATCACCTCGACCCGCGATCCCTTATAGGCCAGCGTCACCCGACGGTCGGAGACTTCGCTTACCTCGTAGGCAGCCCCGCGTGGGACCAGCAGGTTGCCGTCCTCGTCGGACACGCTGATCTCGAGCGTGCGCTTGCCGGTCAGACCGTAGGCGTCGGTAGCCGTGGTGTGACCCTCGAACTGCGGAGACAGCAGATGCACCCCGGAGACCAAGCCCCCGCGCCCGGGCGACTTGTTGGTCATCATGACCGCGAGCAGGTCATTGCGAACCTCGTGCTCGACGGTCTCGACCTCGGGAGCCGTCGGCTCGACCATGGGCTCCGATGAAGCCTTCGGGTCGGCCGCGCCCGCCTTGCCTTCGACCCCCTCGCCGGGCGCCTTGCCCTCGAACTCGGCCACCTTGCCCTCCGCGTCCGCGATGGCGTCGGACGAGGCTTCCTCGGGCGGCGGCTTGGGATTGAGGGCATCGAAGACGATGAAGATGACGGCGCATAGCGCCACGGCCACGAAGATTCGCGTCTGGAAGTTCACGGTGTTGCGCTCTGTTCGGGCCGGTCCTCCGGCCGCGGATCCGCCTCGGCCAGCGGTTCGGGCACAGGATCGAACCCCCCGGGATGGAAGGGGTGGCAGCGCAGCAAACGCCGCGCCGCGAGCCAGCTGCCCCGCGCCGCGCCGTGCATACGCACCGCGTCCGCGGCATAGCACGAGCAGCTCGGGTAGAAACGACAGCGAGGGCCGAGCATCGGCGACACGTACCGCCGGTATACGGCAATCATGCCAACCAAGAGGCGAGCCACGATGCTCATCGCGACCTCGAACTCCGGCCCGGGCTCCGACCCGAACCTCGACCCGACCCCCGAACCAGCCGAGCCGCCATGGCCCGTATGTCTTCGACAGCGGCTTCGTAGGTCAGGCTCGCCGCGTCTCGCTTGGCGACCCACACCATGTCGAGACCCTCAGGCAACGCCCGGCGCTCCCGACGAAACGCCTCACGGATCAACCGTTTGATGCGATTGCGCGTCACCGCTTTGCCGACCTTGCGAGTAACGGTGACTCCCAGCCGCGTCCCCGGCAACCGCGAGTGATCCTCTTGCTGATGCCGACCCCCAAACAGACCACCAGGAGCTACAAACACCAGGAAATACCGCGTGTGGTGCTTGTGACCGCCACGCTGAACACGAAGGAACTCCCGCCGCCGCCGGAGCCGAAGGCGCCGCGGGAATCCTTCCGGTTTCATTACTTATGCCCGGTCGTGACCGACAGGCGCTTGCGACCGCGTCGGCGACGAGCGGCCAGGATCTTGCGACCATGTCGCGTCGCCATGCGCGCGCGGAAGCCATGGGTACGCTTGCGGCGGGTTCCGTGGGGTTGATAGGTCCGTTTCACGACAGAGCTCCTCACCAAACGGCGGGATCCCGCCGAATTCCGGGTGCACCAGAGGATTACCCCCTGTCCGGGCGCGGATCGATAGCAGCGGCCTCCTACCCTGTCAAACCGAAGGACGCGTCGCCGTGGAACCCTCACAGACCTCAGCTGCTAGGGCAAGGCAGGCATCACCTGAATCGACGTGCGGTAGAGATCTCCTGCTCCGCGCCCACCTCGAAAAAAATTCGGCCGCGATTCCCGTCCCGCATCGATACCATCGGTACTTTCGGACCGTGCGGATCCGCCGATCGATCCGGCCCCGCGTCACAGTTTTGCCACACGCTGGTCTCTGGGGCGGTGTTCGACCCGGATCCGATCCCGCGTCCGCCCGCGCGAACACGCCCGAAGGTGAGCGGTTGGCATGCACTTGATCGACACCGAATCGAAACCTCGGACACATCCGCAAACCCGCTTGCCAAGCCGACTTGCGAGCCCGGCGCAACGGAAAGTCGCTTGAGACGAAGACAGTACGAAACAGCTCTGATCGCGCTTTTGAATTCGTCAACGATCTCCATAGGATTCAGAAAACCGGCCTTTGGGCTGGCAATTGGAGATCGACCGGCGCTAGTTCCGCATGATCGAAGAATCTAGCAATTCCAGAGCATTGAATCCCTGCGGAGACCGCGGGCTTGCGACCCTGGGGGAGACGGCAGTAGAAGCCTCCCCCCTGGTCGCGGGCCCACCCGTCGTTCGCCCGCGGCCGCCACAATCCACTCTCGTGATCTCCGCAGGTGGAAGCCCTCGGCTTCCCGGCTGGCCACACCCACCAGCCTGTGGACAGTCTTCTTTTGTCCTCAGGATTTCACGAATGTTTTCGAGCACTTCCACATTTATCCACAGGTTTGGCTCATCTGTGGATGCGAGGGCTATGACGGACATCTGGACCGAGGCATTGCGCGGGCTGCAACCCCGATTGGGGCGAGAGACCTACGATCTGTGGCTCCGACCGCTGGAGCTGCTGGATGCCGACGAGTCCCGGGTCCGCCTTCGAGCGCCCAGCCAGTTCATGAAGGAGTGGTTCGAGAACCACTACAAGGCGGCGGTCCTCGAGCAGATGCGCAGCCGAGGACGAACGCCACCGGTCATCGAGATCGAGGTGGCGACCGAGCCCCTGCCATCGGCGTCGGATCCCGAGCCACGAGCCACGCCGCCCGTCTCCTCCAACACAGCGCCTTCCCCGCCGTCACCATCTTCGGCTCCGGCCCCGACGGGTCTGGCCGATCGCTATCGCTTCGACACGTTCATCACCGGAGCCAGTAACGAGCTGGCGGCCTCGGCGGCCGCGGCCGTCGCCGAGGAACCGGGCCAGCGATTCAACCCGTTGCTCCTCTACGGCGGGGTGGGGCTGGGCAAGACCCACCTGTTGCACGCGGTGGGTCACGCGATCCACGAAAACCATCCTCACCTGCGGATCGTCTATCTGAGCGCCGAGCGCTTTATGAACGAGTTCATCTCGGCGGTGCGATACAACCAGTTCGACGAGTTCCGCCAGCGCTATCGCGAAGACTGCGACGTCTTGTTGATCGACGACATCCAGTTCATCGCGGGACGCGACCGCACGATGGACGAGTTCTTCCACGTGTTCAACGCGCTGTACGAGGCAGGCAAGCAGATCATGGTCACGGCTGATCGCACGCCCTCGGACATGCAGGGCATGGAGGAGCGGCTGACCTCGCGACTCAACTGGGGCCTGGTCGCCGACGTCAAGGCGCCCGACCTCGAGACCCGCGTGGCGATCTTGCGCCAGAAGGCCGAGCAAGACCGGATCGGCATTCCCGACGACGTCTGCGTGTACCTGGCCACCCTGGTGCGATCCAACGTGCGCGAGCTCGAGGGGGCCCTGGTGCGCGTCTCTACCTTCGCGGCGCTCAAGGGCAAGCCGATCACCGAGGCCTTCGTCCGCGAGGTGCTCGGCGACCCCGAGCGAGACGAGCGTCGCAGCGCACCGGTCACCGTGGAATCCGTGCTCAAGGTGGTCGCCCAGTATTTCTCGGTCCGGATCTCCGACATCAAGGGCCCCCGCCGCCACAAGGGCATCGCCCGGCCTCGCATGATCGCGATGTACCTCAGCCGTGAGCTCACCGGCTCGAGCTTCCCGGAGATCGGGCTTCGCTTCGGCGGCAAGGATCACTCCACCGTCATCAACGCCTGCAAGCGGATGACCGCGATCCAGCAGAGCGAACACGAGCTGCGGGCCACGATCTCCCAGCTGCGAGCCCAGCTGACCGGCCACCCTCGCTGACGGCTCTGGCATCACCGGCTCTGGCATCACCGGCTCTGGCGCCGGCACCGGGAAAAACCCCGGCAACGATCTCGACTCGGGCCTCCCATTTTCGGTGCGGAGGGTCGAGCGCTGGATCATGGGGGACCGCACCTGTGAATGAGCAGTGGATATCCCTGCGATCAACCCGGGGAGCATCTTGGGGACACCTCGCCGACACGGACGATCCCCAGCAATCCACACCGCCGACCCCCGGTCCTCCCCACCCCGATGATTCTTGATTATGCCCTGATATCATATACTTGAATCGCGAATCACAACCGCGCTACACAGATCCACAGCCCCTAAGAAGACGACGAGAATTAATTTAATTCAACAAGGTTAAAAGACTCTGCTTGGGCGACCGCCTCGGACCGCATACCCTCGGTCGACTCGCGCGCGACGCCCTACGCACCTGCCCCACGCAAATGGGAACCCTTCATGGAATTCGAGATCGACCAGGCTCGCTTCTTGTCCGCTCTTTCGCTGGCCCAAACCGTGGCCGACAAGCGCAGCACGATGCCCGTGCTCGCCAACGTGTTGTTGCGAGCCGACGACGAGGGGCGCGTGGTGTGTTCGGCCACCGACATGATGATCTCGCTGACCGAGACCATTCCTGCCGAGGTCGGCACCACGGGCAGCCTCACGGTGGGCGTCCGTCACCTCCACGGGGTCGTCAAGACGCTGACCGGTGGAGATCTGAGCTTCAAGGGGCTCGACAACCACTGGGCCCAGATCGTCTCGGGCAAGAGCGAGTTCAAGCTGATGGGCATGCCACAGACCGACTTCCCGGCGCTCCCCGACCCGGCGCATGGGGCCAAGGGACAAAAGCCGGTCGAGTTCACTACGGTCACCGGGCACGTGCTCTCCGATCTGATCCAGAAGACCGAGTTCTCGGTGTCGACCGACGAGGCGCGGGTCAACCTCAACGGGGTCTTGCTCGAGAGCGACGGGCAAACCGCGGTGATGGTGTCGACCGACGGGCACCGGCTCACCAAGTACTCACGCGCGATGGAGGGCCTGACCCTCGACAAGGGCATCATCATCCCGCGCAAGGGCATGCTGGAGATCAAGCGGGTCCTCGACCGGATCCCCGGGGAGGTGGAGCTGGCGGTCGGCGACCAGTACCTGTTCGTCCGGGCGGGCGACCTGCTGCTGTCGGTCAAGCTCAACAACGTGGTCTTCCCGCCCTACAAGCAGGTGATCCCCGCCGCGCACAAGCGCGAGGTGACCGTGGCCCGGGACGAGCTGCTCGGGGCGCTTCGGCGGGCCGAGGTGATGGCCCCAGAGAAAACAGCCACCGTGCGCCTGAGGCTCTCGGAGGGCACGCTGGAGCTGACCGCCGACAACCCAGACCTGGGGGTGGCCCACCACGAGATCGCGGTTCAGCTGGACGGTGAGCCGCTCGAGGCCGGGTTCAACGCGCGCTACCTGATGCACGCGCTCGAGGTGATCGACAGCGAAGATGTCCGGCTGCAGTTCCAAAACGAGCTCGATCCCTGCGTGATCAAGCCGGGCGACGAGGCGGAATTCCTCGCGGTGGTCATGCCCATGCGGATCTGAGAGTCTGGGAGCAGCTGCGTGCTGCTGCAGGGCCTATCGCTCCGGGACTACCGAAACCTCGCCGAAGCCGAGCTCTCGCTGGGCGAGGGCTTTACGGTCCTGCACGGCCACAACGGGGCCGGCAAGACCAACCTGCTGGAGGCGGTCTACCTGGTCAGCACCCTACGCTCGTTCCGCAGCAGCGACCTGGGGGTGCTGGTACGCCACGATGCACCGGGAGCTCGGGTAGAGCTGCACGGTCACGACGCCGAGCTGGGGGTGAGCACCACCCTCGAGGTGCGGCTGGAGCGGAGGGGCAAGTCCACCCGGCGGGTGGCCTCGGCCGACGGCAAGGTCGTGCGCTCGGGTGCACAGTTCTACGGTCGCGTGCGGGCGGTGTTGTTTACCCCGGAAGATCTAGGGGTGCTGCGGGGCTCACCCACGGGGCGGCGTCAGTTCATGGATCGGGTGCTCTTTGCCCGCGACCGAGGTCACATCGCCGACGTGCAGGCCTACGACAAGCTGCTGCGCTCTCGCAACCGAGTGCTGCGCCAGGAGGGAGGTCCCCCCCCGGCCGAGCGGGCCCAGCTGCTGGCGACCTACGAGGCGGGCCTGGCCGCCACCGGGGCGCGGCTGTGGACCCGCCGCACGCAGCTGCTGGTCGACCTACAGGAGCGCTTCTCGCAGGCGTTTCGCTCCATTCACGGCGAGGCCGGGGATCATCCCGAGGGCGATGGATCGGGGCACATCCCGCAGGCCTCGCTCCGCTATGCGTGCAAGCTCGGCGAGGTGGGCGAGACCGAACGGGAAGCCGCGCTGCTCGGTGCCCTCGGGGAGCGACGCCCGCTCGACGAGAAACGCGGGGGCACCTCGGTGGGCCCCCATCGTGACGACCTCCTGGTCGAGCTCGACGGGCAGTTGGCCGGCGACTTTGCCTCGCAGGGTCAGTCCCGCGCGCTGGTGCTCGCGTTCAAGCTCGCCGAAGTCCAGGCGGCGCGCGACCGCAGCCTCGTACCGCCGCTGTTGCTGCTCGATGACGTATCCAGCGAGCTCGACCCGCGGCGCACCGCGCTGCTGTTTCGAACGCTGGGGCAGCAGGCCGGACAGTGCATCCTCACCACCACGTCGCCGCGCTTCATCGATCTGCCCGCGCAGGTGCAATCACGCCGGTTCAAGGTAGAACGCGGCGTGGTGACGATCGACGACCAGACCGCGAGCTGACAAAGCGATCGTTGACGCTCGGGGCGAGAGCGGGCCTATGAGGGGCATCGGCCAGGTCGATCGGGTCGGTGGCCGTCGAGGGGGGAGTATGATGCTAAAACTACCGAAATTACGGGGCTTTTTGCTCCTGGCGAGCCTGGTGAGACCGGAGGGCCCGTGCTATGGTCCGGCCTCGTTTCGGGGCCCTGCGGGGCTGCCCTACCCGAGCGTCGAGCCACCCCATGGCCCCCAACGACAACCCCGTCAACGGTGATGCTCCTGAGGTCGACGACGCCGAGTATGGCGTCGACTCGATCTCGGTACTCGAGGGCCTGGAGGCGGTCCGTAAACGCCCAGGCATGTACATCGGCGACACGAGCGATGGCTCGGGTCTACACAAGATGGTGTTCGAGATCGTCGACAACTCCATCGACGAGTCGCTCGCGGGGCACTGCGATCGCATCGAGGTCACGATCCACCTCGATCAGTCGGTGTCCATCGAGGACAACGGGCGGGGGATCCCCACCGGCCCCATGGAGCACCAGGGCAAGATGGTCGACGCGGCCATCGTCATCATGACGGTGCTTCACGCGGGCGGGAAGTTCGACAACCAGAGCTACAAGGTCTCGGGCGGGCTGCACGGCGTGGGCGTGTCGGTGGTCAACGCCCTGTCGGACTGGCTCAAGCTGGAGATCTGGCGCGACGAGCGGGTGCACAAGGTGCGGTTCGTCCGCGGCTTGGCTACGGGCGACGTGGAGGTGGGCGGGGCTACCAACAAGCGGGGCACGCGGATCACCTTTCACCCCGATCCGCTGATCTACTCCAATATCGAGATCGACTTCGAGATCTTGGCGCAGCGCTTCCGCGAGCTGTCGTACCTCAACCCTGGGGTCACGATCGTGCTGCGTGATCTGAGAGACGGTCGGGAGAAGACCTTCGATGGTGCCGGCGGGGTCGCGAGCTTCGTCAAGCTGCTGGCTCAGAACAAGACCTCGATCGGCGACCTGGTCTACTTCAACGAGAAGATGCCCTTCGAGTTCGAGGGCCAAGACGCCGAGCTCGGGGTACAGGTGGCGCTGCAGTGGACGGATGCCTACCAGGAGAACGTCCTTTGCTTCACCAACAACATCGCCAACAAGGACGGGGGCACCCACCTGACGGGGCTACGCACGGCGCTGACCAAGGTGGTCAACGCCTATGCGCAGGAGAAGAACCTGCTCAAGCAGCACAAGGGGTCGCTCGCCGGTGAGGACGTGCGCGAGGGCCTGGTGGCGGTGATCTCGATCCAGCACCCCGATCCCAAGTTCAGCTCGCAGATCAAGGACAAGCTGGTCTCGGGCGAGGTCACCGGCCTGGTCTCGGCGGTGGTGAGTGGGTCGCTGTCGCGCTTTCTCGAGGAGAACCCCAAGAGCGCCAAGGCGGTGGTGGAAAAGGCCATCCTGGCGGCTCGGGCCCGGGCTGCGGCTCGCAAGGCCCGCGAGACGATCACCCGCAAGGGGGTGCTCGATGGCTTGTCGCTGCCTGGCAAGCTGGCCGACTGCCAGGAGCGCAACCCACAAAACGCCGAGCTGTTCCTCGTGGAGGGTGACAGCGCCGGTGGCTCGGCCAAGCAGGGCCGCGATCGGGGGACCCAGGCGATCCTGCCGCTCCGCGGCAAGATCCTCAACGTCGAGAAGGCCCGCCTGGACAAGATGCTCTCCAGCCAGGAGATCGTCACCCTCATCACCGCGCTGGGCACGGGGGTCGGCGACGCCTACGACATCAACAAGCTCCGCTACCACCGTATCGTCATCATGACCGACGCGGATGTCGACGGCTCGCACATCCGCACCCTGCTGCTGACGTTCTTCTATCGCCACTTCCTCGACGTGATCGAGCGAGGCCACCTCTACATCGCGCAGCCGCCGCTCTATAAGGTGCGGGCGGGCAAGAAGGACGTCTACCTCAAGAACGATCAGGGCCTCGATCGCTATGTGATCGACAACGCGATCGACAACCTTTCGCTGTTGGTCGGTGAGCACGAGGTCAGTCGCGAGGTGCTCGCCAAGATCGCGAGCCAGGGGCTCCGCTACCGCGACGTGCTGCAGGCCATGGCCCGCGATCACCGGCCCGAGGTGCTTGAGGCGCTGCTCGACATGATCCAGGCGGACGGGCGCGAGGCGATGCTGCGGTCGTTCGACGATAGGCCCTCGCTGCTCCTGCGAGCGCAGGCCCTCGCCGGGGCGGTGCAGGAGGTGATGCCCCAGGGCACGGTCGAGGCCGAGCTCTCTGCCGACGAAGAAGACGACTCGCTGCTGTCGATCCGCGTGGCGATCACCCGCGACGGGCTCACCATGCGCGAGGTGCTCGACGCCAAGCTGGTCGAGTCGCCCGAGCTCGACGAGCTGCTGCGGATCCGAGCCGAGCTGGACGAGGTGGGTCCCATGCCCTTCCAGCTCCGCAAGGGCGAGGCGCCGCTGGCGAAGGTGGAGCGGATCGTCGATTTGGTCGAGCACATGGGCGAGGTAGGCCGCGCCGGGCTGAACATCCAGCGCTACAAGGGTCTGGGCGAGATGAACCCCGAGCAGCTGTGGGAGACCACCATGGATCCCTCGCGGCGGGTGCTGCTGCAGGTGCGGGTGGGTGATCGGGTCGAGGCCGACGACATCTTTCCCGTGCTCATGGGGGATGACGTTGAGCCGCGGCGCAAGTTCATCACCGACAACGCGCTCAACGCTCGAAACCTCGACGTCTGAGGGGGACGGTTACTCGGGGTCGGGCGTGGTGTCGACCTCGAGCCGGTGGACGTTCGTGACGACCTCGTGCGATCTTCATAGTGCGGATCGAGCGGTGACCTGGACGAAGCCGGCGTCGAAGCGCAATTCGGCTTCGGGATTGCCGTTGTTGCGGAGTTCTGCTTGCGCGCGGAGCACTCCTCGGCCATATCGGTTGACGTAGCCCAGGATCTTCATGGCCTCAGCCAGCACCGGGTTGCGGTAATCATTTTGGTCTGGAAAGTTCTCGGGTCTAGCTTCGCCGTAGAGACCACCGGGACTCTGGATCTCGACCCGATCCAGGAAGCAGTAGTAGCGAATGGGCTCGTTGCTCTGATAGCTACGATGCATGACAGCGTTGAGCAGGAATTCTCGCAGCGCAGTCACCGGATAAGTTCGAGCTACCTGCTCGCGGAGGACGGAGCCGTCGACAGGAACCGGTCGCTGTCGAACTTGTGCCTTGGTCACGATGTCAAGCTGGCGGAGTACACTGAGCAGATCACCACTGATCTCCTGCTTGGCAATGATGTCGTCGGCCAAACTCGTACCGTTGAACTGCAAGAACTGTACGTATGCTCCAGGAAGCCACCTGCGAGGATCCTTGCCGAACAATAGGATCCCAGCGTTATTGGGTACCCGCCGCTTCAGGCTGAAGAACCGGAGTGATGCGAGCTGCTGGTCGACCGGACAGTCCGCGATAATCTCCGGGTTGATCTGCCGACGATAACCCAAGGTAAATAAGTCGAGGGCCAGATCATCGAGACTCGCGCCTCGACACGGCATCAGATCGCTCTCGAGATCGGCCATCAAGGCGCGTAGCTCGTTGTCGTTGGGGGCGGTCACGCCAGGAGACGATAGCGTTTCGTGCGATCGGTGTCTCGCGTGCGGAAGCCGGCGCTCGTCAATCGCTCGATCCCCGCGGATGCTCTGCTAGCCAGGCGTCGAGTTTCGCGGGCAGGTCATCCTCGTCCCGGGCCGGTCGGTCGACCAGCGCACGGGCTCGCTCGATCTCACCTCTGGCCTCGTCGGGCTTGCTGGCGGCCCACAGGGCGGTGGCGAGCTCGTAGCGGGCCTTCGCCACCTGTTCGGGATCGATCTCGGCACCTCCGAGCAGCGCGACCGCCCGCCTCATGTCTGCCACGGCGCGCTCGAATTGCTTCGTGTCCAAGTACGCCTGACCCCGGCCCAGCAGCAGCGGCGACAACTCCGGGTGATCCGGGCCGAGCGCACGCTCGATCATCGCGCTCGCTTCATCGTAGCTCGCGATGGCCTGGTCGGTTCGTCCCGTCGCTCGGTCGACGTTGGCGAGGTTACCGATCGCACCGGCGAGCTCGGGGTGATCGGTGTGCAGATGCTCTTCGTAGATCTCCCGGGCCTCGACAAGGGCCACCCGAGCGTCAGCGTAGCGCTCGACATCGTAGTAGAACGCCCCGAGGTTCGACAGGGCGCGCGCCACCAAGAAATCACGAGGGCCCACAATCCGCACCAGCAAGTCGCGGGCCTGCTCCTGCAAGCGCAGCGCCTCGCCGACGTTGCCGCGGTAGTACTCGTTGTTGGAGAGATTGATGAGCAGCTGTGGATAGTGGGGATGCTCCCGCCCGACTGAACGCTCCAGCAATTCGAGGGCCCGCCTCGTGTGCTCGGCCGAGTCGTCCAGCTTACCCATCGCCTGCTCGATGATCCCCAGGTTGCCATGGGTAGTGGCGATCATCGGGTGAGAGGGGCCATAGACTTCGACGCGATCGGCGAGCGTACGCTCGATGAGCGCACGAGCCTCGGCGCTGTCGCCCAGATCGTGCAAGACCATCGCGAGGTTGCTGCGTACGACGAGAGTCGTTGGATGTCGTGGACCCAGCGTTTGCTCGCGGGCTTCGAGGGCTCGCTCGAAGTGCTCGCGAGCCACGCCCAGCTCGCCGCGGGACCAGTGAAAGTTGCCCAGGGTGCTCTCGAGGAAGGTCTTGGCCTCGCGAGCATCGGAGAGGCGACCGATCGCCGCGCGAGCGTGGCGAACCCAGCGCTCGGACTCTTCGGGTCGTCGCAGCTTGCTGCCCACGACATAGATCAGCTCCGTGCTGATCTCGGCCACCAGCTCGTCATGATTCGCGCCCTGAGCGATCATCACGGCTTCGTTCATCTCCCGCTCAGCCGCTTGGTATCGACCGTCGCTCTCGAGGACCCGCGCCAGCAGGTACCTCACCTCGGCCAAGAAGGGGGCATAGCCCAGAGGCTCGGCTCGTGCGATCACCTCCTGGGCGAGCGCCTCGGCCGAGGTGTACTGACCCGCGCGTAGCTTGGCCTTTGCCTCGGCCAGGTCCCGCCGAGCTCGCTCGACTTGCTGGGCCACCGCCGGCGGCGGAGGCGGGAGAGTCGCCGCGAGGGCGTCGTCATCGCAATCGTCGGGCGACTCGAGGCTGCTGAGCACCCGCACGGCATTGCGCACGGTAGCCGCGTCGGCTTGTTCTAGCACGGCGATCACTCCCCGAAGCTCGTCCGTGCGTCGCTCCAAGCAGGTGACCCTCCGGTCGAGCTGCTGGGCGGGGACCGAGCGGCTCACCCGTGCGCCGCACGCCTGTCGACGAGCTTCGGCGAGAGCCGAGGCGTATTCATCCAGATGGTCGCGTACACGCGGCCAGGTCTCTTCGACATACGATAGCGCCGATCGGGTGAACGCTTGGTGCACTTGCTCTTGCACGGCGGAGCTCCAGATCTGCTCCACCACTTCGGCCTGTGGTTCACAGCTCGTCAACACGGACGAGCCGGCGTAGAGCAGCCCGCTAGCGGCGACGGCGGTCGCACCCGCGACCGCCAGCCATGGCCAGGGGGATCGTCGGCGCGGCTTCAGGCGCTCAAGCAGCGCGTCCATTGAGGGCCAGCGATCCTCGGGCGATGGGCTCAGCCCCCGCAGCACCACGTCGCGCAGGGTCGCCGGTACATCGACCCCGGAGGGGAACTGCACATCGCCGGTGACCGCCTGGGCGGCCACCTCCTTGGCGGTCTTGCCCACGAAGGGTCGCGCACCCCACAGCGCTTCGAACAGCGAGATGCAAAAGCTGAACTGGTCGCTCTGCGCATCCACGGGGTCACCACAGTGGGACTCGGGCGACATATAGGCCGGGGTGCCGACCACGAAACCGGTGGCCGTCATCCGAACGTCGGTCGGATCCTCGTCGAGCGAGCCCAAGGTGGCCTTGGCCTCGTGCTCTCGGGGAGGCGCCGCCAGCCCGAAATCCACCACGCGCACCCGGCCATCCACCCCCCGCAGCACATTGGCCGGCTTGAAATCGCGGTGGACGAGGCCGGCGTGGTGCGCGGCGGCCAGCCCTCGCCCCGCCTGAAGATAGGCATCGATCACCACCGCTCGCGAGGGTGCGTCGTTGCGCTGCCATGCATCGAGGGTCTGGCCCGCGACGTACTCCATGGCGACGAAGACCTGGCCGTGTGCGATGCCCACGTCGAATACGTCGATCACGTTGGGGTGGGAGAGCTTGGCCAGCGCCTGAGCCTCGCGCTGCAGTCGGGCGTGGCCGTTGCGATCCTTGCTCGTGTTCGAGCGCAGCAGCTTGATGGCGACCTCTCGATCGAGCCGGGGATCGTGGGCACGCAACACCACGCCCATGGAGCCCGAGCCGATCTGCTCGCTGACTTCGTAGCGGCCGACCCGGGTCGGGATCGGCGACGGCTCCATCATCAGCTGATCGGTCGCGATGGTCGCTTCGAGCCGATCATCGCTGGCGAGGCCCTCCGTAGTGCCTGTGACCTCCTTCCAGCTCACGTGCTCAGTCTAGCCGCGCGATCGCGCGAGCGGGGAAGGCATATAGAACAGCGATGCGATCGTACGCAGGTCGTCCTACCTGATTGCCTCGCGGGCGCGGACCTCCCGCTGGCACGATAGCGACCCGATCCTGGCCTAAGCTGGCTCGTTTGGACCATTTGTGGCGGAGCGGCGAACGAGTCGACGGCGGGGTGGCGGGACCGTGAAACCTCCCCCGACCCTCGGGGTACCGCCGTTGCTCGCGGAGATCCCAAACCCGAACCGGCGCCCGAGGGGAACTTCGTGGTCGACCGATTGTCCGGGCCCTCGAAGACGGAGGTCCGTGTCATGTTCAAGCGAAGTCGTAAGAACGCCGAGGACGAGGAGCGCGAGGCGAACCTCATCCCGGTGCTGAGCTGTCTATTCTTGCTGATCCCTGCCTTGCTCCTGGCGATGGAGATCGCCCCCTTCACCTCGGTTCGCGTGGAGACGCCCCGCTGGGGCGAGCTATCCGACCAGACCGCCGAGCCGCCGACCAAGGAGCCCCTGCGCTTCCGAGTGCACGTGCGACAAGACGGGTTCACCGCCCGCTATGGCTCTTCCGCCGAGTCCGAGCGCGAGATCGACATCCCGCTCGACAGTGACGGCACCCACGACTACGCCGCCCTCGAGGCCCGGGCGCAGGAGCTCAAGGCCCTGTTTCCCGAGGACATCAAGGTCGACGTCTCGGCTGAGTCCAGCGTTGACTACGGCACCTTGGTCCAGTCCATGGATGCTCTGCGGGGCCGTGACTGCTCGCTCAAAGGGGCGCTCTATGGCGAGCAGCCGCCGGCGGAGTGCTACTTCTGGAACGTGATCGTGCAGTCCAGCACGGTCTAAGCGCTATCGGCGACGGCGCTCCTTCAGCTCTTGGGCAGCTCGGCGCCCCAGTCTAGCTTGTCCCCGCAGTGCAGCATCATCGCTCCCTCGTAGGGATTCATGATCTTGCCTTGCTTTTGCACCCACAGGCCGCCTTTGCCGCCGAAGGTCATGGAGCAGTGCACGATCGTGTGCCCCGCCTGCTTGTCGGGATGGGCTGCGAGGTACTCGATGATGCCGCCGCTCATCTTCTTGAAGGCGGTGCGGGAGGTCTGGATGTCCTGGGCGCCGATCCGGCCGGCGCCCAGCACGATCGCATCCATGCCGGGTTCTCCCTGTCGAGACTCGGTGGCCTTGATGACCTGGGCGCCGAGCTCGGACAGCTCGTCGAGCTTGTCGGCGGCCAGGATGTCGCCGATCGCGAGATAGGGCGTCAGCAGGGTGCCGTCGGCCGCCTGCTGGGCCTTGTCCTCGCCGCTGCAGGCCGCTAGCAGCGCTGTGGAGACTACCAGCGTCAGGCTCGTCTGTCCGAGCGTCGTGGCAAGCTTCTTGGCGAACGTCATGACGAAGCTGCCATACCACACGCATGGTAGCTGGGGTAGAGTCCGGCCGTTTCCACGATGTTCGTCTCGATCCCGTTGGCCGTGGCGTCTATTGCTCTGACCTTGGCGCCGGACGCGGCGAGCCCGGAGCCTTCGCCGGGTCCCAAGTCGGAGAGCGGATCGGAGAGCGGATCGGAGAGCGGATCGGATCTAGGCGAGCGCGTAGTCGAGGATGCTGCCGAATCCACGATCGCGCCCGGCGATCTGGCCCCTTCGAACGCGGACTCGCCCGACGATGAAGGACCCGAACCCGGCGCGGGTGGCGGCTTCTTCGACGCAGATCAAGTACACGAGGGTGAGAACCCCGAGCCTACCGCACCGCCGATGCCGGAGATCGAGCAGCTGCCCTCTCGCGATGGGGGAGCGCCGCCGATGCCGGAGATCGAAGAGATTCCGCCCCGCGGCGAAGATGACCAGGCACCCAAAGGCAAGCGCCGTCGTTTGTTCGATCTCAAGCCCCCCGGGCCCGACCGAGAGCCCGCCGGGATCGACGGTGGCAGTTTCTTCGATCCGGGCAAGCTGGAGGACACGGGCCCCTCGGGCGGCGCGATCCAGATCCGAGGCTATGTCGCCGCCAACTTCTTCGTGACCATGCGAACCAACACGTTCGCCCGCGAAGACGACGGCACCTTCGAGCGGCTCTCCCCCCAGCCCTTTTTCGACGTCAGCTCCGCCACCCTCTACGTGGGAGCGCCGGTCTTCGCCGACGTGGTGTACGCGCGGATGAGCCTGGAGTTCTTGTCAATTCCGCAGCAGCAGATCGTGCCCTCGCGGCCCGACGTGATCGCCCAGCCCAACCGGCAGCTGTACTTCGAGTCGGCGGCCGTCGAGATCAACCCCTTCACCTGGGCCAAGAGCGCGGGGCGATGGTTTCGCGAGGGCTTCAAGCTCAGCGCGGGGGTGTTCATCTTGCCCTTCGGGCTCGAGGACGAGTCGCACGCCAACCCCGCCAACTGGTTCATCGGACGTCCGCGCTCGATGACCTCGGGCCGCGTCTACCCGGGCACGTGGACCGACGTGGGCGCGATGGTGAAGTGGAAGCCCACCTTCCGCGACGAGCAGCCGATCCGCCCGATCGAGATCGACTTTGGGGTGGTCAACGGCGATCCCTGCACCCAGACCCGCTTCCTCGACGCGCTGTTCCAGCCCGACCAGGGCCCGCTGCGCTGCCCTCGGGTTCGGCGGCCCGGCGAGGTGAGCGATCCTTCGGCGCTCGACCCGGGGCAGGGGCCTCCGCGGATCAACGTGGGCTTCTTCGGGGTCGCGCCCGACAACAACACCAACAAGTCGCTGTTCGGTCGGGTGCAGGCGTTTCCGATCCCGTCGATCAACGTGGGAGGTTCGGTGGTGTGGGGCAAGCACCCCGAGGCGATCTTGCCCACCGGCGGCCAGACCACGGTGGATCTGGAGCAGGGTGGCTCTTTGCGCGCGGGCGGCCACCTTGAGGTCATCTTCGAGGATATGTTCGAGACCAAGGCTCCCTTGCCGCACCTACGGGCCGAGGTGGTCTACGGTCTCGACCGAGCGATCGACACGGTGGCCACCGCCGATCGCCGCATGCTGGGGGGCTACGCTCAGATCGCCCAGCCCCTGTTTCGCCGCAAGAAGACCCGCCTGCCCGGGCTCATCGTGCAGTACCGCTTCGATCACGCCGATCCTTCGCTCGATACCCCGGGGGAAGTCAACGGAGTGCCGATCGTCTCCGATTTTGCCGACACGATCCACGCGGGTGAGTCGACCCAGCAAGGGCATACGATCGGCCTGCGCTTTCCGGTGCTGCCGCGGTTCATGATCAAGGCCGAATACACGTTCTTGCGTGAAGACGGCGGGCCTACCAACCAGCTGTACGACGATCTGTTCGGGCTGGAGCTGGTCGCGGATTTCTGAGGAGCCTAGGAGAAGCAACGATGCTAACACTAGTCGAAGCTCTGAACTATCGCTGTCTGCGTTTCGTGCGGAGGCCACTATCATCATTTCAGGTCATGGTAGGACCCAATGCGAGCGGAAAGACTACATTTCTAGACATCATCTCCTTTATGCGTGATCTTCTATCGGAGGGGTTGGAGCCTGCGGTCCGTATGCGAACTCAAGACTTCCGAGATCTCGTGTGGCAGCGAGCTGAATCCGGGTTCTTCGAGATGGCCGTAGAGGCAAAGGTACCTGTGGATCGTAGGCAGAAAATCAACTCTCGACTAGAGTATGATTATGTTCGGTACCAGATTAGAATAAGTCTCAACGAAGAGCGAAATCAATACGGTATAGAAGAGGAATCAGTATTTTTGCTCAGTGATGAGGTAGATGAAGGAAATTCTTCACGAGAATCGTTTCCACTTCCACTGCAATCTCCTGATTCGATCCTGCTGTCATCATCGAGCCCTCAAGTACAACAGGTGATCAACAAAAGATCCGATGGGAATGACAGTTTCATTCCAGAAGCAGACATAGGAAAAGGCGCTCCTATATGGACTCCCTCGTTTCGACTTGGGCCGCGCAAGTCCGCTCTGGCGAATCTGCCCGACGACGAGGAGAAGTTCCCCGTATGCACATGGCTTCGCGAGCTCCTACTGGCCGGCGTGCAAAAGCTCATGCTCAACAGCCTTGTGCTGCGAGAAGCGAGCCCGCCGGGGATGGGGCGTTCATTCCGACCTGATGGCTCGAATTTACCGTGGGTCATCAGTGATCTCGAAAAGAATGATCCCGAGCGAGTAACGGCCTGGATCGAGCACCTGGGAACCGCTCTGCTGGACATCGAAGGCTTGAGGACATCGGAGATCCCCGATGTTCACCGGCGGTTCTTGAGCATCAAGTATCGAGGTGGGCTCGAAGTACCTTCGTGGACAGCATCGGACGGCACGCTGCGAATGCTCGCTCTGACTCTGCTGGCATATCTCCCCAATCTCTCCGGAATATTCTTGATCGAAGAACCAGAGAACGGAATTCATCCCAAAGCGGTCGAGGCGGTATTCCAGTCGCTCCGCTCCGTGCTTGGCGCGCAAGTCTTGATGGCGACCCATTCGCCGGTAATCCTTGCAATGGCCGATCCTGGTGATGTTCTCTGTTTTGCAAAGGACGAGTCAGGCGCAACCGACATCGTGACCGGAGCAGAGCATCCAGCACTCAGGGAGTGGAAAGGCAACCCCTCCCTGGGTACATTGTTTGCCGGCGGTGTTCTGGGATGACTTCACAACCCAAAGATCTGCTCTTGCTTGTCGCCGATGCAGACATTGAACAGACGATGCGCGGGTTGCTCGAAAATCCACGGCGGCTCGGAATCAGGCCTGTCAGCTACGAGATCAAGCGTCACCTGGAGAGGGATGCTGGTTGTGCTCGCCATTCCATCGGGTTTTTGCGCCTGTTCTGCAAGCAGTTTCGCCGTGCTCTTGTCATATTCGACCACGAGGGCTCAGATCGAGAGTCGGAGACCCGTGAAGCCCTCGAATCATCGTTGGAGCAGGAGCTTGCTCGCAATGGATGGAAGGCTGAGTCGGTCCGGGTCATTGCCCTCGAGCCTGAGATTGAAGCGTGGGTCTGGAGTCCGTCGATACATGTAGCCAAGGTGCTGGGCTGGGATGATTGGGATCATCTTCGGAGCTGGTTGGTCGACCGTCAGATGTTGGATCAGCGGTCCAACAAACCCGAGCGACCGAAAGAGGCGATGCTTGCTGCTTGCTCTACGAGAACAACGCCTTCCATTCTCCGCGTCGCTGTTTGGAAAGCTGGCTCGAAGTGTGAGCCATCGTGGGTGTGAGGATCCTTCGTTTGGCAAGTTGCGCTCGGTCCTCCATCGGTGGTTCGGAGCTACAGGAACAACATGAACAAGGTGAGGATACAATCCTCGGATTGAGGTCATGACCGGCTATTGCTTCGAGCAGTTCGGGCGGCGGGTGGTGGTGGACACCGCCGGTCAGGTCCTGCTCGCCGAGCTCGACGACCAAGCCAGCGGATCCGAGCGCACGCGAGATCCCTCGCCCGAAGATCCCTTCCGTCGCAACCAAGACGACAGCTGGCGCGCGCCGGTCCACGCGTCGGTCAGCAGCGCCGGCCTGCGCTGCGATTTCACCCCGATGTTCGCCTTGATGGCGAAGCGCAAGGCCTTCGACGACCGGCTGCTGGCTCGCCTGGAGCACGTGCTGCACCACGGCGTCGCCGATCGTGAGGGCTCGGTCGGGCTCGTCGACCGTATTCGCCGGCAGCTGCCGTCGGGTACCGAGATGCGCGGCCTGCTCGACGCGGCGCTCCACCTGGTCCGGGGGTCGTGGCCCGAACAGAGCGCCGACGAGGAATCGGCCCGTCGGTGGGTGGCCTGCTTCGAGGTGGATCCGATCCAGAGCCAGCCGATCGGCGTCTACACCCGCTCTTCGGCGCTCCAGCGGATCTTTCGGCACGACCGGCTGCTCCAGTGGCGCCTCGGCTCGAGCGAAGCGAGCGCCATCGCCGAGGTGCTGCGTGGCGAGCCCACGCTCCTTGCCGCCTATCGATCGCACCTGGTCTTGATCTCGCGGATCAACGGGCCCTTTGCGACCCCTCCCGTGCTCGAGCCGGAGGAGCTGACCGCGATCTTCCCCGCGTCGGACTCGATGATGGCGCGGCTGCTCGAAGATCGGTTTGGGAACCGGCCGATCCCCCACGACTTTGCCCTGGGCGCCGAGCTCGTGGCTCGGATCCGCGATGGTCGCTTGCCGACCGAGCCCGGCGAGGACGACGGCTGGTATGCCTACAAGCTCCACGCCGACGCTGCGCTGCTTTCTCCTTGCACCGAGGGCCTGCGGGTGGGCCCGCGCTACGCCGAGGAGCTCGAGCAAACCTTTCAGTCGCTGATCACGTGCGATCGGCAGACCCACGTCAAGCAGCTCGAGCGCCTGGTGCTCGGTGGAATTCCCTTTTCGGTCGCGCCCCGGGTGACGGTGGAGCCCCTGCCCGATCACTACGCTCGCGTAGCCGAGGGCTACCGCTTCTTGCGAGAGCAGCTGAGCGAGCACCTGGGTGTGTCGGTGGTCCGCGGGATCCAGATCGACGACTATGGTCGGGTCGGGCCCTCGATCCACGATGCATTGCTGGAGATCGAGCTGTTGATGCGCGGCGCTCAGGTGGTCTCACGTGCGGAGCTGGGGCATCCGCTTCCGAGTACCACCCTACACGACGCGGCCCAGTCGGTATTTCGCTCGTGGCAGCGCCGCTCCGCCGACGACCCGGATCTCGCCCTCGATCTGGCCGCGATCACGCCGATCTTTTACGACATCGAGCGAAGGACCACCCGGATCTGCGCCACCTTGGGCGTGGAGACGCGATCACTGCGTTTCGAATTCGTCGAGCGCCCGGCAGTGTCGGTCTTCGGCGAGGCGACGCACGGCTCGAACGAGCCGAGCTACCCGCCGGCGCGCCACCTGGTGATGTGTCCGATCACCATCGAGTGTGACGTGAAGACACTGCCCAGCCGCGAGCAATTGCGCAAGCTGTGCGACGAGCACGAGCACCCCGCGGCCATCAAGGCGGCCCTGGAAGCTCGGTGAGCGACGGTATGGCGTCCAGGTCTTGCAGTGAGAGGTGCGCACCATGCGGGGACGACAAATAAGTCAGGATCTCTCCCATGCCGACGCCGTCATGGTCGCGCTCGTCTCGCCAAGTGCCCGCTTGAGGTCGCAACCGGAGCGCCCGAGTAGAGACTGATGCGGGCTTCTTCTCATTCCCTCTGTCGATCGTCACGCGAATCATGACCGTCTTGGCAAACAGGAGGTCGTTAGACTCTTGTAGCTGAACGAAACCAGGACTATGAGTATTGACGATGACTTGCCGAAGAGCGTTGTCGCAACCAGGTCTTTCGGCTGCGTCGACGGCAATGTCCTGCAACAGTTCGACCATCGCCGGTAATTGCAAGGGATGGATCCCGTTCTCGGGTTCCTCCATGCATATGAGACCCAGGACGCTGGGGTCACTGTCCATTATGCTGAGGGCCAGGAACCGCAGGGTTCCGTCGGAGAGTGATCGAGCAGGGAAAAACCCCCCTGTTCCTTGACGGAGCTCAAGTGTCAACAGCTCACGCCGATCATCCCGGTCGATTCGGATCTCTCGGGCGTCGATGAGCCGGGCAAGTCGCCGGGTTACCTCGGTATAGAACCGCCGCGGATTGAGCTCCGCTTCGTCGCGAGCGTTGCTTTCGTCGATGGCTTCTGTCGGCTGCGTCGCGAGTCGATAGAGCGAGGCCGGCATGTGGGCGCCGTTGGATGCGATCTGCGTGGGCGCAGTGAATGCGTCGGGGCTTCGCATGGCCGTGGGTTCGAGCGCGATGATCCTCCAGCTCTGCATCTCGCGACGCGCCGCGAGTATGGTGGGATCCGAGGCCGTATTGGTCGTGCACACGGCGGTGCGAGGTGCAGTATTCGCCGGAGAAGGTCGGGGAAGGCCTCGGCTGCCGCCGTCTTGGTGGATATTGATGGTATAGATATCGGTGTCATCGTCTTTGGTGGTGGAAATGAACCCGGACCCGCTATGTCGGGTACTTGAGATGACTGCGTCACGAAAGGGCTTACTCGCCCAGGCGATATGATCCTTTGCATCGCCTTGCTTGATATAGTCAAGAGACTCATACTGAAGCACTAGTCGCCCCAGCCTAGCCAATTTAGTGGATGGTAGCTCGTAGCCGAGTCGAAGCTCATAACGCAGGAAAGTCGATGTTGCCTTTGCCTCCCTACCAAAATCGTCAGTGACGATCTGCGGAACGATCATCTCTACGATGAAGCTCATCTGCTCGAGACGTCGCTCGCCATCCGACCAAAACAGCTCTCTCGGATCACTCGCACGTCCTTGCGTAGAGCGAACGCGCTGTGCTGCTTCCATGATGGGGAGGTCGGTGAGCAGCGATAGAAAGTGAATAGCGTCGAAGATGTTCGACTTTCCCGCCCCATTTGGCCCAGCAATACAAGTGAACGGACCAAAGTCGATCTTCAACCCCAGGAGGTTCTTGAAACCGTTGACTTCGAGTCGCGTCAGCATGAATTCCTACGTGTTCGAGAAGAGGGTATCATCACGATGCATCACGCGTCGGGCGAGCGCGCGAAGCAGCCACCACCACCCTCACCCCTTACGCTTGCGCTTGCGCTTGGCCTCGCGGGCAGGTCGCAGCGCCTTGCGAGCGCGCTTGATCAGCGCTCGAGCCAGCGTGTCCTCCGAGTCGGCCTCGGCCTCCGCCTTCGATAGCAGCTCCAGCGCGCGCTCGACCTCGGAATCTCGCCCGGTCCGCGCCAAGCTGATGGCCAGCGCCGCGCCAGCCTGCGGGTGACCGTCGAGCTCCTCGTACGCCGCCTCGAGGTGCTCGCGCGCCTGCTCGGCTCGTGCGGACTCATCGAGCGTGACCACGCCCAGATCCAGTCGGTCCCGGGCGGTCAGCGCCCCGGCCTCTTGCAGCGCGACGAGGTGCTCGCGAGCACCGGCGCGATCGTCCGCCAGCATCAACGCCCGGGCCTGGGCGCTACGCATCACGCTCATGGTGGGATCACCGAGCACCCGCGCGGTGTCGGCAAACGACTGCGCCGCGCCACGCCCATCCCCTTGGGCGAGGTACAGCCGCCCTTTTTGTAGCGTCACCCAGGCATCGGGAGCAAAGGCCGACACCAGCACGGACTTGCTCAGCGCCTCGATCTGCGCGGACGCAGCCTCCCGGTCGGCGGCCATGATCCGGGGCTCGCGCCGCACGATCACCTGGTCGGTGATGATCGGGATCAACACGAACCCGAGCACGCCGACCACCATCAGCGAGTAGCTCACCGCGGGCCACGGCAGGGCCAGACCGATGAGCAGCATCATCGAGCCGAAGAGCGCGCGGGTCAGGCGGCCCTGGAGTGGGCGGCCGCTGCGGGACCACACCGACTTGGGGACGTGGACGTCCAGCAGGTCGGATCGGGAGATGACGGGCTTGCTCACGGCGGCCAGGAGATACCCCGCAGGGTCCCAGCACCGCAATCGCACGGCTTTTGTCGGGTTAGGTGCCGGTGCGAGCTAGACTGGTGTCCGTGGTCCACATCGCCGCGGATCTCCCTCAGTTCCTTCAGCGCCGCGAGCTAGCGGCCTACGAGCAGCGTCTAGCGCGGATGGCCTACGCCTATGGCGTCGACCTGCGCCGGGCCCAGTGGCTGGCCACGTCCACCGTGGTCGACCCCATCATGCGAGCGGTCGACCGCCGGTGGAGCCAGCTGGTCTCGAGCCTCGACGAGGATAGCCTCCACCCGCTCCGCAAGGCGCCGCCGACCGCGCTGCTCGAGGAGCTGTCTCGGCTGATCCATATGCTACGAGCCCCGCTGCCCACGCTGCGGATCCTTCGACGCGAGGTCGCCAGCCGGTGGCCGGCGATCACTCCCCTGGGCACGACCAAGGGCGGGATCCACTGGCTGGTCCTCGATCTCGACCGCGTGATGCAGATGTCGGCGCCCGAGCGCACGTTCGCCCTGGCCTCGGGCCTGGGCCACTTGCAGTGCGAGCACGGGCCGATCTTCGCGACCCACCTCATGGCCGATCGCGGTCACCGGATGGGCTTGATGCGAAGCCTCTTGCGTCCGTGGGCCAAGGTCTCCGTGTTCTCCGCCGACCGCGCCGGGCTCGTCGCGGTGCGCTCGTTGTCGGTCGCCATCGAGACGATCGAGCGCCAAACCGCCGAGCAGGTGCCCTGGATGCCCCGCTGGCCCGAGCTGGCCGTGCGGCGCCAAGCCCTCGAAGACTTCGATCGCAGCGCGCTGATGGCCCGCCGACGGGTTCTCTCCGACGACGAAGGGGGCGGCTGGACGATGGCCCCGCCCGGCCGCGAAGAAGAGCTCGACTCGATCGGTCGCAAGCTCAGCGCCGCGTTCGGCGGCGCGCTACGCCTGGGCGGACGGCTGGCCATGAAGATCGAGGGCTACGAGCGGCGTCCCGACGGGGACAACGAAGACCGCGGGGATCCGAGCGAGGCCACCGCCGATGCGGCGCCGGCCGACGCCCGCCCAGACGACGCCGAGGCGTCCACCGAGTCTCCCCCTCCCGAGCCTCCCCCTCCCGAGCCCCCCAAGCTCGATCCCGAGCGGGCCTCTGCGCTGGAGAAGGCCCTGCGCAACGCATGGACGCTCGCTCGCTGTGACTCGCGACTGACCCGGAGGCTCGGCCTGCTATGACCACCGCTACATCTCCGTCCCCCGCCGATGCGCACGCATCCGACGAAGCCCGACGCACCCTGCTCGAGCAGGCCCAGGCCCTGGGATCTATCGCCACCGAGCTGGGTCTACCGTTGCTGGCACGCACGATCGACGCCGACACCCGCCGCCGCCTCGACGAACACCGCGTGCGGGCGGTGGTGCTGGGCGAGATCAAGCAGGGCAAGAGCACCCTCATCAACGCGATCCTTGGCCACGATGCCCTCCCCACCGGGGTCACTCCCACCACCGGCGCCGTGGCCACGGTGCGCGTCGGCGCCGAGCCGGGGATGTACCTGTGCACCGACCACGACCGATCCCCGGTGGAGCCCGAGCGCTTCGCCGCGCTGGCCACCGGGCGTGAGTCGCCCGATCAAGGGGCCACCCTCGAGCTGGTGGTGGCCGACGGCGCCTTGCCGCCCACCCTTGAGTTGCTCGACACGCCGGGCATGAACGACATCGAGCGGGTGCGCGGCGCGATCAGCCGAGGTGAGCTGCCGCGCGCCGACGTGCTGGTGCTGGTGCTCGACGCCACCCAGCTGCTCAATCGCACCGAAATGGCATTCTTGCGCGATGCGGTGTCGGCCGTGGGAGGCCTGGCCGGCTCCGGGGCGCGCCTCTTGCTGGCCATCAACCGGATCGACCTGGTCGCCGAGTCGGATCGTCCGCTGCTGGTCGACCATCTGCGTCGCGAGGTCCGGGCGCTGGCCGGCGACGAGGGCCAGGCCGCGATCGAGATCTTCCAAACCGACGCCCGGGGGGCGCTGCGTCGTCCCGAGGAGGCCTCGCCGGGCATCGAGCAGGTGCGGCAGCTGCGACAGCGGCTCGTAGAGATCGCCGAAGGGCATGCCGATGTACTACCGGCCCGGGCTCGAGCCGCGCTGGCCCGGCACGCCTCGCTGCTGGCCCACAACGCCGCGATTGCGGCCCGAGCCCTCACCCTCGAGGAGCTGGCCTTGCGCCGCGAGATCCGTTCGATCGAGCGCGAGGTGGTCGACCACGAGTCCGACTTGGTCGTGCTCCGCGAGCAACTGGCCGCCGGTCAGGCCAAGCTCCAGGAGCAGAGCGAAGGCCGGATCGATCGCTTCCGCGACGATCTGCGCGCCAGCACGCTGTCGTGCATCGACGCCGCCAACCTGCGGATCCTCTCCCACCACCTGCCCGGCTCGTTGCACGACGCGTTCTTGGCGTTTGCGCGCGAGGAATCGGAGCGCCTGCGGGTCGAGCTCGACGAGCTCACGCGTCAGGCCATGCGCACCCACGGCGAGCAAGCTCGGCGCCGCCTGTTCCAGGCGACGATGCGGCTGGGCTTTCGGGGGCCGCCGATCTACGTCGACCCGCCCTCTGTCGTGCTCGAAGCGGGCTTGGTGGCGATCGGGCTGGCGGGCACCGCGGTGATGTACTTCGGGAGCATGGTGGCGGGGCTCACCATGACGGTGGCCGGGCCCCTGGCCACCGTATTCCTGCGAGAGAAGTCTCTGCGCGACGCCCGGGCTCGGGCCAAAGAAGAGTTACCCGGCGCGCTGGAGCGGGCGAGCGAGGCCTTGCGCGAGAGCATTCGCCGCGTGGTCGAGCAGCATGTCTCGGCCGTAGAAGAACACCTCGTGCTGGCCAACGTCGCGCTGGGGCGGCAGCTGGTCTCGGTGCTCGAGCTGGCGCGTGAACGTTTGGGCCACGACGACGCGCCGGACGCTGCCGAGCGCCGGGCCAAGGCACAAGAGCGCATGCTGCAGCTGGAGCAGAAGCTCTACGAGCTTCGACACGCGCTGCGCCCGAGTGTGCCGGAGGGGTAGGCTCGTGGCTCACCGGGGTCAAGCTGGGGCCGGGCGCCCGGTGTCCAGCGCCCGGGGTCGAGGGCCCAGCACCCTGCGTAGGTCATGGAAATCGTGGCGGTGACCGTGATCGGGAGGGTGGCCCATCGGGATCGTCGCGCTCGGACGAGGAATCGTTCGCTTCGGTGCGCTAGGGAGTCGCGGGCCGGGCACGAATATGGCACCTTGATCTCATGGGGGAGCGGGACGAAGAAGGATTGCGGGCGCCGGTTCGAAGCGAGCTGCAGGCCAGTCGTGCTCACCATGAGAAGGCGTACATGAGCGAGCTGGGTCACCGGCTTCGAAGCCTTCGCGAGGAACGAGGGATGACGCAGCAGGTGGTCGCGCAGGCGGCCGGGATCGCGACCGACATGGTGTCGCGGTTAGAGAACGGTCACTACAGCAGCCCGGGGCTCCGTACCTTGCTGCGGATCGCCGAGGGGATGGGGCTCACCGTCTCGGCGTTGCTGCCGGACATGCCGAGCCTCAATCAGGCCAGCCCCGAGGCCAACCTACGGGCGCGGCTCAATACGCTGCTGCATCGGGTGGACCTCGACGACCTCGAGCTTATCGTCGAGATCGCGGGCACGATCGTCGCTCGGCGTCGGCACTGAGGCGAGCGTCGGGCTCCGCGGGCAGTCGAGCGCCACGCTCGACCGTACCTGGGTCCTCGGTCGGGTCGCCCGGACCCGGACCCGGACCCGGACCCGGACCCGGACTGGGATCAGAAGCGGCCGACCCAGGCCAAGCCCGCGCCACGGCGCAGCGTGGTCGGCACCAGGGCGGTCTTCTTGTCCCCGGCCACGCGCTGCCAACGCTTGTAGCGAACGTGATAGCCGGCACCAACACCGAGCACCATCGCGCCGGTGAGCAAGGTGGCGGCTCCCATGGGGATCAGCAGCGTGTCTTGGTTTTGCAGGCCACACTGCAAGGGCCCATCGATGCTGCAATTGCGGGTGATCAGGCTGAAGGTGATGGTCAGGCCCAGACCAACGCCGGCCACCACGCCACCGGCGATCATCAGGCCCTTGCCCGTCGCCGGCTTGCCGGCGATCCGCGGCTCTTCTGGGCCATCCTCTTCATCGGGCATGAAGGATGGGGGCGGGGGCTCGGCCTCGGCTTCCGCGGCGGCTTCGGCCTCGGCGGCGGCGGCGGCTTCGGCCTCGGCAGCGGCGGCAGCTTCGGCTTCGGCTTCCGCGGCGGCGGCGGCTTCGGCCTCGGCGGCGGCGGCGGCTTCGGCCTCCTCGGGAGTCATCTGCGTGGGAGTCTCGCCCTCGGGAGTCTCGCCTTCGGGAGTCTCGCCCTCGGGAGTCTCGCCCTCGGGAGTCTCGCCTTCGGGAGTCTCGCCCTCGGGGGCATCGGCCGCCTCGCCTTCGGGGGCCGCCTCGGGGGTCTCGCCCTCGGGGGCCGCTTCGGCGGCGGCTTCCTCGGGGGCGGCCAGAGCCTCGATGGGCGCTAGCGCCAGCGCGGCGGCGACGAGCGAGGAAACGAGCGACACGGTCGGGGTGCTGGTGCGCATGAGCAACGCCTCGGAGCAGGTAGGAACGTGGAGCGGAGTATCGTACGCCCGCGGGGGCTTCACAAGCCCGTAGGGGCCGTTCGGCGGGACGAGCGAGCGGTCATTGGTCCCGTAGGTCACCGCGAGACCCAAGACGGCTGCTAGACTAGGCTCCGCCGTCGCGATCATGCCCATGCTCGCCGACATCGACGACCCGCCCAAGTCCCGAGCTCGGGGGCTGCTCATCGGGTTGCTCATCGCCGTGCCGGTCGCCGCCGTGTTCATCGGGGTATTCGTGCCCAGCCTGGTCGGTGCGATCTTGGGCGGGGCCCGCAGCTTCGACGATCGCTTGCGCCAGGAAGACGCCTACATGCAAGCGGTCTGCGCCCAAGCGATGTCTCTTCCACGCGACGAGGCGCTGTGCGAGTGCGTGATGGCGGTCGAGTACCCGGCGCTCGACTGTCAGGCTCCATTCTTGGCGTGGTCCGTCCAGCGTCAACAGGAGCACTGCGCAACCCCCGACGATCGCAAGGCATCGCTGAGCTTCTGCTCGTGCGTCGAGGCGGTGGCCGAGGCGGTGACCGAGGTCGAGGCCGACGATGAAGAAGGTCGTGAGCGCGAAGCTGCGGCCTATCGCCGCTGCCAAGAGCTACCCGACGCCGTCCACCTACCGCCGGTCGACGCGCTCATCGCCAGCTAGGGGAGGGCGTCCAAGTCTGTAGCGCATTCGCCAGACCCGCTGGCCGCGGGCCCGGGTGGTGTCCTCGCGCTTGGACTGAGCCACAAAGGGGTTGCCTCGCCAAAAACTCCAGGGCCCTAGAAGGTTACGCAGCCCCAGGTGCTCAACGGCCGGATCCTCGATCTCCGCCATCGCCTCCAAGGCCACCTCGAACACGTCGCTGGCAAAGTGCAGCTCGCCCCCCGGTCGCAATTGGCGGCAGACGATCTCGAGCATCCACGGGTCCACCACGCGGCGCTTTTGATGTCGGTTCTTGAACCAGGGGTCGGGAAACAGCAGGTGAAAGGCGTCCACCGATCGGGGCACGAACACCCGATCGAGATCGACGTTGAGGTTGACGTAGGCGAACGCGAGGTTGGCGAGCCCCTGATGCCGCGCCTTGACGGTATTGAGCTTCACCATCGCCTCGCGGATCTCCAAACCCACCACGAAGCGCTCCGGGTGAGCCCGAGCCAGCTGGAACGAAAACTGGGCGTCCGCACAGCCCAGCTCCACCTCGGTGCGCGGATCGGCGCCAAGTTCGGCTGGGGGCCGCACGGGACCAGCGCGCGGCTTCATGAAGTGAGCCGCCAGCGGATTGACATGCTGACGAAGCCGTCGGGGCACCGGGCGCGGAGGGTACGTCGGCTCCGATGCGGGCCGAAACCCCGGAACCCGACCCGCGGCCCGGACCCGAAGGGGCCGGGTGGACCGACATGGGCCGATGTCTCGACCGAAACAGCCGTCGGGGTTTGTCCCCTGGCACGCGGGCGCCGCTGATGGATACCCTGGGCTTCGTGTCCGACCACGCGGAGCCCTTGACTGCCCAGCAGCACGCGCATCAGGCCGAGGCGCAGCGAGACATCTTGCTCGAAGTGCTAGAGATCTTCACGCACGATCTGAGCAACCCTTTGCAGAGCCTCATCGTGCTCTCCGAGCTGGCCCTCGACGACACGCCAGAGGGTACGGAGGACTACGATCGGGTGCGCCAGAGCCTGGAGGCGGCCGAGCGCATGCGGACTCTCGTGCAGGGGCTGGCCGGGCTCACCCGAAGCATCGATGGGCCACGCAACGCCAAGACGGTGGTCGACCGTATCGTGTCGGTGCTCTCACGTCGCTGGGAGCGCCACCAAATGCGGGTCTCCGTCGACATGGGAGCGATCGAGCACACGCCGACTCCGGCCGTGCTCCAGTCGGTGATGCTCAACCTCGGCCTCGCCAGCGTCGCCGCGGCGGGTGAGCGCAACCATCCCCGCTATGAGCTGAGCGTGCAGGGCGTCGGTCGGGAGCAAGGCGACGACTTCGTCTGCGCCCTCGAGGTGACGCTGGTCGGCCACGACGCGGGCGGGACAGCCGCTCCCGTACAGCTGGGTCGATATCACATGGAGCGGGCGGAGCGCCTGCTCGACGGCAATCCATCGGTGCGTCTGCGGGAGGACGACGGCATGACGATCATCGAGTTTGCGCCGGAGCAGAGGCGGTAATGGCCCGTTCCCCCGTGGAGGGGGCCATTCCGCGGGATCTACCCGCGCATCCGCACCCGACTGGGGTCGTGCTCCTCGTCGAGGACGATGACCTCGTCGCCAACGCCCTGCGGATGTTGCTGGTGCGGGCCGACTACGAGGTCCACATCGCCACCGACTTCTACGAGGCCGTCCCCGCCTTCGAGCGCCAGCCGGTCGACGTGGTGGTCACCGATCTACTGATGCCCGGCGGCACGGGCCTCGATCTGCTGCGTGAGGTCGAGCAGCGCGACCCCAAGGTCCCGGTCATCATCGTCACCGCCGACCACAGCGTGCAGGCCGCGGCCGCGGCCGTCCGTGATCACGCCTTCGATTACCTCACCAAGCCCGTCAAGCGCGAGCGCTTGCTCGACACCGTGGGTCGGGCCGTCGCGGCGCGGCGCCAGACCCAGATCGAACAGCACGAGCAGCAGCGCCTCCGCGAGGAGCATCGCCAGCTGTCGATCCGCCACCAGCGGACCGCCATGCTGCTGTCGGTCCTCTTACACCGCGCCGCTGAGGGGATCGTCGTCGTCGATCCCGAGGGTCGCCTGATCGACGTGAGCGAGAGCTTCGTGTCGCTGGTGGGCAAGCCGCTTTACTCCCTGCTCGACACCGACCTGCGGGAGTGGTTCGAGCCCAGCCCTACCGGGGGCGACGTGCAGGATCGGGTGATGGGCATGGTGCGCTCGGGCCAAGCCGAGTCGCACTGGCGCGGCGAGGTCACCGTGCGCTCGGGCAAGCGCCAGATCCCCGCCCGGATGAGCTTGTCGCTGTGCGAGAGCCCCGAAGACGAGGACCACGGGCCCACCCGTTACGTGATCGGCCTCGTCTACTTCGAGCAGAGCCACGAGGAGCAGTCGCAGCGACTGCAGCAGGCCGATCGCCTGGCCACCGTGGGCTTGCTCGCCGGCTCGGCCGCCCACGAGATCAAAAACGAGCTCGGTCCCTTGTTGGGCTACCTGTCCATGATCGAGGGGGGCGGGCCCGATCCCGTCGAGAGCGGGATGATCGGCATCATGCAGGACAGCGTGCGCCGGATCAAAGAGCACGTGGAGGAGATCCTCGAGCCGCTTCGCCCGCGCGTGCGCACTCGCGGGGCGGTGGTGATGCGCGAGTCGGTGGATCAGATCCTCAAGCTGCTGCGCCGGGCCGGTCGGCTACGCCGTATGAAGGTCGAGGTGGTGACCTGCGACGAGGCGGTCGTCGTGCACGCCGACAAGGACGAGGTGCACCAGATTGCGCTCAACTTGATCAGCAACGCCGTCGACGCGCTAGGGGATGGTGGCGGAGGGGATCGCGGCAGCGTGATGATCGAGATGGTCCACGAGGGCGAGTACGGCGTGCTCCGGGTGGCCGACGACGGGATGGGGATCAGCGAAGAGCTTCGCGGGCGGGTGTTCGAGCCCTTCTTCACCACCAAGGGTTCGGCCGGGACCGGGCTGGGGCTGCCCGTGGTGCACGACATCGTGCGTAGCCTGCGAGGGCGCGTGACGCTGGATTGCCCCGATGCCGGGGGGACGATCGTGACCGTGCAGCTGCCCCGCTATCGAGGGTGAGCGCTCGGGGGTGAGCGCTCGGGGCCGAGCGCTCGGGGATGAGCGCTCGGGGCCGAGCCGGTGCGGAGCGTCAGCGGATCGCTCGCGGATCGCCGTCCGTTGCTCGGTCACGGAAGGGCGAGGCTGGGCGGTGGACGCGCGCCGAGGCGGTAAATTTCTTGGGACAAGAACTCTGATGCAGGGCACTAGTAGGAGGAAAGCCCTCGCGGAGATATCAATGCCCCAGCCCAAGATCTTCTCGGTTTCCAATGCCGGTGCAGAGAACTATACGCTCGATCTCAACCGAGCCGATCACGTCATCATCTATCGCTTCGGCAACTCCACGGTCGAACGCGACTGGCTGTCTCGCATGCGGCAGACCAACCGGGGGGGCTTTACCGTCTCGAGCGGGGCCACCCTCAACGAGTGGGCGCTCAAGCAGACCTCCTATGGCAGCAACTCCGAGGGTATCCAGAGCAATCCCTTCTTATCAGTGGCAACCAGCTATGACGATCTATTTGCATATGGCGAGGGCTGGGTGCAGGAGATCTTGAAACAGGTGCCTCACCTCGGCGTGTTCTCGGTCCCCTTCACCAGTGTATATCGACCACGGCCCACCAAGCTCATCTCCCGCCAAGAGACCGAGTGGCTCTACTTCGATGGCGATGCCGAGCTCTTGAGCACGCTGGTGGAGTGGCGAGACAACCCGTACCGCGCGGGTGAAAACGCGGCGTGAGCTCCTCTTCGTCGCGCGAGAGGAGCGATCGAGCCCGCCGGTCCGATTTCACAGCAAGTGCGCCAGGTCTTGCTTGCGGTTGCCCTTGCCGTCGAACACCGCGAACTTCCCCGGGCCGTAGATCCCCGCCCCGCCAAAACGTCCCTGCTTGTCCACCGTGTAGAACTTCACGTTGAAGTTCGGCTTGCCGTCGTCCCGCAGCAGGCGCTTGACTCGGGTGGCATCCACGATCCGCTGGCACGCCAGCAGGCACGCGTCGGTGGGGTGCTTGCCGTAGCGCAACCCCTCGATCACCGTGGCGCTACCCACCGTCACGATGTTCGCCTCGCCACGCCCGGTCGAGCCGGCCGCACCCACCTTGTTGTCCACGAACAACCCCGCGCCGACCAGCGGGCTGTCGCCCACGCGGCCGGGGATCTTGAAGGCCAGCCCCGAGGTGGTGGTGACCCCCGCGAGGTTGCCGTCGCGGTCGACCGCGTTGCAGTTGATCGTGCCGGTGATCCCGAACATCCCCTCGGCCCCGGGCGGTAGCTCGTCGCGATCGATGGGCAGCCAGTCGTCGCGATCGGACAGGCTCGACTTCCAGTGCAGCCAGATCTTGCGCGCGTCCTCGGTCAGTAGATCCTGCTCCACGAAGCCGTGCGCTCGTGCAAAGCGCCGGGCGCCATCCCCCGTCAGCAAGCAGTGGTCGGTGTAGCGCATCACCCTCAGCGCCACCGCAGCCGCGTTCTTGATCCGCTCGAGGGCCGCCACCGCCCCCGACAGCCCCGTGGCTCCATCCATCACCGAGGCATCGAGCTGCACCACGCCCTCCTCGTTGGGCAGGCCGCCCAGGCCCACGCTGTGATCCTTGGGGTCGTCCTCGACCAGGGTCACCCCGGCGACCACCGCGTCGACCACCGGCTTGCCCGCGAGGATCTGCTTCATGGCCGCCTCGGTGCAGTGTGGAAAGCCGTTGGCCGACGCCACCACCACCGGGTGCGTACCCTTGCCCACCACGGCAGGGGCTGGCCCAGGTGCCTGGGTGGGCGCTTTGGCGCGGCTGGGGCGAGTGGTGAAGCAACCTGTGCCGAGCACGGCCGAAGAGCGGACCAAGAAGCTGCGGCGCTTGAGGCGACGACGGCGCATCCCGTCGAGGCTAACCTCGCGACCTCGGAGTTGCTAAGCCGGCGAGCGGCTCGACGCTGTCCGCCTAGCGCCCCCAAGTCCTCGATGTCGCTCGGCGTGTAAGCAGACTGACTCAATTCACGCCTCCGTCCGCGAATTCGATCGAAATTAGCCGGGACAAGGAAGCCGCTCGTCGGACTTGAGGACTGTATGGGAAGGGTAAGGGGATGGCCGGCGCTAACGGCCGCGACGCTCGGCACGTTGCTGAGCGGGTGTTACTCCGGCATGGGTGACTTCGATCCGAGCGCGCAGGGTGGGGATCCTGCGCAAGACTCGCAGGGACCGGAGGGCGACGACGCGGGTGACGACGCGGGCGACGATTCGGGGGATGGAGAGACGGTCGATTGCTCGGCGGGTCCCTCGGTCGGGGTCGCCCCGCTGCGGCGGCTGACCCGGTCCGAGTACGACAACACCGTGCGCGACCTGCTGGGCGATACCACCCAGCCCGCGCACAACAACTTCTCGCCCGACGAGGCCTATGGTGGTTTCGCCGCCAACGCGATCGCGCCGATCTCTCAGACCCAGCTCGACGAGTACGCTGCGGCCGCCGATTCGTTGTCGACGACCTTCGTCGAGACGGGGCTCGGCGACTACGTCGACTGCCCGCTCTCCGACACCGCCTGCGCCACGCAGTTCGTGACCGAGTTCGGTCGGCGGGCGTTCCGTCGCCCGCTCGAGCCGGTAGAGGTCGACGAGTACGTCGCCCTCTATGAGGATACGCGAGGGGCCTGGGACGGCGCCACCGGCTTCCGCCTGGTGGTGGAGGCGATGCTCATGTCGCCCAACTTCCTCTATCAGGTCCAGACGGTCCCCGACGGGGCCAGCGAGTCCGACATCATCCCGGTCTTGCCCTACGAGCTGGCCAGTCGCGTCAGCTACTTCGTCTGGTCGTCGATGCCCGACGACGCCCTGCTGACCGCGGCCGGGGCCGGCGAGCTCGACACCCCCGAGGGGCTCGAGGCACAGATCCGGCGCATGCTCGACGACGACCGGGCCGCCGACACGATCGCCAGCTTCACCGAGCAGTGGATGCACCTCGAGGGGCTGGGCGACAAGGTCAAGGACGCCGAGCTCTTCCCGCAGTGGAGCCCGGCGCTCGCCGAGTCGATGGAGCACGAGGTGCTGGGCTTCGCCGACGAGGTCATCCGCAAGGGAGACGGCTCTCTCGAGACGCTGCTGACCGCCTCGTGGACCATGGGCGACGAGGCGGTGGCCGAGCTCTACGGCGTGGCTGGCCCCGAGGGCCAGGGCGAGGGGGGCTTCGGACGGATCGAGCTGCCCGCCGACGAGCGGGCCGGGCTGCTGACCCAGGTCGGCTTCTTGGCCACCAACGCTCACGCGGCCGAGAACTCCTGGGTGCACCGCGGCCTATTCGTCCGCGAGAACCTCTTGTGCCAGACCTTGGCCGCGCCGCCGATCGGCGTCGAGGTCAACGACGCCAACGACGCGGGTCGCCTCGAGAACGAGGAGTGTCGCGGCTGCCACCAGATGATCGATCCGATCGGCTGGGCCTTCGACGACTACGACCCGCTGGGCATGTTCGTCGACGAGGGCGAGCCGGGTGAGGTCAGCGCCTCTGAGGTCGGCGCCTTCGACGACGTGGTCGCCCTCGCGGGAGCGCTGGCCACCGACCCGATGGTCCACGACTGCATGGCCACCCAGTGGTTCCGCTACGCGGCGCGCCGGGCTGAAACCCCGGCCGACAGCTGCGCGCTCGACCAGATCAAGGCAAACTTCGGTGCGTCTGGCCAGGACATCCGCGAGCTCATCGTGGCCGTGGCAATGTCCGAGGCGTTCCTCTACCACAAGGCATCCGAGTAAGAGGAGGACCTGACCATGACCCGACGAACCTTCTCGAGCTTCAACCGCCGCAACTTCCTCCGCGGGGCCGGGGTGGCCACCGCGGCCGGCATGGGGCTGCCCTTCCTCTCGAGCCTGGTCGCGCAGGCGGCCGATGAGGATCGCGCCAAGCGGCTCATCATCTTCTTCACGCCCAACGAGTCGATCGACCGTGAGCACTGGCTGCCGCCGGGCAACGGGGACAACTTCGCGCTCACCGCGCTGCCCGACGAGATGGCTTCGCTCGAGCCCTATCGCGATCAGCTGCTGATGATCGGCGACCTCGAGATGAGCAGCCGCCTCGACGACCCCCACCCCGGCGGCCACATCGGGATCGGCCATTTGCTGGTCGGGCGCAAGACCACCCCGATCGGCCCCAACGAGGGGCAGCAGTGGGGCAGCGGGCTCTCGGTCGACCAGTACATCGCCCAGCAGCTGGGCATGGATCCGCTGACCCTCGGGGTGCGGGTCTCGGGCAGCAACGGTAACTCGCGGATCTCCTACCTCGGCGACAGCCAGCCGGTCATCCCCGTGACCGACCCGATCGTGGCCTTCGACAACCTCTTTGCCGACGCGCTGCTACCCGCCGAGGAGCTCGCCGCCCTCAAGGCGCAGCGCCTGTCCGTGCTCGACCGAGTGGCCGGCGATCTGAACCGCATCAAGAGCCGGCTGTCGACCGAAGCGCGCAACAAGCTCGACGTCCACACCACCATGATCCGGGACCTCGAGCTCAAGATCGAGTCCGACCAGGTCTTCGATTGCGATCCCACCTCGCCCGGGGGCGGCATGGACTATAGCTCCAACGCCAATTTCCCCACTGCGGTGCGGCGGCAGGTCGACGTGATGATCCAGGCCCTGGGCTGCGGGATCACCGATGTCGCCTCTATCCAGGTGGGCAACTCGGGCGCCGGCAACATCACCCCGATCTGGCCCGAGGAGGGGATCGACATCAACGTCGATTACCACAACATCGTGCACGACTATAACAACGACCCCGGGAACGGGACGATCCGAAACCGCCGCGAGCAGGTGGAGACGTTCTTCTACGGGTTGTTCGCCTACTTG
This sequence comes from Myxococcota bacterium, assembly GCA_039194325.1. Classification (GTDB taxonomy): domain Bacteria; phylum Myxococcota_A; class Polyangia; order Nannocystales; family Nannocystaceae; genus Paraliomyxa. The sequence continues at coordinate 158,538 of JBCCWC010000003.1, forward strand.
CTCGAGCAGCTGCGCGCCACCCCCGAGGGGGATGGCACCACCATGCTCGACAATTCGCTGGTGCTGTGGATGAAACCCATTGCGTACAAGCACCGTTTCGATCAATTCTTGTTCATGCTCGCCGGTTCGGCGAATGGTCAGCTCAACACCGGTAGGTTTGTCTCCTTCCCTGGACAGCCACACAACAACCTGCTGGTGAACCTGTGCAATATGATGGGGCTGGACGATACGTCCTATGGTGATGCTCAGTATTGCACCGGTGCGCTCGACCTTGGGTGAAGGCAGGAATGCCATGCACCCCTTCGATGGCCGCTTGGATCTCAAGGGACGGAGATCAGAGCGGCTCTCGTCGTTGGTAGGAGCCGGCCCGAGCGGCCGGCGAGGGTAGGACGCCCGACACCCCTTCGAAGCCGCCTGGGTCCTAAGGGACGAGGATCCAGGCGGCTCTCGTCGTTGGAGCGGCGGGAGGGAGTCCACCAAACCTTGAATTTCGGGCGAATTACGGCATTTCGCGAGACAAAAGCCCGTGCGCGTTATCGTGAGCCATGCGGACCGCTCTGGCTTTTATAACGGGCATCAGCGTCTCGGCGCTGGGCTGTGGTGATGACACGAGCATGGCCGGCGACGAAACCTCGTCGAGTGGGAGCACCTCGGTCGCGACCGCACTCGATGACGGGATCGGCGAGCCGGACCCGAGCACGTCGAGCGGATCGAGCGGTGGGTCGACGACGAGCGACGATAGCTCGTTCGACACGAGCAGTTCCGGGGCAGGCTCGTCGTCGACCGGTCCCGCCGTCGAGTGTGGCGATGGCGTGACCGAGGGTGACGAAGTCTGTGACGGCGCCGACCTGGGCGAGCAGACCTGCATGACCCAGGGCTTCGAAGGCGGAACGCTGGGCTGCGCCGACGACTGCTCGGACTATGACACCAGCGGCTGCTCGGCGGCCGTCTGCGGCAACCAGATCGCCGAAGGGCCCGAGCTGTGCGACGGGGCCGACCACGGGAGGGCCACCTGCATGTCGGAGGGGTTTGACAGTGGCTCGCTCTCCTGTGAGATCGATTGCCAGACCTTCGATACCAGCGGGTGTGGAACCTGCGGCAACGTGATCGTGGACGGCGATGAGGTCTGTGACGACATCGTGCTCTTCGGTCAAACCTGCGTAAGCCAGGGGTTCGACAGCGGGATGCTGGCCTGCATGCCCGATTGCCTCACCTACGACACCAGCGGGTGTGGGACCTGCGGCAACGGGCTCATCGATGGCGACGAGCTGTGCGACGGGGTCGACAACGGGGGCGAGACTTGCCTCAGCCTCGGTTTCGACAGCGGGACGCTCGGGGCCTGTCAGGCCAGCTGCACCGCCTTCGACACCGTCGGTTGCGGGACGTGTGGCAACAACGTCATCGACGGCGACGAGCTGTGTGACGGCAGCGACGTGGGGGGGCAGACCTGCCTGAGCCAAGGCTACGACAACGGTGATCTGCTCTGCGACGCCAGCTGTGGAGCCTACGATCTGGGGACCTGCGGGATCTGTGGCAATGGGGTGGCCGACGGCGGCGAAGACTGCGACGGCCTCGATCTGGGGGGGCAGACCTGCGTGTCCCTGGGAGGAGGGGGCGGCACCCTGGGCTGCGACGCGACCTGCGGCTTCGACTTCATCGGCTGTGACTTCTTACCGCAGCAGTACGACCTGAGCCTGCCCAACAGCATGGGCACCACCAGCAACTTCTTCCGCGGCCACGGCTTCGATGCCGACGGCGACGGCACGTTGCTCGACTTCGACGTCTACCTCGACCTGGGAGCGCCCTGCGATCTGGACTTCTACGTCTTCGAGGCACCCGCCTTGGGAGGGCCCTACACCCAGGTGGTGCGGACCACGGTCAACTCCGGGCCCGGGCTCGATTACTACGCGGCCGGGATCCCCCCGGTGCCGATCACCAACGGCATGTACTACATGACCGGTGTGGCGTGGAACTGCATGGCGACCTACTACTGGGACAGCACGGGGGCCTTCGCGGGGGTCGACGGCGGGATCGGGATCTTCAACATCAGCCACTGGGACAACACCTACCCGGGGGCGTCGGACGCCTACGTGCCGCCCAACAATGGTAGCGGCAACACGGTGTACGTGCACCGGATCCTCTACTCGGGGCTGTAGATCTGGCCGTAGATCTGGCCCGATCTACGGGCCGCCGGGCGAAGGCCCGCGCTCACCCTTTGTTCTGCTCGGGTGCTGGCCTGCGCTCCGGCTCCGGGCCTAGATCCCGCCGGTACGGTCCGATCATCTCCCGGAATTCCGTCGACCAGGATACCGGTCGCTTCGTCTGCGGATCCACCCGCACGATCACCCGCTGTCCCTTAGCGTGATCGACGTCCTCGTCCAGCGGCATGACCCGCAGCCCGAAGGTCAGCGAGGTATTCCCCAGTGTCTCCACCCAAACCCGCACCCGCACCTGGCCGGTGCCCGTGACCGGACGCAGGTACTCGATGTGGTTGGATCGCACCAGGTGGTACTGGTCGGGGTTCTCGTTGAAGTCGAGCGCCCCGCCCCAGCCCATGTGCCGCCAGAACGACCCGATCGCGTGCTCGAACAGCAGCAGGTATCGGGCGTTGTGGAGGATCTGGAACGCGTCGAGGTCGTCGAAGTAGACCCCGTGAATCCGCTCGTGGAAGCGCATGGGGCTCGCCGTGCTCAGCTCAGGGCCATCAGTCGGTCGATGTTGGCCTTGAGCAGGGCGCTCAGCTCGTGCATCTGGGCCGCGCGCAGGCGCGGCAGATCGATGACGAAGTCGGTGCGGCGATCCTTGGAGAACATGCCGGTCTTGTCGACCTCGAGCCAGATCTTCATGTTGGTGCCCAGGTACTGGATGATGACGTTGATGGCGTCGATGCCCACGCGGCGGGCGAGCTGTGCGGGCGGGTGGAACTTGCCCTTGAACTCCTGGCCCAGCGGCTTGGACTCGAGGTCGACCACGCGGAAATCGAGCGCACCCAGGGCGTCACGGATCCGCTCGATGTCGCTGTTGCGCATGGTGATCGGCACCTCCACGTCGATGTCGTAGGCCCACGCGATGTCGACATAGCCGCGCAGCTCCCAGTGCACGTCTTTGCCGCTGATCGAGGTGGCCGAGGGCACTCGCAGCTTGAAGGGCATGGGCACCACGTCGCCCTTCTTGCACTTCCACGGGCCCTGCTTGACGATCATGCGATCCCACGAGTGGCCCTTCTTGGCGCCCTTACGGTGCACCTCGACCAGATCGACGGTGATCGACGTGATCGTCTCGTTGTCCGTCGCGGTGAACTCGACAAAGCCCTCGAGGACGCTGTCGTTGGTGAAGGTGTCGGCGGGCAGGGCCACCAGGAGCACACCGTTGTTGTTGGCGCCTTGGCGGCGATAGGTCAGCGCGGAGGGAAGCGGCGCCTGGGTACCGCCGACCGCCAGGCCCGTCGGGGTGGCCGCCGGAGCGGCCATAGGAGCGGCGGCCGGAGCCGACGGCGTGGAGTAGTGCGACTGCGCCTGCTGCTTGCGAGCTTCCATCATGGCCAGCAGCTCAGCGGGCAGGGCGCCCATGACCGTAGCGCCTTGCTGACCCCCTCCTTGCCACTGCACCGAAAGCGGCACATGGCCGACGAATATCTGCTGCCCTGGCAGCAGCTCGATCGGCTCTCGCCCCACGGGGGCGCCATTGATCCACGTGCCGTTCGACGACCCCATGTCCCGGACGAATGCACGACCATGCTGCAGGAACACCTCGCAGTGACGGCGTGACACGCTTGGGTCGGGCGTGACGAGGTTGACCGACTGCTCGTCGCGACCGATCAGCAAGTGGGGTGTGGCCTCGGTGAGCGCGGCGATCGAGTGGCCGATCTGAAGCTGAATCGTTCCCTGCATGGGGCCTCCGGGGGTTCGGTTCGGCGGAGCCGGACCTTAGCATGCCCGATGCGCGGAATTGGACGACGTTCGGCCGTGGTGCGGCCGGAGTGAGGCCCGCGCACCAAGGGGCAGCCAGACGGGCTGCTATGTTGTCGCCGTGCGAAGGTTACCCCTTACGTTCACCGTCACACTCTTGGTGCTCAGCTGCGGCGACGACATCCCGCCGGGCTCGGATGGCTCGAATGGCTCGAGCGGCTCTACCGGATCCGATCCGACGGGCAGCACGAGCACCATGACGCCCACCGGGAGCACCACCGTTGATCCGAGCTCGAGCACGGGCCCCATGACCACCGGGGTGGACTCGTCGTCCAGCGGGATCCCGGTCGAGTGCGGCAACGGGATGGTCGAGGGCGACGAGCAGTGCGACGACGAGAACGACGTCAACGGCGACGGCTGCTATTCTGATTGCACGCTCCCCTACGAGGTGCTGTGGACCGAGACTCACGACGAGGCCGGGGACGCGGACTTCGCCAACAAGGCGCTATTCGATGCCGAGGGCAACCTCTACGTGCTCGGTAATGTCGAGGTGGCCGGCCAGGGCTCCGACCTGTGGCTGCGCCAGTACCTGCCCGATGGTAGCGCCGGCTGGACCTACACCTACAACGGGATGGCCAACGAGGACGAGTTCGGTACTCACCTCGCCTGGCACGATAGCGGCGACCTGTTGGTGGTGGGCAGCACCGAGACCGAGACCGAGGACGACATCCTGGTGATGCGGCTGGGCATCAGCAATCAGACCCCGGTGTGGACCGACATCTACAGTGGGCCGGGGACGGGGCCCGAGCCCATCGATGTGACCGATTTTGGCGATGGGATCTTCGGAGCCGCCAACGGCGACGTGCTGGTCGCCGGGACGCAGCGGGTCGACGGGCAGGAGTACGATATGTGGCTGCGCCGCTACGACGCCGAGGGGAACGAGCTGTGGACGCAGACCGTCAACAATGATGCGTTCAATGGTAGCGACTCCGCCGACTCGGTGCTGGAGGATTCCAACGGTGACATCTACCTGGTGGGGGCGACCGAGGTCGCCCAGTCGATGTTCGAGGCCTGGATCCGCAAGTACGACAGCGCGGGCGTCGAGATCTGGACTCAGCAGCTCCCGGACCGCCGGGTCCGCGAGGCTGCGCTCGACCCCATGAACAACCTGGTGCTCGCGGGCTTCAACATTGGGGCCAGTCTCGACCTATGGGTCGCCAAGTACGACCCGGACTTCAACGAGATCGGGAGCACCGGCCACGACGGACCTTCGGGACTGGCGGACATCGCCCGGGGCGTCGCCGTGGATGCCGCGGGCGACGTGTATCTCGGCGGCTTCGTCACCGTGGTCGGCGAGGTCGAAAACGTGTGGATCGGCCGCTATCAGTCCGACCTTCAGATGCGCTGGTGGAGCGATTCCTACGGCAACGAGGACTCGACCCTGACCGATGAGGCCGGCAGCGTCGCCGTCAGCGACGACGGCACCCGCGTGGCGGTGGTGGGCTTCGAGTCGGTGATCGGCCAGGACGCGAACGTCTGGGTTCGCATGTATCAGAACAACCCCGTGCCGCAGTAGGGTGCTCGGGGGTCGACCGCCGTGCTCTTACGAGCCGGCGGGCCTGAGCCCTCGCGTGCGGTCTCCTCGAGCGCTTTATATCGGGCGGGGATTGGCCGCTGGCTTGCCGCCTTTCCTTCGAATGTAGGGAACGCCCGCGGTACGGGGTCGCTTGATCTTACCCCTTCGTCTCGGTCGCTTCGTCTCGGTCACGGGTGTTGGGGGGTCGCAGGGCTCGTCGACGACGGTCAGTGGTGGTACGGGCACCGGGGTCGCCTCGCCGGCTTCGCCATGGGGGATGATCTCGGTTTGGGTCTGGAAGACCGTCGACTCCACCTCGTGCGATCGCACGGTCTGGTTACCGTGCGGGGCACAGGCGGCCAGCGCCGCGGCCATTCCCACCCCGGCGACCGCGGCCGCGACATTGCGGGGGCGGCGCAGTCGGGACAGGGGCACCAGCGGGGCGGGGCGGGGGGTTGGCTGGAAGTGCAGCGTGCCGTCTTGTTCGTGCTCGTAGCTGATGCAGATGTCGTTGCTGGCGTTGGCCTGCAGGAAGTCGCGTGCTTCTTGCTCGGTCATCGACGAGAGATCGTGGACCTTCTTGCGGCACTCGAAGCAGAACTTGCCCCGCTGCTCGGGTCGCATGGCATCCCAGTCGGCGTGGCACGGCTCGGGGATCTCGATGTCCTGGCTTCGCACGCGTCGGACCAACGAGCCGGAGGTCGAAGCGATCTGGCAAAAGATCCAGACGGCCCACGGGTGGCGGGTTTGCGGGGTACCATCGGGGCTCGTGGAGCGCGCACGACCCCCTCGCAAGCGTCGTTGGATCCGTTTTCTCGGGCTGGGCCTGGTCGCCTTGCTGGTGGTGATGGTGACCCGGGGCGTGCTCAATGGTCCCGAGGCCTTCGATCCGGGGCCAGCGCCCGCGTTGCCGGCGGTGGATCCCGCGCTCGCGGCCGAGCGCTTGGCCACCGCGGTGCGGATCGAGACGATCACGCCCGATCCCGCGCATCCCGAGCGGGTCGAGGCGATGGAGGCGCTCCATGCCTACCTCGAGCGCGAATTTCCGCGAGTGCACCAAGCGATGGAGCGCGAGGTGGTGTCTGAGCTATCGCTGCTCTATCGCTGGCCGGGCTCGGATCCCGCAGCCGAGCCGATCCTGCTGCTTGCCCATATGGACGTGGTGCCGGTGGAGCCGGGGACCGAGGGGGACTGGACCCGCCCGCCGTTTTCCGGGGACATCGTCGATGGCGTGATCTGGGGTCGCGGCACCATGGACGACAAGGCGGGCGTGATCGGCCTGATGTCGGCGGCCGAGCGTCTACTCGAAGCGGGGTTCGTACCCGCTCGGACCCTCGTGATCGCCATGGGGCACGACGAGGAGGTCGGGGGTACGCAGGGAGCCAAGGTCATCGCCGAGCAGCTGGAGAGCCGGGGCGAGCGCTTTATGTTCGTGCTCGACGAGGGCGGGGCGATCATCAGCGAAGCGATCCCCGGCCTCGACCGCCAGGCGGCGATGGTGGGGGTCGCCGAGAAGGGCCACGCGACCATCGAGGTGACCCTGCAGGGCGAAGGCGGCCATTCATCGATGCCTCCGCCGCAAGGGTCGATCGGCCGGCTCGCCGAGGCGGTACGTCGGCTCGAGGACGACCCCATGCCGGCACAGATCGAGGGTGCCACCCGGATGATGCTGGAGACCATGGCGCCCCATATGCGGATGGACATGCGGATCGCCTTGTCCAACCTGTGGGTGCTCTCGCCGGCGATCGAGCGTGTGCTTGCCGCACGGCCGGCCAGCAACGCGACCTTGCGGACCACGCTCGCCCCCACGATGTTCGATGCTGGTATTGCGCCCAACGTGCTCGCCTCGAAGGCCATGGTCACGTTCAATTCCCGGATCATGCCCGGGCAGACCGTCGACGACGTGATGGAGCATGTTCGCGAGGTGATCGACGAGCCGGACGCCGAGATCCGCTGCACCAAGTGCTGGGAGCCCTCCGCGATCTCCTCGGTGGACGACGAGGGGTTCGACGTGGTGCGGCGGGCGATCGCCCACGTGTTTCCCGACGTGGTGACCGTGCCCTATTTGGTGGTCGGTGCGACCGACTCGCGCTACTACTCGCACCTGGCGCGGGCGACCTATCGGTTCTTGCCGCTGCGCATGCGGGCAGCGGATCGCAAGCGCATGCACGGTACCGACGAGCAGAACACAGTCGAGGGCATGGCCGACGGGGTGCGGTTCTATATGGCGGTGATGATGCTGGCCGCGGGGTGAGCGGGTGCGCGGCGGGGGGCTGCGAGACGAGCGCGAAGCCGGACCTTCGAAGCCAACCCTTGGGAAGTAGCGGTGTTGGCGCAGTCGTGACCGGCAGCCGCGAATGTTTGTTGGGTACCTCCCGAGTCGCTTGGAGTTGTGAGATCTCCAGCACTTCCGAGCGTTCCGCCTGGTCCTATTGGCGGGTCCTGCTACGATTTTGAAGGTTTGGGGCCGGTTTGCCGTCTGACCGGCCTCTGCTCGACCCCCCCGCGAATTGCCGGAGAGCCCGTCCGTTGCGCGTCTTCAAGAAACTCCTCGCCATCGTTGCTCTGGGTCTTTGCGTCGGGCTGTCGTCCGGTCCGGCCGATGCTCACCTGGCCAAGTGGGGCAGCTGGGAGATCACCCACCGCAACTTGATGCGGCTGTTTCCCGACGCCGACCCCAACGCCTGGAAGATCAAGCGCTATCAGTACTCGGACAAAGAGGTGAAGATGCTCGAGAAGCAGCTGGGCTTCGAGCTCTATCCCGAGGACAAGGTCCCCGAGTTCTTCATCGCGCACGATTCCGAGGGCAACTTCTTGGGCGTGGCGATCTTCATCGACCCGCGCACCAAGCCCAAGATCCTCGACGGCGGCGTGCTGACCCTCGAGGTGGGCATCGGGGTCAACGCCAAGGGCCAGATCAACCGGGTGCGCGTGTACGACTATCGCGGGAACGTGGAGCTGACCAAGAAGGAGTTCTTGGGGCAGCTCAAGGGGCGCACGCTGGAGTCGAATTTCACCATGGGCAAGGGCGGGCTCGAGCCGGTGGAGGGAGAGCTCGAAGAGAGCCAGCTGGTGAGCAACGCCGGGCGTGAGGCGCTGTTGCTGATGAAGGTGGCGCTGGGGCGCCGCTGAGCCCGCACGGGTTGAGTTCAACGTAGCCTCGGTCGCTCTGTGTGGGCGGCCTTGAGTCCGCACAAAAGGGCCTTTGTTCGTCGCCGTCCAAGGCTAAAATGATCATTTGGTAGCATCGCAAACCGCGATGCACGGTCTTCCACACCAGCGCGTGACCATCGGCGCGTTCCGCGGCCTACGCTCTGTCGAGCTCTCGGGATGCGGCCGGGTCAACATCCTCGTTGGAGGCAACAACAGCGGCAAAACTTCCATCTTGGAAGCGCTGCTCATCTTGGCGAATCCCTTCAGCCTTGAGCAGTGGAGAGGAGTGATTGAGCTTCGTACCGCTTGGCCGCTGGTAGATCGTCGGTTTGGTCGTGTCGGGACAAATCGACTAGATTCGATTTCGTGGCTTTTTCCGCATATCGACGGTGAGCCGGCGGCAATCGAGCTTGCGGTCGGTGATCCACCAAATGGACTGATCGCGACCGTGGAACGAATAATCGGCGAACCACCGGATCGCCCCATCGTGGAATCAGATGAGGTGATGGAAGCCAGCTTCGCACGGCGGAACACGCATGAGGATGAAGGTAGCGAAGAGCCACTTGAGCAATCTGGGCTAATCATCGAGGTGAGTCTCGGTAAGATGACTACTCAGAGTCACTCGTTCGACGCAATCGACGACTCATTTCGTATGGTCCTCTGGGAAAAAGGAGCACTTGCTCGAGGACAGGCCAAGTCGGCCTGGCCCTCCATCCCTGTGGCATTCGCCACCCCAATCTCTCACCGTAGCGATGGTTACTTGGCGGCTCATGTGAGTAAGATCCTTCGAAAAGATCGGAAGCCACGTGCCCTCGAGATCCTACGGCGGCTCGACTCGAGGGTTATGGATCTCATCATCGTTACTCCCGAAGACTCGGAGTCACGCTCAGTGATTCCCCGGCGTGGGTCGGCTCCAACACTTCATGTCGAGTTCGAGGGTACGGGTTTGGTACCTGTCCATGCCCTCGGAGACGGGGTTCGACGAGCTCTTCATTTCGCCATCTTGCTGGCTGATCTGGACCAGGGTGGCCTTCTCCTCATCGACGAGATCGAATCAGCGATGCACATCTCTGTGCTCTCACATGTCTTTGGCTGGCTCTCCAAGGAATGTCTTGAGCGAGGCGTTCAACTGTTCGCCACAACTCATAGTCTCGAGGCGGTCGACTCGATGCTCAGCGCGACACCGGATGAAGAGCTCACGGTATACCGGCTTCGAGATGGAAAGACGCGTCGATTTAGCGGTGAAATTCTACGGGTCTCGCGGACCGAGCTTGGGCAGGAGCTCCGATAGTGATCCGCACCTATTTCGTTGTCGAAGGTCCTCATGATGTCGAGGTCATCGGTCGGCTGCTTCGTCGGAGGGATTTACGACGGATCCGGCAACTCGAAAAACTAGAACCTTACTGGCATCCGCTCGTACCCAAGAGCTATCCGCCGGACGGCGACTTGCAAAAGCGGGTACCAGTTCCCGTATTCTTTGCTGGCGGTGGAAGGTCGATCGCGGTGCAGAGCGCGGGCGGAATCAACAAAATTGGCACGTATACGCAGGTTGCTCTGATAAACCTCGATACGGAGCCCGATGCCGTCGGTATCCTCCTGGATGCTGATGAACGAGGACCCATTGAGACCTGGAAGCAGTTGAGCGACAAACTCACGACCGTCAGTCTTGGCACGGGCCCTGGTGATGTCGCACAAGGGCCACCGCGCGCAGGTGCGTTCGTGCTACCCGACAATGAAGCAAATGGAACGCTCGAGAACCTACTGCTGGAGTGCGCGAGTAAGACCTACCCAGGTCTGCTCCGAGAAGCTCAGATGTGGGTTGATGGGATAGATACAGAGACCAGGCCGTCCTTGAGCGTCTCGCGATAGCGCGCCAGTCGGAGCGGAACGATCTGTTCCCCCTTCCCCGGATGGTGGCTCCCTGCTTCGAAGGCTTCCACCATACGTCGAGCGCTGCGAGCTCGGCCGATGCTCTTGGCCCCCAATCGAGGAGCGAACCCGCGCTTTTAGACTCTGGCAGAACGAAAAGGCGTTGGAACGCACGAGTCTCCACGAGAACCCTCAGCGTACTCTCCTCGTCGTTCATCGGATAAACCGATGAAGTCATTGGGAAATTCATCCTCGTCGAAATCGACGCATCGCTCCCCACGAAAGGAATTGCATGATCTTTGTTCAATGTCGGGCAATTATTAAACCAGAATGGGACAGCGCTTCGCTCCTCGTGCTTTCGTCATCGCTACCGCCGGGTTCTTCGCGGCGATCTCCTCGAACGCATCGGCCCGGCCGACCGGCGAGCCGCAGGCCTGCGCCAACTGCCACTACGAGACCGAGGGGCCGCTCATCGATCTGCGCTTCGACAACGAGTCGCCCGACACGGGCGACACGGTCGCGCTGACCCTCGAGCTCGAGGCGGTCAACGCAGAAGCACTGCGCACGGGCATGTTCATCACGGTCGACGGAGGCCAGTTCGTTTTGGTCGAGCCCGAGTCGACCCGCTTTGCCGAGGACGGTGTTCCGACCGCGGTCTTGCACTCCGAGCCCCGGGATCTCGACGGCTCGGGTCAGGCCCAGTTCCAGGTCGAGTGGGTCGCCCCCGATCAGATCGGCGTGGTCGAGTTCGAGGTGTGGTCGATGACGGGCAACAGCAACGGCGACTCGGCCGACGACCACCACGCGACTCGCACCTACAGCATCGCGCACGGCTGCGACGGGGTCTACTACCACCTCGACACCGATGGCGACGGCTTCGGCGATCCCGAGTCGGCCGTCTTGTCGTGCGACCCGATCGACGGCCGGATCGCGCAAGGCGGTGACTGCAACGACGCCGACGCGACCGTGAACCCGGGAGCCACCGAGCTTTGCAACGCGGTCGACGACAACTGCGACGGGGAAGCCGACGAAGGGCTCGAGCCGGGCATCTACTACCCCGACACCGACAACGACGGCTACGCCGAGAATTTCAACGAGCCCGAGTTCACCTGCGCCAGCGAGCCCGGTTACGCAGCCGAGGGTGGCGACTGTGCTCCGGACGATCCCGAGATCAACCCCGGCGCTCCCGAGCGGGCCAACGGCGTGGACGACAACTGCAACGGAGAGATCGACGAGGACGTCTCCTCCGAAGAGGGCTCGGGCGGTCCTAGCTCCGACTCCGACGGCGCGAGCGGAGAGTCGGGTGGCGCGCTGCCCGGGGCCAACGACGACGGTGGAGACAGCGGTGGCTGCCATGTGCACGCCTCCGAGCGCTCTGGCTGGGCCGCCGTGGGCCTGTGGGCGCTGCTGCTGGGTGTGGGGACTCGGCGCCGGCGCTCAGACCGACGCTCAGACCGACGCTCAATCGTTTGAGCGGCTCGGGCCTCGGGCCGGCCCGATCTTGCCGGCGGCTCCGGAGTGAGCGTGGGTCCTAGGACCTGTGCTCGCTCGACCGCATGATCGGCCCGAGGCACGACGGCACAGTCGGCGGCCATGGCCCCCACAACGCGGCCCTGCTAGCGTAGCGTCCATGAACCTTCGCCCCTTGCGCCTCGCCCCATGGCTCTGGGGTGCGTGGATGGTAGGCTGCTTGCCCGGCAACCCCTCCAGCGACACCACGACCACCACCGAGGGAACGGCCGATTCCACCGGCACCGGCACGGGCAGCGAGACGGAGGACCCGGCGGCGGGCGGCGAGCTGCTCGGCTGCCCGCCCGGCGGCGGCTGTGTGATGCTGCTGGCCGCCCAGACCCTCGACGACCGGATCGAGGTGTTCGTGCCCGATCACCCCGACTCGGCATACCGCGGATCGATCTCGATGGATCTCAAGCCCAACGAGTGCGCCGGCTGTGGCCTGGGCGACAACGGCTCGGGGCGTCTCGACGAACCCTTTGGCTTGGTGCGCGCGGGTGGCTACTTGCACGTGCTCACCGGTCACTACCCCAGCCGGCAAGAAGGCAGCCTGGTCGCGTTTCCGCTGGACTTCTTCGCGGACTATTCGTCGGGGAGCGTGGTGCCGGTGAGCGACTACTTTGCGTCCTCGCAGTTCCTCGACCCGGTGGTGGGTCGCAGCCTCGGCGAGGTGGAGCCGATCTTCTTGCATGCCCACGCCTCGGGTCGCCTGGTGGTGGGGGTCTTCAACAACGATCTATTCGCCGGCGAGGACACCTGGACGCAGACGGGTCGCCTGTTGGTCATCGATCCCGCCGATCCCACCGGCGAGGTGGGCTCGGTGACCCTCGAGGGCCTCGACAATGGTCCATGCCGGGGGGCCTCGCAGGTGGTCGACCTGGGGGGTGAGATCCTGGCGGTGGCCTGCGACGGCAACGAGGGCGTGGCCGTGCTCGATGGCTCCAACCTGGCCACGGGTACCGTGGCCGAGGCCGCGGCCACCTTGGGAACGGGGGCGTTTTGTTCGATCCCCGGCGCCATGTCGAACAAGCGGGTACGCTACCTGGCGCCCGACGGCGGATCGGGCACCGGATTCCTGGTCGGCGAGGGCCCCACCCCGCTCGACATCAACGGCACCGCGCGTCTGTGGCACTTTTCGACCAACTGCGGGCTGGTGGGCAACGTGCAGCTCAGTGACATGGGAGCGCCGGGAGACTGGCAGCTGGGGGAGTTTGTGCGCTTGCCCTCCGCGACGCCCACGTGGCTGTTTGCCGCGGGCTCGGCCCTGGACGGCGGCCGACGCGGGGTATTTGTGGCGCACGAGGCCAGCGGCTCGCTGGAGATGTGTCCCGATCCGATCGCCGGCTTCGACTCGGCCTGGGACGACGGCAACGGTGATTTCGTCGAGCCCTTCGCGCTGGCCCTCACCAGCGACGGGGCCAACCTCGCGGTGGGCGCGGGGCCGTTCATTGCCGACCCGGCCGGGGTCGGCTACGGCAAGGTGCTGTGGGCCTCGCTGTCGGGATCCGATCCATGCTCGTTGTCGGCGAGCGTGACCGACCTAACCGATGGTGATCCCGGTCGGGCACCGGCGCCCACCGATGCCGACCCGCTCACGTTTCGCCGCGGACCCAACGTGGTCGTGATCCAGGAGATCTCCGGTTGATGACCACGCCAAGCCGACCGTCTCGACCCCCGAGCACTCCCCGGCGATCCATTCGATTGCCCGTAGTTCGATTGCCCGTAGTCGATGCCCAGTCGCCCGTGACCCCGGCCGACGATCCACTGGCCTTCGTGCGCGGGGGTCGTTTTGCCCGGGCGTTTGCTCTGGTGGTGGCGGTGATCGGCTTGGTGTGGATCGGTGCGCACCGGGTCCAGGCCCGCAACCTCGCCGAAGCGCAAGTGCGGGTGCACGCCGATCTCCGCGACGACCCCCGCTTCGCGAGCATGGTGGCCCGGCTGGCGGCGCCGCCGATGCCTCCGGTGGAGGACATCACGCCAGACCGTAGCGGTGAAGGTGGCGGTGAGGGCAGCGTGCCGCCGATGCCGGCGGTGGAAGACATCACACCAGACCGTAGCGATGAAGGTGGCGGTGAGGGCAGCGTGCCGCCGATGCCTCCGGTGGAGGACATCACGCCAGACCGTAGCGATGAAGGTGGCGGTGAGGGCGGCGTGCCGCCGATGCCGGCGGTGGAGGACATCACGCCCGCGGGCAATGGCGACGAGGAGGTCTACACCGATCGCTTTGGTCGCAAGCGCACCAAGTCGGGCGCGCTCATCCTCGACGAGGAGGGCGGCGGTGAGGAGGGAATCGGGCTCGACCCGGGCGTCGTTGCCGAGCTCGACCAGGGGGGGTTTTTCGATCCCACGGCCTTCGATGACGCCAAGACGGTCAAGAAGAAGGCCTACGTACACCTGATGCCGGGGATCCCCAACTCGGTGTTCTTCGCCTCGGGTGTGGTGATCTTACTGCTGTCGTTCCTGGTATTCGAGCGCTACGGCAAGCGTAAGGATCCCCGCTCGCGCGAGCGCGGGTACTGGCGCCTCGAGCTGACGCGCTGGCCGTGGCTGGCCCGGGCGATCAAGAGCCGGTGGTTCCAGCCCGCGGTGCAGCTACCGGTGGTGATCGGCTTCTTGGCCGTGATCGTGGCCGGCCTGGTGGGCAGCCAGGAGCCAGGCCGCAACATCGCGCCGGTGCTCACCTGGAACATCTGGTGGATCGGCCTCATCTTCGCGGTGTTCTTCTTCGGCAACCTGTGGTGCTTCATGTGCCCCTGGACGGCCATTCCCGACTGGGCCAGCCGGCTGTCGCTGACCAGCACCACGGCGATCCGCAGCCTGGGCAAGAAGTACCCGCGCTTCAAGCTGTGGATGTGGCCCGCGATCATCCTGTTCGCGGTGATCACCTGGCTCGAGATCATCTACGACGCGGCCAACCGCCCCTGGCTGACCTCGGTGATCGCGATCTTCATGGTGGTCTTGTCGTGGGTGATGCTGGTGCTCTACGAGCGCAAGGCGATGTGCCGCTACGTATGCTTCGTGGGCCGGGTGAGCGGCCAATACGCCATGATGGGCATGGTCGAGCTACGGCGCCGCGATCCCGAGATCTGCCGCCGCTGCGAGAACAAGGACTGCTACCGCGGCCGAGAGGGGGTCGGCCTGCCCTGCCCCACCCACGAGTTCATGGGGGCGATGAACGAGAATCAGTACTGCACGCTGTGCACCGAGTGCGTCAAGAGCTGCCCCCACGACAACATCGCGCTCAACGTGCGCAGTAGCGGGGCGGACATCCTCTATCCTCATCGCAGCCGGAAGGACGAGGCCTATATGGCCATCCTGGTGTTCATCG
Organism: Myxococcota bacterium; assembly: GCA_039194325.1. GTDB lineage: Bacteria > Myxococcota_A > Polyangia > Nannocystales > Nannocystaceae > Paraliomyxa. The sequence goes on from JBCCWC010000003.1 coordinate 173,884, forward strand.
TCAGCGCCTTTCACGGCGCGGCTATGATCCCGCTGTGGATGGAGTGGGAGGACGCGATCCGCGGCTTCATCATCGACACGCAGACCGCCTGGCTGGGCCAGGAAGTCCTGGGCTTTTCGGGCAGCCAGGGCGGCACGATGACCTTCACCCTGATGATGCTGGCCTGCATCTTTATCCCCGGCCTGGTCTACTGGCTGCTGTGCGCGGCCATGCGCTGGGCCAGCGGACGCCCGGACATCAAGCTCCGCCGGGTCTTCATCCGCTTCGCGTACACGCTGCTGCCGATCGCGCTATTTTATCACCTGGCCCACAACGCCACCCATGTGTTCTATGAGTGGTCCAAGCTGCGGCGCCTGGTCAGCGACCCGCTGGGTTGGGGTACCGACTACTTCGGCACCGCCCGCGCCCCGCTGTCGGCCCTGTGGTCGCCCGAGAGCATCTGGTACCTCCAGGTGGCGCTCATTATCATCGGGCATATCTACGGGATCCTGGTGGCCCAGCGCGAGGCGTTCCGGCTGTACGACGGCGACCGCAAGGCCAGCCTACGGGTGCACCTGGTGATGATGGTGGGCATGGTCGCGATGAGCATGCTCAGCCTGTGGCTGCTGGCCCAGCCGATGTTCATGCGCACGGCCGAGGTGTAGACCCCGCAGCCTAGACCCGCGGTGTAGACCCGCGGTGTAGACCCCGCAGCCTAGACCCGCGGGGCGTCAGACCCCCGGTAGCCCGTCGACGCAAGACGAGAGGTTCGGGTAGCACGCCAGATCCGGCACGCACACGTCTCGGTCGGCGCCTTCGTCGGCCGCACAGGTGAGCACGTCGATCGTCACCCCGCCCACGGTGGGCGGGGTGCAGTTCGCCTCGGCGGCGCAGGGGATCGTGCAATCACGCTCGCCTTGGAACGTGGCGCACACCAGATCTCCGTCGCAGTCGTCGTCGTCGTTGCAGGGCAGACGCGGCGGCTCGGGTGGGGGCTCCGGCGCCGGGGGAGGCTCGTCGGCGCCTACTCGGCAAAAGTCCAGCCCCACGAGCGCGAAGGTGCTGGTGTCGCAGTAGAACCCGCTGGGGCAACCTCCGTCGCAGGGCTCGGTGCAGTAGATCGGCGGGCTGTCGGTCGCGATCCCCACGCAGACCAGCCCTGCGCACTCGTCGGGCTCTTCGCAGGGGCCCTCGCCGGTGGGCTTGAGAGCACCTGCCCCTCCATCTGCGTCTCCATCTTCATTGCTGGCTTCACAGGCCGGGGTCAGCAGGCCGAGGGCCAAGGCGATCGAGCAGGCGCGTGCGAAACTGTGGGTCATCATCATGGTCGGCTCCTCATGGGTAGGGCCCAGCCGGGCCCTCACCAAGACGGTCCACGCTCGCGGGATTTTTGATTGCTGGTTTCGTCCTATACTGCGATCGATGGGCGAGATCGGGGTCGAAGGCTGGATCTGGCTCCAGCGCGGCTGTGGCGTCGGGTTCGGTTGCGAGGTCGGGGCTCGGGTGTCGGGGGCTTGGGTGTCCGGGGTTACCCGGGGTCTTGATGTCCGGGCCGGTGGTTGCGCCCAACCCGAGGTACGCGCATGAGCGCGGATCCCCCCGGCGAAGACGCCCCCGATCTGTTCGACCGCGAGCCGGTCACTTCGTCCTCGTCCGATCCCGCGGCACAGGTCGAGGACGAGCGTCTGCGTACCGAGCTACGGGCGCGTCTATTCGGTGAGCCCCGGTCGGCGGTTCGGATCGGTGAGTACGAGGTGTTGCACAAGCTGGGCCAGGGTGGCACCAGCACCGTGTTCGCGGTGCGCGACCGTCAGGGTCGCTCGCGGGCGCTCAAGCTCGTCCAGTCGTGTGACCCTCGCTCGCTGGCTCGGCTGCGCCGAGAGGGGCGAGCGATGGAAGCGCTGGTTCACCCTCATATCGTGCGCATGCACCAGATGGGCACCCACGGTGACGCGGTCTACGTGGTGTTCGACTTGATCGAAGGCGTCGCCCTTCAGTCTTGGCTACGAAGCGCACGGTCATGGCGCGAGACGCTCGCTTGCCTGCTGCCCGTGCTCGATGGCCTCGCGTCGGCCCACGCGCTGGGCATCCTTCATCGCGACCTCAAGCCCGAGAACATCCTGGTCCAGCCGCCCTCTCACGCGTGGCTGCTGGACTTTGGCCTGGCTCTTCCGCTGCCGGGCAGCGACGCTCAGGCGCTGACCCACATGAGCCAGGCGCTGACCCGCACCGGAGCGGTGCTCGGGACCGTGGGCTACATCGCGCCTGAGCACCTGCTGGGCCAACCTCTCGATGCGCGGGCCGATCAGTTCTCGATCTGCGTGGTGCTGTGGCAGGCGCTCTACGGACAGGCGCCGTTCACGGGGCCCACCGCCGACGCGATCGGGTTGGCGGCGCTGCGGGAGCGGTGCAATGAGCCACCGCGTGGCGACGTACCTTCGGCCGTCGAGGCTGCGCTACGCAAGGGGCTACGCGCCGAGCCTTCGGCTCGACACGCTTCGGTACGAGCGCTGGCCGACGTCCTCGACCGCGCGATGCCGAGCACAGACCCAAGCGCAGACCCAAGCGCAGACAAGCATCGCGGGTGGTTGGCTCGCTGGCGTAGGCGCAGGCGCTGAACGGCCCGTCGCTCGTCGAGCCACGACGTAGTCCTCCTAGATGGGCGGGCGCGCATGAGTCGGTGTTTGCGACCCATGGTGACGATGGCAGACAATGAAGAGCGTGGTGGATGCGGATCTGGAGACGACGAGGGATCTGTCCGAGTCTTCCTCGAGGTCGATGCCCCGTGCTCGTGGTCTGCCCGAAGGACCCGAGCTCGATGCTCTGCAACCGGGCCGGATGCTGGGTCGCTACTTGATCATCGAGGAGCGGGGACGAGGGGGCATGGGCGTGGTGCTGCGTGCCTACGATCCCAAGCTGCAGCGCGAGGTTGCGCTGAAGGTGCTCCGACCCGGCGCTCTGGATTCGGCCAACAAGGCGCGTATGGTCCAAGAAGCGCGGGCGTTGGCCAAGCTGTCCCATCCCCACGTGGTCTCGGTCTACGACGTCGATCTCGAGCTGGAGGGGAGCACGATGATCGTCATGGAGTTCGTTGACGGTCGCAACCTCCGTCGGTGGCTCAGGGAATCCTCGAGATCGCGGCGCGAGATCGTTGAAGCCTTCTTGGTCGCGGGGCGGGGCCTGGCTGCGGCGCACGCCAAGGGCTTGCTGCATCGTGATTTCAAGCCTTCCAATGTAATGATCACCACCGATGGTCGGATCAAGGTCACCGATTTCGGGCTGGCCAAGCTCGTGGGCAAGGACGTCACGTCGACCGACACGAGCAGCGACGCCGGCTCGACTCTGGTCCGTTCGACGAAAGAGGACCGCTTGTTGCCGAGCGCACAGATGGGGACGCCTCGATACATGGCGCCAGAGCAGCACGCGGGTGAAGCACTCGACGCACGCACCGACCAGTATGCGTTCTGCGTGGCGCTGTGGGAGGCGTTGACCGGCGAGCCGCCGTTCGACGACAAGGCTCTGGAGGCGAGCAAGCGAAGAGGAGCACCCCTTTGGCCTCGCGGATCCTTGATGCCCGGCCATGTCGTTCAGGCCCTGGTTCGCGGACTGTCGGTGGACCCCAAGGCGCGGTGGCCAAGCCTCGACGCGTTGCTGGGGCGGCTGAGTCACGATCCCAGCCGCTGGCGCCGGCGAGGGCTGGTGATCGGCGTGGCTGGGTTGGCGGTGGTTGCGGGGGGCGTGGGGATCTGGCGCTTCGATCGAGCCCGACGGCAGGCGGCCTGCAGCGCCGAGGGTCGGGTGATCGGCGAGGTATGGAACGACGAGGCTCGCCAGAAGGTGCGCACGGGGATCATGACGGTCCGAGCCAGCTACTCGGAGACAGTGGCCCACAACGTGATGCCATGGCTCGACAACTATGCGGAGGCTTGGAGGGAGCAGACGGTCGAGGCCTGCCTCGAAGAGTCGGTGAACGAGCGCTGGGACTCGGCTCGGCTCGACGCAGCGCGCTGGTGCCTCGAAGATCGGCGGTTGGCGTTCGCCACCCTGGTGACAGAACTGGCCCGGGGCGACGAGCACGGCGCCCGCAATGCGGTGCAGGCCGCAGCCGACCTGCCGCTGATCACGGTGTGTGTCGACGATTCTATGCTCGGGTGGGCCCGCGAGCCTCCTGCGCCGGACGAGCGACCTCGCATAGCCCGCGTGCGCGAGGTTCTGTGGCGGGCTCGGGCCCAGGACGCCGCGGGGCGATACGACGAAGGACTCCAGTCCATACGTGAAGCCAAGCGCGAGACCGAGGTGTTGTCGTGGCTCCCGCTGGTCTCAGAGGTTCTGTCCACCGAGTCTTCCCTCTTGTCTCACCTAGACGAGCACGTCGAGTCCGAAGCCGCGGCGGTCGAGGCCTACAAGGCCGCGGTGCTCTCGGGCAACTGGAACGTTGCCGCTTCGGTGGCGTCGATGTTGGTGTTCGTGGTGGGCTACAAGCAGTCGCGTCACCGTGAGGGAGAGACTTGGGCTGAGCATGCCCAGGTCGCCATTGAGCTTGCTGGCGATCCGCTGGGGCTGCTGGAGGCCCAGCGCCTCAGTAGCCTCGGCACCGTGCTCCGGCTCGAAGGGCGCTATGTGGAGGCCCGGACCAAGCACCAGCAAGCTCTCTCGCTGCGGGTGGAGGCGCTGGGATCCGATCACCTATCGGCCGCGCGTAGCTTGATCAACCTGGGCAACGTACTCCGGTCCGAGGAGGCGTTCGACCAGGCGCAGGCCGTGCTGACCGAGGCGCTCGAGCTGTTCGAACGCACCCTGGGGCCCAACCATCCCACGGTCGCGACCTGTCATGACAACCTCGGGGCGGTGCTGACCTTAAAGGGGCAACGGGACCAGGGCCGCGTTCACTTGGAGCGAGCGGTGGCGATCTACGAAGAGGCGTTGGGCCCCGACCATGGCGATCTCGCGCGCAGCCTGAACAACCTCGCCAACGTCGAGTCCTTGCTGGGGAATGACGAGGCGGCGATCTCCAGCTATCGGCGGGTGCTGACGATCTGGGAGCGGACGTTGAGCCCAGACCACCAATATATCGCGAGTGCCCTGAACAACCTGGGCTACGCACACTTCAGCCTGGGCGAGCTCGAGTCGTCGCGGGCCAGCTTCGCGCGGGCGCTCGCGATCCAGCGGGCGACGCTGGGTCCTGAGCATCCCAATCTAGAGTACCCGCTGCACGGGATGGCCTCGGTCCTGGTCGCGCAGGGAGAGTACCGAGCGGCGATCGCCCACAAGGAGCAAGTGATCGATCTGATGGCGACTCTGGGCCGGTCCCCGCCGGAGATCGCCGAGCATCAATTCGACCTGGCGCAGATGCTCTGGGATGCTCCCAACGACGATGGTCGCGACCGAGCCCGCAGCCTCGATCTCGCCCAGCAAGCCCGAGACACCTACCCGCCCGACGATGAGGAGCGTACCTCCGTCGAGGCGTGGCTGGCCGAGCGATCATCCATGGCTCGACCTGCCGGCGATGACGAGCATCATCGCAATGAGCGATGACGCAGGGAGGCGGAGCACCAAGCCGGTCATGAAGGCGGCGCGTGTTGCTCGACCCACGCCGCCGCCTCCTCGCGCTCGGACTCCCAGCGTTCACCCGCGGCCGTGAACTCCTCGTGAGCTTGCCGGGCCAGCGCGACCGCTGCGGCTCGGTCGTCCCCGATCTCCCATGACAGCCGCGCGACCTTCATATGGGCGCTCGCCAGGAAGCCAACGGAGGGGATCGTCCCCAGCTCTCGGATCTGCATGGCCTTCACCGCGGCCTCGTGGGCCGCTCGTAGCTCGCCCCGCGACTCGAGGATCGAAGCCAGCACGCTATGGGAGGCCGAAAGATCGTAGTGCAGGGGGGGCAACCGTTGCTGTCGGATCTCCAGGGCGCGCTGGCCATGCCGGAGCGCCGCGTCCTCGTCGAGCTCGGTCTCGATGATCGCGAGGTTGTGCAGCGTTCGGCCCACCTGCGGATGATCGGCGGGGAGCTGATGCTCGTAGATGGCCAGCGCACGCAGCAAGGTACTCCGCGCGTCGGCCCGGCGCCCGAGCTGCAGCAGCGAGCCTGCCATGTTCGACAGAGCGCTGGCGACCTCGGGGTCGTCGTCGCCACGGCCACGCAGCAGCAGCTCTACGATCTGTCGCTGCTGCTCGAGCGCGCGGGAGAAGTCTCCCTTCTGCCAGTAGACCGCCGCGATGTTCGAGCGCGCGGTGAGGACGCTACGGTGGTGTGGCTCGAACTGCCCCTCGGCGATGGCCAGTGAGGCCTCGAACTGCGCGAGTGCGTCATCGAGTTGACCGCTGCTCATATGGATCGCCCCGAGGTTGCTACGCACGCGCGCGATCTCGGGATGAGCGGGCCCCAGGAGCGCTTGTTGGATCTCCAGCGCTTGCAGGCTGTGGGTGAGCGCGGCCTCGTAGCTCCCCAACATCTGCTCGGCGATCGCGAGGTTGCTGAGCGCCGTGGCCACGACGGGATCATGGGATCCATGCTGAGCGACGAAGCCCTCGCGAGCGTGTTCGTAGCCGGCTCGGGCCGTCTCGTACCGACCCCGTGCCGTCTCGACGTGCGCGGTCGCCATGTGCAGGCGAGGCTCGAGGAGGGGATCTCCCCCGATCTGCTCGAGGCCGGCCCGGGCGTGCCGGGCCCAGGTGTCCGCGGCCTCGTGATGATCGAGGCGATACCCCTCGGCGAACACCAACCGAGTCGCGATCCGGGCGGCGAGCGGGTCGCCTTGCGCCGCACGGGCCTCGAAGAACGCCCGACGCAAGGTCTGGGCTGCGGCCTCGTGCTCTCCCATCGCGTCTTGGGTGTGCCCCAGCCAAAACCCGACCTCGGCGTGCAGCAGGCGGTCATCGAGCGACTCGGCGCGCCGGTCCACCTGCACCGCTAGCTCGTGAGCCGCGGCGTGTTGGCCGGTGTGGTAGCGGGTGATGATCCGATCGAGATCGGTACGCACCGCGTCTGCATTGCGTGCCTTTTGCGGATCGCTCGGCGGGTCGGAGCCGCGGGGCTCGTCGGCGCATCGCGCCATCGGCGGAAGCTCGCTTGCGGCCTGGACCGCATGCTCGGCCACCGTGACGTCGGCCTGACCGAGTGCATCGACCAGCGCGCCGAATCGGCGCCGGCCGGCGTCGAGGCACGCCATGCGGGGTTCGCTCGGGGACAGGCTCGGAGCCAGGCTCGGAGCCAGGCTCGGAGATGGACCCGATGCGGTCGCCGCGGTGCAGGCGGCGGCGTGCTCCTCGACCCATCCGGCCCCATAGTCGTCGAGTATCTCGATGGCTCGGGCGCTGGAGTGCTGGGCATAGGGCACCGAGACTCGAGCCAGGGCGTCCCTGACCGCATCGCGCTGCGCCGGGCTCCATACCTCCTGCCACTTTTGTGCCGCCGCTTCGAGGCACCCTTGATCCGAAGGCGCCATCGTCCACGCACCGGTGCCCACCACGGCCGCCATCAAGCCCAGCGCGACCCATCGCCGCGTCGCTCGGGGCGGCTCGAGGGCGGCCAGCAGCGCGCGGAGATCGGGGAATCGATCCGCGGGATCGACCTTCAGGCCCCGCCAAAGGGCCGCGAGCACCCACCGTGGCACTCCTCGATCGCGGGGTGGAGCGCTCACTCGACCGTCGGTAATCGCATCGAGCAGCGCGAGCCGAGTCGGGCCCTCGAAGGGACGCTGGCCATAAAGAGCCTCGAACAACGACACGCACAGCGCGAATTGATCGGTGCGGGCGTCTAGGGGCTTGCCCAGGAACTGCTCGGGCGCCATGTAGGCCGGGGTGCCCATGACCACGCCGTCCTCGGTGATCGAGTGCGATCCCTCGAACGCCGACGAGCCCACGCAGCGCGACGTCGGATCTCGCTGGGCACACGCCAGGCCGAAATCCAGCACGCGCACCCGCCCGTCGGTCCCGATGATCGCGTTGTCGGGCTTGAAGTCGCGATGCACCAGGCCCTTGTCGTGGGCCGCGATCAGCCCGGCCGCGACTTGGCGATAGACCTCCAGCACCTCGCGCCAGGTCCGTGATCTCGCTTGGTGCCACTGGCGCAGCGTGAGCCCCTCGACGTGCTCCATCACGAGGAACAGGATCGGCGCCATGTCCGGTCCCTGGAGCCAGCCGTCACCAACCTCGAAGACCTGCACCACGTTGGGATGAGACAGGCAGGCCAGGGCACGGGCTTCTCGACGAGCGCGATCTCGTCCGCGGTCGCCGACTCGGTGCAGGTCGATCGTCTTGATCGCGACCCGACGGGCGAGGCGGTCGTCGAACGCCTCGTAGACCACGCCCATGCCCCCGCGTCCGAGCTCTCGGCGGATCTGAAATCCGCCGATCGAGCGCGGCAACCCGAGCGACCGAGGCGGAGCGGCCGCGGCTGTATTCGCCAGCGCCACCTCGCCGGTGGATCGAGCCGTTATCGAAGGATCAGGCGCAACGGACATGCGAGCCTGGCCAAGCCCCTGCCAAGAGGTATGCACGCGTGGACGGATCGTTGCCCCTTTTCTTTCAAACTTTTTGCTTTTTACCGTCAAACTCGTCGTCGCCTACCCCGTGGGTGCGTAGGGGTTCGACTTCGATCACCGGGCGGGGGGCTCGAATTGGGCCTTGCGGATCTGCAGCGCCCAGCCGTCCAGATCGCTCTTGGTCCGTCGTAGCAGCTCGGGATCGTGGCTGAGCTTGGTCAGCGCTGTTTCGACCTTCTGGCGAGCCGCGCGGAGCCGCGTGCGGATCGTGCCGTGCGGGACGCTCAGCACCTCGGAGATCTCCGCCGAGGTCATCCCTTCCCAATAGTAAAGCTCGAGCACGACCTGTTGCTCCAGCGGAATTCGTCGCAGCGCCGCCAACAGCAGCCGGTGCTCGTCGCGGCGAGCCACCATGGTCGACGGCCCCGCAGAGTGATCCGCGGCGCTGTCGGTTGCCGGGTCGAAGCGCTCGCCGTGCTTGCGGATGCGATCGAAGTGTCGCCGCAGCACGTTGTAGGCCACCCCAAAGAGGAACGACTCGAAGCGGGTCCGATCCCGGACTCGTTCGCGCGACTCGAGGCAAGACTCGAAGGTCTCCTGGATGAGATCGGCGGTGTCGCCCCCGATCTTGTTGGCGAAGAACCGCGCGACCCCCGGGTAGTGACGCTCGAACAGCGCGCTCCCGGCCGCGTGATCTCCCTGGCACCAGGCCTCGAGCAGATCCGAGTCGCTTTGCATACGGACAGCATAGTCTGGCTCGCCGCACTCTCGCCGCGCTGGCGTGCGTGCGTGGGCGGATGTGGGTCTAGTGTCGGGGTAGGCCCCACGTGGTGACGAGCGTCGCCCATTCTGGCCGCGCGATCGGTCTTTTTGCCGCGTTCACGTTTTTTTCGTGCTCGGGCGGGGATTTCTTCGTAGGTCGCGTGATCGTTTGGCCTCGGTCGCGCACTGACCTGCGGGAGGTCATGAGATTGAGCTTGCAGATCGCACGATTGACTTTGATGGTGTCCTTGGCCCTGACCGTCGGGGCATGCGGCTATGCGGCCTACGAAGACGCCGGCTACGACGGGTACGGGGGCTACGACGAAGATCCCGGCGACGGAGCCGGCGGGGCCGACGGGGCCGACGGGGCCGACGATGGCGGCCAGGCCATGCCGATCCCGCCTCCGCCCCCGCCCGACGAGGATTTCGAGCCGCCCGAGCCCACCGAGTGCAACGACGCCGACCGGGTCACCCTGTTCTTGTCTCCCGACGACTCGAACTCGATGTCCTCACCCGTGCAGGTCCGCGAAGCCGTGTTCAATGGCTTTAGCTCGCTGGCCAGCATCCCCATTCGCACGTGGGAGTTCATGAACTACTACGGCTTCGACTATCCCGCGGCCGAAGCGGGGGGCGTGCGGGTCATCCCTTCGCTGATGGTGCCCAAAGGGGCCGAAGACGGCGAGTACACCCTCCAGATTGCGGTCTCCAGCGAGCAGGTCACCCCGGCCGACCGAGCGCCCATGAACGTCACGCTCGTGCTCGATACCTCGGGATCCATGCAGGGACATCCCATGCGGATGCTCCAGGCCACGGGTCGCGCCATCGCGGGCAGCCTCGACGAGGGCGACATCATCTCCATCGTCACCTGGGACACGGAAAACCAGGAGATCCTCGCGGGGCACGCCGTACAGGGGCCCGACGATCCCACGCTGCTCGCGGCCATCGATGCGCTGGAAGCGGGCGGGGGGACCGATCTCCACGGTGGCCTGGTCGCGGGCTACGATCTCGCCCTTCAGTCGTACAACCGGGAGCGGATCAACCGCATCGTGCTGGTCAGCGACGGCGGGGCCAACGCGGGGATCACCGACATCGATCTCATCGCCTCGCACGCCGACGGCCAAGACTCCGACGGCCTCTACATGGTGGGCGTTGGCGTGGGCGACGGCTCCTCGTACAAAGACGACCTCATGGATACGGTCACCGACGCGGGCCGGGGTGCCTCCGTGTTCATCAACAGTGAGGCGGAGGCGCAGCATATCTTCGGCGAGCGCTTCATCAGCACGCTCGACGTCGCCGTGCGCGACGTCTCGGTGAGCCTGGAGATGCCCCCGGGCTTCTCGGTGGTGCGCTTCTCGGGAGAGGAGATCAGCGCCGATCCCGATCAAGTCGAGCCGCAGCACCTCGCGCCCAACGATGCCATGATCTTCCACCAAGAGATCGAGACCTGCGCGCCCGAGCAAGTCGACGATCAGACCGCCTTCGAGGTGGTGGTGCACTACCTCGACGGCACCACGTTCGAGCCCAGCCAGATCCGTACCCAGGTGACCTTTGGCGACCTGCTGAGCGCCGACGATCCGTTGTTGCTCAAGGGCGCCGCGGTCTTCGCCTACGCCGAGGCCCTCGATGATCGCCAGCAGAGCGCCTCGGCGTCGCTGGAGCCCGCCTTTGCCGCCCTCGAGCAGGCCGAGGCCGCCAACGATGGCGATCCCGATCTCGCCGAGATCCGCCTCATTCTCGAGACGCTCCAGTAAGCGACCCGTCGCGCGTGCTCGTGCTGTGGGCCCCGGCCGCTTGTGCGGCTCGGGCCCTTCGTCACGGTCGCGTAACACCTCCGCTCGCCGGCTCGCGCTTCCTTAGAGCGGGAGCGTGGCGCTACCCTCCGCGTGATCATGGGTCGCGCCAGCATCCCCACGGCCAGCATCCCCACGGCCAGCATCCCCACGATTAGCTACGAGGACTTCGTCGCTGGTGGCGAGGTGGCCGAGCGCTTCGTCGAGGTCTTAGGCCGGGGCCTCGAGCGCTTCGGCTTCGTGTTCGTGCGGGACCACGGCATCGACGTCGAGCTGCTGCGACGCACCTATGCGCTCGCCGAGCAATTGTTCGCCCTCCCCGACGCGGTCAAGCGCCGCTACGAGACCCCCGACGACGGACGACAGCGCGGCTACACCTCCTTCGGGGTCGAGCACGCCCGGGATCAGACCGTCGCCGATCTCAAGGAGTTCTGGCACGTAGGTCGACGCCTGCCTGCCGATCACCCGCTGACGATCCGCAAGGAGATCCCTCGCAATTGCTACGCCGAGGAGATCCCCGGGTTCTCCGAGACCTCGCAGGCCCTGTTCGACGCGCTCGACCGCTTCTCCCTGCGGCTGCTGGGAGCGATCGAACGCTACCTCGGGCTGCCGGATGGCACCTTCGAGGCGCTCACCTGCGACGGGAACTCCGTGCTTCGCATCATCCACTACCCACCGTTACCCGGAGACGTACCCGCCGGGGCGGTGCGTGCCGCCCAGCACGAGGACATCAACCTCATCACCGTCCTGCCCGCGTCGACCGAGCCCGGTTTGCAGCTGATGACCCGCGACGGCCAGTGGCTCGACGTCAGCCCTCCGCCCGACGCGATGGTCTGCGACACGGGCGACATGATGCAGCTATTGACCAACGGCCGCCTCCCCGCCACGACCCATCGGGTGACCAACCCCCCGCAGGACCCACAACGGTCGCGATACTCGATGCCCCTATTTTGTCACCCCCACCCCGACGCGATCCTCCGCCCCGCCGGTCCCGGCGCGCCCGCCATCACCGCTCGCGACTTCTTGATGGAGCGCCTACGCGAGATCGGCCTGGCCTGAGCTCACCCCGGGGGTAGCTTCAGCGCCGTCAGTGTCTGCTGCGCGCTCGCCACCAGCCACCCCTTGCCCTGAACCAATCGGACATCATCCCCATAGATCGACGCACCATCCTCCACGCTCAGCGGGCTCTGCCAACGCGGCATCCCGGTGGTCGGATCCAGCTCGAGCAGCGCCGGCGGCTCGCCCTCATGTAGGCCGCCGGTCACCCCGAACACTCGGCGGCCGTCGGTGGCCAGCGGCCCTTGTCCGCCCAGCCCGACCTTCCAGCGCACCGTGCCATCCGCGATCGCCTGCGTGTACTCCTCGGCATGAACCACCACGGTGCCGTCGTCGAGCAACGCCGGCCGGTCGTAGGTGGAGTCACGCACAAACGAGCGCCACGTGCGACACCCTTCGGGAGGATCCACGCAGCCTTCGCACTCCGACTCGCTCAGCACCAGGGCCCCGGGCTGCGGCCAGCCCGAGGGCGCGACCGGGGTCCCGCTGTGGCAGCGGGTGGGATCGAGCACGACCACGTCGCCATCGATGAGCAGCACCAGTCGCGGGTCGTCGAGGATGACCTGCCCGAGCCCGTCGTGGGCCCCGATGGTCATCAGGCGCTGCATCTGGGCCGAGAAGACCCGGAGCTCGTCGTCTTCCCAGACATAGCGCATGCCCGCCGCGTCCACGTGCAGCTGCACGTCGCTGTCCAGGTACTCGCGCTTCAGTTGCCCCTGGGCCTCGACGCACCCCTCGGTCCCCGGCGGGCTCGCGCACCGCTCGGGGTTCACCAAAAAGAAGCGACCCTCGCCATCGAGCACCAGCAAGCCCTGGCCGCTGACCGCCGCGGTCCGTACCGCGGGCATGCCTCCGCCGTCATCCTCGGGGAGCGCCGGCAGGCTCGCGGTCCAGCGCTCTTTGCCCGAGCTCGGATCGAAGGCCACCACCCGGTTCTCCTCCGCGGCCACCCACGTCGCGGGGCTGCCGGGCACGGGCAGCAGCCACCGCGCGTGGTCGCCTGCCTTGCGCCACACCACCTTGCCGTCGCGAAGCCCCACGAGGCCATCGCTCTCGACCCCCGCGACCGCGAGCACGGTCCCGTCGTCGGCGAGCTCCAGCACCCGCGGCTCGCTCTCGAAGCTGAAGGTCCACGAGGGCTTCGGCCCGGTGGGGATCTCCTTGGGCAGCGGGGTCGCGCCATCCATCGCCGCGATCACCCGCTCTTCGCAGCCGTCCCTGAGCATGCCCAGGGGCGATAGACACCGCATGACGTCCTCGGGCCAGGTCATGCACTTGTCGAGCAGCTCCTTGCGGAGGCCGCGAGCCTCGGCCCGGACCTGGCCGCGGCTGGCGTCGGCCTCGGCTCCCGCCGGGTCGTCGTCGAGCGCCGTCACCAACAGCTGCCCTGCGAGCACCGCTTGTCCAGCCGCCTCGGTGGCGAAGCGCTCGCATTGTCGCTTGTGCTTGGCCTCGGGGCTCTGTTCCACTGCGGGCGGCGGATCCTTCTTGCACGCGCCGAGCGTGCACGCACCGAGGATCAGCAGGGCGAGCGGAACGACCAGGCGCAGCGACAACATGGTGGGGAGTGTCGCGCACGCCGACCCAGCTGCCCATGGCGGGTCTTGATGGCACAGCGCGCGGTCGCGGAGCGATGTTTTCGTCGGTGCTCGGGCGCACCCCGGGTCAGGCGAACATCGCGTCGAGCTCGGTCGCGACGGCCTTCTCGTCCTGACCCTTGGCCAGCGCGAGCTCCTGCACCAGCAGCGAACGCGCCGTGTCGAGCATCTTGCGCTCACCGAAACTCAGCTCCTTGTCGGAGCGGAGGATGCATAGGTCGCGGAGCACCGAGGCGATCTCGACCAGCGACCCGGTCTTGATCTTCTCCATGTACTCGCGGTACCGACGGTTCCAGGTGGCGGTGGAGATCTTGGCGCCGCGGTGCTTGAGCACGGTATACACGCGCTCGACCTCCGCCTCGTCGACCAGCATGCGCAAGCCCACGGACTTGGCATTGTGCTTGGGCACCATGACCTTCATGTTGTTCTCGAGCACGCTGAGCACGTAGAACTCGAGCTTGGCGCCGGAGATCTCTCGGGCCTCCAGACCGGTGATCTCGGCCACGCCGTGACCCGGATAGACCACCTTGTCGCCTACGCTGAACGTCTGAGCCATGGCTCTTGCTCCTGAGCGTCGCTCGTCAGTTGGCTCGCAAAGCGAGCAAAGCTAGGGTGAACGGGCACACCGCGGGCAACGTAGGAGGCGTATAGTTAGCAATGGAGTCACCAAAGGTCAAGAAAATGCCTGAACGACGTTTATAGGGTGAGCAGGGGCGCTTTTGCCGCATTCGACGAGGAGCCAACAGGGGCAGGTGTGTCGAAAACGACGCGTGAAACGGTCGTGAGAGGCCAAGCGGAGCGGTGCTCGTTGTCAGAGGTTCCCGCAGGGTTTGCTGGGCCGGTCCTGGGCAGCGGCGATGGTGACGCCGCCCCGGCGGACCGAGGTGCAATCATTTTAGCGCGATCGTGACGGAAGGCGAACCCAGGGGGTGTGCCGTATGATTGGCGACCGATGATCACGGCCTCTGCGAACGGTCGGTTCCGGCTGGCTCATCGTTCAGGGCTCGCGGCGTCGCTGCTGGCTGTGACGATGTTTGCCGGTTGTGCCACTAGCCCCGATCGTCTCCCCGAGCTCGACCGACGTTTCTACTACAACCTCCCCACCGGCGAGGATCAGCAAGCATTCCTCCAGCTCAAGGCCGGCGAGCGTCAGGCCTTCCTCGAGCGCAAGGGTCTGTGGGGCAAGTGGCAAGGGCTTCCGCTCGTCGAGCGCGAAGCGGTCAGCCGCGGTGAGATCGACCTGGGCTTTCACGAGTTCGCGGTGTTCATGGCTTGGGGACCACCCGCCGACACCCAGGACCGCGACGCCAACGGTCGACCGCTGCAGCTGCACACCTTCATCCGCTGCTCCAGCGGCCCCAAGCGCGGCCGCTACGTGCGGAGCAACCTCGATTGCGATGGCACCTCCAGCGAGACCCAGGTGTCGATCGACCAGGGTCTCGTCATCGAGATCGTGTACCCGAATTGATCAAAGGAGATTCGTCTCCGACGAATCTCCCTCCGCCGATCTCAGCTGTCGCCGGTTTGGATCTCGCCGCTCAGTAGCTCGAGGATCGTGGCGACGGGCACCCCGGTGCCGCCGGGGGTGGTCACCCCGTAGGCCTTGCTGGCGATGGCTGGGCCCGCGATGTCCACGTGCATCCAGCGGACCCCCTCGTTGAACTCGCTCAAGAACAAGCCCGCGGTGAGGGCTCCGCCCCAGCGCTCGCCGGTGTTGCGCATGTCGGCGATCTTGCTCTTGAGCTGCTCCTTGAGGTTGCCGGGCAGAGGCAACCTCCACATGGTCTCGCCGCTGCGCTCGGCCGCGGCCATCCAGTCGCCCAGCAGCCGCTCGTCGTGGGTCATCACGCCGGCGATGCGGGGGCCCAGGGCCACGATGCAGGCCCCGGTGAGCGTGGCAAAGTCGATCATCAGCTCGGGCTCGAGCTTGGAGGCGTACACCATCGCGTCGGCCATGGTCAGGCGACCCTCCGCGTCGGTGTTGTTGATCTCCACCGTCTTGCCATTCGAGGCGGTCAGCACGTCACCCAGCTTGTAGGCCTTGCCGCTCACCAGGTTCTCGGCCGCGGCCACGATGCTGTGCACCTCGTACTCCACCCCGAGGCGAACCGCCCCCTCGAACGCAGAGATCACCGCCGCCGAGCCGCCCATGTCGAGCTTCATGTCGAGCATGCCGTCGGTCGGCTTGAGCGAGTAACCGCCCGAGTCGAAGGTCACCCCCTTGCCGATCAGACAGATCCGCGGGGCCTTCGCGACGCTCTTGGGACGATAGGTGAGGTGGATGAACTTGGGTGGCTCGTCGCTGCCTTGGGCCACGCCCAGGTAGCAACCCATGCCCCGCTGCTCGCACTGCTCTTGGTCGAGCACCGTCAGCTCCACGTCGTGTCCCTCGCCCTTGAGCGCGTTGACCACGTCCGTGGCGGTTTGGGCGAGGAACGACGGGGTGACCAGGCCGGGCGGACCGTTGCCCAGGTCCCGAGCGCGGGCCACCGATGCGGCGACGATCTGCCCCCGCATCGATCCCTCAGCGGGCGCAGCCGAGCGGCCCCATGCGCTCACCCGCTGGAGGCTCTTGGGGGTGCTCTCGTTGAGGAAGCGATCGTAGGAATACGTGCCCAGCTCCAAACCTTGAGCCACCAAATTGCCGACCTGAGCGGCATCATCACCCTCGGCTGGCAGGCCGTCGCCTCCATGAAGGTCGAGGACCAAGTGAGAGGCTCCCACGCGCTGGGTCTCGCGGGCAGCGTCATGCGCCAGCTGGCGTAGCGCCGCGGGATCGGTGAGCTGAGTGGTGCCCAGAAGCATCACGTGCTGCAGCGTTCCTTCGATCTGCCGCGTGAACGTGAAGCTCTCGCTCGGCTTACCCGTGAAGGGCGCCTGCCCGACCGCATCGCGGACCGCGGCGCCAAATCGCTGTGCGATGGTCTCGGGGTCGTGGCCCTCACGCAACGGCACAGCCAACAGCTGTCCGGCTGCGACCACCGGCTCCTCCGTCGTCCAGTCGATATCGAGCATTCCGTAGTCTTCCTTCGTGTTTTTTCACGGCGGCCGCAGTGCGCTTGACACGCTGCACCGTTCCCGCCCCAACTGCGGCGGGGTTTATCGCACAGCCGTGGCCCCTCCGCCCAGCGCGCAGCGGCAGCCGCGAAAGACGCCTTCGAGGTGTGCGGCTCGCCCGCATTTCACAGCGCGGAAGCGCCCGGTCGAAAATGATAGATTGTTGAAATTATTGATATTTACTGGGCTCGACGGGGTGAGGTGTCAGTCATGGATAACTAGGCATCATGATCATGTACCTTGCCTAAAAGATCATTCACCTTCGCGTAATTGCGTGCCAATGATGCTTAATTGTTATTGACACGCGCTGATCGCGACCGTAAGGTCCGACCTACCGTTGCCCCTTGAAGGAGGGTCCACTCACGATGCTCGACGCTGATACCGCTCAGGCGCCCGCGCAGGCCGCGAAGCCGCGTCGCAAGGCTGCCAAGAAGAAAACCAAGAAGAAGGTCGCCAAGAAGAAGGTCGCCAAGAAGAAGGTGACCAAGAAGAAGGCGGCCAAGAAGAAGGTCGCCAAGAAGAAGGTCGCCAAGAAGAAGGTCGCCAAGAAGAAGGCGGCCAAGAAGAAGGTCGCCAAGAAGAAGGCGGCCAAGAAGAAGACGGCCAAGAAGAAGGCGGCCAAGAAGAAGACGGCCAAGAAGAAGGTCGCCAAGAAGAAGGCGGCCAAGAAGAAGACGGCCAAGAAGAAGGTCGCCAAGAAGAAGGTCGCCAAGAAGAAGGCCACCAAGAAGAAGGCCACCAAGAAGAAGGCCACCAAGCGCAAGACCAAGAAGTAGCACCTGCTTCTCCCAAGCTTGCGAACGCTTCGCCGTCGCGGCCTCGGGCCACGGCGGCGTTGCTACGTCTGGCTCGACGACAACACGGGCTGGATCGTCAGTGGCGGTGCACGGTTCAGCGCACGGTGATAATAAGAGTGGAGGCGCGAGCGCGTCGGGCAAGCGCACGGTGATAAGAGTGGAGGCGCGAGCGCGTCGGGCAAGCGCACGGTGACCGCGGTAAGCGAGGCAAACATGCCCCGAGTCAGAGCTCGAGTGCGTCGGCAAATGTAGCCAGGTTGTTGCGCGCTCGGGCTCCACTGAACACGATGGCCGGGTCGGCGGCCACCTCGGCGTGATCGAGCAGCTCGTCGATCATGCCCCCGTGGATCGTCCCCTCGCGAGGAATGTCCACGCGAAGCCAGGCCCCGGGCGCTGCGAGGCCGTTGCCTTGCTCGTTGCGCAGCGGTCGACCGCCCGCAAACGCGGGCAGCATGACCGTGATGCCGACCTCGCGGGCGAGGGCCGCAGCCACCGGTGCTTCCCACAGGCCCTCGGGCTCCCACACCAGGTCGATCCCCTCGGCGCGCCGGACCTCGGCAAAAGCGCGGATGCGTGCGCGACCCAGAGCGCCCGGGGTGATGCTCGGAGGGGTGCGCAGCACGACCGTGTTCGATTGCATCGCGTTGGCACACAGTCGCGTCACGTCCCAGGCTTGCTGGATCTGTGCATTGTCCTGCAGTCCTCCAAACAGGTGAGGCGGCCCGCTGAGCGTTCGCGTGCTTCGCTCGCGCATACGGTCCTCAGGCCCATGGGTGACCAAGTGCCAGGCCAGCGGCAGCAATCGAGCTCGCGGAAAACTCCGTTGCACCTGCTGAGCCCAACGCTTGGCTGCGCCGGCACGGGGAGGATCGAGCAGCGTACGCTCGAGCATCACCACGTCGACACGCGGGTCGGGGGCTCGACGCCGGCGGGCGTTGCGTTCGGTGAGCACCAGGCCGAGGGTGACCGACATCCGGCGGACCGTAGGCTCGCGGTCGTGGCTTGGCAACCTGGTACCAGGCCCCGAGGTTTCATCGAGATTCCTGCTTGCCTGATAACTACCATGGTAGTATTACCATGGTAGTCATGCCTACCGAGCATCTCGGCAAGCTTCAGCTCGCCATCATGCGCGTGTTGTGGGCCGCCGGCGAGAGCACCGTCGCCGAGGTTCACCGCGCGCTCGAGCCGTCCCATGGTTTGGCTCCCACCACGATCGCCACCATGCTCAAGAAGATGGAGGGCAAGGGAGTGGTTGTGCACCGGACCGAGGGTCGGCGTTTCATCTACCGGCCGATCGTCAGCGAGTCCACCGTCACGCGCTCGATGGTCGCCGACCTCAAGGAGCGCCTGTTCGGGGGCAGCGCGGCGGCTCTGGTGAGCCACCTGCTGCAGTCGCACGAGGTCGATGACGAAGAGCTGGCCGAGCTTCGCCGTCAGATCGAGCAAGCCCACGACGGCGAAGCCCACGACGGCGAAACCCACGACAGCGAAAGAGGATCCACCCGATGAATGCCTTCGTGATCGCCTGGGTCGTCACCTACTTGCTGCACAGCACGATCCTGGTGCTGGGGGCATGGCTGCTGGATGTTCGTTGGCGGGATCGCCCCGAGCGGATGTCGGCCGTGTGGAAGACCGCACTGGTGGGCGGGGTGCTCACGGCTACCGTGCAGACCGGCCTGGGGGTGGCGCCGCTGGTCGGAAGCTGGGATCTGTCCCCGGCGCTGGCGACCCGCGATGTGGCCTCGCGTTCGGTGCGAACCGAGCGGGTGGTCGTTGCCGACGCCGCTCGCACGCCATCGCTCGAGCGCTCATGGTCGCAGCCCGAGGTCATCGGGGGCGAGGCGACGCTGCCGCGAGCCGAGGCCCCCGAAGCGGAGCCGACGAGTTCGGGTGCTCAGGACGAATCAGAGCCCCGGGGCTTGGCCGCCGCGAGTCAGGCCGTGCCCGCGGGGTCTCGGGCCACGGTGAGCCCGGAGCCGGCGAGGCCCGAGGCCGCGGTCGCATCGAGCACTGTGGGCCGAAGAGCCGAGCTCGCCGCCGAGGGCGGCAACACGTGGCTGTCTGGGTCGCTCCCCTGGCTGGTCGGTGCGCTGATCGTCGGCGCTTCGTTGGGCCTGATGTCGGTGCTCGCGGCGTTCGTCGCCTTGTATCGTCGGCTTCGAGGTCGTCGTGCGCAGCCCGAGGGCTCGTTGACCGCGCTGCTCGACACGCTACGGCGGCGGGCGGGTGTCGAGCGCCGGGTGCCGCTGACGGTGGCGCCGAGGGTTCACGTGCCCATGGCGGTGGGCGTGGTGCGGCCGGAGATCGTGGTCCCACCCCAGGCCGAGGCCGGGCTGTGTGCGGCGCATCAGCAGAGCCTGCTCGCCCACGAGCTCGCCCATGTGTTGCGCCGCGATCCCGCGTGGCGAGTGCTCGCGCTGCTCGTCGAGCGGGTCTTGTTCTTCCAGCCGCTCAACCGGCTCGCGGCGGCGCGTCTGGGGCAGACGGCCGAGTACCTGTGCGACGACTGGGCCGCCCGTCACACGCAGCAGCCGCTGGCCCTCGCTAGCTGCCTGACCGAGATCGCCACGTGGGTCGCTCGCCCCGGGCCCGTTGCCGCGACCATGGCCGGGCCGCGCTCGATCCTCGGGCGCCGCGTGCATCGCTTGCTGCAGCCCTCCTCCGAGCGTCCTCGACCCCCGTGGCTGGTGGCCGCGCTCGGCCTGCCCCTGCTAGGTCTGGTGCTCGCCGCCCCCGGGGTCTCGGCTCACGCTCGGCCGCCGTCGGCGGCATCTACCTCGGCTCGGGTGGTCGCTACGGACGACGTGAGCCCGCGCCACGGGGTACTCGCCCCACTCGCCTACAGCGCAGATGGAGGGGTGCTCGTGCTGCGCGACGGCGACGGCGAGCTGGTCGTGAAGTCCGTGCCGGCCGAGGATCACGCCGAGCCCACCGATCGTGCGAGTCGTCGCCGGGCGCGCAAGGCCGAGCGCCAGCGGGACAAGGCCGCCGACAAGGCCCGGCGTCGGGCGAAGAAGGAGATCCGCAAGGCGTTTCGTCAGGCGCGCCGACGAGGCGACCCTGCGCCTTCACGCCGCGAGCTGGAGGCGATCGTCCGACGCGCTCGGGCTGCTGGAGAGCCTCACCGGCGTGAGGAGTTCGAGCTGCACCTGGTAGTGCCGGGCGGGGTCGAGATCCACGGCCGCCTGCCGGTCGATGTGGAGATCTACGAGGCGCTCAAAGAACTAGAGGGGCTAGAGGAGCTAGAGGCGCTAGCGCCGGTGCTCGAGCAGCTCGAGCAAGACCTGGAGCCGATGCTCGAAGGGCTCGAAGAGCTCAAAGAGCTCGAAGAGCTCGAAGAGCTGGGCCCGGTGTTCGAGCAGCTCGAAGAGCTGGGGCCGATGCTCGAGCAGCTCGAAGAGGATCTCGGGAACGTGCGTGTCGAGCTGGATCTTCGGGCACCGAGGGGTGCACGCGGGCATGAGGCCGCTCCGGATGGCCGTAGGCGTGCTCATCCCCGGTCGGCCCGCGAGGCTCGTGAGCGAGTGCGAGCTCGCGAGCGGGCGCGGGCGCGGGTGCGGCACGATGCGGAGCGTCTGGCTCACGAGCGGGTGCGGGCGCGGGCGCGGCATGATGCGGAGCGCGCGGCTCACCAGCGGGCGCGGGCCGAGGCCATGGCCGCCCGCGAGCGGGCCCGCCGACAGTTCGAGCAAGCTCGGCGACGCTACGAGTCCTTGCACGAGCGCGAGCGGCAACGTCATGCCCCACCCCACGAGGAGCTCGATCGTCGACAGCGGCAGCGGATCCAACGGGAGCTCCAAGAGGTCGAGCGGCAGCGGCAGCAACAACGTCGTCGGCGCTCGGGTTCGTCCGAGCCGCCCGTCGTCTGGCGTGTGATGCCTTTGCCCGCGCCGGCTCCCGCTCATCCCGAGCGAGTGGCTCCGGTGGCGCCACCGGCTCCCCCGGCTCCCCCGGACACGGGTCGACCTTCGAACGCCCGTCGTCGCGCCGCTGCGGTCGAGCCCCTTGCGGTGTGGTTCTCCACGCCCGCGCCGCCGGCTCCGCCGCCCGCCCCCAAACGAGAGATCTGAACGAACCGGAGAGATTGCCATGTCCATCGTTACCGCCGTGATGCTTGGCGCCGTGCTGCTCGTGCCCGGGACTTCCCAAGTGGCTGCTGCCGATGCGCTCCCGACTCCACCGACGACCTTGGATCCGTCCCTGTCCTCGTCCCTCGTTGCAATGGGTTCGGGCGTGGAGGGGTTCCCACCTCCACGCCCGCCCATGCCCTCGTTCGTGGGGCGCCCGCCTGCTGCTGCACCGCCGCCGCCGCCCATGCCAGCGTTCGTGCCAGCGTTGATGGTGGATCCACCGGCCAACGCGCCTCGGCCTCCGCAGCCTCCCGCGGCTCCTCGCTTCGCCTGGAGCATGTCCATGGACGGCATGGGTCCTCGGCTGGGCACGCAGGTCTCCACCATGACCGCCGATCTGCGTGCGTTCTTTGGGGCGCCTCGGGATGCCGGCTTGCTGGTCCAGGGCATCGAGCCCGGGAGCGCGGCCGAGGGGGCCAAGCTGAAGGTGGGCGACGTGCTCGTCGAGGTCGATGGTCGGAAGATCGAGCGGGTCACCGACGTGCGACGAGCCTTGGCGGGTCACAAACAAGGTGACGTGGTCGAGATCGAGGTGGTGCGCAACAAGAAGCGCAAGACACTCGAGGTGACTGTCGATGCCAGCGGTGGCTCGCGGTCGTTCGGCCTGCCGCCCGGCACGGACTTCGACACGTTGATTCCACCCGAGGCGCGGCGACACCTCGGCCCCGAGGTGCGCGAGCAGGTCGAGCGGCAGCTCGACCTGGCGCGCGAGCAGCTGCGCCAAGTCGAGCGCATGCTCGAGTCGCTCGACTCGTCCGGCGAGGCGGGCAAGAGCAAGAGCAAGAGCAAGAGCAAGAGCAAGAGCAAGGCCAAGAGCAAAGCCAAGAAGAAATCGAAGGCGAAGAAGAAGGCGAAACCGGCCGAGGTCGACCGCTCGGCTTGACGATCGCGCACGTGCTCGGCCGTCACCCTTCGATCTCACCCGCCTGGCAAAACGGTACCTCGCGTTCCTCGTCGTCGATCATCTCGTAGGAGCGACAGCGGTCGAACACCGAGACCGTGGTGCCGTACCGGGGTCGCACGTCCAGCCCGGGCATGGGTAGGCCGCTGGCCCGAGCGGCCTCGAGCCTCCGCCGGCAGAACCCTCGGGTTCCTCCGCTGGAATCGCGTGAAGTCCCGCTGAAGCGAAAGCCGGAGCACGTCGCGCAGGCCTCGACCACCCCTTGCTCGAGCAGATCGGGGAGCTCGTTGAGCACCGTGTAGGCGTCGCAGCGGTCCGGCTGCATCTGCAGCAGGTAGCTCCGTCCGGCCACGTGGGCGATCATCAGGGTGATGTCGGCTCGTCCCGGTCCTCCGGGTCGAATGCCGCACTCCTGAAGCAGCAAGATCCGCCGCTCAAGGCCGTCGCGCAGCGTCAGCATGCGCACCGTCACCTGCGACAGGTGCTCCAGCACATGGGCTTCGGCCCCGTCTTGGTGCCCGAACTCCACCACCTCGCGCGGGTCGAGCAGGGTGCGCACGTCGAGGGTGCGAAACTCGTGCAGCGAGGCCAGCGAGGGCAGCCGGGCCACCTCGAAGCGCGGGCCTTGGCGCTCGACGAGCGAGAACGCGGCCTGCCCGTTGGTGTACAGCCACTGGGGGCGGCAGTAGTGATCGAGCAGCACGTCGCGCCAGCGGGCGGGATCGGTGATGCCCATCGTCTCGAAGAGCGCGCTGCCCTTGCCCTGCTCGAACGACTGATAGAGCGCGTGGCGAAGGCCTTCGAGTCGGTCGGCCACCACCTTGCGATCGGTGACGTCGGGTTCGAGCTGGTCGATCTGTGCCTGGGCGTCGAGCACGATCGTCCAGTGCCGCGGGATCTCGCGCGCCTGTGGGTAGCAAAAGCGCACGCACAGCCCGTCCAGGGGCTCGATGCTCTCGATGGGCAGCCGCGAGAGGATCTCGTGATAGGGGATCAAGACAACGCCTGCTGGATGTCCGCGATCAGGTCGCGCGGGTCTTCGAGCCCGATGGACATGCGTAGCAACCCATCGGCGATGCCCTGCTTCCGGCGCACGTCCGGGTCGAGGCCGGCGTGGGAGGTCTGCGCGGGGCGGGTCACCAGCGTCTCGGGGCCGCCCAGGCTGGGGGCGTTGAGCGGCCAGCGCAGGCGCGAGACGAAGCGATCGGCTGCCTCCACGCCGCCGTGTAGCTCGAAGCTCAGCATCGCCCCGAAGCCGCCGTCGAGCAGCTCGGCCGCGCGAGCGTGCCCGGGGTGCGAGGGCAGGCCCGGATGGTGGATCTGCTCGACCGCCGGGTGTTCGTGCAGCATCCGGGCGATGGTCAGCGCGCTGGTGCACTGCTGGCGCATACGCACCCCCAGGGTCTTGAGGCCGCGCTGGAGCAAGAAGCACACGTGCGGATCGAGGCTGCCCCCCAGCAGGTTGAGGGTGCGGCGAATGGTGCCCACCCGATCGGCCGTGCCCACGATCGCTCCGGCCACGAGATCCGAGTGGCCGCCCATGTACTTGCTGGCGCTGTGCAGCGACAAGTCGAAGCCCAGGTCCAGCGGTCGCAGCAAGATGGGGCTGACGAAGGTCGCGTCGATGAGCGACACCAGCCCGTGCTCACGAGCAAAGCGCACCACCGCCGGTAGATCGGCCACCCTGAGCAGCGGGTTGGTCAGGGCCTCCACGTAGAAGATCCGGGTCGTGGGGCGGCGAGCCTCGGCCCAGCTAGAGGGATCCTCGGCATCCACGAAGGTGTGGTCTACGCCCCACTGGGCCAGGTGTTTGGTGATGAGAGCGTGGGTTCCGCCGTAAAGAGCGCGCTGCGCGAGCACGTGATCCCCGGGTCGCAGCAGGGTCAGCATGGTGGTGGCGATCGCCGCCATTCCGCTGCTGGTGACCAGCGCCGCTTCGCCCCCCTCTAGCGCCGCGAGCTTTTGGTGCAGTGCGATGTGGTTGGGGCTGTTGTTGAGCCGGAGATATCGAACATCGTCGTACGAGCCTTCCCCGGTGTACTCGAAGGTCGACGATTGAAAGATCGGTAGGCAGATCGCCCCGTCCACGCGTGGTTTCGGTTCACCCGCATGGATGAGTTGGGTATCCAGGCGCTCGTCGTTGTCGGTCACGGGTTTCTTGTACCGCGCTCGATCCCGGCCTTGCGCGGGGCTCCGCGATTCCGTCTCGGAGCAATGCGTCAAGTCCGCGGGTCCGAAATCCTTGCGCGTCGGGAACTCGCGCCCGATGCGCAACGCCACTTTTGGGGTCTATGAGGCTCGGAGAATGAAATGGGCGATCAAAGTCCTTGCCGGGCGTCACCCGGGCCGCTACTTTGAGCTCGGTCGTTGAAAACGACTTTCAAAGCGACATTCAAGCCGTCATGATCGTCTGTCTGTGCAAGGGAGTCTCCAGCCGCACCATCAACGATGAGGTGCGTCGGGGGAATTGCACGGTCAAGGGCATCGCCCAGGCTTGCCAGGCGGGGCGCGATTGTGGCTCCTGCGTGCCTCAGATCCGCGAATTGATCAGCGCGGCGGGGGTTGCGGTTCGGGCGCGCGGGGGCGATGTCCCCCAGGGGCGCTAGTTCCGCGGCTCTTTAGAGCCGGGCCCGAGCCGTGGTGGACGCCGCGCGATCTTGAAAGCCGCTTTCAATGTCCACGGTTAGAGCCCGGCGTAGGGTCCTCGTGGAGCATCGAGGACGAATTCCGTTTTCGTATTCAGGTAAGCGCCCGAAATTCTTGCCTTTTCATGGAGCGACGTCGTGCTAGCGTCGGCTCGCCATGAAGGGCTCCGACAAGGTCATTGAGCTACTCAACGAGGTCCTCACCTCGGAACTCACCGCCATCAACCAGTACTTCATCCACGCCAAGATGTGCGCCGATTGGGGCTATGCGCGATTGGCGAAGAAGATCCGTGACGAGTCGATCGACGAGATGAAGCACGCCGACGAGCTCATCGAGCGGATCTTGTTCTTGGAGGGAGTGCCCAATGTGCAGCGCTACGGAAAGATTAACGTAGGGGAGACGGTCAGCGAGCAGTTCCAGCTCGACCTCCAGCTGGAGTACGAGGCGATCGCGCGGTTGCGCGACGGAATCGCGCTTTGTCGGGAAGAAAAAGACGAAGCCTCGCGGGATCTGCTCGAGCACATCCTCGTCAGCGAAGAGGAGCACACCGACTGGCTAGAGTCGCAGATAGAGCTGACTCGGCAGGTGGGTGTGGAGAGCTATCTCGCGCAGCAGATCCGAGAGTAGAGCGGGCGTCTGCCGGGATCGAGCGCGAGTGCTTCAGGTGCTCGCGCTCTTGCGTTCAGGCCCCGGTGGAGCCCAGCCACAGCCATAGCAGCAGCACCGCTACCGCCAGGCCGATCACCACGGCCAGCTTCGTTCGGTCCAGGGGAGCGCGGCCGGTGATCTTGCCCGTCTGGCCGTTGATGACGAAGCGCCAGGGGCGATCTCGATAGCGGAAGCTCCCGATGTAGATCGGTACCATCAGCAGGCGGGCCCCGCGAATTCGCATGCTGGTGCTGCAATTGCACCGCTGGAGACGATGGGCCTGCATGATCTTGTGGCGATGCTCGGCCTGTAGCCGCCGTCGCGCTTGCTCGGAGGCGGCGCGCTCCGAGAGCGCTGGGATCTCGTGGGGTACGCCCTCGTCGAAGCGCACCGCGATCCCCTCGTCAAAGGGCTGTAGCGCCGACAGCTCGGCCTCGCGCAGGCCCATCGATGCGGGCACCTGGCAGGTCAGCTCGGCGTGCTCCACTCCCGCGCGGGGTCGAGCGCCGCTGCGGGTTGCCGCGCGGACCAAGCCTGCCCAGTGGGTCTCGAGCGAGGCGTCGAAGCGCCAGGCGGGAAGCTGCAGCTCGCTCAGCTCGATGGTCAGCTGGCGCAGCGGCTTGGGGTACCACCACGACGAGCGCGCCCAGCGACGATAGTGCTGATCGGCGATCTTGCGGGAGATCTCGAAGGGGAGCATCACGTCGGGGCGCAGGATCGCCTCGTGGCCTTCGTCGGCGTGGAGGGCCACGCTGCCGCAGAACAGGCAGCGGGCCGCTTCGCGACCCGCGTCGTAGACGACGCGACCTCCGCAGGCGTCGCACTGGACGACCTGAGTCATGCGGACAGCCTCCAGGCGAGTACCGCGGCGATCGCTACGGCGATGAGCACCGCGAGGGTGAGCTTGGCGGGGGAGACCGGGGCGCGCCCATGACAACGGCCGGTCTGGCCGTTGACCAGCAGACGATGGACCCGGCCGGCGTGGTTGAGCGCGGCGACCCACACCGGCAGCAGGACCAGCTCGGTCTCGGTCAGGTCGACCTGGCATGACACCCGGGTGCCCCGGTGCGTGTCGCCGGGGAGGTGCTCTCGACCGATCCGCTTGATCTCGCGGGCTCGGATCTGCTGGTGGGCGTCACGGTCGATCTGTTGCCGCTCACGCGAGGGCAGCTCGGCGGACCACCCCGCCAGCAGGCGAGCGTCGAAGGAACGCGCCCGGCCCAGGTCGAAGGGTTGTAGGGCGGCGACCTCTTGGGTGCTCAGGCCAACCGATGCGCTCACGAGGTGGTCGCGAAGCTGCTGGACCGTGGTGCCTCGCAGCGGGAACCACTCGGTGTGGCGCTCGACCTCCTGGCGCTGCTTGCCGTCCTTGCGGATCGTCTTGGTCTCGTACCAATAGATCCCCACCGTGGTCTCGTAGCGGCTGCGGCAGGTCGCGTCGTAGGCAAAAAACGGCACCAGGACGCCCTCGACCAGGCGGGCATCGAGGCGACCCCGTCGAGCCGAGCGCCGCAGGGACTCGGGCGCCCACCAGCGGGCGGCGATGTGCTGTCGCAGCCGATCTTCGGCGGCCGAGGCCGAGATCCGAAAGGGGGCGACCCGATCGATGCGGGGGCGGGCCACGTGCGTCTCCACCAGGGCTGAGGCGCAGTAACTACATGTATGGCTGATCCGCTCGGCAGGCTGGGTGATCACCGCCCCGCATGAGGGGCACGAGCGCAGCGACCACGCGTGTTCGGGCTCGGCGGGGGGCATCGGAGCCGGGTGATGCTACCAGCGCCGAACACGTCGCGGGATGCTCGGCCGGCTCAAGTGCAGCTCATGCGAGAAATCGATGGTGAGAGGGTAATAGTTCAGCGGCTCGCACCGTTGACCTGGGTGAGGCCACAGTGATGCTGCACAGTGCGTCGCCGCCTCTGGACTGTTTGTCATCCGAAACGAAGGCACGGCTCATCCACCCCGTGCTCCCTCCCAATCTGGCCGACTGACCAATCAGGCCGACCAATCAGGCCGACCAACCCGACCGACCAACCCGGCTGACGCGGCTGTACGAGCGACCTTTTCTCCGCTCGGACAGCCGCGTCGCTGTTTCACTTCGGGCTGCTAGGCGACTCGATGCGTCGGCGAGCTCGTCGGCGGGACTGGTAAAGTGGCGCTCGTGCTCCGCTCGCGTCTCGTTCTCGGCGTGGTCCTCGGTCTTGCGGCCTGCAACAAGGGACCAACCCCCCCGATCCCCACCGACGTCGCGGCCCCTCCCGCCGAGGCAAAGACCACCGCATCGGGGTTGGCGTGGCGTGTGTTGACGCCGGGCACCGGCACCGAGCATCCGAGCCGGAGCAGCACCGTCACCGTGCACTACTCGGGGTGGACCACCGACGGCGAGATGTTCGACAGCTCGGTGCGTCGTGGTTCGCCGACGAGCTTTGGCCTCGGCCAGGTGATCCCGGGATGGACCGAGGGCGTGCAGCTGATGGTGGTGGGCGAGAAGAGCCGGTTTTGGATCCCTGAGGGACTCGCGTACAAGGGCGTCCCTGGGCGACCGCAAGGGATGCTCGTGTTCGACATCGAGCTGCTGGCCATCGAGTAGACATCGCGTGCTCGATTTCCTTCCTCTGGGGGCAGCAGGCCTCGGGTGTGCACATCGCAGGCGACAGGCACGAGCAAGTTCGACCCGGTGCTCGTTCACTCCCGGCGACGGGGCTAGGGGTGCAGGGCGTAGCGCGAGCTACGGGCATGACACTAAGCGATGGAAACCAAGGTGGGTTCGACAACCGCGGTAACGAAGCGGAAAGTTTTCTTCCGGATCGAGTCGAATTGAACGGACAAAATCCGCCGTGATCGTACTTCCCCTCTGATGGAGAGGGGAACGGTGACCGCCTGCCTGGCGCTGTCGCTGGCGGCAATGCCCGCTTGCTACTCCGGCGTGGGCCTGGACAACCTCGACGTCGGGATCGGTACCGGTCCCGGCGGGGGCACTGATGATGATGACGCGGGCAGCGAGGACGATGGTCCGCCGCCTGCGGCCGCATGCCTGGAAGGGGGCGTCGGGGAGCAGCCGCTGCGTCGCCTGACCCGCTCCCAGTACAACAACGTCGTTCGTGATCTCCTGGGG
The DNA here is from genome assembly GCA_039194325.1 of Myxococcota bacterium. GTDB lineage: Bacteria > Myxococcota_A > Polyangia > Nannocystales > Nannocystaceae > Paraliomyxa. Next base: position 202,843 of record JBCCWC010000003.1, read on the forward strand.
ATCGAAGGCGATCCCGCGGCGGTATTCCCCGCCGACGAGAAGCTGGGATCCTTCTACAGCAACGGGGTCGCCCCGGTCAGCGATCTGCTGGTCGAGCAGTACATGGACGTGGCCGAGGAGCTGGCCACGGAGGCGGTGACCGACCTGGGGACGCTGCTGCCTTGTGACCCGGGGATGATGGGCGAGGACGCGTGCGCCGACGAGTTCATCGAGAGCTTCGGGCGCCGGGCGCTTCGGCGGCCGCTCGAAGCGGCCGAGTTGCAGCAGCTACGCGACCTGTTCGCCACGGGTCGTGACGAGGAGAGCTTCGACGACGGGATCCGCTTGGTGGTGCAGGCGCTGCTCCAGTCGCCGTACCTGCTGTACCACGTGGAGTTGGGCGTAGAGCCGGGCGTGGAGCCGGGCGAGCCCGCGGGCGCCGGCGAGCTCAAGGCACCGCTCGGCCAGTACGAGCTGGCCTCCCGGCTGTCGTTCTTCCTTTGGGACACCATGCCCGACGACGATCTGCTCGACGCGGCGGACGCATCCGAGCTGAGCACGCCCGAGCAGCTGCGGGCTCAGGCGGAGCGAATGCTCGCCGACCCGCGCGCCCGCGATGCGATCGCGTCGTTCCATCTACAGTGGATGGGGATCGACGATCTCGCGGGATCCGAGAAGGATCCGGATCTGTTCCCCGGGTACGACCAGGCCCTCAAGCAGGCCATGGAGGATGAGACGGCCAACTTCGCCAACTGGGTGATCCTGGAGGGCGACGGCCGCCTTGAGACCCTGCTGAGCGCGCCGATGAGCGTGATCGACGGCCCGCTCTTCGAGCTCTACGGCATGGAGCCGCCGGCGGACTACGTGCCCGGAGAGCCGGTGGATCTGCCCGCGGACGAGCGCGCGGGGCTGCTCACCCACGCCAGCGTGCTGGCCAAGAACGCCCACGTCGACCAGAGCTCGCCGGTGCACCGCGGGGTGATGGTGCGCCAGAACGTGATGTGCCAGGCGCTGCCTCCGGCTCCCGAAGACGTGGACAACGTGCCCCCCGATCCCGACCCGAACGCGACCACCCGGGAGCGCTTCGCGGAGCACCTCGAGAACGAGGCGTGCGCCGAGTGTCACCGGCTGATCGACGGGATCGGCTTTGGCTTCGAGCACTACGACGCGGTCGGGGCCTACCGCACGAAGGAGGGCGATCTGCCGGTCGACGCTACCGGCGAGGTCATCGCGGCCGGCGAGTCCGACGGCCCCTTCGACGGCGCGGTCGAGCTGGCCCAGCGCCTGGCCGTGAGCGATGTGGTGCGCCAGTGCACGTCCCAACAATGGTTCAACTTCGCGCTGGGGCGCGTGCCTGGTGAGGAGGACGAGTGCTCGACCGACCAGCTCCACCAGACCTTCGTCGATAGCGACTACGACGTTCGGGAGCTAATCTTCGCCGTCGTAACCACCGACGCCTTCCGCTTCCGCAAGCTGTCCGCGGAGTAGTAGCCATGCGCACGCCGAGCCGATCGCCCATCAACCCTCGCTTCTCACGGCGCGCCTTGCTGGGCAGCCTGGGAGCGACCGCCGCTCTGGCCCCCTTTGTGCCCTTGCTCGAGACGCAGGCCGCCGAGGGCCCCCCGCTGCGCCTTTGCCTGATGTTCTCCGCCAACGGCACGATCCGCGACGCCTGGCTGCCCAGCGGATCGGTGAACGACTTCGTGCTCGGGCCGATCCTCTCGCCGCTCGAGTCGATCCGCGACGAGATCGTCGTGATCGACGGCCTGCGCTACAACAACGGCGGGGCGGGCAACCGGCACATGTCGGGGCCGAGCAAGTTCACCTGCGGCACGGGTCTGCTCGACGGCGGCGAGTTCTCGGGCGGTGGTGACGCGAGCAGCGGCTGGGGCGGTGGCACCTCGATCGACCAGGTCTATGCCGAGCAGTCGGGCAAGCAGACCCCCTTCAAGTCGCTGGAGCTGGGCGTGCGGGTCAACTCGGCCAACCCGCGGACCCGCCTGTCCTACTCGGGGCCCAACCAGCCGATCCCGCCCGAGAGCGACCCCTCGGAGGTCTTTGGCCGCCTGTTCGCCGAGTTTGGGCAGGACCAGGCGACGATCGCCAAGCTCAAGGCCGAGCGTCGCAGCGTGCTCGATGTGGTCAAGAGCCAGGCCGACGCCCTCGAGCAGAAGCTGGGCAGCGCCGACCGCGAGAAGCTCGAGGCTCACCTCGATGGCCTCGGCGAGATCGAAAAGCGCCTCGACCTCGATTCCAACGTGGGCGCCGCGTGCGAGGTGCCCGACATCGGCGACCCGCCCGACCACAACTCGAGCGCCAACTACCCGGAGATCACCCGCCTGCAGCTGGATCTGCTGGTCATGGCCTTCGCGTGCGACCTGACCCGGTCGTCTACCTTCATGTGGAACGGCTCGACCAGCGGTCAGACCTTCCCCTGGCTAGACATCAGCGAGAGCCACCACGACCTCAGCCACGAGGGCGACAGCAACGAGGACGCCCAGAACAAGCTCGTCCAGATCAACACCTGGTACGCCGAGCAGTTCGCGTACTTCGTCGATCGTCTGCGGCAGATCCCCGAGGGTGACGGGACCATGCTCGACAACACGATCGTGCTGTGGGGCAACGAGCTGGGCAAGGGCAACAACCACACCCACAACCAGATCCCCTTCGTGATGGCCGGCGGGCGCAACACCGGGATCACGCCAGGGCGCTTCTTGCAATTCGACGGGGTCGAGAACAATCGCTTGCTGGTCTCGGTGCTCAACGCGCTGGGGATCGACGTAGACACCTACGGCGAGCTCGACAATGGGAGCGGGCCGCTACCGGGGCTGTGAGCTGTAGCGAGCCGACCGGGCCGCGGCCACCGGGGGGGTGCCGCGGTCAGGTCGGCCCGTCTGCACCGGGCAAGAAGCCCGCGGCCACCAGTGAGGGGGCGCCCGCGGTGCGGCGCCCAAACGCGAGCAATTGCGCAAAGGGGACGTGCATCGTCCGACGTGCGTCGACCCAAAAGCCGGGGTGTGGGTCTTCGACGACTCGTCGCCGTGAGAGCGAGGCGTGGATCACGGTGGTCCCGGTCCCGATCCCCACATGGCATCGAGCCTCGCGGTCACTCCATACGAACGAGAGATCTCCAGGACCCCGGCCTTCGCCCGGCCGTGGGGCGATCTGCAGCTGGTCGCTAGAGTGTCGCGGCACGATGATGCCCAGCGTCTGTCGGCATAGCCGCTGCACGAGCGCCGAGCAGTCGATCCCGTCGGTCGTGATTCCGCCCAGTCGGTAGGGCGTGCCGATCCATGGCCGGGCGGCGTCGATCAGCGCGAAGGGGTCGTCGTGGTGCGGAGCCACGAGCACTGGAGCCTCCACCACGGGGCCCAGAGGCTCGTCCAGCCAGCCCACGGTGCCATCACGGCCGCGCACGACCACCGCGCTGACGCGCTCTCCCAGGCGCTGCACCGGGCCGTCCTCGGGCCGTAGCTCGGTGGCCAGGCGTCGCGTGGGGTCGACGATTGGGCAGGTGGTTTGCAAGGAGGCGGGGCCCACGAGCGCATGCCACCGCCCGCCGGCCATCACCCGGAGCTCGTGTGTGTCGATCTCCACCGATGGCACGACCTCTCGCACCGCGGCGATCACTCGGGGGAACAGCCGCGCGACCGCGAGTTCACCGCGCAAGCGCAGGTGTCCGGTCGAGCGGTCGACGTCGACGGTGATCTCCAGGTGGGTCCACCCGTGTCGGGCTTGCAATGCGTCCCGTAGGGCGTCGAGCCGGGCCCGTACGGCCTGCTCTGTGCTCACGCGTCCGCGACCCCTGTCAGCCGCCGCACCTCGTCTCGATCGGAGAACGGCAGCGTCTCGCCGCCCACTTCTTGGCCGGTCTCGTGCCCTTTGCCGGCCACCACCACCACGTCGCCCGAGCGCGCCAGGTCGAGCGCACGTTCGATCGCCAGCCGGCGGTCGAGGCGGATCTCCACCCGTGCGCGCCCGCCGACCTCCACCCCTTCGACGAGCATCTGCGCGATCTGCTGGGGATCTTCGTCGCGCGGGTTGTCGTTGGTCACGATCGCCACGTCGGCGCGGTTGCCTACCGCTTCGCCCATGGGCAGGCGCTTGCCCGGCGAGCTGTCTCCGCCCGCGCCAAAGACCACGATGACGTCGCCCGTGGCGAGGCCGCGGGCCGTCTCGCAGGTACGGGCGAGGGCGTCGGGGGTGTGGGCATAGTCGACGACGACCACCGGCTCGTGGCTGAGGACCTCGAAGCGACCGGGCACGGGCGGGCAGCGAGCCAGGCCGTCGGCGACCTGCTCGCCGCACAGGCCGGCGGCCAGCGCTGCCGTGGCGGCGGCCAGCGCGTTCTCGGCGTAGACGTCTCCCACCATGCGCACCTGGAGCTCGCCGCCGAGGGCCTCGGCCGCCGGCGAGGGGGCCAGCTGAACGAAGGTGCCCGTGGGATCGACGCCCACCGAGGCCGCGGTCAGGTCGGCCTGGTGCTGGAGCGGGCTGCGGGTGGGGGCGCCATACCAGTGGCGATCGACGTCGCCGGGGATCACTCGGTCGAGCAGTAGGCAGTGGCGATCGGCCGCATTGAGCACCGCGACGCGACCGGGCCCCAAGTGGGTGAACAGCTGGGCCTTGGAGGCGAGGTAGTGCTCCCACGAGCCATGGGTCGATAGGTGCTCGGGTGAGAGGTTGGTGAACACGCCCATGTCGAAGCGCCAGCGCTTGGCGTACCCCTCGGCGAGGCTCTTGCTTGTGCACTCGACCACGGCCCAACGTCCGTCCACATCGCGTAGCGCGGCGCATGCATCGACAAAGCCCCTCGCGCTGTGTGGGAGGTCGAGTGGCCGGCCATCGAGGAAGGTCCCCACCGTACTCACGCCCAGGGCATGCGAGCCGGTGGCGGCGATCACCGAGGTCAGCAGGTGCACGGTGGAGGTCTTGCCGTTGGTCCCCGTAACTCCAAAGGTAAAGAAGTCCTGCGCCCACGGTACGGGGGCGGGGGTAGGTCGCTCGATCTCCACGCTGAGATCAGAGTAGCCGATCCGGGTGAGTCGCGGTGGGTCGGACCGAGCCGAGGCGAGCTCGAGGCGAGCCGCGGCGGGTCGGGCTCAGGGCCGCAGCTGCACGACCCCGAGCCGGGTCGCGCGATCGAGCAGCCGTAGGGCGACCTCGTGACTCGCGTTGTCGTGCCGGCGGTCGGCGGGCAGGGGCACGTCGCCCGAGGCGATCATCGAGGCCAGCTCGTCCTGGCCGGTGCCGCGCTTGGACAGCACCTCGGAGACGGAGACCGAGAGCATGGGGATCGACGCTGGCGGCTGCGGGTCGCCGAGCAGCCGCGGATCGATCGCGCTGGACAGGTCGTTGGTCTCGAGGACCCGCTGGGTGATAGGCGGCAGCTCGAAGCGATGGGTGATCGTCGAGAGCACGGAGACGTGGTCGACCACCGTGCTGTTGATGCAACCACGGCGGACGAAGGGACCGATCGCCAGCGAAGGCACCCGGTGCCCCAGCTGCTGGAAGGGCTCGAGGGGGTCGAAGGTCCCCGGAGGGCTGACGTGGTCGAAGAACCCGCCGTGCTCGTCGTAGGTGATGATGAGCAAGCAGCTGTTCCAGTGCGGGCTCTGGGCCAGGGCTTGGTAGATGCTGCCGAGGAAGATCTGCCCCAGCGTGATGTCGTGCGAGGGGTGGTCGTCGTTGCCTCCTTCGCCCCCCGGCAGCAGCCCGAAGTTGGGATCGATGATGCTGAACTGGGGCAGGGTGCCCGCGGCCGCGGCATCGAAGAACTCGTCGATCGACTCGGTATAAGACGCCAAGGGGCTGACGAAGCCGCCCCAGGCCCACGCCACGTCGGAGTAGTAATTGGCGTGGCTGATGCCCGCGTCGCCCAGAAGCTCCCAGATCGTGGTCAGGCCGGGCTCGGGGAAGTTCTCCTGCTGTCCGCCCGAGGTCCCGGCGTGCAGGTGGAAACGATTGGGCCACGTGCCGGCCATCGCCGAGCCGAACCAGTGGTCGAAGAGGGTGTAGTGGTCGGCCAGCGCGTAGAGCACCGGCAGCTGGCTGCGGACGTGGAAGCCCATCACCTCGTGGTGTGACCCCGGGTGCACTTGCTCGTGCACGATGACGAAGCCGTCGTTGGCGCCCATGTTCCACTGCAAGTGGCAGTCGACCCACTGGTGCGGGGGATCGGCGGGGGTCAGGTTGTCCATCGGGAACACGCCGATCGGCGTGCCGTCGATCCGCGGGTTGGTCTCCTCGCCGGTGAGGCCCTCGAGGGTCCAGCCCTCGCGGAAGGTGGCCGAGCCGAAGTAGTGATCGGTGGAGCGGTTCTCCATCATCACCACGACGACGGTGTCGATCCCGGCGAGCAATTCCTGTGGAGCGAGGCCGAGGTTGTCGGCCCCGCACTCGTCGAAGCGCTCGCCGCTGCTGTCTTCGTCTGCGCTACCGTCGCCCGAGGTCGTGTTGTGGCTGGTGCCTTGGGGGCCGGTAGAGTCGACGGATTCCGCCGAGCTGGCGGCCGAGCTGGCGGACGAGCTGGCGGCCCCGGTCGACGGATCGGCTCCGCTGCTGGTGTCGAAGCCGTCGCCGAGGCTTTCGGCTCCACATCCGACGCCGGTCGTTCCCAGGACGGCGCCCATGCCCTGGAGGGTTCGACGTCGGGTCAATCCCCGGGTGTCGTCGTCGTTGTTGGCCACCACCGTCGAGGATATCCCGCGGGCGGTTTTGGCTCGGTGCGCAAGATCTTCGAGAGAGCGTCGGGTTCGGCCTTACGGTGAGTGGCGGGGTTGCACTCGTAGGCCGTGATTCGAGCGTGGGAGCCCGTCCGCCTCGGCACCTCGGGGACGGAGCTCGGGTGCGAGGCCTAGAACGTGAAGTGCTGCGAGATGATCTCGTCCGGGTCACGCTGCGTCTTTACCGCCGGCTCGGGACGCGGTTCGACCTTCTCGGGGACGGGCACGTTGGCTTCGTCCAGACGACTGGCGATGATGTCTTCGAGGTACCCGCTGACGCTCATGCCTTGCGACTCGCAGAAGTTCTTGAGCCGTTGGTACGTGATGCCTTTGACCGAGATGCTCCTGCGCGTTTGTCGCTTTGCCATGGTCCGCTCTCTCTTCGATACGACTAGTACCCGTAGAACACTGCACCCCCGCACGCAAGGGTCATTCCACAACATATTGTGGCGCGTGGTGGGCGCCACCACAACATCCTGTGGATAAAGGAGCCGAATCGATCGAAATCCTTGGTGAACTCCAAGAATTGAAGGCTGTTTGTGTACTGGTGTATTTACCATTCAAAATATAGACTTTTTCAACATTTTTGAAGGGTAGGGAGAAGATCTCCGAGATCTCTTCGAGGAGATCTCCATCCTGGTCGATTTTTTGCAGCACTTCGATGTGAGGTAAGGCGCAGCTTGCGGAGGTTCGAGACTGAACACTCATGAGGCTTCTGGTGGGTCTCTGGTGAGCCGGTTTGTGGGCTTTTAGTTGCGCAATATCGCGCACCGTTGCCTCGCTGTTGCTCTTTTTCGTGCAGGAGGGGCGGCAATGGCGCGAATGACTCCTCCGGCGTCGATTGGGGACTCGATGACCAGGGGTTCGGCGACTTGGAGCCTCGTGGTCGACCGCTCGGGGTTCGGGACCGGTGAGCCGACGTGATCGTCTCCACCGGCCCGGCCGCCGCGGAATCGCGGCAGGCGCCATGGGCGGCGATGGGGTTGTTGGCGACGAGCTCTCGCTTGGCGATGAAGGATCTCAAAGCCCGCGAAGCCTACGAAGCGTGCAATGGGATCGGCCGATCCGAGTGGTCCAGGGTAAGTGCGGTCGAGCCGGTGGGTCGGGGTATGCCCCAAGACCCGATGGCCATCGGTGATCGTCACGACGGTTTCGCGTATGGTGAGTGCACCCGTTCGGCCGTTTGCGGCGGTCCGACCCCCCTACCTCGCGGGTCCGATGGAAGCCGAGCCTGAAACCAAGGTCATCGAGCGTGAGTCCGAGACCAAGGACCAGTCTGCTCTGGTGCCCGACGCACTCGCGGTAGGCAAGACGGTCGGGCGCTATGAGTTGATCCATCGGCTGGGTCACGGCGGGATGGCAACGGTGTATCTCGGCCGTGCGACCGGTCGAGCCGGTTTCGAAAAGCTAGTGGCGGTGAAGGTGATTCACCCACACCTTGCGGCCGAGTCCGAGTTCGTCGAGATGTTCTTGGACGAGGCTCGCATCGCGGCCCGCTTGCACCACCCGCATGTGGTCGAGATCCACGATCTGGGCGAGGCGGACGGCTTGTTCTTCATGGTGATGGAGTATGTCGAGGGCGAGACCCTGGCGTCGTTGCTCCGTCAGCTCCGCAAGCACGGTGAGCGCCTGCCGCTGACCGCTGTGCTACGGGTGGTGGCCGACGCGTGCGAAGGCCTCGCCGCGGCCCACGACCTGACCCATGCGGATGGTCGCCCGATGGACCTGGTCCATCGTGACGTGTCGCCGCATAACTTGCTGGTTGGCATGGACGGTCGGGTCAAGGTGGTGGACTTCGGGATCGCCAAGGCCACCGGGCGTCGCAGCAGCACTCGCACCGGTCAGCTGCGAGGAAAGCTGGCCTATATGTCCCCTGAGCAGGCCGGCGGCGATCCGATCGACCATCGCACCGATCTGTTCGCCCTGGGGACGGTGCTGTGGGAGCTATTGACCAACGAGCGGCTGTTCACGGCCGACACCGAGTCGGAGACCCTGGCTCGCGTGAGCGCCTGCCGGGTGCCCGACATCCGGGAGCATTGCGATGGCATGCCGCCGGGCGTGGTCTCGCTGATCGAGCGGGCCTTGGCCCGGGATCGTGACGATCGCTTCCCCACCGCAGCGCACATGCTTCGTGAGCTGCGGGTGCAATTGCGGGCCTTGGACGACGAGATCGATCCGCGTGAGGAGCTGTCGGCGGTGATGGAGCGGCTGTTCTCTGCGCGCGTGGGGTACATCCGTGCCGCGGTGCGCCGCGCTAGCACGTCGGGTCCGCGGTTGTCGGCGGCCAACGATCCCCTCTCGCCTGAGGATGTCACCCGGGCCACCGCTAGGCCCTCGGAGACATCAGACGTGAGGGTCGCGCGTCGCTCGACCGGCTCGTTGCCCGTGGTCGGGAACACGACCGGCACCAACACCCACACCCTCACCGCGAGCTTGGCCGCGGCTCCGGCCCGGCACTGGAGCCTGTGGCTGTTGCTGCCGCTGGTGGGGGCCGCGGTGGGGGCCGCCATGGTCACCAATGGATTCGGTCGAGACGCCCCCCAGCCCACACCGATGGTGTCGTCGAACCCGCCGCAGGTCACCCGGAGCGATGGCGGCGAGGGGCCGGACAAGGCCAAGGCGCTGTCGCCGGAGCCGGCCATGATCAAGTGGCACTTCGACACCGATCCCGCCGGGGCGACGATCACCCTCGACGGCAAAGTGCAAGCGCAGCCCACTCCGGTCATGGTCGAGCTACCTCGAGGCGAGAACGCGATCACGGTGCTGGTATCCAAGGAGGGCTACAAGACGTTCACGTGGCATTTGGTGCCGATGGCCTCCGACAATTTCAACTATCGGCTGCGCCCGATCCCGGCCGTCGCCGAGGAGACCAAGCCCAAGGGGAGCCGGCATCGGTTCAAGCCCCGGGGATCCAAGCCCAAGGGGAGCCACAAGGGCAAGCCCGCCGGCGACAAGTCGGCGTCCACCGCGTCCCATCCCGATGATGGAGGCAATGACCTGCCTCCCATGCCCGAGTTCGACAAGATCGGCGGCACCGGTACTCCGGTCCCCTAAGAGCGATGCCCGCGCCCGGCCCATCGTAGACTTCGATGGTTCGTCGTAGACTCGGACGCATGGCCGCTCCTCGCCAGACCCACTCGACGTTGGTCGTCGCGTTGGTCGTCGCGCTGGCCATCGCGCTGGGTGGGCCCGTACCCGCGGTGGCGATGCGGGGGCCGTTGCCCGAGCCGGACTCGTTCGAGTCGGAGGGATCGGATGAGCCGCCCGACCTGCCCGCGTCCACCACCGAGGCGGATCCCACCACGCTGAGCCCCGAGGAGCTGGCCCAGCGGCAGCTGCAAGCCAAGATCGAGCAGGCCATCGAGCACTATAAAGAGGGCCAGCGCTTGTACAGCAACGGGCGCTACGGCGAGGCTGCGGTGGAATTCGAGCGCTCGTATGCTGCGGTGCCGGCCGCCAACACCCTCTATGCCGTCGCGCTGGCCTTTGGGCGGGCCGGCAAGACGGTCGAGGCGGTGCGGGCCTTCGAGCGATACCTCGAGCTGCCCGATTGCAGCCAGTGGGCCCCCGACGAGCGGCCGATCGATTGCACGGCGCAGCGCAGCGAAGCCGAGCGCAACCTGGTCGAGCACCGCGGCCGGGTGGGCGAGCTGACCCTGAAGATCGCCGAGGGGGTGGAGCTTCGCGAGGTTCGGGTGGCGGGTCGTACCGTCCCTATCGACGACTTTCCGCTGCTGATGCTGCCCGGCACGGTCGACGTGGAGCTGTTCGGGATGGGCCCCGACGATCGCCGGACCCGCCCCGCTTACATCACCGCGGGGGAGGTCTACGAGGTCTATGTGGCTCCGTGGAAGGTCGACGTGGTGGACGAGATGTCCAACCCAGGCGGTGACCTAGGCCGAGATGACCCCCAGCGGCAAAAGCGGCAAAAGCGGCGGCTGAAGGCCGTGTTCTGGAGCGGAGTGGGCCTGACCGGGGCCTCGGGCGTGGTGATGGCGGTCATGGGCAGCCTGGCTCGTTATCACTTTCAGCGCTTCGACATCGAGAAGTGTCCACCCCAGTGCTACGAGCTCAACGACGACGGCACTCCCGTGACCGGTCCGGACGGCGAGCTGGTCGCATTGGACCGGCCCTATCCCCTCGGTCACCGCAACGCGTTCGAACGCTACCAGGTCGTCACCAATGCGCTCATCGGCGTAACCGTCGGGCTGGCGGTGAGCACCGCGCTGGTGGGCGTCTTTGCGTTCCGCAAGCGCGAGCCCACGCCGTCGGGGCGCGCTCGCGTGCGCGTTCATGTGGGCGCGCCTGGGCTGCTCGTGCGGTGGTAGGTGTCGCCGGCTAGGCGATGGCCGGCGGTCATGGGTGGTTATGGGTAGTTATGGACGGTTCTCGTCGGTCGGTGGACTCGGGGAGGGCTCTGCGGTGAGGAACAAGCTCTGGAACCAGCGCACGAAGCCGTGCGCTGCGCTCTGCTGCGCGTCTAGGTACCCTCGCTGGATCGCGCTTCCTGGCGGTACGCCGGGTTGCTCCTGCCAGGCGAGCCAGGTCCGCACGCTGGCCTTGTGGAGGTAGTGCGCCTTGAATCGTGCGCCCCGACGAGACGCTTCTCGACATACTTCACCGGCGTACGTCCAGACCGGATCGCTGGGTGGAATCAAGCCCGTCAGGAGATCTTCGAGGGCACCTGGGCGCTGGTTGTCGGGGAGGATCCACACTCCGATCCGGCACCCGCTCTCGGTAGCGTCGACGTAGCCGCCAGCAGGCGGTTCCGTGGGTAGGCTCAGCGTGCGCAGTGCTTCCCGGATTCGCGTCCACACGATCGCGGGTGATTGGTCCGCGTCGAGCACGATGCCCAGCCGCCTTGTCGACTTGATGCTGGTGGGTAGCTCGCGCAGCGCCCCGTCGAGCCCTCCTGCATCCCGGATGTAGGGAGCGCCCGAGTCGTCGGATTCCCAGTCCACGCCGTGTGCGGTGGTCAGGTGCACCACGGTATGGAGGTCGTCCGGCCCCTCTACGATTAGCCGGTGGGGGTTACGACGATCCCTCGGCTTCATGGATTTCCCCGCAGCTCAAGGTGGGCTTCGTCGGCGATCTCCAGGTCATCCATGGAGAACCGCTCGGTCCTAGAGGCGCCGACATCGAGCCGATGCAGGCTGACCGTGTCGGACATCGAGCGGTCGTCTCGGTAGAGGTTGGCCAGCGCGCGGAGACAGTCCTGGCTGTGTGTGGTGGCGAACACCTGGAGGTCGAGGCGACGAGCGTTCTCTATGATGAGCCGCCAGACCGATTCCATGGTGGAGTGGTGCAGGCCGATCTCGATCTCGTCCACCAGGAAGGCACCACCACGGGCCTGGACCATGAGGAGCGCAAGGTCGAGTAGTCGGCTCGCTCCGTGACCCAGGCTGCCGAGCGGGACGCGCTCGGCCATTCCCTTCATACGAACGAACGCCGCTGGGGTCTGGTTATAGCCATCGCCGACCGTGAAGATCACCCGTTCGATCTCCGGCTCGAGGATCTGTATCGCACTAGTGACGAAGTCTTCGCTCTCGTTTCCTACGATCAGATTCCATAGGCGCGCGCGCTCGTGCGAGTCGATACCGGCCATGCTCGCAAAAATGAACGGCGAGATCATTCGATCGAAGTCTGCGTATCGCCACGGCTTTCTGATTTCGATAGACGTTTTCTGGAGCTCCCACTCCTCTGTGTTGCCACGTTCGTCCGACGTCGCCAGCGTCCAATCATCGGGATCGGATACGATCCAGACATCGATCTTTAGGGGCGTATCATGCTCATCCGTACCCTCGATCAGGAAGGACGTGGTCGTGTCGAGGTGTCGCCCATGAAAGAGCTGACGTGCATCGAGCAGGAGATCCTCGGGCTCCGAGCGTGACGGGCCTACGCCGTGCGATGACATCTCCTCGCGACGCCATGAGCTTCGGATGATGCAGTCCGGCTGCGCACGCAGCAACAGCAACTCCAGCGCCTCGAGGAGCGACGTCTTGCCCGCGTTGTTCTTGCCGACCAGCAGGTTGACGCGGGTCAGCCCCTCGGCCTTCAGCTCGGTGAAGCAGCGGTAGCCTCTGATGGTTATGCTCTGGAGCACGGTGGTTCCGCTGATGGTCCGATACCGACGATAGCGCAAGCGGTCGCTCGTCCCTGAAGAGCGAGTGATTTCAGTGAATTGGATGCGTTCATGTGGGCGCGCCTGGGCTGCTCGTGCGGTGGTAGATTCGGCGCATGCAGGACCGCCGCTGGCCCACCTACACGCCACGGAACATCGTGCTCGACGCCGCCGTGCCGCCCGACGACGGCGGCAAGGGCTCGATCTACGTCAAGGATGCCGAGGGCAACGTGTACCTCGACGCGATGTGCGGGATCGGCTGCCTACCCCTAGGGCACGGGCACCCCGATCTCGCCGACGCAGTGCGCGAGCAGATGCTGCGGCTCACCGCCGCCGCGGGCACGCTGTGGACCAAGCCTCAGCAGGATCTGGTGGGGCAGATCGTCGAGCGCACCACGATCCCCGATGCGCGAGTGTTCCTGGGCAACACCGGCACCGAGGTCAACGAGGCCGCTATCAAGCTGGCCCTACGGGCCACGGGGCGTGACGTGATCATCGGCTTCGAGCGCGCCTTCCACGGCCGTACACTGGGCTCGATCTCCCTGACCGCCAATCCCAAGTATCGCGAGCCCTACGTCAGCTGCCTCGACGAGCCCGAGGGTCGCTTCGCTCGGCTCAACGTGGCCCGAGCGACCTACGGCGACCTCGACTCGGTACAGGCGCTGCTGACCAAGTACGAAGGTCGGGTGGCCGCGGTGTTCATCGAGCCGGTGCAGGGCGAGGGGGGCATCTATCCCGCGAGCGTCGAGTTCCTCACCGGACTCCGCGAGCTGTGCACACGTCACGGCGCCCTGCTGGCGACCGACGAGATCCAGTGCGGAGGTGGGCGCACGGGCAAGTTCTCGGCGTGGGAGCGGATCGTGGGCCGCGACCCCGCGCTGGCCCCCGACGTCGAGTGGTACGCCAAGGCGGTCGGCGGCGGCTACCCGATCGGCGTGTGCGTGGCCCGGCCCGAGCTGGCCGCACACATGGTCAAGGGCAGCCATGGCTCTACCTTTGGCGGCAACCCGATCGCGTGCGCGGCCGGGCTGGCCACCCTGCGGATCATGGACGACGAAGGGCTGATGGAATCGGCGGGGGCGCAGCTGGAGATCCTTCAGGGGATCGCCGCCGCCGATCCCCACCCGCGCGTCGAGCAGATCCGCGGCCTGGGCTCCATGATCGGGATCGAGATCAATGGTCCGGGCGAGACGCCCGCAGCGCCCCTGGGCGCCTTGCTGCAAGAGGAGCGGATGCTCGTCACCGTGTGTCGCGGCAAGACGGTGCGGTGGTTGTTTCCCTATCGCGCGGGCAAAGCCGTGCTGACCGAGGGGTGGAGTCGGCTGCGGCGCGCGCTCGACCGACTGGAGTGAACCGCTCGCTGGCGCGTGCAAGGCCGGGGCTGTTAGCTTTCGGCCATGCGAAGCGCACGTGCATCGGCGTTCATGGTGGTGCTGTTCGGCTGCACCCCCAAGGGGACTGCTCAATCGCCGGAGCCCGAGCCCGCCGTGGCGGAGGTGACCGATGGCGGGGCCGATGCGACCAGCGGTACGACGGAGACCCCGGGCACGTCGGGCCCGGGACAGGAATCGCCCGCCGATCCCGGCGCCGAAGCCAGTGATCCTCCGGGACAGGTAGATCCCGCGACCGAGCCCGCGACGCCGACCGCCGAGGCCGAGCCCGCGACGGCCGAGCCCGCGACGGCCGATTCCGGGGCCGCCGAGCCTTCGGGTCCTTCGCCCAAGTCCGAACCCAAGCCGGTGGTCGCCACGCTCGAGCTGCCCCGGCCGGTCCACGGCAAGGTCGACGCTACGTGTGGTCGTGACGCTGGCGTGGGGCAATCGCTCAAGTCGTTCTCGTTGCCCGGCCTCGAGGAGGGCAAGACGATCACCAATCGCACCTTCCGTGGTCGCGTGCAGGTGGTGAACTTCTGGGGCACGTGGTGCAAGCCCTGCCTCAAGGAGCTGCCCGAGTTCGACCAATTGTACCGGCGCTATCGCAAGCACGGCATGACCCTGCTGGCCATCGCCACCGACGAGGACGCCCAAGCGGTCAAGGAGACGATCACCAAGAAGAGGCTCGGGGCCAAGATCGCCATCGCCGGCGAGGACTACGCCGGGCAGTACGGCAGCCCCAAGTTCCCCTTTACCTTCGTGGTCGACCACAAGGGGGTGATCCGCGGTTCCTATCGCGGCTACAAGCCCGAGTGCATGGGCAAGCTCGAGGCCGACATTCGCGAGCAGCTGCAGGTGCGCGCCGAGGCCCGGGCGCGGCGCAAGAAGAACAAGCGCAGTTGAGCGCAGTTGAGCGAAGTTGAGCGCAGCTGAGCCGCCTCGCAGGCTCTCGAGCCCGCACCAAAATAGGCGCGGGCCAGGCCGACAAGTTCGCCCCTTGGTCGGCCCGACCCACGCGCTCGTGTCGAGGAGACGACGCCGGCTCCCGGGATCGTTCGGCACCGGGGTGCACCCCGGCCCGTCGCCTCGATCGCGCTAGACCAGGCACGAGGCATTTCGATCACTGCCGGGACCAACTTTGCCTACACCGACCGCGAAGGGTCGTCGATGAGCCTCGGTCGTGCTCTGGCTTATCCAGTGGCTTACCGGGGCTCACTGGGGCGGTGCCGCGACGTCCTCGGCAGGGTGAGCGGCCAGCCACCGTTCGATCGCGGCGATCTGCTCGGGATCACGCCCGGTGCTAGCCAGATCGTCGCGAGCCAGCTCGGCCATCGTGCGGGCCCGCGCCCGGTCGCGGTGAGCCTTCGATCTCCACAGCGCATCCGCCAGCACGAAGCGCGCATAGCCGCGCTGCGCGTCGCTCACCTTCCCCAGCGCAGCTACGCGCACGGCTTGCTCGGCCAGTCCCACCGCCTCGTCGGCTCGGCCGAGGTGATCGGTGAGCAGCTCGGCCAAGGCGGCCGCGCTCTCGCCGGTCTTGGGGTGATCCCCCCCATGGGCGCGGGTCCGAACGTCGAGCGCGGCACGAAACTCGGCCTCGGCCGGCTGCATGCGGCCGGCTTTGAGGAGGGCCTCGGCCAGGTTGTGGCGATAGCGACCCACCCGGGGGTGGTCGTCGCCCAGTTTCTTCCGGGTAAGCGCCAGCGCCTGCTGGCGGAGCTCGACGCTCCGTTCCAGCTGACCGAGGTTGGTCTCGGCGGTCGCCAAGGTGCTCATCGCCCACGCCAGCTCGACGCTGTCCTCGCCGTAGGTCTTGCGAAAGCTCTCCAAGGCGGTCAGGGCGTGCTGCTTGGATAGCCTCGCATCACCCAGGGCGTCGAGCGTGGCCGCCATGTTGAGGTGCGAGGTCGCGACCTCGGGATGATCGGGCCCGAGGTTGATCTCTTGGATCCGTAGCGCTTGTTCCTGGATCTCACGCGCTTTTTCTGGATCCCCTCGCTCGGACAGAGCAGCGGCGAGGTTGATCATGACAGTGGCGCTTTGGGGGTGGAACGCGCCGTACTCGTGCTCGATGTGCTTGCGAGACAGCCGCAGGGCGCTCACCGCCTCGTCGAATCGGCCCCGCATCGCCATCAGCCGGCCGCGGCTGGCCATCACGGCGCCAAGGCTGTGGTGACCCTTGCCGAAGGCGGCCTCACGGACCGCGATGACCTCGTTGAGCGCCTGCTCGGCCTCGTCGAGCTTGCCGTGCTGGAGCCGGGCGATCGCCAGCGCGTGATAGAGCTGAGCCCGCAACTCCGGCATGTGCCCCAGGGGCTCGATCGCGGCCAAGCCGTGGGTGGCCCAGCGCTCGGCCTCGTCGAGCGGCCGCTCGGGTACACCGGTGAGCCACACCAGGCCCACCGATACGTACCCCATCACGGAGGCGTGACCCGCGGCCAGCGCGGCCGAGAGCGCGCGGTGATACATGGCCTCGGCTTCGTCGAACTTACCCCCACGGTCGAGCGTGCTCGCTAGCGTCCCCAGGGCCTCGGCCTCGAGCGGCCGGTAGCCGGTCTGGGTGGCGAGCTCGAGGGCCTCGCGGAGTATGGCCTCGGACTCGTCATACTTCGCCGCCTGGCGCAGCACCCGGGCCTTGGCGAGCTCGCGCTCGAGCTCGCCGACGGTACGGCGCAGCTGCGGTGACTCGGGCGGTGCCGGCACGCTCTGGGTGAGCGCGTCGAGATCCTCGCAGGGATCGAGCTGCGCCAGCCCTCGGGTCACGTCGACCGCCCCCTCCACCACCGCTCCGTCGGCCACGGTCAGCAGCTCGGCCACGGTGCGCAGGCCCTCACGGCGTCGCTCCAGGCAGTGCATCCGCAGGGCGAGGACCGCCTGGGGCTGCTCCCCTCGTAGCTGGTCGCGGCACGCCGCGCTCTGCATGCCCACCCAGCGCAGGGCGTACTCGTCGAGCTTGCGGGTGGTGGTGGCCAGGGCGTCGTGGGCAAAGGCGCGCTCGGTGGCGAGGAACGCCTGCTCGACCTCCTGGCGACGCTCGTCGTCCCACACCCCCACCAGCTGGTCGTCGACCCGATCGCAGTAGCTGCTCTTTGTCGACTGGCTCTGCTGGTAGGCGATCGCCCCCACCATGAACAAGCCCGCGGGCATCACCACCGCTCCCCATCGCCGCCACGGTCGCCAAGGATCGTGGCGCAGCGCGTGGATCAGCTCGTTCATGTCGGCGAAGCGCAGCTCGGGGTCGGTCGACAACCCGCGAAACAACGCGCGACGGACCCGGCGCGGCACGCTGACGTCGCGCGGGGGCGGAGTGAACGCGCCCGAGCTGACGTTGCTGGCCAGCTCGGCGAAGCTCCGCCCCATGAAGGGGCGCTTGCCGTAGAGGCCCTCGTAAAGGGTCACGCAGAAGCTGAATTGATCGGTCTTGGGCCCCGTGCGGCTGCCCGAGAGCTGCTCGGGCGCCATATAGGCCGGGGTACCCACCAGCGCGCCCGTCTGGGTGAGCGAAGCGGTGAGCACCTGCATGCTGGGCACCTCGCCCACCGAGCTGAACGCGCCCGTCTTGCCCGCAGCCGGGCGGGCCAGGCCGAAGTCGGTCACCAGCACGCGGCCGTCGTTGCCCATCAGCACGTTGTCCGGCTTGAAGTCGCGGTGCACCAGGCCAACCGCGTGGGCCGCGGCCAGCCCCCGGCCCGCCGCGATGAACACCTCCAGGACCTCGCGCCACGTGCGGTTGCCTTGGCGGATCCAGTCCCCCAGGGTCTGGCCGTCGATGAACTCCATGGCCAGGAACACCTGACCTTCGAAGGTACCTACGTCGTGGACCGTGATGACGTTGGGGTGCGAGAGCTTGGCCATGGCCTGGGCCTCGCGCATCAGCCGGTCGCGCTGCTTGTCACCGCTGCTGCGCCCGCTGGCCAGAGCGCCCCGCCGCAGCACCTTGAGGGCGACCTTGCGGTCGAGCTCGGGATCGTAGGCCGCGTACACCACCCCCATGCCGCCCGCGCCGACCTTGTCGATGACCACGTAGCGCCCCAGCTTGGCGCCTTGGGGCAGCATGGCCGCGGGCTCCGACAGGATCTCGCCCGACGACTGCGTGACCGCGGTCGGGGAGAAAGCCCCGTCGGTGTCGAGCAGCCGAGGGTCGACCGGCTCGAGCTCCGGGTCGGCCGAGCCGGCCGAGTCGGCGGACTCGTCGGGGCCAAATAGCCGGGCCATCTCCGCCACCACCATCGAGCACACCTCGCACTCGTCGATATGGGCCTCGAGCGAGGCCCGCTCGTTGCGGGGCAGCTCGCCGCGCACGAAGTCGACGAAGACGTTCTCTTCGGGGCACTCCATTCGAGGGCGGGGCGGCCTACTGTGCCATAGGTTGGGCCACGGATCGGTTGGCGCGGGCGCGGGCGCGGGGCGGGCGCGACAGCCGTCGTGCACCCGAGCCGGCCTCGGCATAGAGACCCAGTTCAGCCGAATTTCCCGTAGGCTCCCAGATCCTTGAACGCCTGCACAAGCCGGGCGGCCATGCCCTTCTCGCCCAGGTGGACCCACGCCCGCGGGTCGATGTGCTTCTTGTTGGGCTTGTCCTCGCCCTCGGGGTTGCCGATCTGCGACTGGAGGTAGTCGCTCTTGTCGTCCATGTACTGCTTGATCGGCTGGCAGAACGCCCACTGCGTGTCGGTGTCGATGTTCATCTTGATCACCCCGTAGGAGACCGCCTCGCGGATCTCCTCGGGCGACGATCCCGAGCCGCCGTGGAACACGAAGTGCACCGGCTTGTCCCCACCGCCGTGCTTGTCCTTGATGGCCTTTTGGGAGTTGTCGAGGATCTTCGGGGTGAGCTTGACGTTGCCCGGCTTGTAGACCCCGTGGGTGTTGCCGAAGGATGCGGCCACGGTGAATGGCCCCACCGGCTTGAGCGTCTCGTAGGCCTGCAGCACCTCGGCCGGCTGGGTGTAGAGCTTGGAGTTGTCGATGTCGGTGTTGTCGACCCCGTCCTCCTCGCCCCCGGTCACCCCCAGCTCGATCTCCAGGGTCATGCCGATCTTGGCGAGCCGCCCCAGGGTCTGGCGGCACTGCTCGAGGTTCTCGCCCAGCGGCTCCTCGCTCAGGTCCAGCATGTGCGAGCTGTAGAGGGGCTCGCCGTGCTTTTCGTAGAAGGCCTCGCCGGCGCTGACCATGCCGTCGATCCAGGGCAGCAGCTTCTTGGCCGCGTGGTCGGTGTGCAGCACCACCGAGACCCCGTAGGCCTGCGCGATCGAGCGCACGTAGTGGGCGGCCGCCACCGCCCCCGCGATCGCCCCCGCGTGGCCCTCCTTGGGCAGGAACTTGCCGCCGAAGAAGTGAGCCCCGCCGTTGGATACCTGGACGATGACCGGCGCCTTGGCCTCCTTGGCCGCCTGCAGCGCAGCATTGGCGCTGTGCGAGCCGATCACGTTGACCGCGGGCAGCGCGCACTCGTTGTCCTGACAATAGTCGAACAGCTCGGTCAGAGCGTTGCCGGTGACGATTCCTGGCTTGAGCGAGAGGGCCATGTGGCTACCTCTACCAGGCGAGGACCGGCGATGGGCACGCGGCGATGCGAGCAGGGGCGTGAGGATCTGCGCACGAGGACATTCTCGCCCGTGACTCCGAGGCGAGCGTTGTTTGGCCTCCAGGAGTCCGGATCGTTGCCGATCGATCGATCCCCTGCACGCTAGCATCGCGATGTCACAAATGCCTCGCTGGTCGATGTTGCTCGGGTCGAGCCTCCTGGTGTCCTGCATGGCCACCACGGAGCCGATCCGCACGGTCGAGGTTTTGGCCGAGGACACCGCTGAAGATCCAGCCAAGGATCCGGCCGAGGATCCAGCCGAGGATCCCGCGGATCGTTTGCCTCAGCGCGCCGAGACGCTGGTAGTGATGCTCCCGGGCATGGGAGACGATCCCGAGGCCTACGCCGAGCACGGGTTCCTCGAGGACATGCAGCGCCGCGGCCTCGAGGTCGACGTGGTCTCCGTGGACGCGCACCTGGGCTACTACACCCGGCGTGAGCTCTTGCCTCGCCTGCGCGAAGACGTCTTCGACGTCGCTCGGTCCCGGGGCTATCGCTCGATCTGGGTGGTCGGGATCTCCATGGGTGGCCTGGGTGCGTTGCTCACCGCGCAGGAGTTCGGCGACCAGATCGACGGAGTCGTCTTACTCTCCCCCTTCCTCGGCAAGCGACCCGCGATCCGACGGATCGAAGCCGCCGGAGGCGCTCGCGACTGGCAGCCTCCTGCCGAGCCCTCGTCGGACTACACCGTCGAGCTATGGCGCTGGCTCAAGGCCTACGCCACCGAGCCCGCCACGCGCCCCGCGATGTTCGTCGCCTACGGCACCCGCGAGGGCACACGCAGCTACCCACTACTGGCCGAGCTGCTCCCCGCCGAGCGGGTCGTAACGGTGACCGGCGGGCACGAGTGGGACACATGGAAGGACGGCTGGACCCGGCTGCTCGAGGCGGATGCGTTCCACAGCGACGCGACGACGCCATGAGTGCGGGCGAGACCACTAGAGCTCGTGGCCCAGGTACACCTTGGTCTGCGGATACCTGCGCACGAACGCCCGTAGCTGCGCCAGGCTCTGGGCGTTGAGCTTTTGGTCACCGGTGAACTTGCCGGGCTCCACCCCGTGCTCCCAGCCCCAGCGGGTGTGCGAGGTGTCGCCGACGAAGAGTGCCGGGCCCTCGGCGGCGTTGACCAGCCACGCCATGCTGCCCTTGGTGTGGCCTTCGCAGACGATCCCCCAGATCGAACCATCACCCAGTAGATCGACGACCGCATCAAAGGGATCGAGCGCGATCGACCGGTCCAGATCGATCTCTCGTATCGGGTCGCGGCCGTCGAGTAGCTGCTTGGTGGTCCGACGCTGTAGCCCATTGAACTTGCGCCGATCCCGGAGCTCACCCGGTCCCACATAGATCGGAGTCTCGGGGGGAAGATCGGGCAGGCCGAGCACATGGTCGAAGTGTGTGTGGGTCAGCAACACTCCCTGCACCGACAGCTCATACCGCGCCACGATGTCGGCCAGCGACTCCAGCGGCTCGATCGTCTTGATCGCCGCGCGCATCAGGCCTCGGATCGCACCATCGCGAGCGCCTTGGGCCAGCGCGGTGTCGACCCCGGTACCAACGATGAAGTCGCCTGCCTCGGGGTGCTGGATCACCCCCACGGGCAACACGATCGGGACGGGCTCGTTCTTGAGCTTCGCCTCGCGCGCCGTGGGGTGCCTCAGGTTGACCAGGCCCTTGCGGGCGGCCTCCCAGCGAGCGGAGACCACGGTCTGCACCTCCACCTCGACCGGGGCGGCCAGCACGGCCTCCCAGTTGGCGGGCACGCGGGCGGCCGGTGGGGGCTCGTAGGGCTCGGTGGGGTGAGACGAGACGCGACAGGCCCCCGCGGTCAATAGCGCACCCAGGGCGATCGCGCCCAGCGAGCTCCGGACGAGAGCACCAGCGAACCAACGAGGCGGGGCGACAAAGAGCACGGGCGGGAGCATAGCGATCGGGCGATCGCGAGCCCAGCCGGCGTCGTCGATCTCGCTCGAACCCTTCAGCCCTCGGCCGCGGCGTATAGCGACTCCAGATCGTGCCAGCGCTCGTGCGGTGCATCGGCGGCTCGGCTTGGTCGGCGGCGGACGAAGATCCGGCGTAGCACCGTGGCCCCCTCCTGGTTGGGCCAGCGGGCGACCTTCGCGGTCAGCTCCTTGCGCACGGCCGCGACCGAGCGCACCGTGCCCCAGCGGCACTCACCCAGATCGGCCCAGCCGTCGTCGCGTATACCCACCAGATCGATCTGCGTGTGCTTGTCCCAGTACTCGCCGATGGTGAAGGCGGCCGAGATCCCCTCGTCCTGGTAGAGGTACGGCAGCGCCTCGCGACACAGCCGCTCGAAGCACGCGCCCTCGTACGCGGGCAACGACGGGGCGATCCGCTCTTTGAAGGCCCGCCGGGCCCCCGTGTGTCGGATGAAGCTGAGGTTGGGGAACACGAAGCGAAACCAAAACCGCAGGAGTGGATCGTGGAGCGCGTAGCGAACGCGTCGCTTGGGCGGCGCCAGGCCGGTCAGGGGATGCCGCCGGCTGATGTAGCCCAGCTCCAGCAGCTGCTGGAAGTAGTAGTGCATGCGTCGCTCGGGCAGCCGGGTGTGCTCGGCGACCTCGCGCGTGGTGCAGTGGCCCATCGAGAGCGCTCGCAGCACCGCGTAGTAGCTCTCGACCTCGCGTAGCTCCTCGCGCAGCAGGAACTCGGGCTCGCGGAACATCGGGGCAAACTCGTCGAGCAGCTGGGCTTCGATGTTCTGATTGACCGAGCACCCTGGATCGAAGCGACGCAGATAGGCCGGGATGCCCCCGCACACAAAATACGCCCGGGTTCGCTCCAGCAGCGACCAGCTCGGGTGGAAGCGCGCGGCCTCGTGGTACGCGAAGGGCTCGAGCTTGATCTGGCTGGTGCGGCGACCGAACAGCGGGCTCTTGCGGCCGAGAACCTCGCGCTCCATGAAGCCGATGAACGAGCCGCAGAGCACCAGGACCACTGACCCGCTGTCGCGCCAGCCCAGATCCCACAGCTCCTGCAGCGTCCCGGGCAGCTCGGGGCTCGCCTCGGCGAGCCACTGGAATTCGTCGAGCACGATCACCAGCTTGCCCGGGCCTCGCCAGCGGGAGACGACCGCCCAGAAGACCTCCTTCCAGGACTCGGCTTGCATGCTGGCCAGCAGGGGCTCGTCGAGCAGCTCCGAGGCGACGAGCAAGAACTCGCGGATCTGCAGCGCAGCGGGGGCCGTTTTGCCCATGTAGTAGATGCCCGGCTGATCGCGCAGCGAGCGGAGCAGCAGCTCCGTCTTGCCCACCCGCCGGCGGCCGTAGACGACGATGAACTCGGAGCGACCCGAGCCGTAAGCCCGCTCGAGGTGGGCCAGCTGGGTATCGCGGCCGACGAATCGATCGCCCATAGTACAAGTTATAACTTGACAAGTTATAACTTGGCAAGTCCTAACTTGATTAATGCCGGAGGTCGAACCAGGCCGGCGCGGTGTCGATTTCGCGCCCGAAGGTCGAAGTCGAGCCCGGTCGACGAGTGGCCCGATGGTGCTACGGTCGGGCCGTGCTCTACGGTTTGGTCTGGTCGTCTGCTCTGCTCTTGCTCGCCCCTGGATCGCTTGCTCCCGAGTCGCCCGGACCGCTGCCCATCGTGGGGGGGACCGACGCCGCGACCTGCCAGTGGCCCAGCACCGTCGCGCTCAACTCGTTCGACAGTACGTTTTGCTCGGGCACGTTGATTCACCCCGAGGTGGTGCTGACGGCGGCTCACTGCATCCACCCGGACAACGGCTGGGGCACGCCCACCGACATCGCCTTCGGCGAGGAGGGTTCGCTTCCGGCGTTCACGGTGGGGGTGCAGGGCTGCGCGATCCACCCCCAGTACGACCACTTTGCCGAGCTGCACTCTCCCCAAGATGCGTACGATCTGGCCTACTGCGTGCTGAGCGAGCCGGTCCTCGATGTGGCCCCCACGCCTCCGCTCATGGGGTGCGAGGTCGAGCAGCTCGGCCCGGGCGGCGAGGTGCAGATCGTGGGCTTTGGCGCCAACGTCATCGAGCCGACCCCCGATGGCTTCGACACCGAGGGCGTGGGGACCAAGCGCTACATCAGCCAGACTGTCGAGCAGATCGACCGATTCGATCAGGTGTACCTGCTGGGCAACAATGTCGGCTCGGCCTGCCCGGGAGATTCCGGCGGCTCGGCGTACATCCAGCTTGAGGACGGCTCGTGGCGGGTAATCGCGGCGGCGGCTCGCATTCACCCCGACGCTCCCGACGAGCCGCCGTGGTGCCTCTATGGGGTGATCTACACCGGGATCTGGAACGAGATGGACTGGTTCGAGTCCGACAGCGGTTATGACCTGACGCCCTGTCATGACCCCGACGGCACATGGAACCCAGGGGTCGCCTGCACCGGCTTTCCGCTCGAGCCCCAAGCCGACGCGCTGTGGGGCGACGGGTGCGCGGCCCAGGGTCGGTCCCGCGAGGGGCTCAGCTGTGCCCCCGATCTGCCCGGTGGCACGGGGACGACCGGAGAGACCGGTGACCCCGACGACACGGGGTCCGAGGCCGGGCAGGACACCACCGCGGGTGAAGCGAGCACGGGCGGCTTCGAAAGCGGGAACTCGACGGGCCCGGGCCCGGTGGCGAGCACGGGTCTGCCGGGAAGCACGGGCGATGCATCAACGGGCGATCCTGGGCAGGACGGTCCAGCCGCGGAGGGCTGTGGCTGTCGCCGCACGCCGCCGGGCCCCTCGGGGACACTGGCGATGTTGCTCTTGATGCTGGGCTGGCGTCGCCGTCGGTGGTAGGGAGTCAAGACGATGGTCGCGTCCAGATCTCTACGTTTCTACTTCGATTTCATCTCCCCCTACGCGTACATCGGTTGGCACCGGTTCAAGGGTCTGGCCAAGCGCCACGAGCTCGAGCTCGAGCCGGTGCCCGTACTCTTCGCCGTCTTTCTCAATACCTTTGGGCAAAAAGGACCGGCGGAGATCGAGCCCAAGCGGCTGTACACCTTCAAGCACGTGATGCGGCTGGGCTACGAGTTTGGCCTGCCCTTGCTGCCGCCGCCGGCTCATCCATTCAATCCGCTGCTGGCGCTGCGGGTGGCCGAGGCGGCCGAGCCCGAGCAGAAGGCCGATGTGCTCGACATACTCTTCCATTGCACCTGGGGTTCCGGCGAAGGGGTGACCGAGCCGGAGGCCGTCGCGGCGGCGCTCGAGTCGGCCGGCCTCCCCGGCAAGGCCCTGGTGGTCGCCGCCGGCACCTCGCCGGTCAAGGAGCGGCTGCGGATCAACACCGAGCAGGCCATGGCTCGTGGCGTCTTTGGGGTCCCCAGCATCGAGATCGACGGCGAGGTCTTCTGGGGCCAGGACTCGTTCTACCACGTGGATTGCTTCATTCACGGCGACGATCCGTTGCACCCCCAGCTGATCGAGCGCTTTGAAAAGCTGCCGGCGGGCTCGGTGCGCAAGCCTCCGGCTCGGTGAGCGATGGCGGAGGACCGAGGCTCGGCCGAGTTCGGTGCTCGGGGCTGCACGCGGGTCGCGGCTGACTTACCCTCGGCCTCGCACCGATGAATGCCGCTGCTCTTTGTTCCTCACTACGTCGGCATCGACTTGCAGCCGTCGCCTTGCTGACCACCGCGCTCGCCTGCACGGCCTCGGTACGCACCGCCACAAAGTCCTCCGAGCCGGGGTCTTCGTCGAGCGCCGCCTCGTCGGATGCCCGGTCGGATGCCCGGTCGGATACGGACGCGACGGTTCCCTCTGGGCCTCCTCAGATCGATCCCACGAGGATGTTCGCGCACCTCGAGTTCCTCTCGAGTGACGAGCTGCGTGGGCGCTTCACCTTCAGCGACGAGCTGGGCGTGGCGGCCGACTACATCGCCGAGCAGTACACGAGCGTGGGTGTCGGTGCCGTCGGTGACTCCTATCGCATGCCGTTCAAGGCCGTAGCCGGCATGCGAGCCGGGGATGAGCTGACGATCTGGGTGGAGAGCGAGGGGGGCCGCAGCCGGCAGATCTCCAGCCGAGTGCTGACCACGCTGGCCAATGGCAAGGGGACCACGGCCTACGCCGATGTGGTGATCGTGGCGTCCCTGGGCCGGGCCAAAGCCGCCCAGGTTCGTGGCAAGGTGGTGATCGCGCCTGCGCCGCCGGTCGATCGCCGCAACGAAGCGATCGGTGCGCTCGAGAAGCTACGGCCGGCGGGCCTGCTGTTCGTTGGCGAGCGCCCGCCGCCCAACGGCGAGAAATCCCGGGAGGTGCTGTCCGAGTCGTCGTTGCCGGTGGCGTGGGTCGACCGCGACGCCGCCCGGGAGTGGGTCGGCCTCGAGGTCTCGAGCAAGGGGGAGCTTCGGCTCCCCAAGGCGATCAAGATCTCGATGGCCGCCCGGCAAGAGCCGGTGCAAGAAGAAACGTTCAACGTGCTCGCCATGCTGCCCGGCCACGAGCACCCCGAGCAGATCGTCATACTGGGAGCGCACTACGACCACATTGGCACGACCACGGAGGGTCGGATGTGTCGCCCCCGCAATGGCGACGAGATCTGCAACGGCGCCGACGATAACGCCAGCGGGACCGCCATGGTCTTGGAGATCGCCCAGTCGTACGCCGCCGCGGGCTATCGACCGGCACGTACGGTAGTGTTTGCCCATTTTTCTGCCGAGGAGCTGGGCCTGCACGGCTCTCGGGCGCTGTCCAATTCGCCCCCCAAGGTGGCGCCCTTTGTCGGAGGGCAGGTGGTGGCCATGGTCAACCTCGACATGGTGGGCCGGCTGAGCGACGAGGGCTTGGCGATCGGCGGGCTCAGCTCGAGCGACGCCTGGATGCCGCTGCTCGAGTCGGTGGAGCCGCCGGGCCTGTCGATCGTGTACGAGCGGGCGATCAACGGTCGTAGTGATCATGCCAATTTCTATCGGAAGAAGATCCCGGTGCTCTTCTTCTTCACCGGCTTGCACGACGACTATCACCAGGTGGGTGATCACGTGGACAAGATCAACCGCGAGGGCATGGTCGCGATCGGGCAGATGGTGGCCGATCTCACCCGCGCGCTGGCCGATGGTGCCGACGTGCCCTACGCTCCGCCGCGCACCGACGACGAGGGGATCGTCTCGCGGATGCCCGGGAGCAAGGAGGCCACGGTGGAGCGTCGGTCCGGGCCGAGCAAGCCCCGTGCTCGGCCCTCGAAGGACTGATGGACCCTGCTGCTCGGCCCAACCGGCTAACCCGCTACTTGCGGCTGATCGCTCGGGCCAGCCACAGGGCCAGTAGCGCGTTGGCGCCGAGCCACAAGCGGTCGACCACTGGCCCGCCGGGTAGACCGGTGACCAGGGTGGGTAGCACGATCGCGCCGTGGGCGAGCAGGGCCGCATAGCCGAGGCTCAGGCCGGCGAGCGTGCTCCGCACCGGCTTGTACCCCAGCCCGATTGCAGCCAGCCCGGCCGGGACCGCCGCCGAGAGCCACAGCGGTGAGCCGAACGCGCCGAAGGCCCCGGCCAGCCCGTAGGCCAGCGAGCCTCCGAGGATCCCGCTGCCCAGCGCTCCACCCGCGCCCATGCCGAGCAAGGCGAGCAAGCGCCGTCGACGACCGGCGACTCCGGCCAGCCCCAGGCCGCCGAGTCCCAGTAGGGCCAGCAGGCCCAGCAGGCCGGCGCGCTCGGGCGCGTAGTGCCCTTGAGCTCGGTCGACCGCGGCCGAGGCGTCGATGATGCCGGCGCCGAACTTCTCGTCCCACTCGATGTCGCCGGGGTGGACGGCCGATTCCTTCATGACCCGCTCGACCTCGTCGGGGTTGGTGACCCCGGCCGAGACGATGAGCGCGGCGACCCCGGCCGCGTGGGGCGAGGCCATCGAGGTGCCCTGGAACCAGAGGTAGTCGTTGTGCTCGGGATCTTGGATCTTGATGGTGTTTTGCAGCACTCCGTCGGGAAATCCGTCGCCGTTCTTGTCGGAGCGGGTGTCACCGCCGGGGGCGGCCACGTCGATCGCCTTGCCCCAGTTGCTGTAGAAGGTGAGGTTGCGGCCGTAGTCCACCGCAGATACGGCGATCGCGTGCTTGTTGGCCGCGGGGTAGCCCACCCGGCTGCGGCGTTCGTTGCCCGCCGCGCACACGGTGGTCACCCCCTTGCCGTGGGCGTACTCGATGGCCTTGGCCAGCACCCGCGAGGGCAGCGGACCGCCCAGGCTCATGTTGATCACGTGCGCGCCGTGGTCGGCCGCATAGCGGATCGCGTTGGCGATGCCTCCCACGCTGCCTCGGCCGTCCTTGGACAGCACCTTGAGCGGCATGATCGTGGCCCCGTAGGCGACCCCGGTGACCCCGACCCCGTTGTTGGTGGACTGGGCGATCGTGCCGGCCACGTGACTGCCGTGGGCGTGGTCGTCGAGCCCCTCGGGTAGCCCGTTGATGAAGCTCTCGCCGGCGACGAACTCGGCCTCGGCCAGGTCGGGCAGCTGGCGGACGCCCTTGCCGTCCTTCCAGGCCACGCCGGTGTCGATGACCGCCACCACCACGTCTTCACCCTGGGTCTTGGTCCAGGCCTCGGGGGCCCGGATCTGCTCCATGTGCCATTGCAGGTGGAACATGGGGTCGTCGGGGTCGAAGCGCGGGCCCTTGGTGGGCTTGGCCTCGTCCTGATCTAGATCCAGGTCTATCCCGGGGGTCGCGGAGATCTCCTCGGCGGACGGCGTGGATTGGTGGGGTAGCTGGTAGAAGAGCTCCGGCTCGACGCCCTCGACCAGCGGATGATCGAGCAGGGACGCGACTCCAGCCGAGGTGGCCCTCAGGCGGAACAGGTGCTCGCCTTCGCTGTAGAAGCCGGCGGTGGTCACCGAGCCCGCGCCCAGCTGGGACTGGAGGTTGGCGACCAGGGCGGCGATCTCCTGCTCGGAGCCGCCTTCGCCCTCTTCGGGCTCGACGAAGTCGACGAGCCACGAGCTGGTGGCTTGCGGGTCTAGTTGCAGCTCGGCCGCGATCTCCATGACCCTTTGGGGGGTGATGTCTGCGGCGGCGAGGCCATCGTCGCAAGGCCCGTGGTCGAGCGCGAGAACGGTCGAAAACGCCATCAAACCCGCGCCCGCGACCAGACCGCGGTGCCGAAACAAGGAGGTGAGCAACTTGGCCATAGCCGCCCCAGCATAGCCCGGGCCCGCGCACCATGCACGACAGTGCGCTTACTGCCCCTTTGGCCACCCGTTCATTCGGGCAGGGGAGACGGCGCGTTCGAGGCGTGGTTTCCCGTCGTGGTGCTCGTATGTGGGAGTTCGCTCCCTTCTCGAAGGCCGGGCGACATCGGGCCCAGCGAACGTCGCGCCGACTCGATCGTACTGGGCGGCCGGCGTTGAGCCCGGCAAGCCGACAGGGGAGTGGTCACCATCATTGTACGGTGGCTGGACCGGAAGCGGGCCTCGGGGCGATGATGCGCCGGGCAGCCCCCAGCCCCATGCCGACCATTCCCACCTTCGACGAGACGCGCAACGGGAGCCAAGTGAGCTTCGGGCGCGCGTGGACCGACGCGCTGCTCGAGCATGTGCGTCGTCTCGGCCTGCGTCGAGTGGCTATGGTGTGCACAGCCAGCCGGGAGGATCTGGCTCAGCGTGCGATCAACATGCTCAGTGATCGTGGCGTGGGTGTGTTGCCGATCGTGCGACCTGTCGTCTCGCGTGATGCGGTCAACGAGGCGTCCACGTTGCTCGATGCTCTCGGGGCGGATGGGCTGGTGACGATCGGGGGTGGCGCCGCGACCGCGCTTGGCAAGGCTACACAGCTCGCACGCAGCCGGACTTTCATCGCGGTGCCCACCACGTACTCCGGCATCGAGATGACCGACGCCTACGGGATCAGCGAAGGCGAGCGGATGATCTTTGGCCAGGAGGAGCGGGTCCGTCCTACGGTCGTCATCTACGATCCATCGCTGACCCTTTCGCTGCCCCGCGAGGTCACGGCGCCCAGTGTGTTCATGGCCTTGGCGCACGCGATCGATGCGCTCTACTCCAGTGCCACCAGCGCGCGCCTGCAGGCGATGGCTGCCTCGGCGATCACCCGCTTGGCGGTCAACCTGCCTCGCGCATGCGAGGAGCCCGACAACCTCGAGGTGCGTGCGGCGGTGATGCGGGGCGCCTATCAGGCCGGCACCGTGCATGGGGCGGCGGGGACGGCCCTGCATCATCACCTGGCGCGCATGCTCTCGGGGGACGTGGGTCTGCCGTTTGCCCGGACGCATGCGGTGGTGCTCGCTCATGTGGTGGCGTTCAATGCTGCGATCGCTCGACGAGCCACGCAGGCGATCGGTCGGGCGCTGGGCTCTCGCGATCCGGCGGCGTCGCTGTTCGACCTGGCGCTGATCGTCGATGCACCGACGCGTCTGGATCGGCTGGGTCTGACCACCGAGCAGACTCGCGAGGTGGCGGTGCGGTTGGCCGCGGCTCGGTTCGACAATCCGCGGCGGCCCACGGCGGCTCAGCTGGAGGCGTTGTTGCACGATGCCCGGCTGGGGCGTCGACCGACCGTGGGGGCTCGGCGCTGGCCGGCGCTGTCGCCCTTCAAGCCGCCGCACGGCTCGCTGGAGGCGGCGCTGGGGGGTCGTAGCTTGGAGCGGGCGCGCAAGGTGGTGGTGCTGGTGCACGGCGAAGGCAATACCGCCGAGCGCATGCTGACCACGGGGGCGCGGTTGTTCGAAGGGCTGGAGGAGCCGGCGTTCGTTGCGGTGCAGGCCGAGGGGCGTAGTTGGTTTCCGCATCGGTTCAACGCGCCCATCAAGGACAACGAGCCCGCGCTGACTTCGGCGCTCGCCCAGCTCGACGCGGTGTTCGAGCGCCTCGAGGCGCTGGGGATCGGGCCCGAGAAGGTCGTGATGTGCGGCGAGCTTCAGGGCGCGTGCCTGGTGCTGGACTATGTGGCGCGGCGAGGGGGTCGCTATGCGGGGATCATCGCCTTCGTTGGGGCGCTGCTGGGGCCGTTGCGCTCGGCGCTGCACCATGATGCGGATCTGCGCACCGTGCCCGTGGTGCTCGGGGGGCGACCGGAGGATCCGTGGGTGCCCAAGGCGAGGATCGAGGCGACCGCGGAGGTCTTGCGGGCGCTGGGGGCCGATTCGAAGGTGATCTGGTACTCCGCGTCACGGCCGGAGATGGATACCAAGGTGACCAATGCGGTCCGGGAGATGTTCGGCAAGCGACCGCGGGGGGAGCGGGGGGAGCGGGATCGGGATCGGGACCGGGATCGGTGGTAGGCGGGTTGTCGGGCGGGGCGGGAGTTGGTATCTAGGGGGTGCGCGTCCGTAGCTCAGTTGGATAGAGCATCTGGCTTCGAACCAGAGGGTCGGAGGTTCGAGTCCTTCCGGGCGCACCACTCCTCAAAACCAGCAAGTAGAACGCCGCGAGCCTGCTCCCGGCGACTGCGGATACGACGAGCCAGCCGGTAGGGCTAGCGCAGACGTAGGCCGTATGACCTCGTGCGCCGGAGCGGCTCGCCAGCCGATGATGGCGGGTTCGCTCGGCCGTGGAGAACGGCTTGGCGGCCGCTCTTTGGCCAACGACGAGTGCCAGACGGGTTCGCTCTGGCCAGAACCGGTTCGACAACCAAGAGCGGGCTCGGTCTCAATCCGGGAGGGAGTTTGACCATGCGGACACAAAAGTCTGAGCGGTCATCCAGGCCCGGCGATGTGTCGGGAAATGGGAGATCTGCACGCAGGCCCAGCATAGGACTGGATCCAATGTGTCGACAGACGCAACGCGGATCCACGGTGGCCGATGAGAGCAGGTCGATGAGTAGCCCTCTCACCACCCAAGCCCGTGCCCTCGCTCAAGCCATCGCCCGAGAGATGGTTGAGCAAACCCAAGTGCAAAAGTCTACCGCCACGCTGACGGAGGCTTTTGGCGAGGTCGACCGCCTCGTACTTCGGCAGCAAGGTCGATTCTCGATCAAGTACGTCAGGATGAGCCGAGAGGCCATGGCCAAGGCGTGCGCGGTGATCGGTGATGTTCCGATCTGCGATCTTGGCGCCGAACATGCACTGGCCCTATGGAACTCGTACTCGGCTCCTTCGTTGACCGCATATGGCTCGGCCATCAAGGCCCGGCTGGGGAACGCGGAGAAGCTGGGTTTCACCGGTGCAGCGGAGTTCCGCGACATGCTGCCGAATCCGCCGGACCCTCGGCTGCGCCCCGTGCTAGTGACCGATGAACAGCACCGGCAAGCCTTGGCGGCGCTCCGATGGGCGGCGCTCCACACCAAGACGTGGTCGATCACGCTGCGTTTCCTAGAGATCGGGTTGCGTTGCCCGTTTCGGCTCACCGAGCTGGCCAGGTTGACCGTGCCAGAAGTCGACTTTGCGCGACGTCGGGCACAACTGGCCGATAGCAAGACCGGGCCGCGTTGGGTGCCCCTGACCCGTCGGGCGTGCGAGATCCTGCGCGAGCAGATCGACTCGCTTCCGTTCGGCGAGCGGCGGGTTTGGACCCGCGAGAATGGGGCGGTGCTGTTTCCTGGATCCATGTCGCGTGCGTGGACGCGGATCCGCCGCCTGTTTGCGGAGGTGACCAAGAACACCGAGCTCGCTCAGGTGCGCTACCACGATCTGCGGCACTTCACGTGCACGCAGGCGCTGGAGCACGGCTCTCCAGAGCGGCATGTGCAGGTTGCCCTGGGGCACTCTGCCAAGACGATGGAGCGCTACCAGCACTGCCAGTTTCGCGGTGCGGTCAAGGCGGTACAGCGCGTCGAGGATGTGCTCGACGATGGGGCTGTTGCCGGTGGGCCGGCCTCCGAGCAGCGGCATGAAGAGGATCGCCCTCGACGCGAGGATGGAGGATCGTGGCCGACCCCGAAGTGGCCGGCACTTCACACGGGAGGCAAGCAGCGTGAGTAGCTCGACGATTCGTCTGGAGAAGGTCGGGGCACCGAGTGTGGCGCTGGTGGCCATGGTGGAGCTCGACCGGCGGGCCGGGGTGCGTTGGCACTCTCGGTTTGGTCGGGTCGAGCTGGTCGACCACGTCAGTGCGTGGGTGTTCGAGGACGGGATGGTGCTGGCCGCCGTGACACGGCGGTCCGCCCTCTCCCTTGGGCAGGTGCTGGGGAGCCGGGTGCTGCGCCCGGCCCCTCAGGCCGCTCTGAATGAGGTCGAACGAGCTGATGTGCTGCATGCGGCCGGCTTGCGGTCGGTGCCCTCGCAGGCTTGTGAGCCGGTGCGATGGGAGGTGGCGTAGTCATGGCGACCAACGAGATGGCGATGACCCCGATGGGGATGGCCATGCTGGTGAGCACGACTGCGGAGGACAGCGTGGCGTGCCCGCATTGCGGCGAGAGCATCGTGCTCGAGACCGTCGAGGCTGAGCCGGGGTGCTTGGCGACGGCGTGCCCGCACTGTGGGGAGCGAAGCTTGCTGGTGCGGCTTGTCTCGATCTTGCATCGTGCGGTCAAGTGGCCGGCGGAGTTGCTGGCAGGTAGCGACGAGAGTGAAGCGGACGCTGCGTCCGCGAAGCTCCGAACACCCGACGGCATTTACGGGCTGCCCGTCTCGCGAGGGGCCGTAGCGCTTCTTGCGATGCTGTGGCGTCAGGCCGAGCAGGCTGGATCGAGAGTGGTAGAGGGCTCTGTCGCCCGGTTGGCTCGTCAGCAACAGTCGAGCCGAGGATCGGTTCGGCGCTGGATGACGGAGTTGGTGGAGGCCAAGGCCCTGCAGGAGATCAAGACCGAGG
>JBCCWC010000004.1:0-234171 GCA_039194325.1 Myxococcota bacterium
CGGCCCCGGCCCCGGCAGCGGCCCCGGCCCCGGCAGCGGCCCCGGCCCCGACTGCGGCCCCGGCCCCGACTGCTCCCAGCGCTGCACCGGAGGCCGCGGCGGGAGCCGAGCCCGCGGCCAAGTCGGTCGCTCCCGCCGAGCCCGCCGCTCCCGCCGAGCCGGCGCCCGATACCACCCCCGAGCCTCCGCCCGCGGGTTGAGCTCTTCGCTCCGAGCATGCGCGCGACGTCTCGCCGTGCTCTCGCCACGCAGGCGGGCGGGCTGTTGCTGACCGCCTGCTTTGGGCTCAGCTGTCGACGGGTGGACGAGACCGCGACGGTCCGCAACACCCCACCCCGGGCCGAGCCGACCGTGCCGATCGTACGACCGAGCACCGGCGGCAAGACGATCGTCGTTCCGGACTTCGCTCGGGTGGCCACCGACATGTCCCCCTCGGTGGTGACCGTGATCTCCACCGTCAACGGGCGCAGCGCCCAGGGCGAGCGCAAGAGCTTGCGCGGCGTGGGCAGCGGCATGCTCGTCAGCGCGCTGGGTCAGGTCCTCACCAACGAGCACGTGATCGCCGACGCCACCAAGGTGCGGGTGGAGCTGTCGACCCGCGAGCTTCTCGACGCCCGCATCATCTATTCCGACTCGCGACTCGACCTGGCCCTGCTTGAGCTGCGTGGGGCCGATGTCCCGCTCGACCCGGTGACCTTCTCCGACCGCGATCCTACGCCGGGCGAATGGGTCATGGCGGTGGGCCAGCCCTTCGGCCTGGGGCACACGGTGACCGTGGGGGTGATAAGCGGCCTGCACCGCGACCACGACGACCTGGGCCGCCCGCCCGGGCTGGACCCCCGCGGGATCTGGTCGTTCATTCAGACCGACGCCTCGATCAACATCGGCAACTCGGGCGGGCCCTTGGTGGACGCCGACGGCAAGGTCGTTGGGATCACCACCGCGGTGCGCTCCGACGGGCAAGGGCTGGCCTTTGCAATCCCCGCCCCCATGGCGCGGCGCTTCCTCGAGGAGGTGTGGACGCACGGCCGGGTGCGACACGCCCGGCTGGGGATCGACGCCGAGAACGCCCTCGACGGGGCGCTGCCGGGCCGCGGCTCGGCGGTACGGATCACCCGGGTCGACGACAAGGGCCCCGGGCTCAAGGCCGGGCTGGCGGAAGGCGACTTCATCCTGGCGATCAACGAGCAGCCGATCTCGCGAGTGTCGGATGTCGCGTACCTGACCCAGCTGTACGGGGTGGGGGCGCAGCTGACGATCCGGCGCAAGCGAGGCAACCTCCCCGCCGATAACGTGCTGCTCATCTCGGCGCCGATGCCCTAACGCCGAACGGCGCGAGCGAGGATCGCGACGACCTCGGGTGCGGATCCCGAGCAACGCCGCAGCGAAGGTGACGGCGGTCAGTCGCCGCGGTCGACGGCCCTCTCATACTGCACCTTCATCGCGTCGAAGCTCTTGTAGCAAGGCTCGTACCCGGCGGGCGGGGTCTCGTAGTACATCTTGGGCAGCGTGGTGAAGGTATGCAGCTCCGACTCGGGGATCAGCTGGCCACACACGTCACAGCGGAAGGGAGCACGCGGCTTTTCGATGAGATGCCAGCGAGGCTTGGATCCGGGCAGTGACGCCATGCCCCGATGATAGCGCGCCAGACGAAGGCTCGGGACCCGCGGCCGACCTCGGGCCCTCTCGCGTGATCCCGCAAAGGCCCCGGAGCGACCCCGAAGCGACCCCGGAGCGACCCCTGAACGACACGGAAGAGTCGCTCGGGCTCACGAGCAGCGCACGGTGATGTTGGAGACCGCGGTGGCACTGTCGCCGTCGGCGGTCTGCACCGTCACCGAGAGCTCCGCTGGCGTGTCACACCAGGCCGCGAGCTCGGCGTTGGTGGTGCCCGCGTTGCGCACCCGACCGATGAGCGTCTGACCCTTGGCGAGGCGGACCACCGGATCGTCGCCCTGGGTGTTCCTCATCTCCGCCGAGAAGCTCAGCGTGTCGGACGACTCGGTCACCGGCTGCGCCGTGATCATCACCTCGCTGAGGGTGACCTCCTCGGGCTGACCGCGCGCCTGTAGCTCGACCGAGATATCGAGATTGGCGAGCCCCTCGGGCGACCCCTGGTTGGCGTCGAGGCTGCCCGAGACCACGCTGGCCTCGATCCCACCGGGCTCCTCACCCTGACACGCGAGCAAAACAGCAAAAAACGAGAGCGGTACCAGACGATGGACGCGCACGATCCATAGCCTACCCCAGCTGACCGCAATTACCGCTCGATGGCACGAAAGTAAGGGGCCACGCCCGGATTTCGGGCCGACCGACGAAGCCGCCGACCGGCGAGCGCGGGAACGAACCCGTCACTCGATACGAAGGTTTTGCGCTACGGCACCATAGATAGATGGATCGACGACACCAAGTAACCACCGACACTGGAGCGCGTATGCGTAGTCGGTTAGTGACATCGTGAAGTTTTCCGAGTCCATTCTGGCTTCGACCGAGCCTGGCGGGGCATTGACCCTCGAGGCGGGGTCAGCCTCGTCCAATCGCCGTCCCATCATGCCCAAAGATCGGGTGGGCCACTATCGAGTGATCCACCGGCTGGGCTCGGGAGGGATGGGAACAGTGTTCGCCGCCGAGGATCCGCGGCTGGAGCGGCGGGTGGCCCTCAAGCTACTCCACGAAGACACGACCTCGCGCCGGCTACGACTGCGCCGCGAAGCCTGTGCCATGGCCCGACTCGAGCATCCCAATGTGGTGACGATCCACGATGTGGGCGAGCACGAGGGCCAGATCTTCATGGCCATGGAGATGGTCGAGGGCGAGGATCTTCACCATTGGCTCTGCGTCGAGCCTCGACGACCCGAGCAGATCCTCGAAGCGTTCCTCGCGGCCGGCCGAGGCCTGGCGGCCGCTCATCGCGCCGGGGTGATCCATCGGGACTTCAAGCCGTCGAACGTGCTGGTGGCGGACGACGGGCGGGTTCTCGTCACCGATTTCGGCCTGGCGTGGCTCGACGCGAGCAC
Source organism: Myxococcota bacterium (assembly GCA_039194325.1). Lineage (GTDB taxonomy): Bacteria > Myxococcota_A > Polyangia > Nannocystales > Nannocystaceae > Paraliomyxa. The sequence goes on from JBCCWC010000004.1 coordinate 3,018, forward strand.
GATGAGCATCAACACCAACGCCGAGGCCGTCCACGAGTCGGTGACCCTCGAGATCACGCAGCACGGCAAGGTCACGGGGACGCCGGCGTACATGGCGCCCGAGCAGTGGGATGCCCAGCCCACCCGAGCCCCGGCCGACCAGTTCGCGTTTTGTGTGGCGCTCTACCAGGCGTTGATGGGAACGCACCCCTTTGGGCTCGGATCCGATCTGTACCTGCGGGTGACCGAGCACCGCCTGCAACCGGCGACTGCCCCATCACGGCTCGCAGCCCGCCTGCGCCCGCTGCTGCGGCGAGGCCTCCGACCCGACCCCAACCGACGCTGGAAATCGATGGACGCCCTGCTCGACGCGCTCGAGCGAGCATCCACCCAAGGCCCCCGGCGGTGGCCCTGGGTGCTCGGTGGCATGGCCGTGCTGGGCATGCTGTGCACCCTCATCGCTACGATCTGGACGATGCAGCCCCGCTGTTCGCCTCCCGATCGCGACGCACTGTGGGGCCCGACGCAACGAGCCGCGATCCATGCCCAGTTCATGGCCACCCAGGCGCCCTTCGCCGAGGCCCAGTGGAACAACATCAACGGCCAGGCGGACCGATTCATCGACCGATGGCGACAGGGCTACCAGAGGACCTGCGAGACCGCCCCGGCCGCCGTGCTGGATGCCCGCATGGCGTGCCTGCGACGGAGTCGTGCCCGCCTCGACGCCGCGGCCAAGGTCCTCGGTGAGGCTGACGTCAGCGTGATCCAGCGAGCGCTCGAGGTGCTTCCCCACTCCTCCGAGCTGCGACGCTGCGAGGCCGATCGAACCCCCGAGGAGCCCGAGGGCGGCCACGTCCACCGCCACCTCCACGACCTCCTCGCGATGGCGCTGACCCTCCAGCGCGCCGGACGATACGAGCAAGCGCTCATCACGGTGACCCAGGTGGCCACGATGATGCGCAACCTCGATGCCCCCGAGCTGAAGGCCCGACTCCAGCTGAGGACGGGGGCCATCCTCGATTGGCTCGGACGCTACGACAAGGCGCGTGAAGAGCTTCGAGCGGCCTTCATGCTGGCCAGCGCAACCGGCTCGGACCTGGTAGCAGTAGAGGCGGCCCGGCTGTTGGGGTTCGTGGTGGGGGTGCGGCTGGCAGGCTATGACGATGCGCTCAGCTGGATCCGCCATGCCGCCGCGATCGCCCGCCGAGCCGAAGCTCCCGATGAGTACCACGCGGAGATCGAGCGCGTGTTTGGCCACCTGGCCCAGTCGAAGGGAGAGATGGCAGACGCCGAGCACCATTACGAACGTGCGCTCGGGCTCTTCGAACGAGCCGAGGCCGACCTTCGAGACGGTCAGATCGCCAAGTCGCTGGACGATCTGGGCAACGTGGCGTATGCCCGCGGTGACGTCGAGCTGGCGCTGAGCTACTTCCAGCGAGCCTATGCCGAATACGCCCTCATCTTGCCCCCGTCTCACCCCGATCTGGCCAGCTTTGGGGAGAACGTCGGCCTGGCGCTGAGCTCCCTGGGAGACCATCGAGAAGGTGAGCGCTGGCTTCGTGATGCGCTGGCGCTGCGCCACGAAGCCCTCGGGCCGAGGCACCCTTCGACGGCCAAGCTCCACGGCTCGCTGGGGGTCGTGCTCGCGCGGCAGCGCCTCCACGTCGAGTCACTCGAGCACTATCAACGTTCGTTGGAGCTCAGTCGTGAGCGATTGGGGGATACTCACCCTCAGACGGCTCGGGCCTACTCCAACACAGGCATCGCGCTCCTTCGCCAAGACCGGCCTCGTGAGGCCATCGAGATGCTCCATAAAGCGCTCGCCGGCTTCGAGCAGCAGCCCGAGCCCGATCCCCTGGAGCTCAGCTATGCACTCGCCAACCTGGCTCGAGGCTGGCTCAGCCTCGGGAGTCCTGACGACGCCCTACCGCTGCTCCAGCGCAGCCTGGAGCTCCAGCGTCGCCTGGAGCTCCAGCGCCGCGAAGCCATCAACCCTGAGAACCTCGCTACGATCGAAGGACTCTTCGGTCACGCCCAGTCTCTGGCCAGCGCCAACCTCATGACGGCTTCGCCCACCGGCGCCAGTCGAGCCCTGACGAGCCCTGACGAGCCCTGACGAGCCCGACCAGCGGCGGCCCTCAGCCCCGCTCTTCGACCACCAGCCCGAAGCCTTCGTCTTCGTACAATCGATCGAAGCGCTCCGCATAACGCTGCTCGATGTTCTTGCGCTTGACCTTGAGGGTGGGCGTGATCTCGTCTTCGGCCACCGACAGCTCCCGATCGAGCAGCATCACCCGCTTGACCCGCTCGACCTTGGCGAGCCGCGCGTTGCCCCGACGCACCGCCGCGATCACACGCGCTCGGATCTCCTCCTGCTCGCCCACCCGGGCCAGCAGCGCGTCGAGCCCCTCGGGCCGCGCTAGCGGATCGGCGAGCAGCGCCGCCTTCATCCGCTCGGCCTCGGCCGCTCCCACGATCTGCTGGCCCAGCGCCCAGTCGATCGCATCGGTCGGGCTGAGGGTGACCAGCGCGCTCACATAGGGCCGCCGGTCCCCGTGCGCGTGCACCTGCGAGATGATCGGCTCCTCCGCCTTGATCTCGTTCTCGATGTTGGCCGGGGTGAGGTTCTTACCCCCCGCGGTGATGATGATGTGCTTCTTGCGATCGACGATATAGAGGTAGCCCTCGTCGTCGATCCGCCCGATGTCGCCGGTGTGCAGCCAGCCCTCGTCGTCGATGACCTCGGCGGTCGCCGCGTCGTTCTTGTGATAGCCCGCGAACACCTGCTTGCTGCGGATCAGCACCTCGCCGTCGTCGGCCAGACGATGCTCCACCCCCGGGATCGCCTGCCCCACCGAGCCCAGCCGGGTGGCCCCGGGCCGATTGGCGTGAGTGATCACGGTGGCCTCCGTTTGGCCGTAGACCTCGAAGATCCGAAACCCGACCGCCCAGAAGAAACGCAGCACCCGCTCGGGGATCGGCGCGGCCCCGGTGATGAAGAAGCGCACCTGCCCGCCGAAGACCGCACGCAGCTTGGCGAACACCAAGCGGTCGGCCAGCTCGTACTGCACGCGCAGCCGCAAGCCCACCCGCAGGCCCCGCTGCCAACGATCGACGACCTCCAGGCCCACCCCCTCTGCCCAACGAAACAGCCGCTGGCGCGCCGGCGGGGCCTGCTCGACTCGACCTTGGATCCGATCGTAGGCCTTTTCGAAGATGCGAGGCACCGCACCAAAGAGCGTGGGGCGAACCTCCTGGACCTCCTCGAGCACGGCCGAGACGCTGCTGGCGAAGGCCGTCGCCGCCCCCTGATTGATCCTCGTGTAGAACCCGGCGATCCGCTCCGCCACGTGAGCCATGGGCAAGAAGGTGAGGATCTCGTCGTCTTCGCCGAACTCGACCCCCACCCCCACCCCCAAGAAGGCCAGGATGTTGCGGTGGGTGAGCTTGGCCCCCTTGGGCGGGCCGGTAGTCCCGCTGGTATAGACGATGATCGCCACCGCGTCGGGCTCGATGGCCTCGCTACGCTCGGCCACGACCGCCATGTCGACCGGCGTTGCCAGCACTTCGGCCATGGGCACGATGTCGTCGGCCAGCTCGACCCCGTCCATGTCCCAGACCACGATCCGCTCGACCCGGGGGCAGCGCTCTTGCTGCTCGCGGATTCGGGCGACCTCGGCGGCTCCCTCGACGAACACGATCCGAGAGTCGGAGTGATCGATGACGTAGGCCAGCTGCTCGGACGCCAGCGTGGGATAGGCCCCAACGGTGACCATGCCCGCCCGCTGCCCCCCAATGTCGCACACGCACCACTCGGCCCGGGTGCTGCCCACCACCACCATGGCGTCGCCCGGCGCCATGCCCTGCTGCACGAGCCAGGTGGCCACCGACGCGGTGCGCAGACCAAAGCTCCGCCAGGTGACCCCGACCCAGCGACCGCGCTGCTTGCTGCGCCAGGCCCTCGAGGCCGGGGTGGCCTCGACCCGGCGCATGAACAGCTGGGCCAAATTGGAGGCGCCGCGGTCGACGGTATGGACGGGACGAGGAAGTGGGGGAAGGGCGTCGAGGTTCACGGGAGTGATCACGGGGCGGAGGGATCCTGCGAGGAGGGAGCGCGAGGGAAGGGATCCTGCGAGGAGGGAGCGCGAGGGAAGGGAGCGCGAGGGAAGGGAGCGCGAGGGCAGAGATCCTGTGAGGAGGGAGCGCGCGGGAAGGATCCTACGAGGAGGGATCGCGTAGATCGTAGAAGCGCAGTGCGTTGTCGTAAAAGAGGGCGCGCTGCTCCGTCTCGGGCCGCATGGCCACGAGCGCCCGGTAGGCATCGTAGAGTTGCTCGAAGCTCATCGAAACCTTGTCCATGGGGAAGTTGGAGGCAAACATGCAACGTTCCACCCCGAAGCGGTCGAGCGCATGCTCCACGAAGGGCGCCAGCGCGTCGCGAACCTGCTCGAACGTCGCGGGGGTGGTGCGGGTGTGGAGCTCCCAGCCCACCACCGGCATGAACATGCCCGAGAGCTTCACATGCAGCTGTGGATGATCGGCCAAGCGCGCGATCGCATCCCGCCACTGCCGGCGGATCGCCGCCTGCGCCGCTTCGTCCCCACCACGACCCGCGAAGGGCCCGCCCGCGGCCACCGGGGTGGCGAGGTGGTCGAGCACCACGCGCACGCGGGGGTGGGCCCGCAGCAGGTCGTCGAGGGCGTTGGCCTGCTCGAGATAGATCCACGCGTCGAAGCGCAGCCCATGATCAGCCAGCGAGGCAAAGCCCCGGCGCCAGGCCGGATCACCCATGAGATCCGGGGCGTGTGCGTAGTCCATCACCCCGGGCGTCACGCTCCAGGCCAGCATGTCCCGAATGCCACACAGCCGGTCGCTGGCGTCGCGATGCGCCGCGAGCAAGTCGGGTAGGTCATCGCGCCGAAGATCCGCCGCGGCCACGATGCCCGCCAGTCGAGGGCCCTGCGGGTCGCGCTGCTGGGCCACCTGCTCGACCCAGCGGGTCTCGTCGGCCAGCGCCAAGCGCCCGCGGCCCGTCCAGCCCGCTTCTACATAGACGTATCCGGCCACCTCGTGACGACCGCAATCGGCAGCGTAGGTCGAGGGCAAGTAGGGCTCGACCAGGTGATCGGTGCGCCCGATGAACGCCCGAGTCGCCGCCGGCAATAGATGGTGCGATCCGACCTCCAGCAGCCGCCGGTTCCAACCGAGCAGCTTGACGAAGGGCGACGCGGGCCGCGGGGTCCGCCGTGGATCCCACAGGTGGATATGCGGATCGATGATGGGGAAGGGCTCGCTCATGGCTCGGCGCTCATGACAATGATGGACGCGTAGCCGACGGCATACCAGACGCCCGGCGTCGAGATCGAGGCCGGACCGGTGCAGCGCCAGTAGCTCGGCCGGAATGCCGCCTCGCCGATCCGGCGGGTCTGTCTTCCCTCCAGTGCCCGAAGGAGCATGGGCTGCACCTGCACGGGCAATCGCCGATCCCATCAAGAACGAGCGTCCCGCCGTCCGCCTGCTCCAGGAGGCCCGCGCGGTGCTCGACCGCGCCGGTGAAGCTGCCGCGCTGGTGCCCGAAGAGCACCGCCCCCGCCATGGAGGGGCCGAGCACCGCGCAGTCGACCACGACGAACGGGTCGCCCCTTGGGGGACCGCTCGTGCAGCAGGTCACTGTCCGGTGGTGAGCATGTAGCCCATCAGGCTATTGGTGTCCGCGTAGGTCGGATCGATCTCGGGGGTGTCGACATCCTGCCAGTCGAAATCGGTGAGCCACAGACGACCTGCTCCGAGATCGCGGTAGGCGATCGAGACGGTGGTGTTGGTCCAGCCGACCAGGGGAGTGATTCCAGGGAACGCCGAGACGTCGGTCCCGCACCCAGTTTCACCGGGCAGGATCGGATTGAAGGCGTTGTCGAGCCAGAACTGATCCCCGGCGTTGTACTGAAATACGATCGGCGCGCGATCGAGACAAGAGCCGGTGAACGTCCCCTCGACGACGTTCTCGAACAGATCGCTGAACACCTCGTCAGACGCGAACACCTCCGTCAGCACGAGCCCCCCAGCGCTGACGTACGCGGTGAGATCTGCCGGATCGTAGAGCGCCACACCGTTGCGGGAGATCAGCATCGCCTGTGTGTTCCCGTCTGGCACACAGCTGAGCACGAGGTTGAGGCCCGACATCGGCGGGAAGAACGACGTGACGTCACGCGACGAGTTTCCGCAGAGCAGCACGTTGGGGAGGAGGTCGGACTCACATAGGTTGCTACAGCTATCGTCGTCCACCATGTTTCCGTCGTCACACTGCTCCCCCGCTGCGAAGTTGACGACCCCGTCACCACACATCGAGGGGGTACAATCGGCATCGCAGGCGGCCGACTCGCCCATGTCGTCGCAATCCTCACCCGCGGTCATGTTGACGACCCCGTCACCGCACATCGCCGGGGTGCAGTCGACGTTGCACAGCATCGACTCGCCCATGTCATCGCAGACCTCGCCTGCGGTGACGTTCGTGACCCCATCCCCACACATGGCCATCGAGCAGTCCATGTTACAGGTTTCCGACTCGCCGCTGTCGTCACACTCCTCGCCTGCGGGCATGTTGACGACCCCGTCCCCGCAGGAGACCGGCGTGCAGTCGTCGTCACACATGGCCGTGGCTCCTCCCTCGTCACACAGCTCGCCGGCGTTGGGGTTGAGTACCCCGTCCCCGCACTCTGCGAATGTGCAGTCCGCGTCGCAGCCCGGAGACTTGCCTCCGTCGTCACAGTCTTCTCCGGCGGTCATGTTCACCATCCCATCGCCGCATGCGGCAGCGGTGCAGTCGTTGTTGCAGGTCGCCGACTCTCCGCTGTCGTCACAGTCCTCGCCGGCCGCCGCATTGGCGATGCCATCCCCACACTCCGGCACCGTGCAGTCCGCGTCACAAGTAGCAGACTCGCCGCCGTCGTCACACTCCTCCTCCGGATCGATGAGCCCATCGCCGCACCCGCCAGGCCCCGTGTCCGAGCTCGTGTCTGCGCTCGTGTCTGCGCTCGTCGCGGAGCCCGTCCCGACCTCGGTATCGGCGCCGTCGTCCATGCTGGGGTCGATCGGGCCTCCGGTGCTCGACTCGGCTGGGTCCCCGGTGCTCGAGCCTCCGGTCTCCGGCGACACCGGATCTGACGGACAAGCGGTGAGCGAGAATAGGGCTAATCCAGCGAACGAGCCAAGATCATGAGAATGACGCGACATCGAGACCATCATCTTTCGATGGTGGGATGGATGGTGTCGGGCCGTCAAGACGCAACTTCTAGGTATGGGTGCCGGACCGCAAGCCGAAGCAGCGCGATTGCAGGCCCTTCGGGCAGGCGTCGCCCCTGCTCCCAGTTGCGTAGCGTGTGCACGCTGATCCTCAACGCCTCGGCGAACGCCTCCTGCGACAGGACCACGGATCTGCGCAGCGCGACCACGTCCTCGCCCGCCTCGATCTCGCCCCGCGTGTACCGTCGACGCTGGCTCACCTCGAGCGAGCGTGCGTCCGATGTTCGATAGGAGCCGAAGACGGGCCCGGGCCGGTTCGTCGACACCCAACCGACGAACCGGCCCGTTTCCTCGCATTTTTTCCCCGGCCCCTGCTCGTAGTGCAGGAGCCCACCGCGGCCGACCTCAGCGGCCGACTCGTGGAATTCATGGTGTTGGTAGTGGACGTGGGAGGACTCGAACCTCCGACCTTCGACTTATCAGGCCGCTGCACCAACCAGCTGTGCTACACGTCCGTGCTTGCACATAATGATTGGCTCTTCGTCCTGAGTGGATCCGTAGAGAGCTGAATCAGGCATGATGCATGATGTTCCGTGCGGCCGCCGCGTTACGGCGACCGATTCGATGATCAACAAGTGATCAACCAGAAAATGCTGGTACCGGGTGAGGGACTCGAACCCCCGACACACTGGTTGTAAGCCAGCTGTTCTGACGCGACTGAACTAACCCGGCAAGAGGCCAGGCATTAGGCCCGGCCAAGGGCAGTACTCCCCGGTCCGGGGGAGCCGCGTAGGAACGACCAGCACGTGAGACGTGATGAAGGTGAACATGGTGATGCTCCGTGCGTATCGACGATTGTGGAGCCGGTGATGGGAATCGAACCCCGTCTTCTGATTACTAAACAGTTGCTCTACCATTGAGCTACACCGGCGCATTGATTGGTCCAGCCGGTCGCCTATGGTGGGGGGAGCTGCGGTCCAGAGCTCTCGGCTCCTTCCAACGCGGTGGACCTGCACCGAGGTCATGCCCGAACCGCAGCAGCTGCGTGGGGGGAGAGCTCCCGGCTCCTTCCAACGAGGTGGACCTACACCGGGGTAAACGCTCAACACGCAGCGATCAAACGATTACGGACCTGGCCCGCAATCGCCCACACGACGACCGGCAGTGCGGTCTCGGTGGTCTCTGTCGTGGAACGTTTCATGGTGAGGGTCTCTTACGCCTTAAAGCGTCTTTTGTCGGTCTACGGCACGCTGGAGAGGTCGTCAAGGCGAATCTCGGGAGAATTTCATCGCTCCCGGGGTCCCCGACTTTGACCCAGATCGCGGGATGCGGCGTCATCAATACGCCGACCGATCGGTCGACCGACGTCAACCACCATCGATCGCCGTCACCCGCGCTCTACTGGGCTCGATTGGGCGAGGCCGATTCGCTCGGGCGAGACCGGCTCGATCTCGCAGCCGTGGACCCTCAGCGCCGAAGCCACGGTTTGCGTTCGAAGTAGTCGCGGGTCATCTCAGCCACCTGCGGCGAGAGCATGATGAGCGCGATGAGGTTGGGCAAGATCACCATACCCAGCAGCACGTCACCCAGATCCCAGGCGAGCTTGAGCGGCAGCACGGCCCCCATGAAGTGCATCGCAACGAACACCACCCGATAGGGCATCACCGCCTTGGCGCCCAGCACATAGTGCGCACAGCGATCGCCATAGTAGCTCCACGAGATCGCGGTGGAGATGCCAAAGAGCAATACACACAAGAGCACCACATAGTGCCCGAATTCCCCTACCGGGGAGAGGCCTCGCCGGAAGCCCAGCATGGTCAGCGGCGCGCCGCTCTCCACCGCTTCGCCCCACAGCGAGGAGAACGCCTCGCCCTCGCGTGAGGTGGCCTGCTTGCCCCCAGGATCGATCAGCCCCGAGAAGGGTCGGGTCCTGGCCTCATCCTCGAACAACCGCTCGACAGGCACGTCGTGCCAGGCGGGGCGTGCTCCGTCGAACGCAGGGATCCCGTCCTCGACGATGATCGGCCCGGGCTCGTCGGTCTCGTCCCAACCGCCGCTGGGCTGGGTGACGACGTAGCTCAGATCACCGCCGCCGAGGGTCACCTCGGTACTCACCCGCTCGGTCCAGACCCCGGTGATCACGATGACCAGCGCGGTCATCGTGCAAATGACGATCGTGTCGATGAACGGCTCGAGCAGCGCGACCACCCCCTCGGAGACGGGCTCGTCGGTCCGGGCAGCGGCGTGGGCGATCGGAGCCGAGCCCTGACCGGCCTCGTTGGAGAACAAGCCGCGCTTGACCCCCCACATCATGGTCACCAAGATCGCCCCCACCCCGGTCCCCGCGACTCCAGCGGTGGGCTCGAAGGCCTCCCGCACGATGAGCCCGAGGGTGGGCAGGATCTGCCCCGCATTCATGACCAGGATCACCAGGGCCGCAGTCACGTACAGCAGCGCCATCGAGGGGGCCAGGATCGAGGTGACTCGCCCGATCCGCTTGATCCCCCCCAGGATCACGGCCGCCACCACGGCGGCGGTCACCGCCCCGGTGATCGCTGGATCGACGGAGAAGAGCGCCTGGACGGTGTCGGCCACCGTGTTGGCCTGGACGCCGTTGCCGGTGAGAAAGGCGGTCAGCCCCAGCATGATGGCGAAGATGAGAGCCAGCGGACGCCACGCCGGACCCAATCCCCGCTCGATGTAATACATGGGCCCGCCGGCGACCGAGCCCCCCTCGTCGTCCTCGACCGCGCGGTAGCGCTGAGCGAGGGTGACCTCGGCGAACTTGGTGGCCATGCCCAGCAGCGCGGTCAGCCACATCCAAAAGAGCGCTCCAGGCCCTCCCCAGTGGATCGCGATGGCGACCCCGCCGATGTTGCCGATCCCCACGGTGGCCGACAGCGCGGTGGACAGCGCCTGGAAGTGACTGACGTCCCCGGGGTGCTCGGGATCGTCATAGCGACCGGTGGCCACCGCCGCCCCGTGACCGAGGCGCCGAAACTGCACGAAGGCCAGCCGCAACGTGAGGTACACCCCGGTCCCCAGCAGCGCCAGCACCACCAGCGGGATCGTCTGATCCCCCAGCGGCAACCCGAAGTTCCAGACGTAGTCGTTGAGGACGTTGACGAGCGCGTGCAGCGATTCCATGGCGAGAAGCGGACCGATCCGTCGAGGCGTCGCCCCGGAGCTCGGGACGATGAAGAGCGCACGGCAGACCAGCCGGCCTCTAGAGGATCCCCCCGGCGCGCCGACCGAAGCAAGCGGGGCCGGGGGCGCACGACCGAGGGCGCACTACCAGGGATCGCCCCGGCTACGCACCATGGCGCCGTTTGCCCGCGTTCGAGGCGGGATGTCATCCTGCGCCCGATGATCCGCACCGGTCGTCCTGCTCCCTTCGGCGCCCGCGGGGCCCGGGTCCCGACGCTACTCGCCACGCTCGCGCTGGTGCTCGCCTGCAAGACTCGGGGCGAACGCCAGACCCGAACACCGAGCACCGAGGGCTCGGTCGACGCCACCATCGCTCCGCGGACCGAGCTGAGCCCGACCCCCAACCCAACCCGGCCCCCGCGCAAAGACGCGGAGAAGGATGCGGAGAGCGAAGATCCAGCGCCTCCGTGGACGGTCGACGAGCCCTTCGGTCCCGCCAAGACCGTGTCGCTCGACGTGACCAAGGGGACCTGGATGAGCGTCGACGTCAGCCCCGACGGCAAGACCCTCGTCTTCGACCTGCTGGGAGATCTCTATACCCTGCCGATCATCGGAGGCGAGGCCCGATCGCTGACCTCCGGGCTGAGCTGGGACATGCAGCCCCGCTACAGCCCCGACGGCAAGTGGATCGCGTTCACCAGCGACCGGGGGGGTGGCGACAACATCTGGCTGATCCCCGCCGAGGGCGGAGAGGCTCGGGCGGTCACCACGGAGAGCTTCCGCCTGACGAACAGCCCCGCCTGGTCTCCCGATGGCCGCACGATCGTCGCCCGCAAGCACTTCACCGCCGAGCGCAGCCTGGGCAGCGGCGAGATGTGGCTCTACCACGTGACGGGCGGCGAGGGTATGCAGCTGACCGACAAGCCCAACGACCAGCAAGACGTGGGCGAGCCGGTGTTCTCCCCCGATGGCCGCTGGCTCTACTACAGTCGGGACGCCACGTCGGGCCCTTTCTTTCAGTACAACAAGGATCCCCACAAGGGGATCTACGCGATCGATCGGATCGACCTGCAACAAGAGCGCACCGAGACGGTGCTCCAAGGGCCCGGAGGCGCGGTACGGCCCACGCCGGCGCCCGACGGTCGGCGCCTGGCCTACGTGCGCCGTCACGGGCTGTCGACGGCCCTGTTTGTCTATGACCTCGAGTCCGGGGCCGAACAGATCGTGATGTCCGGGCTCGACCGCGACATGCAGGAGACCTGGGCGATCCACGGGGTGTACCCGACGATGGCGTGGATGCCCGACGGCAAGCAGATCGTGCTGTGGGCTGGCGGCACCCTGCACCGGGTCGACGTGGAATCGCGCAAGGCCGAGGCGATCCCCTTTCGGGTGAAGGACACTCGCACCGTGATCGATGCGCTGCGGTTCCCGATTGAGGTGCACCCCACCAAGTTCACGACCAAGATGCACCGCTGGGTCACCGTCTCGCCCACCGGGGGGATGGTGGTCTTCCAGGCCCTGGGGCACCTGTGGCGCCACGACCTGACGACTGGCCAGGCCCGGCGGCTCACCCAAGACGACGACGTGTTCGAGCACTACCCAGCGTTCTCGCGAGATGGCAAGCAGATCGCCTTCACCACCTGGAACGACGAAGCCCTGGGTAGCGTGCGAGTGGTCGCGTCCAAGGGGGGCAAGGCCCGCACGGTGAGCCCCAAGCCCGGGCACTACGCCGAGCCGGCGTGGAGCCCCGATGGCAAGACCCTGGTGGTGCGACGGGGCGGGGGGGGCTACCTGCGATCCAACCGGTGGTCGCGGGATCCGGGCCTCTATGCGCTACCCGCCCGGGGTGGCGAGCTGACCCTGCTGAGCCGCAAGGGCGACCACCCGCAGTTCGGGGCCAACAGCGATCGTGTCTACTTCGTGACCGAGCAGCCCGGCACGCCCGCCAAGGGTCGAAGCAATCCCAAGAGTGAGCTCGCGCTCAAGAGCATGGATCTTCAGGGGCACGACGAGCGCACCCACCTGACCAGCGAGTGGGCCAGCGACTTCGCCGTCTCGCCCGACGAGCGCTGGGTGGCGTTCTCGGAGAGATTCCACGTGTACCTGCGACCGTTCGTGCGCACCGGCCGGGCGGCGAGCGTGAGCCCGAAGAGCAAGGATCTGCCCCAGGTTCGGGTCACTCACGATGCCGGCGACCACGTGCACTGGTCGGGCGACAGCCAGAGCCTGCACTGGTCGCTGGGGCCGCAGCTCTACTCGCGTGCACTCAAGGACGCGGTCGCCTTCGTCGAAGGCGCACCGTCGACGCTACCCGAGCCACCCACCACCGGCATCTCGCTCGCGATGGAGGTCGACAGCGACGTGCCGAAGGGACGGATCGCCCTGGTCGGCGGCCGGGTGGTGACCATGAAGGGCATGGAGGTGATCGAGCAAGGCACGGTGCTGGTCGAGGGCAACCGGATCACCGCGGTGGGGCCCACCGCCGCGGTGAGCATCCCTGCCGACACCAAGCAGGTGGACATGAGCGGGATGACGCTCATCCCCGGGCTGGTCGACGTGCACGCGCACGGGCCCCAGGGCACCGGTGGGTTCATCCCGCAGCAGAGCTGGCTGCACCTGGCCGAGCTGAGCCTGGGCGTGACCACGGTCCACGATCCCAGCAACGACACCCACACGATCTTTGCTGCGGCCGAGATGGCGCGAGCGGGGCTGGTGGTGGCGCCGCGGATCTTCTCTACGGGTACGATCCTCTACGGGGCGCATACCGACTTTACCGCGGAGGTCGACAGCCTCGACGACGCTCGTCGTCACCTGCGGCGCATGAAGGCGGTGGGGGCATTCAGCGTCAAGAGCTACAACCAGCCGCGCCGCGATCAACGGCAGCAAGTGCTGACGGCCGCGCGGGAGTTACAGATGATGGTGGTGCCCGAGGGGGGCTCGCTGTTTCAGCACAATATGACGATGATAGTCGACGGTCACACCGGGGTGGAGCACGCGATCCCGGTGGCGCGGGCGTATGATGACGTCGAGCAGCTGTGGGGGGGCACCGAGGTCGGGTACACGCCCACGCTGGTGGTCGGATATGGAGGACTCTCGGGGGAGTATTACTGGTATGCACACACCAATGTGTTCGAGCACCCGCTGCTCAGTCGCTTCGTGCCGCCGCACGTGCTGCAGCCGCGGTCGCGTCGGCGCCTGCTCGCCTCGCGTGGGGACTGGAATCACATCGAGATCGCGCGGGGGTGCAAGCAATTGCTCGATGCCGGGGTGGAGGTGAACATCGGGGCACACGGACAACGCGAAGGGCTGGCGGCCCACTGGGAGATCTGGATGCTGGCCCAGGGGGGAATGAGCCCGCACGAGGCGCTACGGGCGGCCACCCTACATGGAGCGCGGTATCTGGGGCTCGATGGGGACATCGGGTCGCTGGAGGCGGGCAAGCTCGCCGATCTCGCCGTGATCGAGGGCAACCCGCTGGAGGACATCCGCAAGAGCGACCAGGTGCGCTTTACGATGATCAACGGGCGGCTCTACGACGCGCGCACGATGAACGAGGTGGGCAACCGAGAGCGTAAGCGCAAGCCGCTGTTTTGGGAGCGCGAAGGGGGAGCGGCATACCGCGGGGGAACGACGGTGCAGGCACATCATGGGTGCAGCTGCGGGCGGGGACGGCATTGATGAGCATAGAACGATCGATCGATGTCCCCTACCCCTCCACCACGTCGAACAACTCTCCATACGGCAGATCCGACCCCAATCGCTGCAACAACCGCTGACACTGCCGGTCGATCTCCGCCTGCTGCGCTCGACTGAGCAATTCATCCGACCCGCCGGCCTTCCCGCGGCGGATCATCTTGGCCATGGGCGCGTTGCCCCGCAGCGGTATCTTCGGCGGGGCGAATTGCGACTCGTGCTCCTTCATATACGAGAAGCTCGCCCGTCGGGTCACCTCGGCGAGCTCCGCGTCGCTCAGCGACACCTCCATCAGCTCGGCAAAACGCTTCACCGTGCCCGCGAGATCCGCCTTCATCTCGGCGAAGGTCAGCACCAGCACGTTGGGACGATCGCGCCAGGCCCAATAGCTCGCCGTGTGCTCGGCCCACGCCTTGGTCAGCAGGCCGTTGTCGGCAAGGCGATCATACCACTGCTGGAACGACACGATGTCGAGCACTCCCATCGAGCCCAGCAGGAAGTAATAGGCCGAGATGACCACCTCCTTGGGATCGCGTAGAACGGTGATGTACTTGGCGTGCGCCGAATAGGGCACCGAGCGCGTTGGCAGGTGAGTCTTGATGACGCGCCGCCCGGTCGGGGAGGGATCGCGGTCCGACTCCTCCATGGTGACGATGGTGGGCATCGGCGCCTCGGGCCAGGGCACCTTGTCGTGGATATGGTCGAACTCCGCGCGACCTCGCCAGGCGATCTGCAGCGCGGTCTGCATCGCCCAGTTGGTCCCACTCTTGGCGAAGGTGGCAATGAAGACGTCGTCTGCGTCGAGCCGATACCCTTGTAGAGGACGAGGTACGCGCGGATTGAAGAACATCCGCCCCAGCCCGAACTCGATGATCGATGGAGTGCCACCGACGACCCGCGACAGCTGCAGCGCAGCCTGCACCGGTATCATGGGGTTGAGCCAAAACGAGAGCGTTCTTCGAAGCACCATCGACGTCATACCAGGCAAGACCACCCCCGCAAACCCCGCTACGGTACGCTCGAGGCCGACCATGCGCCACCGCCACCGCCCACCGTCCCCCGCGCTCGCCGTCCTGCTCACCGCGCTCGCCGGTCGGGAGGCCAGGGCTGCGTCCGGAGGACCCGACGCGCTCGGGTACTCGTTCGTCGACCAAGACGACGGTGCGCTCTACGGCTACGTCGACATCACCGCCACCGGAACGCTCGTGGTGATGGGCAACGACCAGGCCGCTTCGGTCCCCCTCGGCGCTCCCTTCGAGGTCTATGGCGTCGCGCTGATGGACATGGTCGCCACCACCAACGGCGTGCTCACCGACGATCTAGGAGTCGCGACCGACTTCACCAATGACTGTCCGATCCCGATCCCTCCCAGCAGCGGGGCCGGATTTCGGATCTACGCACTGCACGACGAGCTGAACGCCAGCGTCTATTATCAATACTTCACCGAGCCCGAAGCTAGCGCCGTGGGCTACCCCGGCCAGCTCTCCGGGATCAGCGTCTTCCAGTGGACGGGCACCCACAGCGGCGGCGACCTGGTCGACGTGGAGGCGATCCTCTTTCACGACGATCTCTCCATACTGACGATGGTGGCGGCCGACGCCGAGCAGGGGGCGGGGAGCACCCTCGGGCTCCAAGACCCGAGCGCCTCGGTTGGGCTCCTGTACGCGTGCAACACGGCCATGTCGGTCACCCCCGGCGTCACCGCGGTTCTCTACACGGTGGGACCGGCCCCCGACAGCGATTGCTGCTCCGCCAGCCCCACGGCAACCCCCGGCTGCCTCAACACGATCTGCCAAGCGATCGTCTGCGACGACAGCCCCTCTTGCTGCACCACCGCCTGGGATGGATCCTGCGCCGGCCTAGCCCAGACCGACTGCCAGATCCTCTGCGGCACCCCGCCGCCGGTCACCATCAACGAGATCCGCATCGATCAGACGGGCCCCGACAACGACGAGTACTTCGAGCTCTCCGGCCCTCCGGGCACGCCGCTCGACGACATCCAGTACATCGTGCTGGGCGACACACCCACGGGCGAGCTCGAGGCGGTGATCGATCTAACCGGCAACGTAATCCCACCCTCCGGGTTATTCGTGGCCACCGAGGACACCTTCACGATCGGCCCCCCACCGGATCTGGTCACGTCGCTCAACTTCGAGAACTTCGACACGGTCACCCACCTGCTGGTCGGAGGCCTGTCGGCCCTGACCGGTGCCGACCTCGACGTCGACGCCGACGGAGTCCTCGACTCGACCCCCTGGGTCGCGGTGCTGGACACCGTGTCGGTCATCGATCCCACCCCCAACGAGCTCCCCTATGGCCCGGGCTCGTCGTGCACGCTGGGCCCCACCTGTCAGCAGGTCGCCGACGGCCTCGCGACTCCCTCGCAGATCTACCGCTGCCCCGACGGCGATGGCTTTTGGCAGATCGGCGACATCGACGAGCAGGCGGTCCCCTCCACCGACACCCCCGGGGCCCCCAACGCGTGCGGCGGTGGGTTTTGTGGCGACGGCATGATCGGCGCGGGCGAGACCTGCGACGACGTGGGCGAGTCGGCCCTGTGCAACGCCAACTGCACCGCGGCGGTCTGCGGCGACGGGATCGTCAACATGACCGCCAGCGAGCTCTGCGACGCGATGGGCGAGTCGGCCACCTGCGATCTCGACTGCACGCCCGCGATCTGCGGCGACGGCTTCGTCAACGCGACCGCCGGTGAGCTCTGCGACGACATGGGCGAGTCGGCCACCTGCACGGCCGCGTGCGTCCCTCCGGTCTGCGGCGACGGCAACATCGACATGCTCGCGGGCGAAGAGTGCGACGACATGGGCGAGTCGGCCGCCTGTGACGACGACTGCACCTTCGTCGATTGCGGCGACGGCGTGGTCAACACGACCGCGGGCGAGACCTGCGACGACGGCGGTCGCTCGGATCGATGCGATGACGACTGCACCGCGGTCACCTGCGGCGACGGCGTGGTCAACATGACCGCCGGGGAAGAGTGCGACGGCGATGGCATGGGCATGGGCGGCCCGACCAAAGCGTGCGACGACGATTGCACCTTCGCGGCTTGTGGCGACGGCACGATCAATGCCGCCGCGGGCGAGCAGTGTGACGATGCCGGCGAGTCCGACACCTGCGATGACGATTGCACCCCCGTCGAGTGTGGTGACGGCGTGGCCAACACCACCGCCGGCGAGGATTGCGACGATGGCAACACCCGCGATGGAGACGGTTGCACCGCGGCCTGTACCGCGGAAGATCCCGGAACGACCGGTGATCCCACCGACACCGGAGCCGATGAGACCGCGGAATCGGGCCCCGCCGACAGCACCGACAGCGGCACCACTGACCCCACTTCAGGGTCCTCGACCCTCTCGCCGGGGAGCAGCTCCACCGGGCCCACCGAGACCGAGACCGAGACCGAGACGGCCACCACCGGGGCCATTCCCTCCGATGAGGGCTGTAACTGCACGGCCGGCCCCGGGCAGGACAACGGTACGCCGTGGTCGATCCTGACATTGCTGAGTCTGGGCACGATCCGCCGTCGCCGTCGCCGGCACTCGCACGGAGCCCTCGAGTGCTCGACGACGAGCAAGGCCCAGCTTGCGGTACGATCTCGACCCTGACATGCGCCGCAGCGATCGTCTGCTCTGGGGGCTCCCCGCCATCATCCTGCTGACCGCCATCACGGAGGGTCACGCCTCGGCCGCTTCTGGCGGGCCGGACTCGTTCGGCTATTCGTTCGTCGACCAGAGCGACGGCGCCAACTATACGTACATCGACATCACGGGGAGCGGCCAGCTCGTGGCCCTGGGCAACACCGAGAGCGCAAGCGTCCCCCTGGGCGCCCCCTTCGAGATCTACGGGATCCCGCTGGCGGACATGGTGGTCACCACCAACGGCGTGCTCACCGATGATCCGCTCGCGGCCGCCGACATCTCCAATGACTGTCCGCTTCCCGCCCTGCCCAGCTCGGGCGGCGGCTTTCGGATCTACGCGCTACACGACGATCTGGTCGCCGCGGTCTATTATCAATTCCTCGATGCACCCGCGGCGAGCATGGCCGGCTACCCCGGTGAGGCCGACGGCCTGAGCGTCTTCCAGTGGACCGGCACCCACAACCTGGGAGGCTCGGTCGACTTCGAGGTGCTCCTGTTCCACGACGACTTCACGATCCTGACGATGGTCGCCCTCGACGCCCAGGGAGGCTCGGGCAGCACCACCGGGATCCAGGACCCCGCCGCCACCACGGGCCTGAGCTACGCCTGCGATTCCGCCTTGTCGATCACCCCTGGCGCGACCGCGGTGCAGTACACCCTGGGCCCTCCTCCCGACAGCGATTGCTGCTCGGCCAGCCCCACCGGCGTTCCCGGCTGCATCAACGAGCCCTGCCAGGACGCCGTCTGTGCCGTCGATCCGTCATGCTGCGAGACGGCCTGGGGTGACCCCTGCGCCGGCGCAGCGCTAACCGAGTGTGCGATCCTCTGCGGGCTCCCCCCCGAAGTCACGATCAACGAGATCCGGGTCGACCAAGACCAGGCCGACGACGACGAGTACTTCGAGCTGCTGGGCCCGCCGGGCACCCCCCTGACCGACGTGCAGTACATCGTGCTGGGCGACTCGCCCACCGGGGAGCTCGAGGCGGTCGTGGATCTGACCGGTCAGATCGTCCCGCCCTCGGGCCTGCTGGTGGTCGCCGAGCCCAGCTTCTCGCTGGGGGTCGCCGATCTCACCACGTTCATGAACTTCGAGAACTCCGACACCGTCACCCACATGCTGGTAGGGGGGCTGTCGGCGGCGCTCAGCGACAACCTGGACGCCGACGGCGACGGACTCCTCGATTCCACGCCCTGGATCACCGTGCTCGATACCGTCTCGCTCATCGATCCTGCGAGCACCGATCTTCCCTACGGCCCAGGCTCCTCGTGCATGATGGGGCCCACCTGCCAAGAGGTCAGCGACGGTATCGATGGCCCCCACCAGGTGTACCGCTGCCCCGACGGCGATGGCGCGTGGCGGATCGGCAACACGGACGAGCAAGCCGTCCTGTCCACCGACTCGCCGGGCGCCCTCAACACCTGCAGCATCTGCGGCAACGGGGCGCTCGAGGACGGCGAGGCGTGCGACGACGCCGGCGACTCGGCGCTATGCGACGCCGATTGCACCCCAGCGGCCTGTGGCGACGGCACGCTCAACGGCGTAGCCGGAGAGGAGTGCGACGACGCCGGCGAGTCCGCAATGTGTAACCTCGACTGCACCCTCGCGACCTGCGGCGACGGGCTCCTGAATCGAGCCGCCGGTGAAGCCTGTGACGACGCCGGTGACTCGGCTCGCTGCAACGCCGACTGCTCGCCGGCCGCTTGCGGTGACGGCGTCCTCAACGGCGCCGCCGGCGAAGACTGCGACGACCAGGGCGAGTCCGCGACCTGTGACGACGATTGCACCGTCGCGGTGTGTGGCGACGGGCTCGTCAACACGACCGCTGGAGAGACCTGCGACGACGGGGGTCGCTCCGAGCAGTGCAATTCCGACTGCACCGTGGTGACCTGCGGCGACGGGCTCGTCAACCTGGCGGCCAGCGAGGAATGTGACGACGCGGGAGAGTCGGCCACCTGCGACGCCGACTGTACCTTCGCGCTGTGCGGCGACGGCAACGTCAACGCCAGCGCGGGCGAAGACTGCGACGACGCCGGTGAGTCCGTGACCTGCGACGACGACTGCACCCCAGCCGAATGCGGGGACGGCACGATCAATGCGGCCGCGGGTGAGCAGTGTGACGACGGCAATACCGACGACACAGACGGCTGCAATGCCGACTGTACCGAGCAAGCCAGCGCCGACGACACCGCCGGCGACGGAGGCTCGTCGGGGCAGGATACCGATCTGGCCGATACCGCCGGTGGCACTCCTACCGACGAGGGCTGCGGATGCACCCACTACCCCCCCGGCCGCCCCCTGCCGTGGCTGCTGCTGGTGCCGCTCGGCCGCCGCCGCCGCGATCGATCCCACGGACCAACTCGAGCGCCAACCAAAGTGCTCGAGTAAGCGCGGCTCCCAAGCAAACCCCGGTTTTCGTCCTTGCTGGATGCCGCTTGCGCAAGACCGAGGCCGGGCGCGACAGCCGTCGCGCATCCCGAGCCGGCCTCGGCATAGATAGCTCAGGCCGACCGGTCGAGGTGCACATCCATCTGCGGGAAGGGGATCGAGATCTTGGCCTCGTCGAGCGCCTTCTTGGTCGCCAGCACGGTGGCATCCCAGACCTGCCAGTAGATCTTGGGATCGCACCACACCCGCACCTGCCAATCGATCGAGGATCCACCCAGCTTGAGCAGGATCACCTCGTGGCCCGCCTCGTCGTCACGCCCCGGCACCTTGGCCGCCGCCGCGTCGAGGACCTCGCGCACCCGGTCGAGATCTTCGTGGTAGGCCACGCCC
This sequence comes from Myxococcota bacterium, assembly GCA_039194325.1. Classification (GTDB taxonomy): domain Bacteria; phylum Myxococcota_A; class Polyangia; order Nannocystales; family Nannocystaceae; genus Paraliomyxa. Next base: position 23,508 of record JBCCWC010000004.1, read on the forward strand.
ACGTCGATTTCCACACGAATGACGCGGTTGTGCGAGATATTCTCGATCGTCCCGCCGATCACCGCGCTGTTGGGCACGATGATCCGCCGGTTGTCGAGGGTATCCAGCGCGGTGGTAAATAGACCGATCTCCGCCACCGTACCGAGATTCCCGTCGATCTTGACCAGGTCGTCGATCTTGAACGGGCGGAAGGTCAGCAGCATGACCCCGGCCGAGAAGTTGGAGAGCGTGCCCTGAAATGCCAGGCCCACCGCGAGGCCCGCGGCACCCAGCACGGCCGCAAAGCTGGTGGTCTCGATTCCGAAGATGCTCAGGCAACCGAGCACGGCCGCGACGACCAGCAGCCACCGCACCAGGCTGCCGAAGAACAGGGTCAGGGCCTTGTCAAACTCTCGCTTGCTCAACGAGCCGACGACGCGGCTCTCTGCCCAACGCGCGATGCGGAAGGACACCCACAGGGCGAAAAGAGCGCCAATGACGCGGACGCCATAGTTGATCAGCGTCGGGAGCAGCCCATTGAGGGTCTCGTCCATAACGCCCCTCTAGCAAAATTTGCGTCCGCGCTCTGGCCAGATGTGGAACCGCGACGACGATGAGGGGGCACGATAAAACGATGCGATCGACCGCCGAGCACACGTGTGCCCGAGGCCGACCGAAAGGCCGATCGAAACGGCCGAGCTCGAAACGAAACGCGGCTAGTCGCCGAAGCCGAGCTGTTTGCGGCGTTCCTCAGCAGTGGGCAGCGGGTCTTGGGTCTCGGTGATGTTCGGCAGCTTCGGAGCCTGATCCGCGTTGATTTCTTTCCACTCCACGAGATCCGGGGTCAGCTCGCTCTCGTCGAAGATGGCCTCCACCGGGCACTCGGGAACACATGCCCCGCAATCGATGCACTCGTCGGGATCGATGTAGAGCATTTCCTCGCCCAGGTGGAAGCACTCCACGGGGCATACGGCGACGCAGTCGGTGAAGCGGCAGCGTTGGCAGTTCGAGGTGACGACGAAGGTCATGCGCGCTCCTTGGGCGTTGGTCAGCCCTGCCGACTGCATACCACGGACTGACGTTCCAGCCCACTTGCGACCCCTACCAGGCCCTACACTCCGGCTGGAGCCGCATTCCGGGCCGAGTTCGCGGGTGGGTGATACACCTGGCTCGTGCTCCCGCCGCTCACGAGCGTCCGTGGCCCCGATGGGCGCCCTCGGCTGCCCGGCTCCGTCCCTTCTCGGGCCACGGACGGGCGGATGGAGGGAGATCTCCCGTGAGCCCCCGCCGACCCACCCGCTCGATCTCGGGGCCGATCATCCTCAGCTCGGTCGCCGTGGTGCTCAGCACTGCGCTATTGGTCGGCTGGATCCTGGTGATCTACCGCAACCAGGTCCTCACGCAGAACTGGGAAGGGAATGCCTGGCTGATGGTGGTCGGGATCATCTCCTTCATCACCATCATGACGGTCCTGGTGCTGTTTTCGGTGTTCCTGGCCCGTGAGATCAAGGAGGTCCGGCGCCAGACTTCCTTCATCGACTCGGTCACGCACGAGCTGCGCAGCCCGCTGGCCTCGCTGCGGCTGTGCCTGGAGACCCAGGCCCGCCAGGAGCTGCAGCCCAGCCAACGTGAGCGACTACGGGAAATGATGCTCGACGACGTCGAGCGCCTATCGGCCCTTATCGACGACATCCTGGAATCGAGCCGACTGGCTCAAAACCTCGAGGCTCGACAGATCGAGACCATCGACCTCGAGTCCCTGGTGCAGCGGTGCGTGAACACCACGGCCCGCCGCCACCGACTCGATCCCGAAGTGATCTCCGTACAAGTACCGCCCCGTACGATCCTCCATACCGATCCGGTGGCCTTGGAGGTCTCACTGCGCAATCTGCTCGACAACGCGATCAAATACTCCGATATGCCCCGCAAGGTCGCGCTGCGAGCCGAACGATCGGCCGCGGGAGGCCTACGGATCGAGGTGCGCGACAACGGCGTGGGGATCCCGCGCGGCGAGCTCAAGCGAGTCTTCGAGCGCTTCTACCGCGTCGACGAGGAAGCGGTCCGCTCACGCCGCGGCACCGGGCTGGGCCTCTACGTCGCGGCCTCGCTGGTTCGGGGAATTCGCGGCCGTCTGCGCGCGCACTCCGAGGGTCCAGGGGAAGGCACCCGCATGGTGATCACCCTGCCCCCGCGGATCTGGGGGCCGGGCTCACCGAACCGAGTCAAGGACCCGCCACCCCGCTCGAGCCACTCCGACGAGGTCGCGTCCACATGAGCACCGATCCTTCGCCCGGCTCCGCGACCCGGCTGCTGCTGGTGGAGGACGAGGAGCACCTCGCAGCCGGCCTCAAGCTGAACTTCGAGCTCGAGGGCTACCGTGTGGACGTGGCGCGCTCGGGACGAGAGGCGGCGGGCTTGATGCTCCAGCCTCAGCGCTACGACGCGATCATCCTCGACGTGATGCTGCCCGACGTGGACGGCTTCACCCTGTGCCACAAGCTCCGGGACGCCGGCAACCTCACGCCGGTGCTCATGCTGACCGCTCGCGACACGGTCGACGACCGCGTCGAGGGCTTGAACGTAGGGGCCGACGACTACGTGACCAAGCCCTTTGAGCTGAGCGAGCTGCTCGCTCGGGTACGCTCGTTGCTGCGGCGAACCTCCTGGGAGCAGCGCCAAGGCCCCGAGCCCACGCTCTCGGTGCTCGAGCTGGGCAACGCCACGGTCGACTTCGAGACCCACCACGTCGAGGTGGCCGGGCAAGAGCGCCAGCTGACCAAGCTCGAGCTGGACCTACTGCGCTACTTCGCCGAGAACCCGGGGCGAGTGCTCAGCCGGGTCGAGCTGCAAGAGAAGGTCTGGAAGCTCCAGAACTATCCGAACCGGCGGATGGTCGACAACTTCATCATGCGACTGCGCCGACACTTCGAGCCGGAGCCAAGCAAGCCGAAGTTGTTCGTCTCGGTGCGAGGAGCCGGGTACAAGTTCGTACCGCCAGAGGAGTAAATAGCCGTGCTCGCGCGCACCGTCGCTCAGCACATGGAGCCCGACCGTAATCGTTCGCCGAGCTTCCAGTGCTTCCGGGAAGGGCTGACGGCGCTGGTGTCCTGACGGTGGCGGCGGCCCGCAGGCGAGCCGCCACCGTCGCACGGGCTCAGGCCGCCCTGCGGCGACGCCAGCCCAGGCCCAGCAGGCCCAGGAGCATCAGCGCCCAGCCTCCGGCGTTTCGATCGCCGGCCACCGAGCAGCCACCGCTGCCGCCGTCGTCTCCATCGTCTCCATCGGCCCCGCCTTCCGATCCGCCGCTGCCCTCACCGGTGCCGCCGGTCTCTCCGCCCGTCGAGCCGCTGTTGCCGGTCTCGGAGCCGCCGCCGGTGCCGCTGGTCGAGCCGGTCTCCCCGGCCTCGTCGCTCGAGCCGCCCTCGGTCTCGCCGCCGGTCGAGCCGCTGGTCGTGCCTTCGGTCTCGCCCTCGGTCTCGCCCTCGGTCTCGCCGCCCCCGAGGCAGCCGTCTTCGAGGTGCTCGAAGCAGACCTGCTCTAGTTCCTCGTCGGACAGGCCCGCCCACTCGTTGCCCTTGCCACCGCCGAAGCCGGTGCCATCGGTGCACTCACAGGCGATCAAGTCGACCGGATCATTGGAGATCACGCAGGTTCCCAGCCGGTTGCCGCACTCGAGCCCGGGCGGCGGTGGTGGCGGGGCGCCTCCGCACTCGATGTCGACGAGATCTTCGCACACCATGATGAGCTCGGCCTCGGTCAGGCCGTCCCACTCCATGCCTCCGCCCATCCCAAAATCGCTGCCGTCGGCGCACTCGCAGAAGATCGAGTCGGGCTCGTTGGAGATCTCGCAGGTGCCCGCCGCCGTACCGCAGGGGATCCCCACGGGCGGCATACCACCGCAGAACGCGGGGATCTCTGCCTCGCAGACCGCTTGCAGCTCCATGTCGGAGAGCCCCGCCCACATGTTGCCCCCGCCATAGCCGCCGCCGCTGCCGTCGGCACACTCACAGGTCAGCGAGTCCTCGGGGTCGTTATCGATCACGCAGTTGCCCAGCGGGCTGCTGCAGGGGATGCCATCGGGCGGAAGGATCGGGCCGCAGAATGCGGCGAGCTCAGCGTCACAGATCGGCTGCAGCTCCATCTCGGAGAGCCCGGCCCAGTCGTTACCGCCCCCTCCGCCGCCCCCGATGCCGTTGCTGCACATGCAATCGACCCAGTCGAAGCCATCGTTGCTGACCGTGCACGTGCCGTCGGGGCTCATGCAGCTAGCCATCGCGGCCTGGGCCGGGCGGGGCGACGCCAGACCCAAACCAGCGACGGTAAGCAAACCAAGTCCAAAGTGAAGCCTAAGAGTCATACCCCTATGCATCTCCACTTCGCGGCTCATCCTTCACGACGATCTCGAAAAAGATCGTCCCCTCGACTGGGCGTAATGACGCTTACGAGGCGAGAGCGCGCATGCGAGGTGGGGTCACGAGGCCCCTGCGCGCGCAAAGTCGCTGTGCTCACGAGACCACTACGCTCACGAGGCCCCGGCCCTCACGAGACCACGGACATATTTACTACGCGACGTCGCGCCGACCCTGCCGCCATGGTGCAGCCCTGTTGTGATTGTCCGGGCTGCACTGTGGGCGACTTGTGGGCGACCGGTTCAGCGGCAGACCGAGCCCGGGCCGTCGGCCACGGTGGTGCACTTTTGCCCCTTGGGGCAGCCACCCTTGCCTGGAGTGCAGCGGAGCTCGCAGCTATAGAGCTTCGGGCCGCGTGGGCCTGCGATCCCGTAGTACTCGATGCAGGTCTTTGGCGCCTTGCAGGTCTTTCCGCCGCAATCGCCCTTGGGGGGCGCGCTATCGGGCGATGGTTTGTCGCCGGACTTCGGCTTGTCACCTGGCGCCGGCTCGGCACCGCCCGAGGGTCCTTCGCCGGGCGACTGGCCACCGGGCCTCGGCTCGCCTGCGGGCGAGCCCGGAGCCGATGGGTCGCCCGCCGATGGCGGAGCGGCGGCCGGCAGGGTGGCGCCGGTCTTGTTCCACCAGATGCACTGCCCCTTCACGCAGCCGCACTGGGTATCCGCGGGTAGCGAGACCGGGAGCACATCGCACATGGTGTTCACCCCGGCATCGGCGCTGCAGACCTCGCTGCTGCACCCGGTCGCGTGGCAATCGCTGTCAGCTTTGCAGTCGTTGGGGAAGTCGGTGCCCTCGAAGCGAGCGTGTAGGGTGTGATCGGCCGGGACGGCAGCCTGGCGAGCTCCGGTGGGCGGTGGATCGGCGGGCGGTGGATCGGCGGGCGGTGGATCGGTGGGCGGTGGATCGGCTCCATCGTCCGCGGGAGTGGGGGAGCCCCCGGGCGGAGGTGAGGGCTTCTCACATGCGGACGACGTGAGGACGAGCGCGACAGCAGCCAGGGTCGCACCAAGAAAACGGGCTGGAGATCGATACATGACGGGCTCGCCGGAGCTTACCCCGGACGGGGCCTCGTCTCGCAACCGGTCGACTGGCTTCCACGGCCAGCCTTGTCATGGCCGGCCTTTTCATGGCCAGCCTTGTCATGGCCGGTCACGCGAGCCTACTTGCCCTTGCCGCCCTTTTGCTTCTTCTCCAGCTTGGCCCAGCTGTCACGCAGCCCGATCGTACGATTGAAGACCAGCCGCCCCTCGGCGTGCTCCTGCCGGTCGGCGCAAAAGTAGCCGAGCCGCTCGAATTGCACCCGCCCTTCGGGGGGCAGCTCGGCCAGGCTCGGCTCGACCTTGCAGCCGCGCAGGACCTCGAGCGAGTCGGGGTTGAGGTGGTCGAGGAAGTCGCCCCCCTCCGGGACCACGCTGGGATTCTCCACCGCGAACAGGCGATCGTAGAGGCGAACCTCGGCGTCCATCGCATGCTCGGCGCTCACCCAGTGCAGCGTGCCTCGCACCTTGCGACCGTCGGGAGAGCGGCCTCCGCGAGAGTCGGGATCCCACGTGCAGCGCAGCTCGATCACCTCCCCTTGATCGTCCTTGATCACCTCGTTGCACGTCACCAGGCAGGCCGAGCGCAGCCTGACCTCGCGGCCGGGCGCGAGCCGGAACCACTTGCGCGGCGCCTCCTCGCGGAAGTCGTCGCGCTCCACGTAGAGCACCCTCCCAAAGGGCACCTGCCGGGTCCCCTCGCCCTCATCCTCGGGGTTGTTGGGCGCACTGAAGTGCTCGACCCGGCCCTCTTCCCAGTTGGTGATCGTCAGCCGTAGCGGACGAAGCACGGCCATGCGACGCGCCGACCAGCGGTTGAGGTGGTCGCGCAGCAGGTGCTCGAGCAGGCTGATGTCGATCACGCCATCACGCTTGGCCACGCCGACCCGCTCGCAGACCTCGCGCAGCACCTCGGGGGGATAGCCACGCCGCCGCAGGCCCCGCAGCGTGGGCATGCGGGGATCGTCCCAGCCCGCCACGTGCCCCTCGTCCACCAGCCGTCGCAGGCGCCGCTTGCTGAGCAGGACGTAGCTGAAATTGAGCTTGGCGAACTCGATCTGCCGGGGCCGTGAAGGCACGGGCAGGTTGTCGAGGAACCAGTCGTAGAGCGGCCGGTGATCCTCGAACTCGAGCGTGCAGACCGAGTGGGTGACGTGCTCGATCGCATCCTCTTGCCCGTGGGCAAAGTCGTACATGGGGTAGATGCACCACTTGTCCCCCGTGCGGTGGTGGGACGCCTTGAGGATCCGGTAGAGCGGCGGGTCGCGGAGGTTGAGGTTGCCCGAGGCCATGTCGATCTTGGCCCGGAGCACCGCCTGCCCCTCCTCGATCTCGCCCTTGCGCATGCGCTCGAACAGCTCGAGGTTCTCCGCCACCGAGCGGTCGCGGTAGGGGCTGTTGCGGCCCTTGTTGTGGAAGTCGCCCCGGTACTCGCGGATCTGCTCGGGGGTGAGGCTGTCTACGTAGGCCTTGCCCTGCTCGATGAGGTGCACCGCCCACGCGTGGAGCTGGTCGAAGTAGTCCGAGGCGAAGTAGAGGTGCTCGCCCCAGTCGAAGCCCAGCCAGCGGATGTCCTCCTGGATCGAATCGACGAACTCCTGCTCCTCCTTGGTGGGATTGGTGTCGTCGAAGCGCAGGTGGCACCGGCCCCCAAAGCGCTCGGCGAGGCCGAAGTTGAGGCAGACCGACTTGGCGTGGCCGATGTGGAGGTAGCCGTTGGGCTCGGGCGGGAACCGGGTCACGACCTGTTGGTGCTTGCCCGACTGAAGATCCGCCGCCACGATTTCGGCGACGAAGTTCTTGGGCTCGGAGCCCTCCTCGGGGGACACGCTCGGGTCGGTCTTGGGTTCGGTCATGGCCGTGGGGGGAAGCATAGCGCCTCTGAGCGGAGGTGGCGGCGCTCACGCAGAATGGGCCTCCGACATCCATTGGAGCCATTGACCCCGAGCACCTGAGCACCACGATAGGACCCCCCATTCACCGCCCCAGGGCCGGCGATCGCGCTATCATGAAGCTATGCCCATCCCGGCACCAATGCCGACCGACCTCTCGGTCGAGGCCTGGGTCGCCCTCGACGAAGACATCGGGGGCGAGCTCGTGGACGGTCAGCTCGTGGAGGAAGAAGTGGCTAGTCTGGCACACGAGCTCGTTGTCTCCTGGTTGATTCGCATCCTCGGCGCGTGGATCGTCCCCCGTGGCGGCTTCGTGCTCGGCTCCGAGACCAAGCTAATCATCTCACCGCGCCGTGGCCGCAAGCCCGACGTACTGCTCTTTTTTGGTAACAGCCCACGGCAACCATCGTCTTCGTCCTCATCCTCGGCGCTAGATTTCGCCGACATCGTCATCGAGGTCATCACCGCCACCCCTCGTGATCAACGCCGTGATCGCGTCGAGAAGAAGGCCGACTACGCCGCGCTCCGCGTTGGGCAGTACTGGCTGGTCGATCCCGAGGCGCGAACACTCGAGGTCCTCGCGCTCGACTCGAACGGGCGCTTCCTTGAGGTCCTCGCCGCGGCCGAGGGTATCCATCCGATCCCTGGTTGCACGGACCTGAGTCTCGACCTCGATGCGCTGTGGGCCGAGGTGGATCGCGGGACGGCATTCCTAGCAGCGGCTCGAACGCACGAGACTGACGGCTGAGTCATCCCCGCCGGTCGCACCGCGCGCCCTTTGTATAGAACTCAGGCCCTCACTGTCGCCCGGTCTTCGAGCCGGCTTACCCAACGATCGAAGTGCGGGCATTCGGCACGTACCTTGGGTAGCCCGATCTCAAGAAAAGCGTCAATTCCATGAACCAGCTTCTCATAGCGCGACCCAACCTGGGCAACTAGCGACTGGATCCGCTTGGACGGAGCGGTCTTCTTTGAATCATTGATATCTTCGGGGGTCGGAAAGGCATCTCGGATCTCCTGCAATCGAGATACCAGTTCGGGCTTGTGCAACCCCTCCGCCAAGTTTTGGCAATCGCTAAATAGAAGACCCTCGTATTCGTGCATGGTCACAAAGGGTTCGAAACGACGAGGATTGAAGCCCGAGCCCATGAAGCGGCCGATATCCTCATGCAGGGCGACGCCAACGACCTCGGCTCGTTCGGCAGCCTCGGCCACAGTCAGGCCAGCTGCACGGGCTCGTCCCGGCCAGGCACCGTTCCCCGAGGCCGGCAGCGCGTAGTAGTCGACCATAGTGCTCGCGATGCAAGCACGATCTTCGGTGAGGTGCCGGGTGATTTCCTTACGCACGGCGTCCCAGCGGCGAATCCCTCCCCTTTGCTCGCGACTCCGAGCATTGCCCAGCAGCCGAGCACTAACTACCGCGTAGCCTCGATTCATCAGATGTGGACCGAGAATCTCCTTGACGAATCTCTCCTCAGTATGCCCTCGACATGGACCAATAGGCGCAAGCCAGACATCTCAGGGCCGCCCTCCGAGCTCGTTCTTCTCCCATAGTTCCCCGAGGCTATAGTCTTCGAGCCACGCTTCGAGACGCTCGGGGTCGAGCCGTCGCAACTGAGTCGCCATTTCCTCACGCTCGGCAACGATGACATCCTCGGGCTCGAATTGGTCGAGCAGCAACGAAGATTGGGTAGAGAGGATCACCTGGGAGCCCTCGGCGGCCATCCTCACCAAGCTACCCAGCATGGCAATCGCGGCCGGATGGAGTCCGAGTTCGGGCTCGTCGATGAGGATGATTGGCGGGCGCAAGTCGACCGGCTGCAGCAACAAGGTCGCCAGGGCAATGAAGCGCACCGAGCCATCGGAGAGCGACGACACATCGAAGTGCTTATCGGAGCCTTGGTGACGCCACTCGAGTCGGATAGAATCTGAGCGAAGCGCCAGCGGCTCTAGCACGAAGTCATCGAAGAACGGGATGATCCGATGCACAGCACGACGGATCGCCTTATACGACGAGGAGTGGCGCTCCCTCATGAGATAGAGGAATGCAGGGAGATTCGAACCGTCCGGGCGCAGGAAGCGGTTGTCGTTTAGGTGAGCGGTCTTTCGCAGAGGTGCACTCGAGCTGATGTCGTGGAAGTGGTAGGTTGTCCACTGGCTCAAGCGCCAGCGAGTCTTGGCGAAAATTGCTGCGGACGCGGAGTCGCTGATCCCGGCTTCCATGCCACCGCGAGGCTTGAGCGTATGTTCGCGAGGCTCCGAGAATGCGGGTCGCGCATCATAGGAAACTCGCTCATTCGCGGGATAGAGTCGATCCTCAGCCGTGACCGCCAAGGAAAGCCAATAGCCGCTCGCACCAGTCGACAGCCGAAACTCGACCTGCGGCGTAACCTTGGCTCCAAAGTACAGGATGCGATCCGCCCCACCCTGTCGCGCAACATAGTCCTGGAGTCGCCCTTCGCGGATTTCCTTGAGGAACGCGAATACCCCGAGAAAATTCGACTTTCCCGAGCCGTTGGCGCCGATCAACACATTGATCGGCAGCAGCTTCAGATCTTCGACCGACGCGATGCTCCGAAACCCCCGGATCGTGATCGCATCGAGCATCGCCTCAGCCACGGCTCACCACCACACCTTCCCGATCAGCTCCTTCGCCTCCGGCACCCCTCCTTGCAGCACCAAATACCCGTCGAAGGGCTCCCCCTCGGTCATCTCCCCGGCCAGCGACGTAGTCATCAGCTCGCGCACCTTCTGCGGGTCGTCGGGATGCACCCCCAGCGCCCAGCCCAGCTTGATGTACGCCACCTCGGGCAGCATGTTGGCCAGGGGCACCACCCCCAACTCGAGGATCTCCCGCCCCGTCTCGTACACGTGCATCTGCACGAACCCCCACAGCGTCTGCAGGGTCATGTACACCGACACGCCCGCCTCCTGGGCCCGACGCAGCGCGGGATAGACCTTCTTATTGACGTGCCCCAGCCCAGTGCCCGCGATCACGATCCCTTTGTAGCCGCACTGCACCAGCGCGTCGATCACATCGGGCTGCATGTTGGGGTAGTAGTAGAGGAGCGTGACCTTGTCCTCAAAGGCCACCTGGACCCGAGCCTGCCGCTCGGAGCACCGAGACCGAACGTCGTCGTGCAGCAGCTCGATCGTCCCGTCCTCCTGCACCATCGCCAGCGGGATGTCGCCCAGCGTGCGAAAGGTGCTGCGATACGAGCTGTGCATCTTGCGGACCCGAGTGCCGCGATGCAGCAGGTTGTAGCGATCGGACGTAGGCCCGAACATGCACACCATCACCTCGGCGATCGGCCCAAGCGCGGCCGTATAAGTGCCCGCGATGAGGTTGCGCGCCGCGTCGGACGAGGGCCGATCCGACGAGCGCTGGCTGCCCACCATCACGATCGGTACCGGCGAGTCCTGCACCATGAACGATAGCGCCGCCGCCGTGTGCCCCATGGTGTCGGTGCCGTGGCCCACCACCACCCCGTCGTACCCCTCGGCGATGGCCTCGCCCACCCGGGTGGCCAGCACCAAGTACTCCTCGGCCCCCATGTTCTCCGAGAACACCCCAAAGAGCTTCTCGGTCTCGAGGTTGCAGATGTCGGCCAGCTCGGGCACCGAGCCATAGAGCTCACCGGGCGAGAACGCGGGAATCACCGCCCCGGTGCGGTAGTCGAGGCGCGAGGCGATCGTACCCCCCGTGCCATAGAGCATCACCCGGGGCTTGCCGGGATCCACCGGGAAGGGCTCCTCGGGGATCTTGTACTCGGCCTTGCGGTAGCCGAGCTGCTCCATGCCCAGGATCGTGTCGTGGCGGATCCCGATGTTGTAGCCGCTGATGAGCTTGAGCACGAGGTGATCGGGATCGGCCGTCTCGGAGCGCGGTAGCACCAGCCCCTCGAAGTCCCCCCGGGTGGTGCGAGCTTTCACCTCGCCCCACACGGTCACGCCGTAGCGCTTCATCACCCCGAGCATCGGCTCGCGGTAACCTTTGTAGTCCTCGGGATCCGATCCGGGCTGATGGGCCTGGCTCACGATGCATCCTCCACGGTGATGTCCAAGGCGGCCACCAGGCGCTCAGAAACCACGGTCGGGCTCAGGCGCCCGAGCACACCGCGCATGATCTGCCCCATGGCCCACCGCAGTCGGGCGGCCTCGCTAGAAAAACGCATCGCGGCCAGCTGGGGCCGCAGCGCATCGATCCTGCGCTCGAGCTCGGCGTCGACATCCCCGCCTACCTCCTCGCCTGCCTCCCCGCCTGCCTCGAAACGCTCGACGAGCACCTTCGGGTCGACCTCAGCTTGCCGCAGCAGCGCGTCGAAGATCGCGTCGAAGGCCGACGGGTGCACCCGCCCCGCATCCACGGCGTCGACGAGCGGACGCAGCCGCTCTGCCTCGGGCATGGCCCGATTCCCCGACTCCCGCCACCAGGCCAGCAGGCGACACTCCAGCGCCGCCGCCAGCCGCCGCCGCCCCACCTCGGTGCGCGGCGCCAGGGCATCGAACAGCGGATATAGGTCACGCTGCACCAACACCCGCGCGGCCCGGGGCGACAAACCCGACTCCACGTAGCTCCGCTCCCGCTCGTCGGGCCGCAGCGGCACCCAGGCATCGATCTGCTCCAGCCAGGCGTCGGGCACCGGCCACGGCGGCGTGTCGGTGTCGGGGTACATCCGCTCGGGCCCGGGCAGGATCCGCTCGAAGCCGGTGGTGCCGTCGCGATGCGCCTGCCGGGTCTCCGAAGGCACCCCCACCAGGGCCTCGCGACTGCGACCCACGATCTCCTCGACCGCGGTGGCGACGTCGAGCCGTGGCCCCCACACCAGCACCACCGCATCGTCCGCACTCGCCCCCAAGGCCTGTCGCAGCCGCCGCCAGGTGGGATCGGTGACCGGCGAGTCCGCCTGGTCGGTATGCGCCATGAACGGCCGCCCCGTCAGACAAGCGATCACCCGCAGGCGCTCGGCGATCTCGTGATCGAAGCACCGCCCCGGCTGAGTCCGATGCGCCAAGATCCCGGCAAACCCCGGGAGCCGTACCGCCGCGATCGTCTCGCCCGCCTCCCGAGCACGCCCAAGCGGCGCCCCGTCGACGTCACCCACCAGCCCGGTCGCGTCGACGGCCAGCGGCGATGCCCACGGCGGGTCGAGCTCGGGCAGCGTGAGCATCGCCTCGGTGACCCCTCGCTGCCGCAGCTGCTCACGAATTCGCAGCAGCTCCAGGTGACGAAACGCCTCGATGTGCACCAGCCGCGGCAACACCTTGTGCTGGCTGACTCCCTTGATCTCCACCCGCCGGCTACCCGCGATCGACACGTTGACGTCCTGACGGGCCGCCCCGGGGCCTCGCCGCACCCGACCGCTGGCTCGCGCGATCCGGGCCATCAGCCGACCTCCCGCGGCCACGTCACGCGGCGTGAGCAGATCGGGCTCGGTGACCGTCTCGGTCAGCGGCATGCCCAACCGATCCGTACGAAACACGATGCGGTGCCCCACGTCACTGACTTCCCGGCACGAGTCTTCCTCGAGGGTGAGCTGCCGGATCCTCACCGACTGATCGGGGCCCCGCTCGCTGTCGACGAAGGGCAGCACCCCGGCCAGGGCCACCATCGCCGTGCGCTGAAAGCCGGTGGGGATCGACCCGTCGAGGTATTGCTTGCGCATCACCTGCAGCTCGGAGACCCGATCGAGCCCGTAGAGCGTGGCGATCTGCAGCGATGCATAGATCGCCTCCTCGTCGATCGGAAAGGGCGGGGTATCGTCGATCTCATATGTGCAGACGGTGCGGCGATCGAGCTGGTAGACGATCTCCTTGCGAGTCCGAAACTCCATGAGCGCCGTGCCGTCGTACTCGCCCAGCTCGCTGAGGGTGGGCCGCATGTGACGGAGCACCTCGGCGTCCACCCGCGAGGTCCGAACCCCCGCCGGACAGCGGCAAAACAGCTTGCCCCGCGTGGCGAGCTGCTGATGCACCTCCAGCCCGCACATGAAGCCGAGGATCTCGTAGTCCCGCGGCGTCATCTCGGACAGCGCACGAACAGGAAAATCCAGCGGCGGATCACACCGAGGGTTGAGATCGATGGGCGCAGGCGCACTAGCGCGAGGACGACGGCGAGGCACGAGGGAAACGAGAGCCGCAGGGTACAGCAAATCCGCGCACCTATGCGCTTATCCCGCAGGCGCCTCCTCACCCACACGGACCGCGTTCGGTCACCAGCCGCGAACGGCAACAACGATCGGACGCAATGTATTGAGCGCAATGAACATTACTAATAATTGAGCACCTATAATGGCTCTATGGCATTTTCATGACGTGCCTGACACGTAATTCAACCCGGTTCTGGTATACTAATACCAGCATTAGCGCTTGGAGCGCACTGCTACGACGTGGTCGGGTTCGGCTGGAGCAAGCCAAAACGCCGTTTCTATCCAACTCCGATCCAGGTCAAAGGACGGCGCCGATCCGATCGCTTGAGATCGATCACTGTGTGCTCCATGACTAATTAGTCAACCAAAACAATCAAAGCCGGTTCATCCAGGAAGGATCAGACCGCTTGTCGCTCGCAATACAACGCGCAATACAACACCCGGTAGCGCCCCATTGGTGGACGACCGTAGGCGACGTGGTGGTGTCGTTCACGATTCCCGGACCCATCGCGGATGGGACCTGGAGTGCATTCGTCGACGCGATCACCACGCATAGGCCGATGCACTGCTTGCTGCTGTGCGCAGGTGCAGCCCGCGTCGATGCAGCCCAGCGGCGACTGTCGACCGCCGCCTTCATGCGCACGGGCTCGGCAGTGGTCGTGCTCACCGACAACCGGGTGACGCGCGGCCTCGCGATGACCATGGCGTGGCTCGGCGCTAAGCTCGACGCCTACTCGTGGAACGAGCTCTCGTATGCGCTCGACCACATGCAGCTGACCGAGGACGTGCAGCAGCGCCTGTACGACATCGCGCTGGAATTCCACACCGAGCACCGTCACCTCGACCGCTAGTGCCCCGTGCCGAAAGGGTCGCCCGACGAAGACGCGCCTCCGCTCGCCGACGCTCGCTCGCCGGTTTGTGCGACGTCCCTCGCGAAGCCATAATCCCCGCCATGCTGCCTAGTCGCCTTGCACTTGGCTCCCGTGCACATGGCTCCCGTGCGCTCGGCTCCCTCGAGCTGAGACCCCCCAAACCGGGTTTCAGGCGAGGTTCCCGACTGGGTTTCCGGCTGGGTTTCCGGCTGGGTTCATGGTTCGCGGTGATGGCCCTGACCGCATGCACGGTCGAAGGCCGCGAGGTCATGACCACGTTCGATCCCTCCGCCAGCGGAACCCCGACCTCGGGAAGCAGCCAGAGCGGCTCGGATACCGAGCCATCCACCAGCACCGCCGCCAGCGGCACCGCCGACACCTCGTCCGGCAGCGGGACCTCCAACCCGACCACCGATCCCAGCAGCGGATCCTCCGGCGCCCCCGCCGACGAACAACCCGAAGACGGCATGTACTCCGAGTGCGCCAGCGTGGCCGACTGCTTCGGGCTGACCACCTGCGTGATCGTGCCCGGGACCCCAATGGGGGGTTATTGCGCTGATACCGGCTGCGTCAATCCCCAGATCGACTGCGACCCCAACCCCGGCGCAACCTCGACCGCACCCCTGGCCTGTGTCGACAACGGGGCCGGCGCCTTCGTCTGCGGTCTCGACTGCTCGCTGGGCCAGACCTGTCCCACCGGTATGGCGTGCCTGGCCTTGGGCGTGGCAGCGATGGTCTGCGCCTGACGCCCTGCGCATCCACGCTCGCGGTCAACTGTCGCTCGCGGTCAATTGTCGCTCGCGGTCAATTGTCGCTCGCGGTCAACTATCGCTCGCGGTCAACTATCGCTCGCGGTCAATTGTCGCTCGCACCCGAGGCGATCCACGCCCGGAGCAAGGCGACCTGCCCCGGGTCGGAGAGCTGGGGCGAGTTGAGCGGCATGTGATCGACCACGCGGTCGCTGCGATCGGTAGGCTCGCACTCGGCGACCAGGCGATACAGCCAACTACCCGCCGGATCGCCCGGGGCGACCAGCGGCAGCGCGGTGTCGGCCTGGACCTCGTGCTCCATCAACTCGGTGTGGAGCTCGGCTGCGGCCAGGTCGAGCCCAGCCGCCGCGCTGGATCCCGCATGGCACGAGGAGAACTGGCAGGTCGACACGAACAAGGTGTCACGCACGCGTGCCAGGGAGACGAGCCCCTCCACCGGCACGTCGTCGGGGACGTCTACGCAAGGATCGGACGGAGGCAGCCCGACATCGGCGGGATCGAAGGGCGGCACGTAGAGCGGTCGCTCGAGCTCGGCCGGATCGGGCAAGGACTGGGCCTGGGTCTTCCGGATCCCGACCACGTGGCACGGACCCTCGCTCAGCAGGACCTCACCTTCGGTCCCCACCACTTGCCCGCTGCCGTAGGGGATCGAGCCATCGATGATCACCGACGAGTCGGCCAGGCCCAGCATCACGCACATCTCTTGGCTGCCGATGCCCCAGCCGATCGTCTGATCGGTCCAATTGTCATAGCCGCATGAGAAGCGGAACCCCTCGGCCCCGCTCAGATCAACGGGCTGGGCGTAGGCCTGACCGTTGGCATCGGCGTTGAAGCCTTCGAGCCGGTACACGCTCTGGCCGTCTGTCGGCCCTCCCAGCACCGAGAGATCGAAGTAGTTGCCCAGGTAATGGTAGTGCGGAAGCACGTGGTAGAGCTTCAGATCGAGGGGCTCGTCCGCCGCGCTCTCGTAGGCATTGGAGAAGTTACAGGCGGCGCTGTACCGGACCTCGGTGAACGGGGGAATCGCCAGATCGTAGTACGACAGCCGAAACGGCACCGCGACCACGTCGACGTCGCGTGGGTGCACGATATCCAGCGAGACCCGCAGCTCCGTGTCGAGCTCGGCCTCGGCGAGGTTGAGCAGGTGCGCCCCCGCGATGATCTTGTAGTGAGGGGGCACCTTGACCACGACCCCCTCGGGCAGCTCCATGCGCTCGTAGCGAGACTGTGTGGACTGGGCGGCGAGCACGGTCCCGTTGAACGCCGCGTTGAGCTCGGAGAACCCGCGCTCGCTACAGACAAAGAACCCGTCCTCGTCTTGCCCGCCCTCCCCCACGTAGACACCCTCGGGCACGATGAACCAGTTGGAGTGATGGAAGCCGCCGTCGTTGACCATGGTGACCGCCTGCACGTAGACGGGGGCCTCGTTGTGTAGCGTCCACTGGATGCACGGCTGGAGCTCCTCGAGGGGCGCGAGCGAGTAGAGGCCGAAGCTATGGGTGACCACGGCCCGCTCGGGCGGCGGCTCCCCGTCCGTGGGTCCCTCGCCCGCTCCCTCGGTTGGGCCCGCCGAGGCGGTACCCGCGGTGGGCTCTGTGTCGGTGATGGCCGACGGCTCGGCCCTGCACGCCGACGACACCACGACGACTGCGAGTGCCCCGCTCCACCGGTTTGCCGCCGCGCGTCCCATCTTCATTGCTCCGGGTGGTCCTTCGGGGTAGTCCTTGTCGGGCTCAGTCGTCGGCCGCGCCGGCTTCGATCCACTCGCGGAGCAACGCCACCAGGGCAGGATCAGACAGCTCGGGAGAGTTGAGCGGCATGTGGGCGACCACGTTGCCACCGCGATCGGTGGGCGCGCACTCGGCCACCAGGCGATATAGCCAGCTCCCCTCGGGATCGCCGGGCTCGACCAAGGGGAGCTCGGTGTTGGCCTCGACGACATGGCCCATCAGCTCGGTGTGAAGATCTGCCGCGGCCAAGTCGAGCCCCGCCACCGCGTTCGCCCCCGAGTGGCACGACGAGAACTGACAGGTCGACACGAACAGGGTGTCCCGCACACGAGACAGGGTGGCCTCGCCCGGTGCGGCCGCGCTAGCCGGAACGTCGACGCACTCGTCGATGGGAGGCAGGCCCGCGTCGTCCGGATCGGTGGGGGGAATGTAGAGCGGCGCCTCGAGCTCGGCCTCGGTGGGCATGGTCTGAGCTGGGTTCTTGGGCAGGCCGATCACGTCGCACGGGCCCTCGTTGAGCAAGATGTCGCCCTCGGTGCCCACGACCTGCCCGCTGCCCGAGCCCACCGAGCCATCCATGAGCATGGCCGAGTCGGCCAGGCCCAGCATCACGCACATCTCCTGATCGCCGATGCCCCAGCCGATCGTCTGATCGGTCCAGTTGTCGTAGCCGCACGAGAAGCGGAACCCCTCGGCTCCGCTCAGGTCGATCGGATCGGGAAACGCCTGACCATTGGCGTCGGCATTGAAGCCGTCGAGACGGAATACGCTCTGCCCATCCGAAGGCCCGCCCATGATCGTCAGATCGAAGTAGTTGCCCAGGTAGTGGTAGTGCGGCAGCAAGTAGTAGAGCTTGAGATCCAGGGGCCTGTCCGTCGCGTTCTCGTAGATGCTGGCAAAGCTGCAATCGCTGCTAAAGCGCGCCTCGGTGAACCCGGGGATGTCGAGGTCATAGTAGGTCAGCCGGAACGGGGCGGTGACCACGTTGACCTCGCGCGGGTGCACGATGTCCAGCGACATCCGCAGCTCGGTGTCGTAGTCGGCGTCGGCGAGGTTGAGCAGGTGCCCCCCGGCGATGACCTTGTGGCGAGGTGGCGCCTTGATGACGACCCCTTCGGGCAGCTCCATGCGCTCGTAGCGGGACTGCGTGGACTGGGCGGTGAGCACGGTGCCCGAGACGGCGGCCTCGATCTCCGTGAACGCCCGCTCGTTGCAATCGAAGAACCCGTCGGGGCCCGCGTAGAGGGTCTCCGGGACGACGAACCAGTTGGAGTGGTGAAAGCCGCCGTCGTTGACCAGCGTGACCGCCTGGATATAGATCGCCTCCTCGTTGTTGAGCGTCCACTGGATGCAGGGCTCGGTCTCTTCGAGCGGCCCGAGCGAGTAGACGCCAAAGCTGTGAGTGACGACGGCTTGATCGGCCGGCGTGCTCCCGGTCTCCGAGCCACTGTCGCCCGCCGGTGGCGACTCGGTAGACGCGCCGGTGCTCATGGTGCCACTGCCACCCCCGGTGGTGCTGCCCGCAGCAAAGAGCGTCGGCAGATCGTCCCCACAGCTCGTACCCGTTAGCGTTAGCCCCAGCAACGACACGAGCGCCGGCTTCGAGATCATCCGATGCATCATCCCTGATGCAGGGTAGCCCCGGGGTCACGCGCTGCCAAGCTGCGCCGAGGCCGGCGCGAATGCCGAGCTTGCATCAGTTCGACGGGCTTGCCTCGGAGCCGCGCATCACCAGCTCCGCGGACGTGACTGCTCAAACGCGTCAGGCGGAGCCCGCCAGCAGTCGCCGAGACGTCTCGTCAAGCCGAGACCGGGCATGGACCACCGGGGGATCTTCGTCGAGCACGACGTCGAGCTCTTCGACCAACTCTCGAAGCGCGTGCCCAATGAAGGCACGCTCCGCGGGCTCGAGGTCCTCGGCTCGAAGCTTCATGACGAGCTCATCGAGCTCGGCCGAAGCACTCACCACAGCCTCGATGTCGCCCCGGCGTAGAGCTACACGGGCGAGCAACCCCACCGCGAGCGCCGATAGATCTCGCCGCGTACCCCCTTGCCGAAGCTCGGCTCGTGTGATCTCTACCGCTTCCATGGCCGCATCGAGCGCCCGGTCGAGCGCATCGAGCGAGATCGCAGTGCGGGCCACGCACAGCAGCAACATCGCCAGATCAATCGCGGCGATGGCTACCTCGTGCTCGACGAGCTCCCGAAGTAAGGACAACGATTCCTCGTAGGCATCCGACGCCGCCTGCCATCGACCGAGGAACTCGATGACGCCCCCCAACTCGTATAGCGCCATCGCGAGAACGGTTCGCACCTCATCGGTCTTGGATCTCAGGGCTCGCGCATCGTCAACCGCCCGACGGGCGAGTGGCTCGGCGTCTCGGATGGCACCGAGCGTTCGCTTCATCCGCGAAGCATGCATGAGACCACGGATCCGGATCAGCACGAGCTCGTGGTCTGGCTGCTTCCCTGATGGATCCGACCAGCGAACGGACTGCTCGAAGGCCGCCAGCGCTCGCACAGGCTTCGCACAGGCGGCCCAGGCCCGACCCAGCAGACCATTCCAGGACGCAAGGCGTCGCCGCAACAAAGACTCGGCACCCGCATCACGGCCGACGATGCGCTCGAGCACAGCGACGGCCTCGGACCAATGGCGAGCAGCGGACGGCGTGCGCTCCGCCTGGTTCTCGATGTTCGCGAGCAGGGCCAGCGCATCGGCCTGTGCCACGGTGCCGTCTTCGGTCGCGCACACGGCTTGATGGGCGAGGCCGATGGCTTGGTCCCACCGGCCCCCCTCGGCTTCGTGCAATGCGTCGCTTACGTGCTTCGCGGCTGGACCTACGATCCCCGGCGGGACCACCAGGTTCGTTTGGGCGGAATCCATGGTGGTCGACGGCTCCAGAGTTCCCGGGCCGACTTCCGGCTCATCGTCGATGTCGAGGGATAGGCTGCGGATCGACCAGAGATCGGGAGCGACCTCGCGACCCCGTGCCTTGAAAGACCGGGGAAGCGCGAGCACGAGCCCTCCTCCTAGGTCGCGAAGCAGCTCCCGTCGCTCGTTGAGGCGCTGCAACAGCCAACGCCATGCGTCATCCCAACCCCGAGGATGCAGGCCGTCCGAGTCCGAGCGCAAAGACTCGATCCACAGCAGGGACCCGGGCCGCAGCTCGCGTTCGATCCGATCTCCGTCGACGAGCGCGCGCAACTCCACCGGGGACCGCGGACGAACGACCTGGAGCTCGCCTCCTCCTGGCGCAAGTAACCGCCTCGACCGCTGCTCTAGCTCGGCGGTGACTGCCCCGGACGAGGAAAAGACGAACGCCAGCCAAAAGCCACTAGCCCACTCAACTTGGGAGCGAAGCTCTTGCCACGCATACTCCCCGTTGGGGCCGAGGACACGTTCGACGTGGGGGACCTCGCTCATGGTGACCCGTATGGTTCGATCATCGGGCGGGACGCCAGTTGATGGACCTTCTCGGCGATCAGCGGGTGGATGTCGTACCACTCGTCGCCATTTCGATAGCAGAGCAGCAAGTGGGTATCGAGATATCGAGAAAGGTGGGGCAGATTCCCCGCTTCGGGAAGTTCCGCCTCGTGAGTCTTCGCCACCCGAGCCAGCCAGCGAGCATCCTCGATCGCGATGGGCAGATACGCATCGCGCGCCCGAACCACGATGAAATCGATATCCTCCTGCGTCAGAGGCAGTGCCCGACCACGACCACGACGCAGCCCGGCCTGGAGGAGACGAAAGAGATCGCGAAGGTACCCTCCACTCTGCTCGATGAGATGCTCCAACGCTTGGCGATTCTCCAATAGCCGGGTCCAGTCCCCCCGCTCGGCAACGATCCGCTCCAGAGCATCGATACCGGCAGCCCATGGCTGACCCTGCCGATCTCGAACCTTGATGCAGGGCATCAGGTAGGCTCCAGTGTAGACCTGGCTGACCCCGGGGAACCGGATCTTCAGCCACGGCGGCACGGTGTAGATGAGGTGCACTCCCGGGATACTCAGCTTGTCGGCGTGACCCACGAACAGGGTCTCTAAAGACGCCTGCACCTCGGCGGCATTGGTGTACGTCCCCTGGAATTGCTCGACCGAGTCGAAGATCACGACCAGCTGGGTGTCTTCGCCGTGCATGCGCCGCAGCTCGTTGATACAGCCCGTCACGAACTCGCGAACATCCTCGACCAGCGAGCCCAGGCTTCCTTCGAGGGCTCGCTGGATCCGCCGGCGAAACGAAGGATCGTTTTTGAGGTTGGTCTTGAGCTTGGCGCCGGGGACACCGAGCTCGGGACCGCCCAGATCGACCTTGGTGCGGGTGGCAAAGTTGGAGAACCGCTCCCAGTAGGTCTCTCGCGTCTGGTCGCGGCCGAGCAACTCCTCATCCCGCAGCTCCTCGCTCAATGCCCCGGTGGCCGCGATGAGGAAATCGCTGACATCGACCGGCTCGGAGAGGTTGAGGTAACCTCGCATGTCGCACAACGCGACCCGGTAGGATCCCTTTGCCCGCAGCTGAGATCGTAGCCGCCGTAGCTCGGTGCTCTTGCCCGTGCCGCGAAACCCACTGAGCAGCTGCACCGAGCCCTGCGCCGTCCACTCGATGCCCGACTCGAGCTGAGCGATGGGATCCTCGGACGTCGCCGTGCCCTCGTAAAGACGCACGTATCGCCGATCCTCCGGCTCCAGGGGCCTGTCTTCCAGTGCCTGGAAGAACGACCGGAGATAGTCCTCTTGGCTCACCGGATCTACGCTAGCACAACCGGTCCGCGGGGTCCGAGCGTGAACGTGGACCCCTTCGAGGACACTGGGAGGATCTGAACCGGTGCGACTGGACCCTTTGGCCTCAGCCGCTGCGCGCCTCATTCACCAGCTTCTCGAGTCGGTCACACGCCAACTCCAACATCTCTTTGGGCGGCCCGAACGAGAACCGCGTGTACGAGTGAAAACGAGACACCTGCTGGCTGCGGCGCTTGCCCGGATTGACGTCGAAGAACACGCCGGGCACGGTCACCACCTTCTGCTCGAGCGCACGCTCGAACAGCCCCATGCCGTCGTTGAGCGGAGGCGGGAGGTTGCTGAGGTTCCCCCATGCGTAGAAGGTGCCCTCGGGAGGACGGTCGAGCTCGACCCCGATCTCGGCGAGGCGGTTGATGAACCAGGCGCGCTTACGACGGAAGGTCTCGTGCACGGCCCGGGTCTCCGCCTCGACCACGTCCGGCTCGAGTAGCGACACCGCGGCCCGCTGTAGCGGCCGACTGCCTCCCCCGTCGAGGAACGAGCCCGCCGAGGTGACCGCGTCGATCACCGCCCGGGGCCCCACCGTCCAGGCCACCCGCCAGCCCGGATAGCGCCAATTCTTGGTGAGCCCATCGAAGAGGATCACCGGATCGCGATCGACGTCCTCCACGTAGCGGGCCGCGCTCTCCACCGGCAGCTCACCGGGCACGTGGCTCCACACGTAATGGGAGTAGAACTCGTCGAGCAGCAGCGCACAGTCGAGCTCGCGCGCCACCGAGACCCAGCCCGACAGCTCCTCGCCCGAGACCAGCTTGCCGGTGGGGTTGCACGGGTTGGACACCAACAGCGCCGAGAGCCCCCGGCCGGCCACCTCCCGGCGCAGATCCTCGGGGCGAAAGGCATAGCCTCGCTCCGGCTCGAGCAAGATCGGGATCGCAGTGAACGCTCGAAAGATGTCGAGGAGCTCCTCGTAGGCGGTGTAGTCGGGTAAGAAGTGCCCGAGGTTGACCCGACCCAGGCTGGCCGCCGCCCGGGTCAACGCCGTCCGACCCCCGCCGCAGATCGCCACGTTGGCCGCCGTGTACTGCGAAGGCAATCCCCGACGGTAGAGCCGGTTGTACATGGCTGCCACCGCCTCGCGGAGCTCCTCGATCCCCCCGACCGGTGCATAGTCACGATCGCGTGGGTCGATGCTCACCCCCTCGACCCGCGGCGGCGCGCCGGACAAGACCCCGGTCTCCGGCTGCCCCTGTCCCAGGTTGCACCACTGGGGATCCCCCCCACGAAAGCCCCGGCGTACCGCTTCGGTGGTGACGTAGATGACCCCGGTACGAGGGACGGAGCGAAACGCAGTGGCGCCTTCGGCATTCACGGGCGCGGAGGGTACAGCGGACCGCGATCGATGTCCGCCACCCACCGCAGCAAGCACCGAGGCCGCCCGGGTGAGCCCACCGAGGCCGACTGGCGCCGATTGACGTCGACTGGCGCCGACTGGCGCCGACTGCGCAATTTGCACAAATCGGGGCCCACGGTGACTCGGTGCTACATTGACGATCGATGGCTTCGGTCGTCCTGCTGCCCGGCGTCTATCGCCTGACCTACAACGATTGGCTCGAGCTCCCCCACGAGCAGTACCTCTACGAGCTGATCGACGGCGAGCTATTGGTGAGCACCACCCCGTCGATCAAACACCAGCGGATCTGCCCCGAAATCCAGGTCGAGCTGGTCAACCACGCCCGACGACACGGCGAGGGAGAGGTCTTCCAGGCTCCCACCGGGGTCCGCCTCAGCGACAACGACGTGGTCGAGCCGGATCTCATCGTGGTCATGCCCAACAGCTCGGCCACGATCGGAGCCCAAGCCATCGAAGGCGCCCCAGATCTGGTGGTGGAGGTCCTCTCCCCCGGCACCGCCCACCGCGATCTGGGCCGCAAACGCGAGCTCTACGAGCGCGCCGGGGTCCGGGAGTACTGGATCGTCGACCCCGAGAGCCGCAGTATCGAGGTGCTCGGTATGCGCAATGGTGCCTACATTCAGGTAGGTCTCCACAAGGTCGGGGATATCCTCAGCTCCCGGGTGCTACCGCTGTTCGAGCTGGAGATCACCGATCTGTTCGCGAGCGCCTCGATCTGAGCCGAGCTCATACCCAGCCCGCACCCAACCGAGATCCTGTCGCCTCGACTTGCGAGGACTCACCCCGAGGACTCACCCCGAGGACGAGGCCGGTCGCGGCTTGCGACGACCAGAGCGCGTCCGGCGGCGCGCCGGCGACCAGCGATCGTCTCCGACCGACCGATACCCCATCGCCCGCAAGATCGCCGGGATCTGGCGGCGGCGAACCCCCAGCCAGGCCCCGATCTCCCGCGGGACCGCGAAGGGCTCGCGACCCAAGGCGTGTAGGGCGGCGTGCGCCCGCTCGAGCTGATCGGCTCGCACCGCCCGCCCCGCGACCACCACGAATCCCAGGCGCAAGTAGTCCTCGGGCGCCATCCCCTCGCGAACGGCGACCGAGACCGAACCCGTCGGCGGTATGGCGAGCCGACGCGAGCCAGCCCACACCCGCCACAGCGCCGCCCGCCACCGCAGCGGCGCGGCCCGGGCCAGCGCCGGCACGTGCACCACAGCACGACCGATCTCCACGCCGCCCGCGAGCAAGCGCTCACGATCCACGGCACCGAGCGCACGCAGCTGCGCCGCAGCCTCCCGACGAGTGATCGTGCCGAGCCCCTGGCCCAACTGGTAGAGCAACCCCCGAGCCTCCGCCCCCAGCGGCTCTGCTTCGAGCCGACGCACCGGAGCGAGCAGCCCCTCGACCAGATCGCGGGCCCACGCCTGCAATCGCCGCTCGATCCGCCGCCGAGCCCCCGCCGCCACGTCCTCGAGCCCCTGCAGGCGCACCGCCGGGTGCAAAAGCTCCGCCCCACGCTCCAGCCGACCCACCGGGCGCTCTTCGTAGAGGATCGCGCCGTGCTCGTTGGTCGTGAACGCCTCGAAACCGGCCTCCACGAGCGCCTGGACCCACTGCGCCCGCGCCTGCTCATCGGGATACACCTCCCCCGGCGCATCGGGCACGGCCAGATCGACCAGCGCACGAAAGGGGCTGTCGGCGACCGTCGCCGGATCGACCGGCACCGCACGCGCCGGCCGACGAGGCCGACGCCGTGAGGGCCCATGGCGAGGCCCCCCGGCCCTGCCCTCCACGAAGCGCGCGGTCAGCCGCTCGTGCAGCGCATCGCTATGGCGATCTTCGATCTGCCGCGTCCGCTCCTGCCAGTGCGACGCGTGGGGCACCCAGTGCTCTCGATGCGTCACGTAGGTCCAGGTGCGGACGAAGGCGATCCGGGTCATCAAGGCATCGATGTCTCCCTGGATGTCGTCGAGACGACCGATCCGTTGCGCCATCCAGTCCTCGTCCAGGCGCCCCGAAGGCCCCGACACCTGCTCGTAGATCGCGGCCAGCAGCTGCACGTGGCTGTCGACCAGCAACTTGCGGTAGTCGGGGATCCGGCACACCTCCCACAGCAGCTCGATCGACGCGGAGTCCTGGGCCCGCTGCCGCACCGCATCGATCCGCGACAGCCGGATCAGCGCCTCGTAGTCGTCGGCGCGCTCCACCAGCCGCAAGCTGCGACGCCGCGGTCGCTGCCGCAGCGAGTCGACCAGCTCGGTCACCGAGTGAAACGACAGATCGCGGTTACGCCACACCAATCGATGCAGCGGGGCAAAGCGATGACGCTCGACGGCCTCGACCACCCGCGGCGACAGGCCGGTCAGCGGACGCAGGGTGCCAAAGCCTCCGTCCCGGGTGTAGCGACCCGCCCGGCCTGCGATCTGGGCCAGCTCGGCCAGGTCCAGGGGCCGACGCTCGCGCCCGTCGAACTTGTGCAGCGCCGCGAACACCACCCGGTCCACGTCCATATTCAAGCCCATGCCAATCGCGTCGGTCGCCACCAAGTGCTGGACCTCCCCGGCCTGGTACATCGCCACTTGAGCGTTGCGCGTGCGGGGAGACAGCGCACCCAGGACCACCGCCGTGCCCCCGTGCCGCTGGCGTAGCGCCTCGGCGATGGAGTAGACGTCCTCGGCCGAGAACGCCACCACCGCGGTACGGGCGGGCAAGCTACCCAACCCATGGGTCCCCGTGTAGCGCAACTGCGACAGCCGCGGGGCCCCCTCGATCGTGGCGGTGGGCAGCAGTTCCTCGACCAAGGGCCGGATCGTCTCCGCCCCGAGAAACCAGGTCTCGTGGATCCCACGTGCGTGGAGCAAGCGGTCGGTGAAGGTATGACCGCGCTGATGGTGGGCCGCGAGCTGGATCTCGTCGACCGCCAAGAAATCCACGTCGCGGTCGGGCATCGACTCGACCGTGCACACCCAGTAGCGGGGACGGGGGGGCACGCGGCGCTCCTCGCCGGTGACCAGCGCCACCTGGTGCTCGCCCAGGCGTGTGCTCACCCGATCGTAGACCTCACGCGCAAGCAAGCGCAGGGGCAGCCCGATCATCCCCGTGCCGTGGGCCAGCATCCGCTCGATCGCCCGGTGGGTCTTGCCCGTATTGGTCGGCCCCAGCAAGGCCGTGATCCCGGTGCCCGGAGGCTCGACCCCGGTCGCGGACAGGCGCATCACCCCACAGTATGGCAAGCCCCGGACCGCGTGTCCTCCGGCTCGGCCCCCTGCCTATCCCCCTTCCTATCCCCCTTCCTATCCCCCTTCCTATCCCCCTGCCTGGCCTCCTTTGCACAAAAGCACCCCCGCCTCGTCCAGCGCAGCCAGCCCGTGCACCACCGCGGGGGAGATCGACCGGGGTGGCGTCGCGGCGATCACCCGGCTGACGAAGACGAACTCGCGCTCGGGACACTCCACGTGGCCGGCCAGCCACGTTACGGATCCTTTTACGGATCCTTTTACGGATCCTTTCACCGATCCTTCGTGGTGCTCGCCGGTGCCCGTCTTGGCGCTGAAGATCATCTGGGGGTGGACCGACGGCATACGAGTGCCCTCGGGTACGCGGCCGCGGAACGAACGCGGGGGACGAACCACCATCGCCCGCAAGCGTGGTAGGTGCTGAGCCCCGCGAGGCAATCGATCACGGTATAGATCCGCCCAGAAGCGCAGCGTCTCCTCCGGGCTTACCTGCAAGCTCCCGCCCCCCAGCCAAAATGCGTCGATCGGCCCCTCGACCTCGGCATTGCCATAGTCGAACGCCCGCAGATAGTCCTGCATACGCGCTCGACCGATCGCCCGCGCCGTGCCCTGAAAGAACCACACCACCGAGTGGTAGATCGCCGTACGTAGGTTGTGATCGCGATTCCAGGCGTCGAGCCAGCGCTTGCGACCGTCCCAGGCGACCATCGCCTCGGGATCGGCCACCACGCCAGTATCCAGGGCGATCAATGCGTGGGGGACCTTGAAGGTCGAGGCGGGCACGGTACGCTCGTCACAGGGCTGCGACCCCGCGATCACCGGCTCATCTCCGTCGAGCGCCTGTAGCATGAAGCACCCTGGGTGTGACCACGAGACCGCTCGCGTCACCTTACGTCGGCGTTCACCGTCCCCGTTCGGCTCGTTCTTCGTGACCGAACCGGCCGGCCCGTCGGGCCCCATTGTGGCCAGCTCCGTGGCCAACGCCGAGCTCGATCCCCCCGCCCCCGGGGGGGGTCCGGACGCGGAAGCCGGGGGGGTGCGCGCACAACCGACCGGGGTCCCCAACACAACCATCATCAGGCCATAGAGGCAAGCTGGAGCCATTGTCGACATGTCAGGGCCTCCCGACGCACCGCGAGCGCTCGACATTCCCGCCCGGGTCGGCGGCCGACCGGGCCGGCTTGGGCCCGACGCTCCCTCAAAGGCCCTGGTAGACTTGCGGCCGCATGGCCCAGGCGCCTCGGCTCGCCCCAGGCTCGATCTTCGCCCGAGACTACAAGGTCGTCGATCTCCTCGCCGAAGGAGGCATGGGTGCGGTCTATCGGGCCGAGCAGATGAGCACCCGCAAGCTCCGGGCGCTCAAGCTGATCAGCACCCGACTGGACACCGACCCCAAGGGTCGCGAGCGCTTCGTCCGCGAGGCGACCGTGGGGGCGTCGATCGACAGCGAGCACGCGGTCGAGGTGATCGGCGCGGGGGTCGACGAGACCACCGGTCGCCCCTGGCTGGCCATGGAGATGCTCGACGGGGCCGACCTCGGCGCGGTGGTCGACTACCAAGGGCCGATCTCACCGGGTCAGCTCCGCGAGGTGGTGGGGCAGCTGTGCCACGGGTTGGCGGCGGCCCATCGGGCCGGCGTAGTCCACCGTGACCTCAAGCCGGCCAACATCTTCGTCGCGCGCTCGCGCCGGGCCGGGGTGCCCTTCACGATCAAGATCCTCGACTTCGGGATCGCCAAGGTGGTCCAGGAATCGGGCAGCGGCGCCACGGAGACGGACACGGTGGGCTCGCCGCTATGGATGGCACCCGAGCAGCTCAACGCCCAGCGCCCGACCCCCGCCACCGACGTGTGGGCGCTCGGTCTGCTCGGATTTTGGGCCCTGACCGGCCTGCACTACTGGATGGCCGCCCACGCCGAGTCCAGCACCGTCCAGGCCCTTTTCGTCGAGCAATTGTTCAAGCCCCTGGTCCCCGCCTCGACGCGCGCGACCGAGCTGGGCTTCACCCACGCGCTGCCCCCGGGCTTTGACGACTGGTTCTCGCGCTGCACCCAACGCGACGCCCCCCGACGCTTTCCCGACGCCCAAGCGGCCAGCGACGCCCTGCTCGCGCTGCTGACCCCCGACCCAGAGGCGGCGGCCCAGCTGCTGCCCAACGTTGCGCTCGCCCCCAGCATCGGCGTTACCGAGCCCGAGGCCCACACGGGCTCCGAGTCCACCCAGCCCACCCAACCCAACGCGTGGGGCGCCAGCTCGGTCGTCTCCGCCGCCGAGCTCGCGGCCGCCCGCTCCTCGTTCGAGGGCGAGGCCACCCGAACCGATCCCCCCGGCCTGGGCGCCGATCTCTCCCGAGACCCGCTCTCGCTCGGCCCTTCCGTGCCCGCCGCTCGCTCGAGGATCTCCCCCCTCGTGGTGATGCTGAGCGTGGCCCTGGTGATGGGGGTCATGGTCGGAGCCGGCTACCTGGCCTGGCAATGGCAAGCCGAGCAAAGCAGCAGCGCCGACTCCACGATGAACGTCATCGTGCCGTCTTCATCCGACGAGGGTGGCGACGACGATCCTCACTACCCGGCGGGTGGCGACCAGACCGGCTCCGCAGCGACCGGTGCGGTGGCGGACACGGGCTCCGGTCACGCGGTCGACCCCGGACCTGCCGAGCCACTCCTCCAGATCGTGATCCCGCACCGCACCCAGCTCGACCGCAAGGTCCACGAGGTGCGCTTCTTGGGCTGGAGCGGCTCCGGGCACCGCTTCGCGCTCCAGGCCGAGTACCGATCGGATCGCGACGGCAAGCACAACCGGCTCGTCCTCATCGAGATCCGCGACGCGCTCACCGGTTCGATGGTCGAGTCGTTCCTCGTCTCCCGCGACGCAGCCAAGGGCACCAGCCGCTACCACGCATTGAGCAAGGCCGCGGCCGAGGCCCGACCCCACGCCGACTGGCCCGCCCGCCGCGAGGCGCTGGCGATCGACAAACGCGCCCCCACCCTAAAGGCCCCGGAAGGAGGCGGCCACCTGATCCTCGAGGCCGAGGACGCCCCCGAGGGCACGAGCACGAGCTTCCCTCCCTCCGAGCTCGGCGTGGCGTACCGGTGGACCTCGGTGAGTGACCCGCT
Source organism: Myxococcota bacterium (assembly GCA_039194325.1). Taxonomy (GTDB): domain Bacteria; phylum Myxococcota_A; class Polyangia; order Nannocystales; family Nannocystaceae; genus Paraliomyxa. Next base: position 52,842 of record JBCCWC010000004.1, read on the forward strand.
CGACGATGCCCCCGACCCGAGCGCCCCGGCGATGACGGTGAGCTATGTGCACGAGTCGTCGCGCTGGCCCCTGCTGTCGCTGGCTCCGCCCTTCACTCAACGACAGCTCGCCGAGCGCCGCATCCTCGAAGATGAAGACCCAGCCCTCGCCGGGCATGTGCTGGCGTTCTGGTCCCCCGATGGGTCGCGGGTGATCCTCGTCCACGAAGCCGAGCTCCGTCCCGCAGGTGAGCCACCGCTCAACCACCACCGCTGGGTGCTGCGAGCCGCCGGCCCGCAGATCCGCCTGGTCGAGGCCGGGGCCGGACAGCAGCGCATCCGCCAGTTCGCCGCGACCTTGGCGGCCACCGGCCGTCCAGTGGCGAGCGTCGAGCTCCGCGCGCCTCCGGAGGCCACGTCCTCGCTGCTGTACACCAGCAAGCGAGACGGGACCCGCCAGCTGGCCAACGAGATCCGAGCGCTGATGCCCGAGCGGTTGCCCGAGCCCACGGGTAAACGAGCACGCAAGCGTGATCTGACCGCCGTGGTGGTGGTGCTCGGCCACGACGCGGGCTGAGAGTTAGTGATGCCGAGGCCGGTTTGGGAACCGGCGGCGACGCACTGCTCCCAGTAGCAGCAACCCCAGTGCGGTCCAGCCCGGTGCCTGCGGGCGCTGGCGACATCCACAGCCGCCCCCGCCGTCGTCTCCGGCCGCGGCGGTGTCGGTCTCCGTCTCGCCTCCGGAACCCGACGCAGATGCAGATGCGGATGCGGATGCGGATGCGGACGCGGACGCCGATGCGGACGCGGACGCGGACGCCGACGCTCCCCCCGTCGTCGTCGTCCCGGACTCTTCACCGCCGGACGTATCCACGTTGCCTCCCGAGGTGTCCATGCCCCCGGTGGTATCCCCGGGCTCCTCGGCGGGACAACCATCGGTCAGGTTACCATTGCGATCCTCGGCGCACACCAGGATCGCCTCGATCCCGCCGTCGGACGCGGGCAAGACCGCCCGGAACAGGTCACCACCCATATAGGTAGCGTCGACCTCGATGGCCTCCCCCTCGGGATCGATCACCACGAAGACACGAGCGAGTCGTGGACCTTCGTCGGTCACCGTACGATCGCTCACCGCAAAACGCAGCACGCGCTCCTCGCCCGCGGGCACCGGCACGATGCCCTCCTCCGTGGCGATGATCACCGGCGCCCGTGAGTCCTCGGGGACGCCGTCGTTGGCCAAGTACACCTCGTCGGAGCTGGTGACCTCGCCCTGGCCGGTGACCAAGTCGAAGCGCCCGTCATCGTTGAGGTCGCCGAACTCCCCCCAGAGGCTGCCATTCCCCGGCGGGGGGAATGCGCCCGGTTCGATCGCGAAGTTGCCCGAGCCATCGTTGATGAACAACCGCTCGGGACCTTGCAAAGAGATCACCACGCCGTCGAAGTCACCGTCGTCGTCGATGTCAGCACAGACGACGCCATTGTCGTCGTTGTTTCCATTGCCGGTGACCCTAGCCCCGGTCTCGTCGGCAAAGTTGCCGTTGCCGTCGTTGATGAGCAGCTGTTCGGAATACCCGCCGCCGATATTCTCGATCCACAGGTCTAGATCGCCGTCGCCGTCGACGTCGCACGGGGCCACGTTGTAGTGAAACCCCACGTTGGCGGGGGGATCGACCGAGCCTCCGGCGGCGAAATTGCCGCTGCCATCGTTGAACCAAAGCGCGCCGGTCCCTTGGGCATGGGCATTGACGAACAGGTCGAGATCGAAGTCCCGGTCGGCGTCGAAGAACTCCGCATCGTCGATGTCGATCCCGGAGATCATGTCCGGAATGGCCCCCATCGCCTCGGTGAACACTCCCGTGCCATCGTTGATGTACAGGTGCCCGAAAGGGGGACCCCCCACGACGTACCCATCGGCGCTGAAGATGTCGAGATCGCCGTCGTTGTCCACGTCGCCCATGCGCGCCGCGCCCGACCGGGGGTAGGGGGCGCCGGGCAGGCGTGCATCCGCCTCGTCGACGAACACTCCCGAGCCATCGTTGATGAACAGCACGGGGGGCCCGGCGTTCCCACTGGGGCCGTAGATATCGATTGCGCCGTCGCCGTCGACGTCGCCCACCGCGATCTGCCGCAGGGCCCCAGAGTACCCGCCCACCGCGCTATCAGAGACGTTGGTGAAGCTAGCGCTGCCGTCGTTGGTGTAGACGGCAAACGGCTCTTCGATGTTGGGCCCACCGAAGAAGTCGGCATAGTTGGGCAGCAGGATGTCGAGATCGTCGTCGCCGTCGATATCGGTCACCCGAATGTGATTGGTCCAACATCCCGAGCCACCGCACTCCTGAGGATTGAGCGCCCCCGGGACGAGGTCGTAAAGAGCACCACCCGCCCGAGCCGAGGTGGGCGTCGTGAGCATTCCAAGGAGCGCCGCGATCGCGGCCAGTGCATATCGATTCAAGGGAACCTCCCGTACGAGCGGCCCTTTAGGAGAGCCAGACGTCGTGCGGGAGTATATGGCGAAGATCGGGCCGTGCCTTCAAGCGCGCTCGATCAGCAGCGCGGGTATGAACCGGCTGCCGTTACGCTCGCGATCGCCTCAGGCCTCGAACCCCCCGAATCGATCGACCCCGAGGTTTCACCAGGCGGCCGCTTGACGCCCGTGCACAGTGCCGGTTTACGACCAGGACCCGGGGCGTGGTCGCCTCGAGCTGGGGGGTGCCACTCGACCGCCGTGCCGAGCTGAAAACCGCAACGCCTCGTCGTCGGGCCGCACCGCACCATGGAGACGGTCGGGCGAGTTCGCGCTCTGGTGCTCGGGGAAATCCCCACTTGTCGTATGGCCGGGTCTCCTTGCTCGAATTACAGTGTCTGTTCGGCCGCCGTCTGCAGGATCCAGGACCGTGGTCGACTCTGAGATCGGCGCTTTGATGGACAATATTGGGAAGAAAAGCCCGCAAGGCCCTCGACATTCGCAATCGAAAGGGGCCATACTCGGCGTTCCTCCTGGTAAAGGTAACGAATCCAATGAATCGAACATTGATTTTCGCACTCCTGGGTACGGTCGCGCTCGCGTGCACCCCCGTGGAGGACCCCGAAAGCAACAGCGACACGGCGCCCGCGGACGACGACGACGATATGGGCACGACCACCGAGCCCATACCCGATCCATCCGTGGGCAACACCGGCATCAACACCAGCGGTCAAGAAGGCACCAGCTCGGACGATGGCAACCAGATGGACAGCACTGGCAACGCCTTCTTCGTCGAGCCCGACGGTGGTGGCCCCGTGGTCGAGTGCGACGTATGGGATCAGGACTGCCCCAAGGGGGAAAAGTGCATGCCGTGGGCCAACGACGGCGGCAACTCCTGGAACGCCACGCGTTGCTCTGAGATCGCGGACAACCCTGGTCAGGTGGGGGACGAGTGCACCGTGGAGGGCAGCGGCGTCAGCGGAGTCGACAGCTGTGACGAGTCGGCCATGTGCTACTACGTCGACCCCGAGACCGGGGTGGGAACCTGCGTAGGCTTTTGCGAGGGCAGCCCGGACAACCCCATGTGCGAGCCGGGCTTCTTGTGCGCGATCGCCAACAACGGGGTGCTGATCCTCTGCCGCCGCGAGTGCGATCCCCTGCTGCAGGACTGCCAGGGCAGTGCAGCCTGCCTGCCCGCCGCGGGCAGCGACGGCTTCGTGTGCATCGTGGATGCCTCGGGCGAGACGGGGGCGGCCGGCGATCCCTGCGAGTTCATCAACGCCTGCGACCCCGGCCTGACCTGCACCGTGGCCGAGAACGTACCCGGATGCATGGGCGCAGGCTGCTGCACCGAGTTCTGCGACCTGACCGAGGTAGACCCCGACGCCGCCTGCACCCAGGCCGGACAGGGCTGCGTCTCCTGGTTCGAAAAGGGGAACGCGCCGCCGATGCTCGATCACGTGGGCTTCTGCGCGCTCCCGATGTAGCCCGGGGGTATTGATGCCGAGGCCGGCTCGGGATGCGCGACTGCGTCGCGCCCGGCCTCGGTCTTACGCACGTGACACCTAGGAGCCGGGTCGCCCGTCACGGGCTGGCGTCGGCGCCTGAGCTGGCCTTCGGCGCGTGGGCGGGCGCCTTCGCTCGACCCGACCGCTCGAGCTGTCGCTGCACCCCCACCGCGTCCATGCGCGAGCGGGTGTACTCGCTGCGCCCGAACAGCTCGTTGGTGGCGGGGTACCGGTCGGGCGACCGCTGCTGGAGCTCCTGCTCGCACATCCGCGAGAACTCGTTGAAGAACTGAAACTCCGTGGAGCGCTCGAGGCAATATCCGAGCGCGGTCACGGCCGCCTCCTCCAGTGGCTGGGCGTAGTCGGCCAACCCGAAGCAGTAGTCGTCGTAGGCCTCTTCGTTGCGGATCACCTTGGGCACCTCGGCTCGGTACAGTTGGTCGGCGAAGTTCTGGTACACCACCGCCGAGCGGGCAGACGCGGCCAACACCCAGTGGGGGCTCTTGCTCTCGAGCACCTCGCCATACGCGGCGATGAGCTCGTCCCGCTTGGCCAACTTGGCGTCGAGGAACGCCTTGAAGCGCGCCTTGGTCTTCTGGACCCGCGCCAGCTGGCGCTCGTACTGCCTCACGAGCGCCGGGTGACCGGTGTCCTTCTTCCACTCCTCGACGAAGAAGTCCAGATCCTCGGGCATGTCGATCCGCAGGTAGTCCTCGTAGGCCGCATCGGCCCGATACACCATGGCCATCCCCACGGCGTCGTGGAACGCCCCCTGGCGCTCCTGGTCGCGCTCTTGGTCGCGCTCTTGGTCGCGCCCGTCGTCGCGCCCGTCGTTGCGATAATGCACCTTGGCCTTGGCGGCCAGCGCAAGCGCCTGCTCGAAGTGGTCCTGAGCGGCCGCGGCCAGCTTGGGGTCGCGGCGATGCACGGTGACCACCCCCTGAGTGGCCCGCCCGCAGCGGTCGGGAATGGCCCGCTTGTTGCGGCGACGCAGGTCGGCCGCCTCCTCGCTGGTCTTCGTGCCCATCATCGCCCGCTCGCGTCGGATCGACACGCAGGCGTCCCCCAACATCGTCTTGGGGCACGACTGGCGCCACTTGATCTGACCGGCGAGCGCGTGCGCGACCGCCAAGCGGTCGAGCCCGCCCTTGCGACCGTAGGTCTCTACGTAAGCCTCGGCGTGGCGCAGCCGCTGCTCTGGCTCCTCTAGCAGATCGTGCCGGGCCCAGAAGATCCCCGCCGCCCGCTTGGGATCCTTGCGTCGATAGAGCGACTCGTAGTGCCGGAGGTCCTCAGACGCCTCGCGCTGCTGGCCCAGGCCCAGGCGAAACAGGAACGCGTTCTCCAGGGCATCGCCCGCGAACTCGTCTTTGCGATAGCGCTCGGCGTACTGCTCGTAGCGCTGCGCCGCATCGGCGTAGAACGCGATCGCGTGGTAGTTCTCGCCCACTTCGCGCAGGGTGTCCTTGGCCAGGTTCGACTCGGGATGGCGCTCGAGCAGGGCCTCGCGCGTCTGGATCGCGAGGCCCACCTGGAAGTTGGCCTCAAAGCAGCGAGCCGCGTTGAACAGCAGCTCGTCCGATCGCTCGTGCTCGTCGTGCTCCTCGTAGACGTCGAGGTACTGCCGAGCACACTTGCCGTAGCCTTCGGGGTCCTCACCGGCGATGGCCGCTTGATGGTAGAGCTCGGCCTTGCGCCAGCCTACCGAGGCCAGCAGGCTGGGCACCGCCTCGCGCAGCCGGGCCGCTTGGGCGTGCTCGTAGAGCTTCATGTCCGCGAGCCGGCGGGCCCACTGCTCCAGCGTCGTCGAAGCAGCGAGGGTCTGCGCGGTGGAGTTGGCCTTGTCCGCCCACGGGATCGTCAGCGAGTCGAGCAGCATCTCCCCGCCCCACACCGCAAACACGGTGCCGTCGTGATCCTTGAGCAGTCGCTCGAGCACCGGGCGCGCCTCGTCGAAGCGATTGTGCTCGATCATCATCCGAGCCCGGTGAAAGAGGATCTTGGGCGCCTCCTCAGGGTGGGCCTTGGCCGCCACCCGCCCGTGCTGCTCGAAGCGCGCGTAGGCGTCGAGCATGGCCTGCTCGTCAGCCGTGTAGTCGCTCACGGGGAACCGCTGGGACGCGTCGATCTGCTCGCCCGACCGGGCCCGGCGACGCTCGGTGGGATAGACGCAGGTCCCGTCGGGCCGCGGCCGACAGCCGCGACCCTTGCCCGCGGTCTCGTCGTACTCGAGGTAGTTCTTGAGGCTCAGCATCTGGGCGTAGGCTGCCTCCCCGCTGTGCTTGCCCTTGGGTTGCATGTCGAGCACCCGCACGAAGGCGTCGTGGGCCGCCTTGAACTTGGCCAGGCCCTTGTGCTGCTCGCTGCGATCGCGGCGGCTGTAGAGGATCTCGGCCTGCTGCCACAGCAGCTCCCCGTGCCAGTACTGCATGTCGTAGGCGCCCTTGGTCTTGCCAAAGAGCGATAGGTACTGCGTGTACGCCTTGTCGGCCAGCTCGAAGGCGTCGAAGCGATGGGTCTTGTCGCCCTCCTCGTGCCACACCGTGGCCATCCGCTGCAGCGTGTCGCGGGTTTGATCGCGGCACCGCTTGCGCACCGCCTTGGATCGCTTCGAGTCGCGCATGCGCGACCACTCCTGCCCCAGGCGCTCGGTCTCCTTCCACTGGATCCCCTTGTCGTCGCTGGCCAGGGCGTTGATCACCACCCGATACTGCCACTCGCAGCGCTCGTCGTCCTTGGGCAGCTCTTGCTTCAGGCGGTGATAGGTGGCGCTAGACTCCACGTACATGCCCTCGCCAAAGTAGGTCGAGGCCAGGCGGATCATCATCTCGCGGGACATGTCCTGGTCGGCGGTGGGACCCCGGCCGACCTTGCGGAAGAACTCCCACGCCTTGGACGGCTTGCCCGTGTGCACGTAGGCCGCCACCAGGTCGCGACGGGCGTCGCGTCGCAATTGCTTGCCGTTGGCCTCGCTGCCCGCCCGGCCCTCGAGCGTGGCCTTGATCGTGTCCACGAAGCGCTGCAGGCTCCGCGCGTAGTCGGGCTCGGCCGTGCCCACCGGGTTGAGGTAGCACCAGGCCGACTTGTAGATCGCATAGGCATACACCGGGCTGTCGGGATAGCCGTCGATGACCTTCTCGTAGAGAGTACGGGCCTTGGCGATGTCACCGCTGCCGAACATCTGGTCGCCGAAGCTCACGTACACCTGAGGCACGAAGCGACTGGTCGGATGCTCCCGCAGCAGCCGCACATACGTATCCTGCATGTCGGACTGGCGACCGAGCTGCCCCAGCTCGAACGCATAGTAGTAGAGCGCCTCGTCCATGCGCTTCCACTTGGTCCAGCGCTTGTCACCGGCCAGGGCCGCGTAGGCCTTGGCCGCCGCTTCGCTGGCCTTGCGGGCCATCGCTTCCAGCTTCTTTTGGCGGGCCCTCTGGAGCCGAGCGGCTTCCTTCTTGCCGGCTTGTTCGAGGGCATGGATGTCCTCGTAGAGCGCCCCCGCCTGGTCCTCGAAGAGCGCCTTGCGCTCGAGATGAAGATCGGCGTACCGAAACAGATAGGAGGGGAAGTCCTTGTCGCTGCGCTCGGCCTCCTCGAGGATCGCTCGCATCGTTCGGATCTGGTCGTCGAGGACGGCCAGGGTCACGTCTTGGCGCTTGCGGGTGACCGGGCCGACCTTCGACGTGGGCCCTTGGGGCGCCTTGGTGGCCGCCTTGCGGGCCTTTTCGAATGCGGTCTTGAGATCTCCCTTGGCGCGGACCTTGCCGCCCTTACGACCGTAGCGGACCTTGGTTGGGGCCTTTGCGGACGAGGGCTCCGCAGCCAACGAAGCGCTCGCGAGCCCCCAAAGAGCAGCAACGAGCCAACATAGCCATCCCCAGGAGAGCCGACGCCGACGCGTCGAGCGCTCCGGGTGCACGATGGCACTCGAGCACATGGACATGGTGATTCCTCCGGCGGCGAACGAAGGCGTAGCCCGACGCGATCGAGCGCCCCCGCGCGCCGGGGACGGGCCGAGCCTCGCCGAGCCACCGACCGAAAGGCGTCGCCGCACGCCTTTTCCGGGTGACGAAAATGTGGACCTGCGTATCCCCGCGGGTGCCCGCGAGCGCACCGGGTTATACGGCCTGGAGCCGGCCAGGTTCCCGCATCCGGGGCCCTGACCCCAAGGTGTTCGCGCCGCTGTAGCGAGCGTGAGGGCGCCCAGCAAGCACGCAACGTCCCGAGCGGATCTGGTGGATCGGCATGCTATCGTCATCACCATCATGGCCATGGGCGAGCCCAACCCCGCGCGGATGACCTACGCGGAGTACCTCCTGGCCGAACAATCGAGTGAGACCAAGCACGAGTACCTCCGTGGCGAGGTCTACGCGATGGCTGGGGGCACCCCCACCCATGCCGGCCTGGCCATGGCGGTAGGGGTGGCTTTGAGTAATGCGCTCGCGGAGCGGCCATGCCGCGTCTTCAGCTCCGATCTACGGGTCCGAGTCGAAGCAACCGACCTGAGCACGTACCCCGATCTCACCGTGGTCTGCGGCCGTTTTGAAGGATCGGCCACCGATCCCGACGCCGCGATCAACCCGGTGCTGATCGTCGAGATCCTCTCGGACTCTACCGAAGCCTACGACCGCGGAGAGAAATTCGCCCACTACCGCCGGATTCCCAGCTTGCGCGAGTACGTCTTGGTCTCGCAGCACAGGCCACGGCTCGAGGCCTATGCCCAAAACGACGAGGGAGCCTGGGTGCTCGCCGAGGCAACCGCCGGTGAAACGCTCGAGCTGCGATCGCTGCCCGGCGTACAGCTACAGACCGACGCCATCTACCGCGATCCGCTCGCCCCTCACTGACTCGACTCGGCCGTCACAATCGGTCACCCCGGCCGCAGAACACAGCAAGACCGAAGCTCATGGGATCGGGTCGAGGTGACCCTCCCAGCGCCGTGGCGCAATCGCTCGGGCTAGCGAGCCCCTGCCTAGCGCGCCCGAGCGTTGTTCCGGCCCGACAGCCGCAGACCCCGGCGAGCCTCCGGTACGTTGGGAGGGCGAGCCCGCGCCCCGTCGGCGTGCCGGGACGAGCTGAGGACGAGATGACCGGACCTAACGCGACGACCAACCCACGCAAGCGACTGCTCCTTGGACTCACCGCCCTCGCTGTGATCGGGGCCACAGCTGCGCTGGTCGTCCTCAAGCCGTGGAAGACCCCGCCACCCGTGACCACCGCCCAGCTCGCCGCCAAGCTTGAGCTGGCTGCGGGCGAGGTGCTGCTCGAGACCAGCGAAGGCGACGACGCGGGCCGGCGCGTACTCTCCGGGACGCCGCTGCCCGAAGGTGCCCGCCTGCGCACTGGGCCCGGCGCCCGCGCGCTCGTTCGACTCGGCGACGGCGCGCGGATCTACCTCGACGAAGGAGCCGCGGTGCAGCTGCAAGACGGGCTCGTGCTCCACGAGGGACGAGCTTGGCTCGACGCCCCGAGGCTGGAGCGGGGACAGACGCCAACCCCCCACCGGGTCGGTGACGCCACGGTCGCGCTCTCGGAGGGCGGCGCCAGCCTGGAGCTCCGCGACGAAGCGGTCACCGTCTACGTTGCCGAGGGCTTGGCGATCGTCACCGGTCCGGGTGGCCGCACCGAGGTCGCCGCCGGCGAGCGGGTGCGGATCGAGGGATCCAGCGCCCCCGCCGTGCAGCCGGTGGCGTTCTGGGACGACTGGACCGGAGGCATGGGCGATCGCAGCGGCCTCGGCGGTCGGCGCTCGGTGGGCTCGGGCAGCCTCTACGCCGTCGATCGCCGCGCGGCCCCGGGCTCACCCGCCCTCCCCTTGCAGATCCAGAGCCAGTCGGTGCAGGTGGTCATGCGCGACGAGCTGGCCGAGACAAAGGTGGATCAGCGCTTCTTCAACCCCTCGGGGCGCGACGTGGAGGGCTACTATTGGTTTACGATCCCCGAGGGCAGCCACCTGGTGAGCTTTGCCCTCGAGACCAACGGCCAGCTCGTCGAGGGCGAGATCGTCGAGCGCAAGGAGGCAGCAGCGACCTACGAGGCCGCGGTGCAGCGCGCCAACGATCCAGCGCTGCTCGAGTGGATCGACGAGCACACGGTCCGCGCCCGGATCTTCCCCGTGCCCTCGCTTGGCACCCGGCGGATCGTAGTGCGCTACCAACAGCTGCTGACCGAAGCCGAGGGCAAGCTACGCTACAGCTACCCCCTGGCCGGACCGGTGGGCAAGCAGACCGCGAGCATCGAGGACTTCTCGCTCGCCGTCGACCTGGGCGAGCTGAGCCAGCGCTACGACGTAGCCACCCTGGCCGAAGCCCGGCTCGAAGACAACGGCCAGCGGATCACGATGCGCCGTAGCGGATACACCCCGCGCGCCGACTTTCAGCTGGAGCTGACCCGCAAGCCCGGTCAGGAGCCACCGCCGCTGCGGCTGTCCATGCTGGAGCCCGGCGGCGACCAGGCTCGCTACGTCATGGTGCGCTACACCCCCACCGTCGATTTCGACGCGGTGCCCATGCCCAAGGGGCAGGTCGTGGTCGTGGTCGACACCTCGGCCGCAGGCGATCCCGCCGAGTACCAGACCCGGCTCGCGGTGGCAGAGGCCTTCTTGCGCAGCCTGAGCACGGACGACGAGTTTGCGGTGATGAGCGCCGACGTACGCGCACAGGTGCTCTATCCGGACTCGGCGCCCGACTCGGCAATGGCCCCGGCCGAGCCCCAGGCCGTGTCCGCCGCGCTCGAACGACTGGCTGAGCACGGCACCGGCGGCGCCACCGATCTGGGCGCGATCTTCGAGCTGGCGCTCGCTCGGGTCCACGGGCAAGAGCAGCCCGCCATCGTCTACATCGGCGACGGCCTGGCCACCAGCGGAGAACGAGGTGGCGATGCCCTCGCCGAGCGTCTGCGCCGAAGCATGACCGGCTCCCGCGCACGGCTGTTCACCGTGGGCGTGGGGCAAGAGGTCGACGAGCCCCTCCTGTCCGGGCTGGCCCGTATAGGCGGCGGAATCAACGTGCGGGTGCAGACCCCCGAGCAAGCAATCGTGCGCGCGCTCGAGCTGTCCGGGGCGCTCAAGACCCCCACCATCACCGATCTACGGATCGATCTGGGCGAAGGGCTCGACGACGTATTCACCAGCACGACCGGCAAGCTCTCACGCGGCCAGGGGCTGGTGCTGCTCGCCCGCACCCATCACGATCTACCCGACGAGGTCACCGTATACGGCCGGCTCGGTGGCAAAGACTTCGAGCACACCCACCCGCTGACCCGCACCGGCGGGGTCACCGTCCAGGTGGTCCCGCGGCTGTGGGCCGCGGCGTACATCGAGCGCTTGCTCGGGGACAGCCGAGGCCCCGAGGCTGTGCGCGGCAAGATCCTCTCGCTGGGCCTGGAGTATGGCTTGATGAGCCCCTACACCTCGGTGCTCGCGCTGGAGAACGAGCAGGCCTACGCGGCCTCGGGGATCCAGCGTCGGCAGCGAACGATGGGCGGCGTTCGCCTGACCGCCAACCTCGCCCAGCGGGTGCCCCAGCGCGTCCCGCCCTCGCGACCCGACACCAGCGACGTGCTGGCCGGGTTCTTCAGCGCGCCCTTCGGCTGTCAGGCCCAATCGCCCCGCTCCGGCGACAACGCACAGGTGGCAGCGGTCGTCCAAGAGGCTCCGAGTCTCTCCACCCCCGCGGCATCGACCCCAGCTTCACCCCCCCCTCCCCCGCCTGTCGCGGCCGAGCCCACGCCCGAGCCCGCGCCCGAGTCCGCGCCTATGGCCCAGCCCAAGCCCACGTCCAAGTTCAAGCGAGCGAGCGCCGAGGACACCAAGCAGAGGTTGGCGGCCGAGAGGTCCACGCAGATCATCCAGACCGAGACACGCGGAGCGAGCGTCGAAGAGACCATCGCCGGACTACCGGCCGGCGGCAAGGAAGGCGACGGGGCTGCCGACGATACGCCCGGGCTCGCCGAGGTCCACGAAGACGTGAACCTACCGGCCAAGCCCTTGAGCAACCAGACCGGGCGCACGAAGAGTCCACAAGAGGATCGCCAACGAAACCGACCCACGGTGCGCTCCAATGTCGTCCGCAATCGCTCCCTGCCGTGCAGCGATGCCTCGGCCCGCGGCCTGGTCCACCGACGGATCCTGTGGCGCAAGCGATTGCGAGCGGTCACCACCATGACCGAAGCGCTCGAGATCTACGAGGCGTCGGCGGGGAGCTGCGAGATCCGCAATTGGAAGGACCAGCGCACCTTCCTCGGCTTGCTCCAGGGCCAAGCCCGCACCGAGGCCAACATCGACCTGATGCTCGGTCACTTCGGCGACGAATCCGACGCGGCCCGCTACCTCGCGCGGGCGCTGCTGCGGCGCCTGGTCGACCCCGCCCTCGTCGCTGCGGTGGATCGGGCCATGTTCGGCGCGCAGGTCGACTGGAGCGACGTCGACCGCCGCGTGGTGTTGGCGCTGACGCCGGGCGACAAGCTCGAGATCGTCCGCGGCGCCCTGGCCCGCGCCCCGGGCGATCCCGAGGGCGAGCTTCGAATGCTGGAGCTGCTGGTCGCCAGCGACCGACTCGACGAGGCGGTCAGCCGGGGCCGACGCTTACGCGAGCAGGGCCTGATGACTCCCGCCCTGGCCCAGTCGCTGGGCGAGATCATGGTCGCCCACGGCCAGACCGAGGAGGCGCAGCGCCTGTTCTCCGAGCTGGTCGAGTTCGATCCCGCCAGCCCGGTCAGCCGGCGCCTGCTTGGCGACATCTTCTTGCGCCATGGCTGGTACGACAGCGCCTACCGTCAGTACGAAGATCTGATCGAACTCGATGCCGAAGATCCGCTCGCAGCGATCCGACTGGCCCGCGCCGCGGCCGGGACCGGCCGGGTCGACGAGGCCCTCCGAACCTTGCGCAAGATCGCGGCCGGCGAAGGTCGGCCCGGAGCCGACGACCCACGCCGCTTCGCCCGGCTGCACGCGGCCGCCTACCTCGCCGAGCTGCTGCAAGACGCCGACGACTCGTCCGAGATCCCCCGGGCTAGCATCGTCCGCGAGCTCCGTCGGCTCCAGCTCTTCGACGGGCCGTCCACGTGGACGCTGCTGGTGTGGGAGGATCTGCAGGCCCAGCTGGTGATGGCGCCGATCGATCCCGCCGCGCCGGCCTACACCGCAGACGCCCTGAGCGCAGCAGATACCGGGCTGTTCGCTCGACAGGCGCCGCCGGCGGAGCTCGCCGCGCTGACCGTCCGCCACGCGGGGGAGGTCATGAACCGAGCGGTGAAGTTCACGAAGCTCACGATCCGCTTCGATGGAAAGGAGTTCAGCGTGGATCGCGAGCAAGGGGAGCTACCCGCTCGTCAATCACGGTTGATCGCCACCCCCGACGAAGAGCCCGCCGAACCTACCCTTGAGCCCGGCTAGTGCCCATTGCCGGGAGTTCGTGCCGGAGCCCATCGATCACCATCGTCACGGCTCGACACGAGCCATCGAGCCAGCCTACTTGACCTCGAAGACCTCGTAGATGACACCACCGTCACCGGTACGCCCCTTGCCTACAGCAATGATGCCGTTGAGCCACGCATACCGCTTGTCCGCTGTCTCGAACACGGGGTTGGTCCGAAAGTAGTAGCGCTCCTGGGCACCCTTCGGATCGTCGCGCTTGGTGAAGTCCAAGGCGTAGGCAAAGCACTCCTCCGAGGCGACCAAGCGCCCCCCGTAGGTCATCAGAATGAGCGCACCGTCATGTGTCTCTAGGGTCAATCGTACATCGATGACGACCGATCCGTCGGCCCGCAACTGGGACCAATCACCCCCGGACATCGGGATGACGCTCCCTTTGAGCTTAGGGCCCTCGAATGTGCCCGATAGTGCCATGAAGATCATACGATGACCTCCCGGGGTCGACCCGAGATCCATCGGGGGTTGAAGGGGGATCTTGATCTCGAACAGGAACTCGGTTTGTAGCTCGGACATCGTCGTCTCGTCTCACCTTGTGCCACGAGGTCATCAGAGGGACGATGCCCCCGAACGCTGGCCGAAGATCAGCCTATCGCCGCAGCGCCGTAAGTGCGAGACATCACCGATGATGAGGTCCGAAATCTACCGAGTGGTTGGCAGATCCACGCGTCGCCCCCTAAGGGATGCCCCTCCTCGCTGGTCGCGCGGCCAAATGGCGCCCTTCGACCGTCGCTCCCCACGGCTCATCGGTCGTTAGCGCCCAACCGAACGCTCTTGCCCGTGCCTGGTCTACAGTCCGGTGGCGCAGCCCTCGGGCGGCGAGGGCTGCACCATCGATTGCTACAGCTCGAGCGTGACGAGCTCAGGGTCGGCTTCGATCTGCCCGTTGGTGAACGGCAATACCATCCAGTCGTTGCTGGACCACCGGGCGACCTGATCGAGAAACCACGGCGAGCGAGCCTCGGTAGCTTGACTGTAGGGCAACAAACCACTGGCCTGAGGATCTCCATCACCCAGGGTCACCACGTGCAGGTAGCTCGCGCCATAAAGAGACTCGGGCTCCACCCCGCTGAGGCTGCTCACCCACCCGTCGAAGGTATAGAAGCCATCGACGCTGACCATCGCGTCGAAGATCCCCTCGGCTTGGAGCCCGCCTGGCATCGCCACGCTCCCCGATGGGGTCAGCACCGAGTGCACATCTCCCCAGGGAGCATCGAGGGCAACGCCCGCCTGACCCAGCGAGACCGAGACTCGCGCGAGCGCATCGCGAACCGCCGCGCGCACCGACGGATCGGCGGTGTAGCCCGTCGGGGTCGCCAGCGGAGCGGCCAGCGACGCAGGAACCTCGAACATCAGCGAAGGATCGGGAAGGGCCATCCATAGGCCGCGGAACACCGCCGCCCCAGGGCTAGCCACGGTATTGCGACGATCCCAGCCCGCCAGCGCGCTACAGGCCGGGCCCAAGTCGACGAGCATCCCCTCGTGCTCGCCAACCGGGTTCGCCTGGCAGTCGGCGACGATGCCATCGACCAGCAGCTCGCCACCCCGATTGCGCGCCTCGAAGAATACCTCTTGGGCCTGCTGCGCCGTAAATCCCGGCCCGCGCCCGTCGGCACCCGTCAGTCGATCTTCTATCATGTGCAACCCCAAGCTAGCCCGCAAGCTCAGGCCGGCCCCCTCGAGCCCCAGCACGGGGGAGAACCCCGTCAGCAGCTCGCCGAGGTTGGGGAGCTCGTGCGAGTTGTTGCTGTTGGCGACGTAGTCGGAGCGTAGGGCCCCAGGCAGTTGCTCGGGCGGCAACAGCCCGCTCCAGCCACACTCGGCCCGCGAGCCATCGAGCACCACGATGCCGAACGACAGCAGCGCCGAGCCCGTGGGCGTGGTCACGCACTCGGTCACGTGCTCGGTGCTGACGTCGGGAACCGCCGATATATCCCCGAACAACACCTCCCCCTGCGAATCGCTCGCCACCACATAGGACCACGGGATCCCCTGGAGCTCTTCCAGCGAGTCGCGAAGTTCCTGCACATGGCTCGCCTGAGCGATCCGCAGCAGCTGCTCGACCAATCGAGTGTTGGTCGCGTTGACGTCCTGCACGGCGAACGCCGTGCTCGCCGTCCACGGCAAGAAGAACGAAGGCGCGTCGATCACCGGCCGCGATTGCGCGCGATAAAAGGGCACCGCGCGGGGCTTGGGCTCACCGAGCACGTCGATGGAGAGCACGTCCTGCTCGATCGTCTCGATCGCGCCGTCGACCGTATACGACAGCGGATCGCCGGTCAGCGCCAGCTCGGCGACCGTATAACGCGAGGCATTCGAGAACGTCAGCCCCCACGCGATCTGGCGGGAAAAGCCCGCTGCAGGCAACGCAAAGCCCCCCAAGGCGGCTCCCATCACGTCCAGCTGCCCCGGGATCGTCACATGCACCATGTAGAGGCGCTCGATTCCCGCCCAGGGAAAGTGCGGGTTGTATAGATGAAGCGAGGTACCGTCGGTGGTCGCGTCCTCGCCGATCGCCCACGCGTTGCTGCCCACGGGAGGGCGACTCGCCGGTGGCCCTTGCCAGGGCGCGGGGCTCGGAGGCTCGGCCCCCATCGCCGCGTCGGGGGGCGAAGCGGCCACCAGGGGGATCAGCGACTCCCCGCTGGCCACCGTGGCCGCCGCGACCCACAGCCGATAGAGGTCGGCCGCGGTCAGCTCGGCGGTGAGCTCCACCTCGCACGCCGGACTACCGGGGTGGTCGTCGAGATACCGATTCACGCCCGCCGCGTAGCCCTCGGCAAGCTCGACCACTTCGGGAGCACCCGCCGCAAAGCCGGCCTCGATCGCTGCCGGATCGAACCAGCCTCGATAGAAACGATCCGACTGGAGCGCCGAAACGGTCACGTCGTGTACGTGGTGGGTCACCGGAGCATCCGCACCCAGCTGGGCGGCGAGCCGCCCGTTGACCTCTTCAATCCGACGCACCAAGAGGCACCGATTGTCCTGCGTATAGGCGTAACCCACCCCGTAGCCGATCCCGAAGTAGTCGTCGGCGCTCACGTGCACGATCCCGTGGCTCGTGCGCCGCAGCGTCACTCCCACTCCGGGGTCGACGTCGGTCTCCGTCTCGTCGGTGGTCGAACCGCTCGTCGCCGTCGACGACCCCAGCCCCGTGGAGGTCGCCGTAGAGTCCACCGCGTCAGTCGACGACACCGGCGCTCCGGTCGTCGGGCCCATGGGCCCGCTCGTGGTAGAGCCCCCCGGCTGCTCGGTCACGGGGTCGGAGGTACAGGACGCGCCGATCAGCACGGCGAGCATGGACACTGGAAGAAACCGCATCGGATCGCTCCTCGTAGGTATGGACTACGTCACTCCCACCCACCACCCCGACTCGGCCCCGAGGCGGAGCCAGCGACCGAGCTCTTGCTCGAGCTGCGACCGCTGGTCGGGCTTGCAGGCCGCGCGTACGGCCTCTAGCGCCTCGCCCACCGTCTCCTTGGCGGCCCGGGCCAACAGGCGGGCGAAGATCGGGTGCACCCGAACCGAGCCCACGGCCCGGGGACCCCGATGGAACACCCAATAGTGAGGGTGAGGGTGTTGAGACACCTCGACCGCACGGGTCGTTGCCGGCTTGCGATAGCCCAACGCCGCCAGCTCCCAGTCCTCGCGCACCAGGCTGAACGACGCCGAGAACCTCAGGCGACATGGGGCCAGTCGATCCGGATCGACGATAGGCTGCTCCCAGCGCACGAACGAACCCGCGAGCATCGCCCGGCGTTGCGCTTCGTCCATCGATAAGGCCTGCCGCACGAGCGTGAGCGGAGCCGGGGACCGAGCCAGTTGCTGACAGCAAGGGTCGGTGCGCGCTCGCTCGTCGAGCGGCAGGTCACAAAGGCGCGTCTGGTCGACCTCGTAGGCGCCGCGCGAGGACGTGCGCCCCGCCGCCATGCCCTGCAGAGCACGGCCGATCCGGCCGTGAAACCCGTTCGCGCATTGGTCGAGATCGTGGTGAGCCGGTGGACGCTCGCTCAGGTGGATCTGGGCGAGATGATTGAACCGCCACGGGCCCAACACATGCGTCAGCCGCCGGAATGCGGTCTGCATCGTGTTGAACAGCCGCATCCAGTACTGCGATTGGTACACCTCGAGGCGCTCGACAACCCCCGGCTCGCTCCCGCCGGCCAACGCCGTCGATCGTTCGAGGGCCGCGCGCAGGGCGGGCGAGCAGGCGTCGGGATCTGGCTCGAACCGACCACGCTCGGTCCGCAGCGGCGTCCGGAGCATCGCGCCGAACTCGCCCTGCAGCTGAGCCCACCACGCCGGCACCGACGGGTCCACCTTTGACGCGTGGGGGGCCGCCAGCGTGCGAGACGACGGGCCAGCCGATCCTCGTCGGGGGGCACTATCGGCCAGCTCCTCGTTGCTCACGCGCGAACCTCCCGGGCACGTTCGAGCTGGCCGACCATCGTCGCGATCGGCGGGATCTGATGATCCCACTCGAGCAGCGTGGGAAAAGGGCCACCCGCCTGCCACGCTCGCCGATAAAGCTCCCACACTTCATCGCTGACCTCTCGGTCGTGGGTATCGTGCGCGAGGCCATTGTCCAGCATCGAGTGCCCGGCCAGGTGGACTTGCAAGACTCGCGACCAGTCGATCGACTCGAGGTACGCGTGAGGATCGAACCCGTGATTGTGGGCGGAGACGTAGATATTATTGATGTCCAGCATATAGTAGCATCCCGATCGCTCGACCACCTGGCGGTAGAACTCATACTCGGGCATGGAATCCCGGGCCCAGGTCACATAGGACGAGAGGTTTTCGATCCCGAACGGAACCCCCAACAGATCCTGGACTCGGGCGGCGCGCTCGACCGCATAGTCGATCAGCGCCGGATCGTAGGGGCACGGCAACAGATCGTGGTGATGCACGCGCTCCGATGCCGTCCAGCACAGATGATCCGACGCATACGGGATCTCGAACTCCTCGATGAGCTGCTTGACCCGGCGTAGGTACCCTCGGTCGAGAGGATCGGCTCCCAACAAGTTGAGCGAGACCCCGTGCGCGACCACGGGATAACGCTCCCGGATCATCCGCAGGTGCCGACGAGGCAATTCCGCGACCCCGATGTAGTTCTCCGAGATGATCTCGAAGAAATCGACCTGAGCCCCGTGCTCCACGACCTCGGCGTAGTGCTCAGGACGCAGCCCCACGCCCACCGCGTCGGCGCCGAAGGCCGCCTCACTCGCCCGATGGCGACCACCCATCGTTCGACTAGTGGTCCGACGGGACCATCTGAAGCGTGCGGATGTAGGCGATGAGCGTGTCCATCTCGGCGCGAGACAGGATCAGGTGGTGGCCGGGCATGTTCTGATAGGCAGTATCACCGTCGATCCCCGAGATCCCGAACGCGATCCCAGCTCGGAACCGATCGTCGCTGCGCGCCGCGAACTCGGTGATGAACGCGTCGGGATCGACGATACCCTCGGGGATCTGCACCGCGAACTGCCCGGGATCGGCGCTGTGGCAGAAGTTGCACTGTGCCTCCGCAAAGGCGGTGGGGCCGTCACGGCCCGCGTCTTCGGCCGTCTCCACGCAGCTCCACCCGGCGCAGTAATTGACCCCCCGGCAATCGTGCTCGAAGACCTCCAGCCACGGGTGCAGGATCATGCCGCGGCAGCTGTTGGTCCCCCCGCACGTTGCGTGGGTCTGCACCACCCCCGGGCGCGCCTCGCCGATGCCTTGGGCCGAATGGGCACAGTGCTCGGAGAAGTCCTCGAACGAGATCTCGCCGTCGGCGTCGGTGTCGATGATCGGCAAGACCTCTTCGTATCGATCGGCACCGAGCAAGGGGAGCTCGTAGCCATCACAGTTGGAATCGAGCCCATCCAGGCTCCACTCTCGCGCTTCTGGGTAGACCGTGTTGTTGGCGTCGTCGCAATCGCCTTCGTTCTCCGTGTACCCGTCTTTGTCATCGTCGACGTCGTCAGGATCGATCGTCTCGGCGGGCTCGTCTTCACCATCGCAATCCTGATCGATCCCGTCACCTACAACCTCGGCCGCCTCGGGATAGATCGTATCGTTGCGATCGTCGCAATCGCCCTCGTTCTCCGTGTATCCGTCGAGATCGTCGTCGACATCGTCGGGGTCGAGCTCGGGCTCGGGCTCGGGCTCGGGCTCGGGCTCCGGCTCGGGCTCGGGCTCCGGCTCGGGACTCTCGGGTGTATCCTCACCGTCACAGTCTTGATCGATTCCGTCGCCGACGACCTCGGTCGCGCCCGGAAAGATCCGATTATTGAAATCGTCGCAATCGCCCTCGTCTTCGGTCACGCCGTCCTGATCGGCATCGGCGAAGGCCGGATCTAGGCCCTCGGCGTCGTCTCCGCTGCATGCAACGATCGTTAGCGAGGCCGAGAGGACCGTAGGTCCCAGCCATACGTCACATTGGGGGAAGATCCAGGGGGCACCTGCTCTGCGTCGTGGTCTATGCATCGGGCTCCAGCTCCATCGACTCGCAGCGGGTCCTATCACACGGATTCTCCCTGGCGAAACGCGGCAAGTTGTCGCACGAACCCGGCGAGACGACAAACGAGCCAACTGCCACGCATCATGTTCATCTCTATGTCGCATGTCGCATGTCGCATGTCGCATGTCTCATCTCTGCGACTGCGACATCGGGTCCTGCGACCATCGGTCGCAACGCTGGGCAATGCTGCGACATCGGGTCGCGCTGCATCGACGGAGAACGCTCGATACGCGGCGTTCGTGATAGTTGTATCTCGATGATTCCACGTCTTCGGGTCGACCCGCTCGCGCCCCTTCGGTCATCAAGTCATCGCGTAGTGACCGGCCTGCTGGTCCACCTATTGCTGGCAGTTTCGGGGTGTAGTGAGCCTCCGCCCTCCCAGGAGCAGACCACTGAAGACTCGCCGACCGATGACTCCACCACGACGACCCCGAGCCCCGGGCCCGGATCGACCGGGATCGACCCGTCCACCGCTGAATCCACGGGCTCGAGCTCTACCAGCGAGGGATCCACCAACGAGGCGTCATCATCCTCCGCAGACTCTGGCGAGAGCTCGACGGGCGATGAGCCCTCATCGGTACCTCAGGACAACACCCCCCCGGTCTTCATGACGTCGATCATCGGCCTCGACGGAGCTTATGACCCCGAGTCTGGTCAGCTGGGCGAGCTTTTATGCACCACAGTCTCCGGCGGCCCCGAGCCCTACCCGGGATGCTTCCGGCCGTTTGCACACCCCGAGGCTCCCGCGGCGCCCGAGGACCTCGGCGCGATCACCTTCATCGCCCAGGCCGATGCCGAGATCCACGCGGCCGCGGGAGGGTTCGTCGACCAGATCGAGTTCATCACCCACGATCACCTGACCCACTCGAACCTCTACCTGCTGCGCATCAGGCTCGGCGAAGACTCGGCGTTCTGGCATGAGTACATTCAGATCAAGGATCTGCTCGTCGAGGTGGGCGACCCCATCGAGGCCGGAGACGTCCTGGGGCGTCCGGGGGACTACCACGATCTCGAACATGCGAAGATCGGCTTCGGCGTCGTCCGCCACCAGGAGGTCTTTGCGAGGCTGTGTCCCACTCGCTTCGCCGACGACCCCGTGCTCGAGCAGATCGAGGCCGCCATGGCCGCGTCCAACGAGGCGTTCGGATCGGGGTGGGAGGCTCCCTGCCTCGAGCCCGCGCTGGCCTGCGTAAGCGAGCCGTGCGATCAGCCCGCCTCGTTCGTCCCGGTCGGAGGAGACATCGACCGCGGTCGTCGCCGCTACGAGAGCCAGTGCGCCATGTGCCACGGCGCCCAAGGCGAAGGAGACATCGCGGACCCGATCCTCGGATGTCGAAGCTGCGTGGATCAAACCACCCTCGCCGCCTTTATCGACGCCCATATGCCGCCGACCGGTGCTAGCTGTAGTGGTCAGTGCGCCGAGGACGTTGCCGCGTTCATCCTGTGGGAGTTCCGCGGCTGACCGGGCTCCGTGGGGATGACAGGCCCCAGCCGGTGGCACCAACCACCTCGAATCGATGAAAAAAGCTCATCGTCCGGTGGGCCCCGACGCCACATGGCAGGGCAGCCTCCCGACCATGCCTTGCTGCGGGGTCTGCTGGTCTACGAGCGACTACTGTGCCCTGTACTCGAGAACAACACCCACGCGAAACCCGAGGTAGTCGCCCCGACAAGCGGCGCGGGCCTCGTGGCGCACGCCGGCGCGAAGGTTCTCGGGCGGGCGCGCCCACGAGGCCCCACGCCACGGACGCATCGCTTGGTCATCGGAGTCTCGCGATAGCTCATCGTTGCACCACTCCCATACGTTGCCGGCGAGATCGAGATGACCATGAGGACCCCGCCCTCGCGGGTAGCGACCCACGGAACAAGGGGCGCCCAGGTGACGGCTAAAGTTGGCGTGGTCGGGGGTCGGCACGGGCTGCCGACCCCACGGGTAGGCGTCGGCGACCCCTCCGGCGGCCAAGAACCACTCCGCTTCGAATGGGAGCCTGATCTGCCGACCCGTACTCTCGGAGCACCATCGCCCGTAAGCCTCGGCCTCCCACCACGAGACTCGCACGACCGGTCGCTGTGGGTGCGTACGCTGGGCTTCCCATCGACCCGGCGCAACGACGCTTCGCGCACGTCGCCAGCGCCAGCCCTCCTCGGACCACAGCGACTCCGCATCATATCCACCCGCTTCGACGAAGGGTCGATACTCCGCGACCGTGACCGGGCATCGGCCTAGGCCGATCGTCGTGCTCGGCACGGGCAAGAACTCCTCGAGCCTCGTCGTCATAGCGTGGTTCCCGTCTGCTCGACGATCCGGCCCGCGTCCAGTCGCACGACCCGGTCGGCGAGATGAAAGAACCGGTCATCATGTGTGACCACCACGAGCGTACGCCCCTCGTCACGCAGGCGCGGGAGCATCTGTTCGTAGAAGGCCGCCCGAGCGTGCGGATCCTGGGACGCAGCCCACTCGTCGAGGATCATGACGGGGCGCCCTTCGAGGCGCGCCACGATCATCGCCAGGCGCTTCTTTTGTCCCGCGGACAGATCGATCGTCGAGAAGGCCCCGTCGGTCACGGTGAGGTGCTCGCGGAGACCGTATTCTTGCAGCAATCGGTCCAGCTCTTGCGGCGACGCATCCTCGAGCCCGTAGAGTCGGTCGAAGAGGCGCTGGTCCGCGAACACGACCGTGAACAGCGCGCGGTACCAGGCCGCCGAGGACCGCTCGACGCGCTGGCCATCGACATAGAGGCCGCCCGCCTGCGGCCAGTACAGCCCCGAGAGCAGCTTCATCACCGTGCTCTTGCCGCTACCGTTGTTGCCGATCACAAACAGCAACTCTCCTCGCCGCAGCGACAGATCCAGGGGGCCGAGCGAAAAACGAGATGGATCGCCATAGTCGTACTCGACACCGCGAAGGGAGATCGTCGAGAAATCGAGGGGACGTAGTGGATCTCGCGAATGTGCGGGGTCGAGGCCAAGGTGGGCGTCGAGATCGGGATCAAGTTCGGGCGCGGGGTCGAGCCCACCGAGCAGCTCGTCGAGCTTGGCGAGGATCCCCTCGAGCTCTTCGAACTTCAGTCGCGCGATCGTCAGCGCCGAGACACGATCGATGTTGTTGATCAAGATCGAGGCGAACAGAATGACCGTGACCGCCTCGAGCCCCGCTCCGGGGCCCCGCCCGAGCAAGAACCAGATCGCGGCGAGTAACGCCGTATGCGTGGCGACCCTGGCCCTGCGCTCGATGCCTTGCACCTGCACCTGGCCCCGGCCCCAGTCCCGGAAGCGCTCTTGGAGCTCGGCGACCATTCGCTGCCCGGCACGCTCGTCGAGCCGAAACAAGACGAACCCCTCCAGCAGCCGCTCGATGGACGAACGCGAGCGCGCGCGCTCGTCGTGCACACCAATAGCGGTCTGGCGGTAGTGCGTTCGGTTCTGATAGGTGTGCCTGGCGAGAAACGCCAAGATTCCCGTGATCGCGATGAACATGAGCGGTGAGGCCACTGCCAGGTATGCCGCTACGGTCACGAGCTTGAGCACGGCGTTGAAAGTCTGGATGACGGACCCCCGGATCGCGACGAGCTTCTCCAGACTTCGGGTATACTGGGTGACCAGGTGGGGGCACTGCTCGATGCTTCGTAGCTCAGTTGACCGAATTCGCGTGATCAGCCGATCCTGATACTCGAGCAGTACGTCCTCGAAAATCGTCGTGAGCCTCACCGAGCAATAACGAAACAGCAGCGTGAGCACGCCCAGGGCGAGGATGAGCGCTCCGATCAACGCGCGGTAGCCATCCGAGTCCGTGTCGAGGAAGGCCGACTCGTGAACCAGCGGCAAGACCAGGCCCATCGCGGCACCCACCGTGGCGAGCAGCGCCAGCTGGAGCACGAGCTGTCTGCGGTGGGCCGGCGAAAGGAGCGCCACGAGCCTCACGGAATGATCTCCCCCTCGCGTAGAGCAATGATCCGATCAGCGCGGTCGAAGTAGTGATCGTCGTGGCTGACCGCGATCACCAGGCGGCCTTGCTGCCTCAGCTCGGGGAGGATCTGCTCGTAGAAGATGCGGACGAAGCGCGGATCTTGATCCGCCGCCCACTCGTCGAAGATGAAGACCGGGCGATCGCGCATCAGCGCGGCGACCATGGCCAGTCGCTTTCGCTGGCCGGTCGACAGCTCCACCGTGGAGAAGCGACCGGACGCAAACGAGATGCTCCCGGCCAGCTCCAAGCGCTCGAGCAGCGCGTTCACCTTCGTCGGGTCGGCGTCCTCGGCCCCGTATAGCTGGTTGAAGATCGGGGCCGAGACCGGCACGTAGCAAAACTGATCCCGGTAGCTCCTCGCCGTGGTTTCGGTGCGCTCGCCGTTGACATACACCGCACCACTACGCGGTAGGTAGAGGCCCGCGAGCAAGTGGATGAGCGTAGACTTCCCGCTACCGTTATCGCCGGTCATGAACACGAGCTCACCCGCTCGCAACGTCAGATCGATCGGTCCGACGACGAATCGATCTAGCCCCTCGGCCTCGTGAGCATACGACAGCCCGCGCAGCTCCAGCGAGGCGAAGGGCGACGGCGTCTGGTCATTGCCCTGATTCGCTGCGCGGGCACGGGCGCCGATCTCGGCGTCG
Source organism: Myxococcota bacterium (assembly GCA_039194325.1). Taxonomy (GTDB): domain Bacteria; phylum Myxococcota_A; class Polyangia; order Nannocystales; family Nannocystaceae; genus Paraliomyxa. Next base: position 77,342 of record JBCCWC010000004.1, read on the forward strand.
AGCTGCTCGAGGCGATCGAGCGCCACCCCGGCGTTGAGCATCTCCGGGATGGAACTGGCAGTCGTCGTGATCGCATAGGTCGCGTATGTCAAGATCAGGATCGTGCTCGCGACCACACTGGTCGATGCGGGGTAGAGCAGACGGAGGCCGAAGCCGACGAACCCGATGATCCCGTAGACCACGAACCGCTGGAGCAAGATCGACTTGCTCAGGGTCTTGCGGATCGCGATGCGCTCCTGGCCCATCTGTGCGGCGCACTGGTGCAGCTCGCGGGCGATCGCGTCCCCGCGGGGGGGATGGCCGACGATCTGCTTGAACGCGGTGACGAGCAGGCTGACCCGCCCGTAGAGGATCGACTTGAGCGACGCGATCCGAGCGGCGGCAGCGCGAGCCGCCGACTTGCGCGCTGCGATCAGGATGGCCAGCACTACGATCGTCGGTAGCACGATCACGGACAGGAGCACTGACGTAGCCAGAGCGTACATGGTCACGATGATCGCCATCGCGATGCTGCGCGTCATGAGGGTGAACGAGATCGCGAACGACTGCACCAGCTCGGCGTCGGATGTCAGGCGCACGACGATCTCCTGGGGACCGAGTTGCTCGATGCTATGCAGATCCAGTCGCCGGATCCGATCGACGACTCGCTCCCGGAGCTGCTCGACACGGGCACAGAACGCGTCGGTGCCTCGCGCGAGGAGCTTGTCGAGGTGGAGCCGCGACAGGAGCATGCCGATCACGAACTGCACGAGCCGGCCCGCAAGGTTCAGGTCTTCGGCCGTGATGCTGTGGAGGAGCAGCAGATCCGCGGCGGCGAGAATCGCGGCGTCCCATGCGTAAGGCAAGAGCGAGGGTCGCTCGGGAGAGCGCATCAGCTGTGCCATTCGCCGGTAGTTGCGGTACAGCTCGACCGCAGAGGGCAATGCGGGGTCGTCGGTACTCACGAAGCGCAGGTGTCCCACTGAGGAAACATCGATGGTCGTTTCGCGGACAAGGATCTGCTGGACCTGCCTGGAAGCGCCAAACCTATCACGGGTGACCGATGATTGCGGCTCATGCCCGATCTCTGCTATACAGCTGATGAGGCTAAGCTGCACCGACACTCCGAGGCGGCTCGGCACCGGTGCTGCGATGGGCTCGGTCAGACCATGGTAGCCGCTCGTCGAGCACTCGCAGGATGCTAGCGGCTCCGTATGGTCGAGGAGTGGACCTGTGCTAGATTGTCATCGCTGCTCCGTGTGAACATCAATGATCACCAACACATCCGCCCATGGGCTCGTCACCGTCACGATGTCCGCATTCAACAATGAGGACACCATAGCGGCGGCGATCGAATCGTTGCTTGCGCAGAGCTATACGCGCTGGGAGCTCATCGCCATCGACGACGCAAGCGAGGACAAAACCTTCGACATCATGCGGCGCTACAGCGCCAACGACGAGAGGATCTGCATCCGTCGCAATGCGGTCAACCGGGGGACCTACTGGAACCGGAACAAGGCAATCGTGCTCGGCAACGGCGAGTTCATCACCAATCTCGACGCTGACGACGCCTTCGCCCCCGACAAGCTAGCCAAGCAAATCGCCGCGCTCGGGGCGGCCAGCGCGTGCCTGTGCTTCTACGAGCGACCCGGGCGTCATGCGTTCCATGTCGGTTCCAATACGATGCTCTTTCGGCGCAAGGTCATCGATACGATCGGCTACTTCGACAGCGTACGGTACGACGCGGACACAGAATACATGCTTCGGCTCGGCGCGTGCTTCCCGATCATCCAGATCCCGGACATCCTATACCGGTACTCCGCACGCCCCGATTCTCTGACGGAGGCCCCCGAGACCGGGGTCGACAGCCCCGTGGGCCAAGCACGACGGCGCAAGTACGCCGCCCACTACCGCCGTTGGCACCGCAGCGAGACGTTTCCATTCGTCAATTTCCCGCCGGTGCGACGCCCGTTCGCGCTCGGCCATGAGAGCCAGCGCTGCCCTCCCGAGCCCGTCGTCGTCAGTATCGCGACCTTCCCCGAGCGCCGGGAATCCCTCGCGCAAACGCTGGAGTCCATCTACCCCTGGGTCGACCGTATCAACCTCTGCCTCAACGAATACGAGTCCACTCCTTCCTCTCTAGTGGATGACAAGATCCACGTCCACATCGGCGGGCCGGATCGCGGCGACGCCGGTAAGTTCCTGTGGTCCAATGCCATCGAGGGCTATCACTTCACGTGTGATGACGATATCATCTACTCACGTCAGTACTTCGAGGTCCTGCTCACCTCGATCGAGCGCTACGAACGGGAGGCAATCGTTGGCCTACACGGCAGCATGCTGCGCCGCGTCGACGCTCCCGACTTCTACTCTCCCCAAGACCGAGAGACGATTACGTTCCGCCAACGCCTCGTAGCGGATCGTAGGGTCGACTTCTTGGGGACGGGGCTAATGGCCTATCACACGCAGCATATTCATATCTCGCCCGATGCATTCCCCACGATGAACATGGCGGACGTCTTCCTCGGGATCTTCGCATCCGATCACGACATCCCGCTGATCCAATGCGCGTCGCGCGAGCCTGTGGTTCGCGACAACTCATGTGCGCAGCGCAACTCGATCTACCGGCACTGCCTCGAGAACAAGCCGACCAAGATGAACCAGCGCGCCACAGTCAACCGCTTCCTCGCCGAGGCGCAATGGGGCGATCGCACTCAGACGCCTTCACTGCGCATCCCCTGAGGCCCACTTTCCATGGAGTTCATGCCACGCTCGGCTCGCTCCGCCTGCGCTGCCCCCGACAAGCTCATGGTCGTCGCGCACCCCGACGACGAAGCGCTGTTCGGCGGACAAGAGCTGCTGCGAACGCCCGGGTGGTTGGTCTTGTGCATGACCCATGGCGACAACCCGCAGCGACGCCAGCACTTCGCACAGGCCCTCGAGCTGGCCGCGGCCCATGGTGTGCAATGGGCATATCCAGATCGACCCGGGCGCTCTAGACAGCCCGAGGCCGCCCGAGCAGACTGGACACCATACCTTCCACAGATGCGCACGAGGTTGCTCGCGCTCTATCGTCGGCACACCTTCTCGAAAGTCGTGACCCACGGCCAGGCAGGCGAGTACGGTCACGAGCATCACCGCATGGTGCACCAACTTGTGACGCGCACATTGCCAACCTCCGAGATCCGTTGCTTCTGCGTCGGCGAGCCGATCGAGCCGTCGCTCCTCGAACGGAAGCTCGTGCTCCTGGCCGTCTACAAGGAGCAGATCACACACCGCGAACGGGAAAAGTACGCGCAGTGGGTCTACTGTGCGGCGACCCGCGCGTACACGCTCCAGACGGGGACAGACGATGAGCCCTCCTGAGAAGTCGGCCCATAGGCTCGAAGTTCCGCCCGAGTTCGTCGCGTCGCGGATGGCCGAGCAACTGCCTCATACCCACCCGCGGCTGCTGTACACGCGCCCGCGGCTCGAGCAGATCCGAGACACGCTGCAAACGACCCGCCGGCAGGGCTGGGGCCGGCTGCTCCGCGACGCAGAGCGGGCTCGGGAGCGCAGCGTCGTTCCCGTATATCCGAGCTATCGGTCCATCGAGGATCGCAAAGCGCGACAGATCGCCTACAAGCGCTACTATATGGAATTGCGCCAAGATGTGGACGCCGGGTTGCAACCTCTCGCGCTCGCGTACCTGGTCACCCAGAGTCGGCGGTACCTCGAGCCGGCCAAGGCCATCGCGCTCGAACTCGCCCAATGGCCGACGAATAAAGAAGACATCACCTCCGTGTTCCCACGCTGGGGCTGGGATGAGGTCGGCTTGAGCATCGCCCGTTGCCTGCACCGCGCATACGACTGGCTCTACGACGGGCTCTCGGACGACGAACGAGCTCGCCTGTCACGCGCCTGCATCGCGCGCGCTACGCAGGTATACCTTCGACTGCAACAGGTTGACTTCCTTGCGAACCCCCAATGCAGCCACTGCAATCGCCTCATCACCTACCTCGGCGAGATGGGGCTCGTCCTCGGGCAAGAGACACGCGAGGCTACCGAGTGGTTCGTGTATTCTGTACGCGCGATGACGACCGTATACCCGTATTGGGCTACGGACGACGGTGGTTGGTCGGAGGGACTGTGGTACGCGCACGACTATCTAGAGCTCGCTGCACCGCTCTTGGTCGCGCTCTCGGGTGAGCGTTGCGTGGATCTGTGGCGTCGCCCCGTTTTCAAGAACCTACCCGACTTCATCTTCTACTGCGTAGCCCTGCACGGTGAGATGTTGCCCTTTGGCGACGGCGCAGAGCTGGATCGGTCCTGCTCGGCCAGCACCCACTTCGGGCGGCTCATGACGCTGTGGAGCCACATCTACGAGGACCCGAAGCTCACGTGGTGGACCTCGATGGCGAACGCGCGCGACGAGTCGAGCTGGGAGCTAGAGCTCTACTTCGAGGATCTCCCGCCTCGTGACCCCCTCCCTTCGCTCCCGGACGCGATCCCCGGTGCCCGCCGGTTCTCGGGGGTCGGCTGGGCCGCGATCCACGGCAACTTATGCGATCCTCGGCGCGACACCGTGTTGCTGTTCAAGAGCAGCCCATTCGGCAGTGTCTCGCACAGCCACGCCGATCAGAACACCTTCGCGATCTCGAAGGGCGGGCGCGCCCTCGCGATCCCCTCCGGATACTACGGGCCCGCATACGGCCTGCCGCATCACTCCGAGTGGACCCAGAGCACGAAAGCCAACAACTGCATCCTTGTCGACGGTCGAGGGCAATCACGCCAAGATCCCGCCGCGGTCGGCCAGATCATCGCATTTCACGATTCTTCTACGATGACCTACGTTGCCGGCGACGCAACGTCCGCCTACGCGGGAGCGCTGCTTCGTTGCCATCGCCACATCCTCATGATCCGACCGGGTGTGATCCTCATGCTCGACGAGCTCGAAGCGCCACGGCCCGCGCACTTTACCTGGCTCCTGCACAGCCTCGGCGAGATGCGCCTTCGCGAGGATGGCGCTGTCGTGCAGCGTGGCGACGCACGGCTGGACGTAACTTTGCTGTGCACCGAGGGGCTGGAGCTGCATCAAGACGACCGCTTCGATCCTCCGTACGACGCAGGACTACCGCCAGGATTGGTCCCCAACAAGCCCGCACAGTGGCATCTGTCTGCTACGACGCTTGCTCCTGCCCGGCGCGTTCGGATCGCGGCGGTGATGAGCGTGAGCGACGAGTACGAGCGTCTCCCGCTCCAGCTTGGGCGCGCAGATGCGTGGGCCACCGTGCATACTCACCACGGAGCGCGTTCGATCTTGGGCGGAGTCCGCTGGCATCCCACCCAAGAGGGCGACGCTTCTCTACTCTTCGGCGAGGTCGAGGGGCGCAGATCATGGTTCCCGAGCCCGTAGAAACGAGCCGTCTCGCGCGTGTCGTGCATACAGAGGAGGCGAAGCTCTCCGAGCTCGACGCGGGCGCGGTCGTCGCACGCACGGGCGAGAACGGACCGATCTACTATCGACTCCCGTCGTTCTTCGTCATCGGGGTGATGAAGTGTGGCACGCGCGAGATGTTTTTGTGGCTCTCGCAGCATCCAAACCTAAAGGGTGCATCACGGACATACTTCTTCAAGGAAGTCGACCAGCTCGCCAAAGAGTGGCCCCGATATGCGTTTCGCGAGGAGTTTTGCGTAGGCGCAGAGCCCGACGAGGCGACGATTACATTCGAGCGCGCGCCCAATTACTTCGTGACCACAGATCAGGAGCATGCAGTCTCCGGTCTCGTACACCGCATGCTCCCATCCGCCAAGCTGATCGTCTTGCTACGAGATCCGGGCGAGCGGGCATACTCCCACTTCCAGATGAAGCGGAGGCATGCCGAGAAGGGCAAGATCGACGCGCCGGAGTACCTAAATTGTGCGTTTGACGATGTCGTCCACGATTACCTCATGCGCGGTCGAGACAGCGACTTCAGGCGGCTGTTCAAGCTCGGATACTATGCCGAGCATCTCGAGGGCTGGCTGGCACACTTTCCGCGCAGTCAGCTCTGCGTGCTGCTCCTCGAGGAATTCAAGCACGACCCCTTCGCTACGATGGACCGAGTCCAGGAGTTCTTGTCCGTCCCTCGCATCGACTACCGCCAGAGAGCACAACAAGGCGAGCGAGGCTGGTGGACCATTCCCGGTCTCGTGTCCGCACGGCATAGCCCCTCGTATGCGCCCATGTCTCCGACCGCACGCCGGCTGCTCACCGAGCACTATGCCCCGTGGACAATGAGGTTGCGACGGATGTTCCCCGGCCTCGCACTTCGTTGGGACGATACGATTCCGCACTGACCAGACCATGAGCACCCCACGAAAGATCGTCTATTTTCCCGATGTGTGCCTCGAGGATCTCGACGCGGGTGTCCTCGTCGCGTACCCTCGCAGCGAGGCCCATGGCCACCGGTATTACGCGGTGCCGAGCTTCCTGATCATCGGCGCCGCAAAGTCCGGTACCCGAGAGCTGCTCAAGTGGCTCAACGAGCACCCGGATCTGAATCCGTCCCACAAAGAGGTAAACTTCTTCGACGAAGTCATCGATATCGAGAAGGAGTGGATCCGGTACGTGCTCACGCCACATAACCAGGTTTCGAAGAAGGCGACGCACGCAGAGGTCTGCACGAGCCAGACGTTCGAGAAGTCTCCAGAATACATGTGGCGCAGAAATAACGGCGTCCCCGTCCCCGCCCTCGTCAGGCAGATGATGCCGAACGGTAAGTTCATCGTCATTCTCCGTAACCCGACGGATCGAGCATACTCGGCGTATCAGATGCGGCGAAGAGGAACGAAGCTCAACCCAGCAAAGGGCGACCTCGGAAGCTTCGAAGACTTCATCTTTCGAGATGGTATGTTTACCGAGAGTCGTACATGCGTTCAGGCCGGACACTATGCGGAGCACCTCAAGGTATGGCTCGAATACTTCAGTCGCGATCAGCTGCTCGTCTTGTTCTCGGATGAATTTCGTGACACCCCCTTCCAGATGATGGAGAAGACATTGCGCTTCTTGGGTGTACCGAAGCTCGACTATCGGCCTCTCGCCACACGGGCCGAGCGAGGCTTTTGGGTCCTCAGGGGGCACGGCTCGAAGGCATTCGAGCCCGCGTATGCGCCGATGTCGCCGAACATGAGGGCACGGCTAGACGAGCATTATGCACCGTGGAATCAGCGGCTCAAAGAGATGTTCCCTACGCTCAACTTCCCGTGGTGACCGATGAAGACGCGAACACTCGTTTCGTATGAGTCAGCCCGCCTCGAAGATCTCGACGCAAACACCGGGGTCGTGCTTCCGGCCGGTTGGGACGGCGAAGAGCGGATCTACGCGGTGCCCGGGTTCCTCATCATCGGCGCGCAGCGCAGCGGTACGAGCGCTTTGTCGAGGTGGCTGTCGGTCCACCCCAACCTCCAGACGATCCCGCTCGAGTACAACTTCTTCAGCGAGGTCGTCGACCTCGAGCGAGACTGGCCCCGGTACGTCATCAACCCGCACTTCTACCTGCGCTCACCGGCGCAGGTCTACGCCACCTTCGAGAAGACCCCAGACTACCTCGACAAGCGTAATCACCACGGGGTGTCAGCGGCGGCTCAGATCCAGCGCCTGATGCCGTCAGGACGATTCATCGTGCTGCTGCGGCGACCAACCGAGCGCGCCTACTCTCTTTACAAGATGCGCGTGCGACAGCACGCGACGCCGCATCAGTACTCTCGCATCACCGATCCCCAGCTGCGGCGGATCGAACAGTGGCTCTCGACGGGTGGGCGCGTCACCTCGCGGCCCGAAGGGCTGCCGAGCTTCCATGAGATGGTCACGGCCATGCTCGCCGAGCTCGACGCACCGCTCGAGCGTTCCCGGTTCACCCTCGAGCAGCGACGGATGCTCACCCTTGGCCACTACGCTACGCACCTCGAGGAGTGGCTTCGGCACTTCCCCCGTGAGCAGCTCCTCGTCCTCTTCTACGAGGACTTCCGCGATCGGCCCTTCGACACGATGGACACAGTCCTCGCGTTCCTCGAGGTACCTCATATCGACTATCGAACAATCTGCGAGAAGACGGGGTCGCGCTGGGAGCTCATGGGCATCGGAGAGCCACCGTCCAAGCCACGCTTCGAGGTGAGCACTCCCCCGTGGGTCCGCGACTTGCAGAGGCCCATCGGTCCAAAGGCGGCCGCCTTGCTCGACGCGTACTTCCGACCCTGGAACGAGCGCCTCGCCGCGCTGTTGCCCGGGTGCGAGATACCCTGGAGCGACGCGAGCACGGGCGAGTGATGCGTCGCCCCGTCCCCTGCCCTCACGGTCCAGGAAGAAGCGACACCGCGCTGCTCTCGACGCTCGGCGGGTCGCTTCGCGTCACCGCGAGGACTTCCGGGATCTGGTGCACCGAGCACACCGAGCGAAGTGCAGTGTAGAGCGCCGCGTCGTCGGAGACCGCGAGACCCTCGCGCTGCTCGCCCGCCCGCAGCCAGTCTCGCCGGCGAAACATGGACAAGCGACGGGGCCCCGCCGAGCCCCCAGGACACTCGTTGATGTCGGCGAGGGCACAGGATCCATGGACCAAGCCGACGTTGTGAGTGTCGAGGTAGCGGGCGAGGGTGTCCAGAGCGTGGGGCAAAAGCTCGTCTCGGGGACCGACGAGGACGACGTAGGCGCCGCGACACGCGGAGATCGTCGCGGCGCCCTCCGGGCGGTCGTCGGTGCGGATCCAGCGAACGCGAGGGTCGTCGCGATAGGCCAGCTCCACCGCGCCGAGCACCTCGGAGCTCGACTCGTCGTGGAAGACCAAGAGCTCCAGATCGCGGAGTTGCTGCCGCTCCACGATACCCTCGATCATCGACCGCAGGTACCGAGCGTCGTGGTCCGCACGTAGGACGACCGATACCTTGGGCACACAGTAGCGTCGGGTCGACGTCGGATCACGGTACTTGAGGGGGCATCGATCTTCGAGCAAGGGCTGGGTATGGCGCTCTCCGGCGACCCGATCGGTCTCGTTGACCCCCCCGGGCGGCTCCTGATGCAGGGCGACCGCCTCGGGGACCGGGATGAAGTACGCCCCCGTGGCGTACACTCGGTAGGCCCACTCCATGTCCTCTCCCCCCCAGTGGCGAAATTCCTCGCAGTACGGGCCGGCGGCTTCGTACAGACGCCTGGCGTAGGCAAGGTTGCAACCGCTGGAGACCCCGAAGGGAAAGACGTGGGTGCGCAGCATGTTCGAGGATGCATAGACCCGAAGCCGCCAGTCCTTGGTGGGATCTCGCTTGAGCTCGAAGTGTCGGTTCTTGGTGATGATGTCGGGCAGATCGATCGCGACCGAGATGTCGCGCCGGATGTCGTCGTCTGTGATCCCATCTGCACACACGAACCGCCGATGGCCGATCAGCAGGGCGCGATCGGTGACGTGCAGGTACTGCATGAACGCGGAGACCAGCTCGGGAGTCGGGATCATGTCGCAGTCGAGCAGGATGAGGTGATCGTGGCGAGCGGCCCGGATCCCCCGATTCCGGACCGCCGAGAGGCGATAGCCGCGATCCTCCTGGTAGACGTGCTGGATCTCGAAGTACCGGGAGTACTTGTCGATGACGGATCGGACGTCATCTTGGCTCCCGTCATCGGCGACCACGACCTCGATCAGCTCGGCGGGGTAGCTCTGGTGAGTGAGCCCCGCCAACGTCTTGGCCAGCATCTGCATGCGATTGTAGACCGGCAGCAGCACGGACACGGGAAGATTCGGAGGGGTGCCATCCCGCGCGAAGCGATCCCGGGCCTGTTGGAGCAGCGTGTAGTCGTTGCCATCTCCGGGCGGGGGAGAGCCAATGGGCTCGACGGGCTCGACGGGCTCGGCATGAGCCCCGGCCAGCCGATGTCCGGTATTCCACGATGGTTTGGGGTCCCGGGTCATGATCGATCTCTGATATGCGAACGTCATCGAGGCTCAGGTCAAGAGGCAGGCTCGCGCTGCCGATAGACTCCGTCGACCCCGCCGCTCGATAGCGGTGGGTTCACCTCCCAGGCGTCGTCCAGGCCCATGCGCTGCAGCGCCCGCCGCATGCCTCGTAGATGATTGCGCCGCTGCAACGCGCGGTTGGCAATGGACGTGTTGTCGCCATGCCACCGGTACAGATACATGACGTTGGCGAGGTGCTCGAGCGTGCAGACCTCGGCGAGCTTGAGCGCCATGTCGAAGTCGGTCGCGTTCTCGAGCTCCACGTCGTGGCCGCTGGTGCGCAGCCAGTCCCGCCGTCGAAACATTCGGAAGTGATGGGCGATGTTGGACACCAACAGCTTCTCACGCGAGAACACGGGCCACTCGTACCCGGGCCGGAGGAATCGACCCTGCGTGTCGACCTTGACGTTGGAGCCATAGACATAGCCCACAGCGTGCTCATCGAGGTGGGTCGACAAGGTCCGGACCGCGTGGGGAAGGAGCATATCGTCTGCGTCGAGGAGCCCCAAGTAGGCTCCTTTGCACATGCGGATGGCGGCATTCGAGGCGGCAGCGATGCCCTGGTGGGGCTGGCTCTTCCAGCGAACCTGCGGGTGTTCAGCATACGTAGACTCGAGGATCTGCCGGGTATCGTCCGTCGATCCGTCGTCGACCACGCAGACCTCGAGATCGACGAAATCCTGGGCCAGCGCGCTCTCGATGGCCTCTTGGATATAGGGGCCGGCGTTGTAGGCCGGCATGTAGATCGACACCTTGGGCACACGATACCGTCGCCGACCATCGTCGCGAAACCCCAGCGGACACCACTCGGCCAAGAACGACGTGTCTTGCAGAGCGGCTGCGCTTTGATCGTCGATGAGCGAATCGTTCGAGCCCACACTAGAGGGCAGCGGGATCAGATAGCCGCCTGCGTTGTAGGCGCGATAGGCCCACTCGACGAAGGCGCTGCGGAGCTTGGGCGCGTGGTCGTGGAGAGGGCCGAGCTCATCGACGAGACGACGACCGAACGCGACGCAGGATCCATCGACCGCGGCGAACGGATGCCGAGCCGAGGCGAGCGCGTCGGTTCGTTCGATGAGCTCGATGGCCTGTGGGTGGCGACTCCCGAAGACGAGCGCGTGCCTCGAAGTCTCGAGCAAGCCGACCACCGTCGCGATAAAGCGCGGCGAGATCTCGTAGTCCTCACGCATGAGCACGATCTGCGCCCCGCTCGCGCGCTGGAGCCCTGCGTTGAGCGCCGGGATGGGCGCGGCCGCGGTCACCGCGTGCATGGCCAGACCCTCGGGAGCACGCGGCGGGCCCTCGATACCTCGAGGGCAGGCGACCACCAGTTCCAGGCGATCGCGTGGGTAGTCCTGGCATCGAAGCTGGTCGATGAGACGCGCGCGGCGATCGATCTGGCCCCGGCACAGCATGACGATGGAGACGCGACCACGGCGGTCCGAGGTCGCTTGGCGAGCGGCGGCTTCGATGAAGCGGTAGTCGTTGCCCTCGCCGACGAGCGGCGGGATCGGGAAGTCGTGAGGAAGCCCGAGCACGGGGAGCCCGTGGACGACCTTCCAGGTTGGATAGGAGGGAATAAGAGGATTGCTCAACGGATCGCTCGGCGATTCGCTCGGCGATTCGTTCAGCGATTCGCTCGGCAGTTCGACCGGCGGCTCGAGGGCCACGACAGGCCCGTGACACTCGAACCCGATCTGCTCGAGCGGCTCGAACCCACCGCGGTCGCGGCCATCGAACCAGATCGGCTGTCGCATGACGCCGCGAAGGTGGCGGAGATCGAGGTCGTGCACGCTCGGCCGACCCAAGGGCACGAGCACCCCGTCGACCGCATGAACGGCATCGATCCCGCTGCGGGCCGTGATCACCCGGGAATCGGTAGTCTCCCCCAGCGTGGCTTGGAGCGAGCAGTGGAGAGGACCGGGAGGAACATACACACGTACGCTCGCTGCGGATCCGAGCAGCAGCTCGATCAACGCGAGCACCCTCGGGCCCACGCCCGGCTCGTCGACCAGGGGCACCAAGAGCCCAAAGCGCAGGCCGCCCAGGTCTCGGCGGAACCGCTTGACCACCGCCTCGAACAATGGTGTTGCATCCAAGATCGCAGAAGTATCGTTGGTCGACATCACGCGTCCTCGTGCGGTGAACATCGTAGATCGATCCGAGCCGGCCCAGCGGGTGAGCGGAGTTGCAGTCTTTCGATCCACCCACGCGCACCCCGGCCGACCGACGGACGAAGCGAGCGAACCTGAAACAGCATCAGCTGCTCGTTGCAAAAGCCAAACTCGACGTCGAGGGCTCCCTCACCCACGAGCGATGGCGGCAGCTCCCGCTGGAGCTGTGCGGCCAGCTCGCGAAGGACGGTGCGTTCTTTGGCCGTCAGCACCGGGCCCATGGCCGCCGGGCTCCAACGGGTCCCGCCGTCCGCCGCGATCTCGCGACCAAAGGCGGCTTGGGCCTCCGAGACGAGCAGATCCGAGCCGTCGGCACGCAGCCGCAGCGTCTCGGCCGCTTCCCCCAAGACCCCGCCGCCCACGCCCCAAGAGGTCGCGACCGTGAGCCCGGGATCGCCGGTGAACATGTCCGTAGTCACCAGCACGCCCGACTTATCGCTCGGCACGGTCCGCATGATGAGGACAGCCGACACCAGGGCCGAGGCGCGCGGCGGCGCGTGCGATCGCCACGCGGCCGCGCGACGACGAAACGGCGAAGCCCACACCTCCACGATCGCCGCGGCGATCGCCTCGAGTCCCACGGCGTGGGGCACTGTGGTGTTGAGCCCGGCCCCGGTGCACCCCGGTCGGTCTTCGTATCCCGTGTCGGAGCGGACGAACACGCCGTAGCTCCCGGGCTCGCCGAACGCTCGCCGCAGCGACGCCGCGATCGCGTCCTGCATGCTCGGCGCAAGGCCGAGCCGGCCGAGCTGCCGGCCGAGCTGCTCGAGCTCGTCATAGAAGTGGTGCGACGCCAGGCGACCCGATCGGTGCTCACGGACAAGCTGCTCGAGTCGGGTCATGAACATGTCGTCGGAGGCGGCGACCTGCGCCACGAACATGCCAAAGGGCAGCGCGATGGCCTCGGGGACCGAACGCGGGCAAATGCGGGCGAGGGCGGCGAGGTTGACGGTCTTGCGACCGACCACCCGCAGGCCAGACTCCGGGTCTACCTGGGCCAGGGATAGGGGCTCGGTAAAGGTCAGGTCGGGCACCGGTGCCAGGCCCGGCCCCGACTCGACGCGGCGGATGGACCCGGCCACCTCGATACCCTCGCGCACCCCATGGGGGAGGGTCTGGGGATCTGCGAGCACGACCTGACCCTCATCGGAGACCGCGAGCCAGACCGCCTTTCCTTCGAGCGGCTCAAGATGGCGAAGCTGGGTCCGGGGCACGCACGCGCTGGGGATCCCGCGCTCGCGAGCCAACAGGTGCAGGTGCGACAAGACGTTGCCCTCGTCGCAGCTCAACAAACCCGCCACTGGGTGCAGGTCGGCGACCGTGCGCGGCAGCACGACGATCTCGTCCGCCGAGACCCGAGCGGGATGGAGATCGTGCTCGCCGAGGAGCCGCAGCCGACCGGTGGCGACCCCCGGGCTGAGCCCGACGAGCCCGGAGACCTCGTGGCCGGCCACGACGTGCGGCTGGCCTCGATGACGCCGCGCGTCGCAGACCAGACGCTGCGCGACGTGGGCCAGCGGCAGCAGGATCGAGGAACGCAGCAGCTCGTCCACGAAGCGCCCCGCCTTCGGCTCCAGTGCCGTGTAGCGCACGAGCGGCTCCGCAAACGCATGTCGGACGGCCCCGGCGGCCCAAAGCCCGGCACGCTCGAGCCCTCGGGCCGCCGACAGATAGTCCTCGGTCCGCGCCGAGGCGTCACTCCGCAGCGCGTGCACCGGCCCGAGGATGGCTTGCATCTCACCGGCGCTCAGCCAGCCCGCCCCGTAGCCGGCCGTGACCATGGGCTCACACTGCGCCAGGAGCAAGCCTCGGCTGAGCGCGTGGTCGGATGACGCCTCCTGAGCGGCGATCCGAGCGATCTCCTCGGCCTGAAGCGAGAGGCTCAGCAGCAACACGTTGCGTGGCCCGTGCTCGGAGGTGCAGACCAAAGTGCGGCAGCACCGGAGCACACTCGCCATGCGCTCCAGCAGCGCGATCGGATCGAGCGCCGGCAGCTCGAGCAGCAGCGGGTCGAGCTCGGGGATCCCGCCGTGCTGGGCCAGCGCCTCGCGGCACTGCTCAAGGCGTTCGAATCGTCCCGACGGCGACAACAGCCGGTCCAGCTCGTCGAGCAGCGCACGAGCCAGGGGCAAGTGCTCGCGTGAGAGCCCGGTCGGGCCGGCCGCGATCCATGCCCGAGTGTCGTCGACCTCGCGGCGGCCCGGGCTGCTGTGGATCCGAACGCGGAGGTCGAAGAACGACGGATCGTGCTCGGCCAGCTCGCTCGATAAACGTCGGATCGTTCGGGTCCGATCCCCACCCCCCGCGTGGTGAGGGACCACCCGCACGCACTCGCGTGCGAGCAGGTAGTTGGAGCTCGTGGCAAGCCAGCGCGGACGCGACAGCAGGCGTGAGAGCAGCGACTGACCGTAGCGTTCCTCGATCTCGATCTGTACCCGGCCCCTCAGCGTCTGGGCGCGGCGGAGCACCCAGCCGTCGTCCGTGTCGATGAGGAAGCGCTCGAGCGGCAGCTCGCGCAGACGTGCATGGTGATGCTCTTCGTCCCAAAACTCGGGCCACTCGAGCGCGGCGAAGATCGTGCCCACATGCCACCCCAGCGCGGCGAGACGCGCTCGCTCGTCCGAGTAATCGCAGTGTTGCACGCTCCCGGGGACACGGCCCGGAGCCGGCCGCGGAGGTCGATCGGGGCTGTCGATAAACCACCACGGCCGCTTCGAATATGGTCCACGGCGGCGTGCCTTCATCGACGCAACGAGACGCTGGCCCTCCTCTACTACCTTGGCTGGAGGAGGCTCGGGTGAGCGAGGCCCCGGTGGGCGAGGCCGAGCCCCGGACACATCGCCGCGACCCGATCCGGATCGATCAGCGCTCGCGGCGACAGCAGAACCAATGACGTTCTCGGACTCGCCCACCGGGTGAGGAGACGTCGATGGCCGCTTCGCTGACAAGGATGCGCCCAGAAGCACTACACCCTATCACAGGTGAATGCATGATTGAAGAGCAGCGGAAGTTCCACCGCCTCGATTCGATTGATAGCATCAAGGTCACCGTGTGTCGGGACTCCACCTTGAATGGGCGTATGCTCGGCGGGTCGTCGCCTCGAGCAGGGCTCAGGGCTCGCGCCAAGCGACCGCCAGGGCCGCGATGAATGCAATCGCTCGGTATCTCGCGCAGCGCCTTGAGGAGCTCGGGGCACCATTCACCCCCGAACGCCCGATCGGCTCCGACGACCAGGACACCCTGTTTCGGCACATCACGAGCAAAAAGTTCCGCAAGTGGCGGGTTCGTCCCAAGGCCGCGGGCATGATCCGCACCCTCGTGGAGCAAGCGGTGCGGGAGGAGCGGCCGCTGCGATTCACCTTCAACTTCGGCGGATACAAGCACTGGTCGCTCCCCACCTTCCCGCGGGCAGCTTGGGAGGAGTTCTTCATGCTCTTGCATTACTTGTCGTACCTGCGACCGATCGCCGAGTGCCACGCGCCTGGAGTCTCGCTGGAATTCCTATCGTGCGATGTGATCATCGAACGGGCCAACAACGTCGCGCATGGATTCCAAGAGCAATACCTGAGCTCGTTGCGGGAACTGTTCGCATTCTTCACCGAGCTCTTCCCCGCTCGCTTGTCGCTGAAGCTCGTGCGGATCGTGCCCGACCTCTATGCTGACGTCGCCGAAATGCACGAGGATTTCGAGGCGGCTCGGCACCGAGTGATGGCAAAGCTGGAGGATCGGGCCGCGTCCAAGCTCGATAAGAAGCTCGCAAAGTCCAATTTCAACATCTGCTGGGACGGCAAGGAACCCTGGCACACGCTCGATCCCGAGGCGCGGCAGCGTCGGATCCATGAGAGCCTGATCCTCGCGGAGTCGATCGGCAAGGTCGCGCGGCGTGAGCGGTTCGACGGACTCGGCCAGACGATCCGGCTGTTTTGCACCCCGTTTCGCTACAATGTCGCGATCGGCACGACGCGGGCCAGCATCACCAAGTTCTGGACCGGCGTCGGGGTCGTCGAGCAACGCGGTGAACGGTTCATTCCCCGGGTCTTGTCACCCTCGCAGTACCGCGAAATCGAGGGGGCGTTGACCGAGCGACCCTCTGGCCTCGACGCGCTCGGGCCGGCGTTTGCGAGCGTACCCGTGTTGCCGGGGGCGCTCGCGTCGTAGGCTCGTCGTGCGCCCGCTCCGTGTCGGCGGCTCTATACCGTCGCGGGGCGGAGATGTGATAGATCGTCACTGGGTAGCGGGCATCGTGCAGGCTGAGTCGACCGAGGGACGCGAGCACGCGACGCCGATCTACACGCGGATCACCGAGCGCTTCGGCGCCGATCTTCGCGGCATATCGATCGGCGTAGTTGCCCTTGACGGTGCGGACACGTCGCTTGCCCGAGCGTTACTCGAGCGATTGGAGCTCGGCGGTGCGACCGTGCGGGTCTTGGGCTTTCACGCCTCCGAGGCGAGCATCATCGGCGCCCAGAGTCTCTACGACGCGGTCCATCGAGCCAGCGGGCTCGTGGTGATCGGACGGCCCGGAGCTACCGACTCGTTCGACCTGCGCCGGGTGGCCCGACTGATGCGGCGCCCGATCTGGTTTCGAGAGCCCGACGATGCATGGGTCGAGGCCGAGCAGATCCGTAGCCTCGGGTTCGAGGTCGGCTGGACGAGGGGCAGCGGTATCCGGCCCGCCGAGCCCCGCGGGAGGTCGGTCGGCCCCAGCGCCTGGACGGCGATCCGCGGCGTGAAGATCTGGGGAGTCCCGCCGGGGTTCTCGCTGCCGCCCGTGATCGGCAAGGGCAACGACTACCGTTTCATCGAGGCTCGCTGCACCGGAGTGCTCGCGCCTGCCGAACTCCCGCGCGTCTCGCTGGTCGTCGGGCTGCGTCGAGCCAGCGGCAGGGACAGGATCGATGACATCGAAGCGCTCGTCTCTACGCTGATCCGTCGGGGCCATCCACCGAGCCGACTCCAGCTGATCCTGGTGCACGGCGAGAACGATCCGCCGGAGCGCCGTCCCGCGGTTGCAGCCGGGGTCGAGGTTCGGGTCGCCCGAGGGTCGACACCTGCGGCGGCCTGGAACGCGGGGCTTGAGGCCGTCACGGCCGAGATCACGATCATGCTCGACACGGACCGGCTCGTCCCCCCTTCGCTCGTTCCATCTGTGACACGGTGGCTACTGGCCTCCGACCGGGCGGTCGTGGTCTCCTGCGCCCAGCCGCAGGCGCTCATCGAGCGACGACTCCCCTTCGTCGACGTCGACGGACGCTGTATTGCAACGAGCGGGGCCTTCCTGCGAGCCGTTGGGCCCTTCCATGATGCAGCTGGCGATGCAGCTGGCGACGCCAGTGGCGACGCCAGTGGCGACGCAACTGGCGACAGGCGGAGCCTCGTGCTCGAGTGGGCCTATCGAGCGTATCAGGCGGGCGCCTACTTCATCCCCGTCGAGCCAGACGTGATGAAGCCCGAGCCCACGCCCGAGCCGCAAGATCGGGCCTTCGTGGACGACTGGTGCCCCTTGCTCCGCCAGGGCCCACCGACGCGGCGCTACGCGGTTCCCAAGGTCTCGATCTACATCCCTGCGTTCAACGCAGAGCGAACCCTCCGCGAGGCGGTCGATAGCGCGCTGGCGCAGGACTTCGGCGACCTCGAGGTCTGCGTTGTCGATGACGGATCGACCGATCGCACCCGGCAGGTGCTCGAGCGGCACTACACCGACGATCCTCGCGTGCGCTGGAAGAGTCTGGCCCACGCGGGCATCTCGGCCGCGTCCAACGCCGCGATCGAGCTGGGCCGGGGCCCGTATATTGGGCAGCTCGACGCAGACGACGTGCTGCGTCCGCACGCGGTGCGCACCCTAGTCGAGATCCTCGACGCTCACGACCTCGGGCTAGTGTACGCCAGCAACGACATGATCGATGCCGACGGCGGCGATCTGGGACCGGGGTGGGAGTGGCCGATATTTTGCCGCACCAAGCTCATGGTCTCCAACATCGTGCATCACTTTCGGATGTACCGGCGGCGCGACTGGATGCGCGTGGGGGGCTTCGACCGGAGCTTCTCGAACGCCGAAGACTACGATCTTGCGCTGCGGATGAGCGAGCGGTGCGAGATCCGCCACGTGGTGGCGCCTTTATACCTCTACCGACGACACCAGCGTAGCGACACCGCCGTCAACAGCGAGCGGATGCATCGCAACCACCATCGGGCGATGCGCCGCGCCCTTTGTCGCATGGGCCTGGACAACACCTGGGAGATCCTCCCCTCTCCCCGCTGGCCGCGGCGAGAGGGCATCATTCACCGAAAGCATGATCGCATGACTCCGTGCACGACAGACACTGCCCTCGACCGCGTCGTCCAGGAGGCCCAGGCATTGCTAGAGACTCCCCCGGGGCCGGACGAGCCTTCCTTGCGAGAGATCGCCCTCGAGCTCGCCGCCGATCGCTACATGCGGTTTGGGTGGTGGCAGCACCCAGACTCGTCGTCTCACCTACAAGCGACCGAGCCCGCGCTCCTCGGCCGGCTGGTCGCGGCGCGCGTGGAGGCCGATCGAGCGTGCTGCGACGCGGCGCTCCGGCACGTCACTTGGGTACTGTCGCGGCTCCCGATGGATCTGTGCGCGCAGCGGCTCGCCGAGCAGCTCAAGTGCGCGCTGGGCCAGCCGGGCTGGTCCGAGGAGGACGAGGCGGATCTCCAGCAGCGCTTTTGTATCGCGCCCTTCGAGCGGATGGAGACCCGGCCCGACGGGCAGGTGAAATTCTGCTGCAACAGCTGGCTCGACGTCTCCATCGGCAACATCCACGAGGATCCGCCGGAGGCGATCTGGAACTCGACCGCGGCGCAGAAGGTCCGGGCGTCGATCCTCGACGGCCGCTACACCTACTGCAGCCGGACACGGTGCCCCCGGATCCTCAACAAGACGCTGCCGCGCCGCGACGAGATCACCTCGGGCTTCTCGGCCGAGGTGCTCGCCGAGCGACCCACCGTCTTATCCTCGAAGCCGCGGGACCTCAAGCTCAACCATGATCGCTCCTGCAACCTCTCGTGCCCGTCGTGCCGGCGCTCCGTCTACACCGCGGACCGGGCCGAGTACGAGCGGCTCAACGCGGTCGCCGACACGGTCCTGTTTCCCCTGCTCGAAGAGGCCCGGATCGTCGAGATCACCGGCTCTGGCGATGCCTTCGCCAGCCGCCACTTTCGCTACATCCTCGAGACGATCAACGCCCAAGACTTTCCCCACCTGCGGATCGATCTGTTCACCAACGGGTTGATGTTCAACGAGGCGAGCTGGACGGAGCTGGGGCTCGAGGGCCTTTGTCGGCGCGCGGTCATCTCGGTGGACTCGACCCGGGAGCATAGCTACAGCCTGCTGCGCCGAGGAGGGCAGCTGTCGCGCCTGCTCGCGAACCTCCCGTTCATCTCCTCGCTGCGGCGCCGGGGGCAGCTCGAGCGGGTCGTGCTCGTGTTCGTGATCCAGCGGGACAATTTCGAGCAGATCCCGGAGATGATCGAGCTGACCAAGCGCTTCGACTTCGACGAGACCTTCTTGAAGGTGCTCGACCGCTGGGGGCAGCCGATCTCTGAGTATGCCGACAAGAACGTCGCGTCACCCGATCACCCGCTCCACCCGGAGCTACTCCGCATACTCCGTGACCCGCAGCTCGACGATCCCGTGGTCAACCTCGGGACGCTGCGGCCAGCTTACGATCGGGCGCGCGCATGAGGACGCTGTTCGTTCACATCGGCCTGCCCAAGGCGGGGAGCACGAGCCTCCAGCACTTCTTCATGACCAACCGGGCGCTCTTGGAACGCCAGGGCGTCGCCTACCCAGCGGCGGGCGCCTATCACCATCAGGTGGCCCAGCATGTGTGGGCGCGGGCTCTCAAGGGACCACGCTACCAGTACTACTGGATCGAGCCCGACGATGCCCGGTACCACGTCGACGCGCTGCAGCAGGAGCTGCTCGATCACATCGCCGCATCCCCGTGCCCGACCGTGATGCTGTCCGCCGAAGAGCTGTGGCACCCCGCGATCCCGCCCAAGCTCGCCGACGCCTTCGCGGACGGCCCATGGACCACCAAGATCTTGATCTATGCTCGCCGCCAGGATCACCTGCTGCTCTCGGCCTACAACCAGTGCGTCAAGACTCTGGATCCTCGCGTGGTCGATCGGGAACATGTCGAGTCCCTCGAGGTGCTAGTCCGCGACGAGCTGGCGTCGACTCGGCCGTTCTTTGCCCTCTATCCCACGCTTCGTGACTACGCGGAGCGCTTCGGTCGCGACAACGTGCTGGTGCGGGTCCTCGAGCGCGAGCAGCTCGTCAACGGCGATCTATTCGACGACGTGCTGTCGGTCCTGGGGCTGCGTCCCGACGACCGACTCGAGCGGCCGAAGCGGCTGAATGCCTCGCTGCCTCAGCAGCTCATCGACGTCGTCGACCAGCTCAATCGGCGCTCCACGCTCCCCCGCGGGCCGCAGCTGTCGTTCAACTACCGCCTGCGTCACCTGGCCGAGATGATGCCCCTGCAAGACTACGCGCCGCTCAGCGCCGCGCGGCGCCGAGAGATCCTCGCGCGCTTCGAGGACGACAACGCCCGCGTGGCCCAAGAGTTCCTCGATCGCTCCGACGGGCGCCTATTTTTCGAGCCCTGGCCCGATCCCAACGAGGCATGGGCTCCCCCCCCAGCGCTAACCCCGGAGCTGATGACTCGAGCGGTGGCCCGCCTGTGGGAGGCCGAGGATGCTCGCACTCGGGCGCTGCGAGAGAAGCTGGCGCAACGGCAGCAGGAGCTCGGCGGATGCGAACGTTGACCCTGCACGTGGGGACTCACAAGACCGGCTCGACGTCTTTGCAGGCGTTCCTGCTCCAGAACAAGGCCCGCTTGGCAGATCGAGGCTACGACTACCCGACCGAGGGCTGCTACTGCTGGCCTCGCAGCGGGCACAGCCCCCTGGCGCACGCGCTCGCGGGCACGCGGCCGGCCTGGCTCGATCCCGCGAGAGTGATCCCAGGGCGGGTGGAGTGCGTGCAGGCGATCCGTCGCCGGATCGAGCAGGTCGGCGCTCCACACGTGCTGATCTCCACCGAGCACTTCTTCACCCACGTCCCACCGCAGGTGCTTCGGCAGACCTTCGACGGGCTCGGCTATCACCTCCGCGTGCTGGTCTTCTTGCGTCCGCAAGACGAGTTCTTGGAGTCGCGCTACGCCCAGTCCGTCAAGGTGGGTCGCTGTCAGCAGTCGTTCGAGTCCTTCGTGCAGGAGCAGCTCGCGGATCGGACCAGCTACGGCCACTACCTGCCGCCGCTGCGGCGCTTGGCGGCAGCGTTCGGCCCGATGAACCTCCTGTTGCGAACGTTTCGCTCGCAGCAGCCTCGCACTCGCTTGTTCTCGCGGTTCTTGGAGGCAGTCGGGCTCGACCTCGACGACGACTTCATCCTACCCGAAGCGCGCAATGCTTCACTCCCGGCGGAGCTAACCCGAACCCTTGCCGCCCTACAGGCGCAGATCGAGGGAGAGCAGGTGCGGCGTGCTTCCCTCAACCGGTGGCTGCTCGAAGCCAATCGGCCACCCGCCTTTCCAGACTCGGAGACCCGGCTGTTGTCCCCCGAAGCAGCCCAGCGGATCATGGCATGTTTTGAGGAGCAAAATGCCGAGATCGCGCGGTCATTCCTCGGGCGCAAGGAGCTGTTTGCCCCATCGGGGCGCTCGACATGGCCCGTGGCCGCCCCGCCGACCCTCGAGCAATTGGCCGACGCAGCGATTCACCTGTGGTTTGGGATGCATCAAGAGCAGCAGCAGCTCCGCGAGCAATTGCGGCGATTGCGGGCGCCCCGGACCAATGACGGGCCCGTGCTCGAGAACAATGGGGATCCGGGTGACTGAGCCCGCAGCAGGCGCTCCGGTGTTGCTGCTGGGAAGCGGGCGCAGCGGGACCACGTGGTTGGCTGATGTGCTCAATTGCGATCGCACGTTTCGTTTCCTGTTCGAGCCATTCAACGCGCGCAAGGTCGCCATGATGGAACACTTCGTGTTTCACAGCCAATACCTTCGGTCGTCTTGTGCCGACCTCCGGTATGCACGGCCGATCCACACCATCGTCGCGGGCGCCATTGATCACCCGTGGGTCGTTCGTCGGCACGGGGCCGCGACCTCGTCTCGATTGCTCATCAAAGATATCCGGGCCCACCTGTTCGCTCGCTGGATCAAAGATCAATATCCACAGAGTCTCGTGATCTTCTTGCTCCGGCACCCGTGCGCGGTCGCGGTCTCGCGTACCCAGCTGGGGTGGGGTACCCACCTCGACGAGCTGCTCGGACAGCCTTCGCTGGTCGAGGATCACCTCGGCTCTTGTGTAGATCGTCTCCGGTCGATCCGCGATCCCTTCGAGCAGCATGTCTGTACCTGGGCGATCGAGAATGCTGTACCTCTGCGTCAGTTTCGGCCCGCGGAGCTGTGTGTGGTGCACTACGAGCACCTCGTGCGCCGGTTCGATGCCGAGATCGGGCGATTGTTCTCGTACCTCGGTCGCCCGGAGCCTCCCCTCGAAGCAGCGGAGGTCGGGCGAGCCCCATCGTCCCTCGCGGCGCCGCACAGCGCGATCCTCCAGGGGGAGGACCCGATCGAGCACTGGCGCGGAGGGTGCACTCGTGCGCAGATCGATCGCGCGATCGAGATCCTCTCGTGGTTCCAGCTCGATCGGATCTACGGAGCCGACTCGCTCCCCCTCACCCATGCGAGCACTTGGCGCCCCGACACAGGCGCCGGTCAGAACCGATAGCCGAACACCTGGATGTCCTTGCGGTAGAGCCGATATACCCGCTCGGCGAGCGCGTCGGTGTAGAATTCGCGGTAGTGCCCACTGCGGCCCGCTCCCGACACTTGGGCGCGGTCGGACCGGTTGCGATGCCGATAGCCCGTCATCGGGATGTCGAGGCGGTCGCACAGCTCGGCGTAGTCATCGTCGAGCCGTTCGAATCGCCCCACGAAGTCGACGAGCGACAGGTCGAGTAAGCAGCACTGAAGCCGGAAGTGTGGATTACAGGTCTTCAGATCCTGCGTCGCGATCCAGTCCACGAACACGCTGAAGTCCTCCAGACGCTTTCGCGTGGCCTCATCGAGGTCGAACGGCCTCCTCGGGCTTCTCTCGACGATCTTACGCGCCCAACAGGACACCAGCCGGTCCCACGGATTGCGCACAAAACCAAACTTGAAGTAGTCCGCGTATTGATTGACGGGGAGCAAGACGTCATGGGCGTGGTCGCAGTCGAGGTGAACATGCTGCTTGAGGTGGTAGTAGATGCTCCTCGTCGCGACCTTGGCGACCCGATACCACAAGAACCTCTTGCCCGAGCAGATGCTGACGTGGCCTCGCCATAGCGAAGGCATCGCGGGATCTCGGCGAGCGTCCTGCAGCCGGCGCTGCCCAGCTTCGGACCCGGGTTCTAGGCACTTGGGATGATCGGGGAGCGTATGCAACACCAGTTGGGGTTCGGCGGCCGTCATCCTCGACCACGACGATACTCCATGCGCCAAGGCGAGCGCCGGAGCGGTCCGCGCATCCTGTTTCCCCGTCGTTTCGGGCCGTTCCTCGTCCGTGGTGATCACCGCTTGCCTGGCCAGCCCAAAGTCCAGCACTCGAACCCGTCCATCGGCCCCCCCGCCGTGGAGCCCTCGCCATCCAGCAGCTTGCTCGCCACCTTGCGGTCGAGCTGCTCGTCGTGCGCTGCGAACACCTGACCCATACCACCCCGCCCAGATCTCACGACGGATCCCCGTCTAGCTTCGCCAGAGGGGCACCAAAGGAGACCGTATCGGAGTCGAGCTCGTCCATGGCCGAGGGCTGCACCATGAGTACCCCGGCGACTGATCTGGTTTGTAGAAATTTTGCCTGAAGGCTCGACGGGCGATGGGCCCTGCGCCCCGCGTCAAAGAGAGGATTGCCCCAGCGTATACTCTTCGGAGGCGGCCCCAGCATGAGCGGCCCTCCGGGCGGGGGCCGTCGGGCGGCACGCCCTCAAGGAGCTTTGATGCCAAGCAAGAGGAAGACCGGCGCCACCGCGTCCGCACTTCCGGGTCGCGCCGTGCGAGGCTCCAAGAGCGGCCGTCCGATCATGGCGCTGCTCGACTTACTCGGACGACGCTGGACGTTGAGGATCATCTGGGAGCTCCGCGCCGGGCCGCGGGGATTTCGCGAGCTCCGTGCCTTGTGCGACGGGATGTCGCCGAGCACCTTGAGCACGAGGATCCGAGAGCTCGAGGACGCGGGCTTCGTGGACCACACCCCCGACGGCGATCTCACGCTGACCGACGTCGCCCGCAGTGCCGAGCCGCTGATGCTCGCCCTGCTGGAGTGGTCCAACGAATGGGCCGCCCACATGCGAAAGAAGCGAAAGACGATCGGCCGGAAGTGAAGCGCTCGGGATCTACCGACCGGGAGCTACCGACCGGGATCTATGATCGGATCCCGACCCGCTCGCCCTCGATTCACGCTCGCGTGCAGCGAGCCCTCCGCCGCGTCAGCAGCCGTTGTTGACGCACGAGCAGGCGGCGCAGTCGAAGTTCGAAAGCGTCCCCGCGGGGCCGGAGCAAGTGATGCTGCACGCCTGCGGGCCGCACGTCAGGGTGGTGGCCAGGCAGGCGTTGATCCCCGCACACTCGATCTCGCAGCCGCTGTCGCCACACTGGATCGTGGTGTTGTTGCAGCTGTTGTTCCCCGAGCAATCGATGAAGCACGGCCAGCCGTCGGGGCAGACCAACCCCGAGTTGCACTGGTTGTCGCGGCAGGTGATCGTGCAGGTTCCACCCTCGCAACCGCCCGTGCACTCCGGCGGACACGCACCCATCCCCGGCGGAACCGGATCGCAATTGCCGGCGCCCCCGTCGGAGCTCGAGCCTCCCGAGGTGGAGCCCGAGTCCTCCGAGCCCGCCGAGGTCATCGTCCCCGGCCCGGTGATCGTGGTCATCCCGTCGTCGCCGGTGGTCGAAGATGGCGGAGGTGGAGGTGGAGGCGGAGGCGAGGGCGAGCCCGTGTCGTCACCCGAGCTGCCCGAATCGGCCTCCGTCATCCCTCCTCCGGGCGAACCGGTGGTGCCCTCCGGCTCCGCGAACAGGGCCGCGTCGCCTCCTCCGCCCTGGGAGCATGCACCCAACCCCAACGTTAGACCCAAAGCCAGACCCAGCAGCAGCTCCAGCCCGATCCCCCGTCGCCCCCACTCCGTCACCGTTCCGCGTCGTGTAGCCATCCGCGTTCATCCACCCCCGAGCGACGATGTCGTCGGCCCGCGCCGCGCCTGCTCGTGCAAGAAGTGCTCCTACGGGTCGAGAGCGCCATGATGCTCCCAGAGTCAACGACCTCGGCGGAGCCAGGCGGCGGGCCGGCGGAAGGATCACTTCCGATCGATCCACGAAGGATGAACGATGCCTACCGCCGACAAGCGCGATCGAGAAGGTATTGACGGCGACCTTGATGGTGTCGTAGCGGCGACGATGGATCGGCATGAATGGTTGGTGAGCCGGTCGCGCTCGCGGTAGTGGCGAACCTACGACGCTCATGATCACGTAGCGCGGTCACGTCGGGCGATCACCTCGATCGCCATCCGTGGCACTAACGACACACCAATGGCCCACGATGACAAAGCCGATAGAAACAACCTGCCCCGGCCAGATCCGCATGCTATTCGTTCTTGTCCTTTTCCCCACGGAGCCCCCACCGTGCCATTTTCGTTGCTGCTATCGACCGCCCTGGTCCTGTCCTCGCCCACTTCGCCCTCGCCAAACACCGCCTCGGCTCCCGACACGAACATCACCGACGACTCCGTCTCGCCCGAAGTCGCCGAGTTGCTCGAGAGCGCCGAGTTGCCCGCCGAGCTCGATCCCTTCGTCGTGGCACTCCGCGCCGAGCTCGATCCCGAGGCCCGAGCGCACTTCGACGCGCTCGACGAGGCCCAGTTCCAAGAGCTCATCGAGAAGATCGGTCGCGAGTCACCGCTAACCGGCGAGGAGCAGGCCATCGCCGACGCCCTCCAGGCGGTGTCGATCCGCGAATTCGACGCTCAGCTGAGCTACCGCAGCGGCGACATCGAGCTCGCCGACGGGCTGGCCGTCTTGCGGCTGGGCGAGGACTTCCGCTACCTCGGCCCCGACGACACCCACAAGGTCCTCGTCGACGGGTGGAGCAACCCGCCCGGCCCCAAAACGCTGGGCATGATCGTCCCCTCCACGGTCAGCCCGCTGCACCCCGACCAGGGCTGGGGGGTGGTCATCACCTACGCCGCCGACGGCTACGTGGAAGACGACGAGGCCGACGACATCGACTACGACGAGCTGCTCGAGCAGATGCAGGAGGCGACCGAGGCGGACAACCACAATCGCCGCAGCCAGGGCTACCCTCCCTTGCACCTGGTGGGCTGGGCCGAGCCCCCGCACTACGACGAGGCCAGCCACCGCCTTTATTGGGCCAAGGAGCTGTCGTCCGATGGCGCGCCGGCCCACTCGCTCAACTACTCCATCCGGGTCCTCGGCCGCCGCGGGGTCCTCGAGCTCAACGCCGTAGCCGGCATGCCGCAGCTGCCGGCGATCAAGCCCGAGATGGAGAAGATCTTGTCTCGGGTGGAATTCCTCACCGGCAATCGCTACGAAGACTTCGACCCCGACATCGACGAGGTGGCCGCCTACGGGATCGGGGGCCTCATCGCCGGCAAGGCGCTGGCCAAGGCGGGGTTCTTCGCGGTCTTGCTCAAGTTCCTCATCGCCGCCAAGAAGTTCCTGCTGGTCGGCCTGGTCGCGATCGGGGTCGCCATCAAGGGGCTGTTCAGCCGCAAGAAGAACGACCCGACCGCGTGAGCCGAGCCTCGCCGACGCGCCTCACGATTCCTCGTCTAGGCTCGACTTGGTGAACCCGCCCGCCGACCCGGCTCGCTCGCTCCGCCCCGCATCGGCCGGGTAGAGCGCCTGGTGGCCGAACTTTCGCCGAACCTCGCTGAGTACCCCCTGCAGCCGCGATCCCCGTGCCTCCGGCTCTGCCTCGGCCTCGGCCCTCGTCAGTAGATCGAGCTGCTGCGGCTCGCTACCGTCCGACAGCTGCCCCACCGCGACCCCGGTCAGCCGAAACCGGCGCCCGGCCAGCTCCACCTCCTCGAGCAGCCGGCACGCCGCCCGGTAGATCACCTTGGCTTCGCTCGTGGGCGTGCTTAGCGTGCACTGTCGGGTCTCGGTGCGGAAGTCGGTGTCGCGGATCTTCAGCTGCACCTTGCGCCCCCCGATCCCCTTGTGGGTGAGCCGATCCGCCACCCGCGTGGCCTGCGACAGCAGCTTGCGACGGATCGCCACCTCGCCCACCACATCGTCGGTGAACGTGTCCTCGTGGCTGACCTGCTTGCGCCCGCGCCCCGGCACCACCGCCCGGTCATCCCGGGCGTGCGCCAGCGCGTGCAGGTGCCGGCCGTGCTCGCCGAACCATCGCTCGAGCGTCTGCTCCGGCTGCTCTCGCAGCTGCCCCACCGTCTCGATCCCGTACTCGCGCAGCCGGGCTTCGGTCTTGGGCCCCACTCCCCACAGCTTGGCCAGGGGCAGCGGCGCGAGGAAGTCCAGCTCGGTCCCCGGCGGGACCTCGGTGAGCCCGTCGGGCTTGTTCATGGGCGAGGCGATCTTGGCGATGAACTTCACCGCCGAGATCCCCACCGAGCACGTCAGCCGAGTACGCTCGAACACCGCCGCCCGCAGGGCCTCGGCTGCCTGCCGCGGCGGGCCCCACAGCCGCTCGGTGCCCGTCATGTCGATGAACGCCTCGTCGATCGACAGCGCCTCGACCACCGGCGAGAACCGCCCGAACTGCTCGAAGGCCTGCTGCGAGGCTTCGTTGTACGCATCGAAGCGCGAGGGCAGCACCACCGCGTGTGGACAGCGGCGCAGGGCCACCGCCATGGGCTGGGCCGAGCGGCAGCCGTACTTGCGAGCCTCGTAGCTGGCGGCCGCCACCACCCCGCGGCGCCCCACCCCGCCCACTAGCACCGGCTTGCCCCGCAGCGACGGGTCGTCGCGGATCTCCACCGACGCAAAGAAGGCGTCCATGTCCACGTGGAAGATCGTTCGCAGCGCCGAGGGCATGGCGCGAGAGCCAGCGAGCAATCTAGCACGAAGCCGATCCGACTCGGTCGACTGCTATGCTCGCCCGAGGCTCCACCGCCGCCGTCCACCGCCCGTCGTGAGCGCATCCTCCACCAACCGCCGTCGTCTGTTCGCCCTCGACGCCCTGCGCGGGATTGCGGTGTTCCTGATGATCGAGCAGCACGTGGGGATCTGGCTGTGGCAAGGTCTGCGCTCCGGCGAGCGCCACCTCGACTACCCGCTGCTCGTGGGCTTCAACGCCCTGGGGGGCATGGCCGCGCCGTTGTTCGTGAGCCTGGCCGGGGTGGGCAGCGCGCTCTTTTGCGCCGCGGGCCGGCCCCGCACCGACGTGACCTTGATCCGCCGTGGGCTGGTGCTCATGCTCTTCGGTCTGGCGCTGAACCTGATGACCCCCAGCTGGTTTTCATGGGGCTCGTGGTTCGTGCTTCACATGATGGGCTTTGCCATGGCCCTCGCTCCATTGTGGCGACGGCTGAGCACCCGCACCTTATTGCTCCTGTGCGGAGTGGTGCTCGCGGGCGCAGTGGCGATCCAGCTGTGGCTGCCCACCCCGATCCCGCTCCACAACGCCCGCATGCGCGATGTGAACTTACCCGGCGGCCCCCTGCGGCTGGCCCTCGCCGAGGGGCAGTTTCCGATCTTGCCGTGGCTGTGCTTCTACCTGGCGGGCTTTTGCGCGGGTCGGTGGATCAAGGCCGGCCGCCTCGGCCTGGTTGCCCTGCTCGGCCTGTCGTTCATCGCCGTCGGCGGCGGCGGCCGCCTGCTGCTGCTCGCGGGGGTCAACCATCCCTGGATCGCCCGGGGTTGGGAGCTGCACCTGGGGTTCTTCCCCGCGTCGGTCGCCATCGCGGGCCTGTTGCTGGGCGGCGCCTTGCTGCTCATCGCCTTTGTCTCGTGGGTGGAGACCAAGCGCCCGATCGCAGAGAACTTCTGGCTGGTCACCCTGGGCCGGATCTCGCTCACCTTGCTGATGCTCCACGTGGTGCTCTTCCGCGAGCTGAGCCGGCCCAAGCTCGGGCTCCCCTGGCGCTGGCTATGGCCCCGGTGGTCGTGGTGGCCCGACTGGCCCGTCAACCTGTGGCACAACCTCTCGGCCGGCACCACGCTCGCGGTGATCTTCGGGTTCGTCGTGCTCTCGGTGATCGCCTCGCGCTACTGGCAGCGGGTGGGCTATCGCTTCGGCGCAGAGTGGATGCTGCGCAAGATCGCGGGCTGAGGTATCGATCCCGAGGCCGGCTGGGCGCCCGACGACGACACGACAAAGCCCGGTGCCGCCGGCCGCTCGTGCGGCCTCCGACACCGGGCCCTCTAGTCGCGGTTGCTCCCGCGCCCGATCCTACCTAGTGACGCCGACGCCGACGTCCGCGACGCAGCAGCAGCAGCATCACGGCCATCGCCGAGAACCCGGCCGCGCCTCGGCGGCGGGCCTGCGGATCGACGCTGGCCTGAGCGCAGCACCCTTCCCGCGTACCGCCCGCGAGCTCGCCCAGTTCGTCGTCGAGATCATCGATCTCGGCCTCGGCAGCGCTCGCCGATCCCCCCGCCGCCAGCCCGTTGGGGCGCTGACGATCGTAGACCGCCGCGATCGCCTCCTCGGTCCACTCGCCCACGTAGCGGCTGCCGTTGACGTAGCTTATCGGGCTATGGGGCGCACAGTTGCCCAGCACGCATGGTTCCCGCAGAGGCGGCGGCTCACAGCCGAAGCTCGGCTCCACCACCACCTGGTCCTTGAGCTGCCCTTGGAGCCCATCGAGGAGCATCTGCTCGGTCTTGGCCAGCTCTTCCTCCGGCGTCATCTTCTGGTCGGGGTCGGGCAAGACGCCACACTCGGTCTGCACCCCATCGATCGCCCGCACGGTGCTGGCCAGCGCGACGACCTGTTCCGGCTCCACGTGGATCCGATACAGGCCCGGCGACTCGGCGATCGGCTCGGCGCCTGGCGCGGTCACGTAGTGCTCCCACCCCTGGCTGGGCTCACCGTCGTGCTGAATGTAGTAGCCGAATTGGGAGAAACCCTTGAGCACCTTCGTGTCCGGAGCGTCCGGCAGGTTGATGGTGCCGCCGGTGTCGACAAACCCGTACATCACGTACTTCGGCAGATCCTCGAGCGTGGCGTACTGCGGCTGGTTGTCGAAGTCTTGCCACGGCTCCACCTCGACGGGCTGCTGCGCATTCATGGGCTCGGGGAGCCCCGCCGCCGGGCTACCGCCGCCACCGGCCCCCGCCAGCGCCCCGGCCTGTCCCGTGGTCTGACCCGCGGCCTGGCCTATCGGCTGCCCCTCGAGGACCTTCTCAAGCTGCTTGATATTGCCTCCCTCGATGGGGCCGAGCACCAGCGGCCCTCCGTCGGCACAGCCCCGCAGCGACTGCCCGCTCTCGTTGCACTGCTCGACCGAGGGCATGTTCTCGGTGTGGACCAGCAGGTAGATGTCGTTGTCGACCTGCCCTTCGGGGAGCATCCGCTCGCTCATGTCGAGATCGACGGGCCGCCGGAACACCGAGGCATCGACCAGATCCATGTTGCGATACACGCTGTCCCGCTTGAAGTTGATCCCTCCCCCCCCTGGGGTGAGGCGCACGTGCATGCACTGGTGGTCGTTGGTCAGCGAAAGGCCCGAGCTCGCGGGGACCCAGGGTAGATCCGTCTCGATCTCCCCCTGCCCGCTACCTCCCCCGTAGTTGCCTGCGGCCACCGTCCCGGTGAGCGTAGCGCTGCCGATCTCGTCCCAGCTGGCCCCATTCCACGTGGACCACTGCAAGCCCCAGTTGGCGATGCTGAAGGTCGCCTCGAGGTCGTCGGTGACGAGGCTGTTGCTGGTGTCGTTGAAGAACCCCGCCCGCAGGCGTGCACCGACGAGCTTGGGGATCGTATAACCGGGGTACTCGTACAGCACGGTCGAATTGGGCAAGGGGGCCATGGTGGTCTGGTAGTCCGAGCCCACCATCTGGCGTATGACCTCCACCCCCTCGCACGACGCGGAGCTCCCTGTGGTCACGTGCGTCCACAGGTTGTCGATGCTGGCCACCGGCAATCCCCCGGGCAGCGACGGGAAGCCCGAGCTGAACACCAGGCAGTCGTTGCTGGAGGGCGTCAGCGGGTCGCACAGCAGCGGATACTCCACCGCAGAGCCCGAGGTCCCCTGCATGTACATCACCGCGTTGGCGTAGACCCGCAGGTCGGACCAGGCCTCTCCGGTCGCGAGATCCACCGGGATCTCGAGCGCGAACTTCAGCTTCCAGTCATAGTTGAACCCGCCGTTGGCGAAGTAGCGCCTGACCTCCACCCAGGGGTCGAGCACCGTCCAGTCGGTCGAAGGGTTGTTCACGTCCAAGGTCGACCACGAGACCGTGGCACCCACGGTGGCCTGCGAGTACTTCACCCACGAAGACGTGATCGCCTTGCCCTGGCCAGAGCAGGACAGGAGCGGCGAACACACCCCCAGCGGCTGGAACTGGATGAACAGATCCGGCTCCGTGCCCGAGGGATCGCTGACCGCCACCATCACGATGTCCTGGTTTTGGTCGAAGGTGGGGTCGCCGTTGATGTCGAACTCGAAGAACAGCCGCTTCGAGGGCTTGTCCCAGATCACCCGCCCCGAGCCCACCGGAGGCGCGGCCGAGCCCACGTCGTAGATCGAGGTCGCCCCCGTCCATCGGGTCTCCCGCTGCGCATCGGTCAGCGACAGATCCCACCACTCGGGATACTTGGGCTGCGGACCAGGCACTCCATTGGCCTGCTCCGCGCACAGCTCGTCGGTACCCGCCTGGGCCGGCGGTGCCCCGACCAGCATCGCCAGCATCAACCCCAAAACTCCTAGCCAATATCTGTCACCCACGACTCTGCTCTCCTGACCCGCCGGTCTCTCGATCACCACGGGGAAACCGCAACAGCCAACATGGCGATACGACTTCCGCTCCCCCTCCCCCGGGTAAGCCATCCGGCGCCCGGCGAGTATAAGAGGAAGCTCGGCGCGGGTGTACACGCCCGTGTGGTCATGTCATAGCGAGCAGTTTCGCTCGCACAACGCCCGAGCAGTGACAACGCCCCGTCAATGTCTCGTGACCGTCACGGCCACTACGGCTATCGACGATCACCCCGGCGATCCTCGTTCCGCGCTCCGTCTCCCCCGATCTTCGGTCGCCGGCCACGGCTCAACTCGGTGAGCCTCATCGCAAAAAAAGCACCAAAAACCCGAGGACGATACCAGGGCTGCGGTGACTTGGCGGCCGTGAGACGGATGGCAGGCAGCCGAGGGAGGGCGCGAGTCATGATCGTTCGCACGCTGGGCCTGGGAGCGCTGGTGAGCGCGGCCGGGTGCTACACCGGCATGCACGACCACACCGCGCCCGACGATGATGGGAGCGCGGACGTGGGGCCCACCGAGCCCGGCGACGACGACGAGCCCGGCGACGAGCCCTTGGCCTGCGACGGCCAGTTCGCGGTGGTGGCCCCTCGAGCGATGCGCCGGCTGACCCCAGCGCAGTACGAGAACACCATGCGCGACCTGCTGGGCGATCCTGGATTCGTCGCCGAGTACGACGCGACCGAGCCGGTGATCGCCGAGCGCGGGGTTCGGCAGCTCCGCGACGGCGCCGAGCTGGCGCTGACCCGCCGCGACCAGTGGACCGTCCCGGTGTTCCCGTGCGAGATCACCGGCGGCGAACAAGCGGGCTGCGCCGAGGCGTTCATCGAGTCCTTCGCCCCGCGAGCCTTCCGACGGCCCCTGCGAGACGAGGAGCGCCAGTGGCTGCTCGATGTTTACCTCGACGCTCGCGGCCAGATCGGCTTCGCCGACGCCATGGAGGTGCTCGCGAGCACCGTGCTCCAGGCTCCCTCGCTGGTCTACCTCGAGGAGCAGGGCACCCCCGTGCAGGGCGCCCCCGACGAGATCCGCAAGCTCACCGACCACGAGCTGGCTAGCCGCCTGAGCTACTTCTTGTGGGACACCATGCCCGACGACACGCTGCGCGAGTCCGCGGACGCCGGGCGGCTCCACGGCGAGGACGAGCTGCACGCCCAAGTAGAGCGCATGCTGGCCGATCCCCGCGCCCAGCAGCGGCTGCAGGGGCTAATGTGGACCTGGCTGCAGCTCGACGGCGGCATGCTGCACTTCTCGCTCGAAGACGCCGACAAGCAGCCCGAGCTCTACCCCGAGTACGACCCCGCCCTGCAAGACGCGATGCGCGTGGAGCTCGAGGCGTTCGTCGCCGACGTGCTCACCAGCGACGCGAGCTTCGAGCGGTTGATGACCAGCAACCGTGCCTACGTCAACGCCCCGCTGGCCGCGCTCTACGGCGTGGACGCGGGCCCGCTGGGCCCCGACCAGTGGACCTGGGTGGACCTTCCCGCCGCGCAGCGCAGCGGGCTGCTCACCCGGGCCGCGTTCCTCACCGTGTTCGCCAGCACCGCCGCCCAGTCGCCGATCCGCCGCGGCACCTTCACCCTCGAGGAGGTGCTGTGCATGGAGCTCGGTGACCCGCCGCCCGACGTCGACGACAGCCCGATCGACGGCGGCGAGCAGCCCGAGGGCGAGGTGCTCACCGTGCGCCAGGCCACCGACGCCCGCACCGGCGACGGCCAGTGTTTCAGCTGCCATGGCCTCATCAACCCGGTGGGCTACGCGTTCGAGCACTACGACGCGATCGGTCGCTGGCAAGACCAGGAGGTGCAGAGCGGTCTGCCGGTGGACTCCAGCGGCCAGCTGCAGGGGACCGACGTCGACGGCCCGGTCGCCGACGCCCTGGAGCTGTCCCAACGTCTGGCGGGCAGCGACCAGGTCCGCCGCTGCTTCGCCACCCGGTGGTTTGAGGAGGCGCTCGGCGGAGCGGTGGGCGAGCTCGACGGCTGCGCCCACGACCGGATCGTGGAGGCCTTCACCGCCGGAGGCGACCTGCGTGAGTTGGTCAGCGCCATCGTGCTCAGCGACAGCTTCCGTCACGTCAACCTGGGATCGATCGAGCAAGGAGAGTAGGGACGATGGTCGAACAGCTCAAGCACTCGGGCCGCCGAGCCTTCTTGCGAGCCGCGGGGGGCACCGCCCTGGCCCTGCCCCTGTTGGAGTACACCCACGGCCATGCCTGGGCCGCCGATGGCGACGCCAACCTGCGCTTTGTCACCGTGTTCACCCATGGCGGCACGATCTCCAACATGAACAAGACCACCCGCTACGACGGGACCGGCAATGGGCACGGCCTGGACCTGTGGCGACCAGCCGATCCTTCTGGCCCCGAGCTCGTGCTCGGGCCGATCCACGAGCCGCTCACCCCGTGGCGCGACAAGCTGGTGGTGGTGGAGGGGATCGACAACCGGGCCGCGATCGCTCAGGACCAGTACGGCCTGGGCGGGCACGACACCTCCAATGCGAGCGTGCTGACCGCGGGCGACGTGACCGGG
Organism: Myxococcota bacterium; assembly: GCA_039194325.1. Lineage (GTDB taxonomy): Bacteria > Myxococcota_A > Polyangia > Nannocystales > Nannocystaceae > Paraliomyxa. The sequence goes on from JBCCWC010000004.1 coordinate 111,960, forward strand.
ACCGAGTCGGTCGCGCTGGCCCACAGCGCCAGCATCGACCACGTGGTGGCCCAGCGCCTCGCCGCCCGGCAGCCGGTGCCCTTCGACTCGATCCACCTGCGGATCGCGGGACACCAGTACGGCTCGCCCTACTTCACCGGCCCGCAGCAGATCGTCTCGGGCGAGAGCAGCCCCCGGGCGGCGTTCGACACGATCTTCGACGGCGTGACCGGAGGGCAGCCCGATCCGCAGATCGTGCTGCGCAACACCAAGCGCTCCTCGATACTCGGCGGGCTGCTGGACGGCTACTCCGACTTCCACCAGCGGGTGAGCGCTCGCGATCGCCACGTGATCGAGGCCCACCTCGACCATCTCCGCTCGCTGGAGCAGCAGATCCAAGATCCGGTGATCTGCAGCCCGCCCATCGGGATCGACGAGGACGACGCCCCTGGTGACGTGGTCGGCCCGCTGATGGCCGACGTCATCGTCGCCGCGCTGCGCTGCGGCCTGACCAACGTAGCCAACCTCGAGATCTCCGACATCCTCTCGCCGTGGACCAGCGCGGGCCATCTGGAGTCGGGCCTGGGCCTGGACTTCGCGATCGGACACGCGCTGCACCACCAAGCCCGCGACATTGGACCTACCGGCCCGCATTCGTCGCTGTACGACGACTGGATGACCTACACCCTGGAGAATCGTCGCTGGCGCATGAGCCTCGTCGCGCGATTGCTCGAAGGCCTCGACGACCCCGATTTCCCCGAAGGCGACGGCACCCTGCTCGACAACAGCCTGCTGCTGTGCACTAGCGAGTTCAGCAACGGCTCGCGTCACTCCGGCTGGAACCTACCCGTGCTACTGGCCGGCAGCGCCGGTGGGGCGATCGAGACGGGACGCTTCGTTACCTACAACCAGGCGGCCCAAGCCGATCCGAACACCCTCCAGTACGACAGCCAGGAATCGGTGCACAACCTCTACACCTCGATCCTCCAGGCGCTCGGCGAGGGCGACGATCACTTTGGCAACGGCGACGCGGCGCACCAGGGGCCGCTGCCGGGGCTGGTGGGCTGAGTGAAGTTGTCTATGCCTCGGCCGGCTCGGGATGCGCGACTGCGTCGCGCCCGGCCTCGGTCTTGAACTGTTTATGCCTCGGCCGGCTCGGGATGCGCGACTGCGTCGCGCCCGGCCTCGGTCTTGCCCTTGTGTACCGAGGGTGGTTCGGTGGCCGAGGGCGGTCAGGGGCTCTCGGACGGGCTGTTTGGGCCGGCTTCCCGAGCGGTCTCTGCCGCTGAAGCCTCGGAGGGCGCCGGACCGGGGGCATCGGCGTCATCCGATCTCAACCGGACGATGAGCCGCCCTTCACGATCTTGGGGACCGTCGACGAGAAGGCTGGTGAGACTCGAGGCAGGGCGATGAACCATGATCGTTGAGCGCTGTGTATTGGGCTTCCCCCGACCAAGACCATCCTTACACTAGATCCCCGCGAGTTTTCATCGGGGCTTCACTACAATCATTACACCCCAGTGCAACCACGGGCAGGCCGAGCATGTTCATAGTGTGAGGTCGGATCGGAAGGCCAGCTTCGGTTCAGTCTCGTAAGGGAAGTGCTCATGGTCAATGATCACAGTGGTGAAACAAAGCGGACACATGCGTACCGGTCGGAAGGATCCGATCCGCTCGTGCCAGCCTGCCGGCCCCTCGGGTCGCCGATGGTCTGCATTAGCATCGAGCGCTGGTGTCGAGCAGGGGTATGGCCTCCGAGCGATCGAATGACCCCTCGAGGACGGGTGACCGACCGTCGGTGAACGACGAGCGCTCGAGCACGCTTGGTGCCGATCACTCGGCGTTGACGACGAGCGACGACGATGACAACGACGACGAATTCGAACAGTTGCTGCGGGGCGTCGCGGCGGCACCCGAGGTGCCGCTGCTCGAAGCACCCGAGCTGTCGCCCGGTACCATCGTCGCGCAGACCTATCGGGTGGAACAGACGCTGGGCCGCGGCGGCATGGGTGTGGTCTCTCGAGCAACCGACCTACGGCTCGATCGCGCGGTCGCTCTGAAGATCCACTCTGGGGTCGCCGACGCGCGCGGGCTGGAGCTTCTGCGGGTCGAGGCCCAGGCGATGGCCCAGCTGGCCCACCCCAACGTGGTGGAGGTGTTCGAGGTCGGCATGCACGAAGGGCGTCTGTTCATCGCCATGGAGCTGGTCGACGGAGGCACGCTGCGGCAGTGGCAGTGGGATCGGCCCTGGAACGAGATCGTGCGTACCTACCTCGACGCGGGCCAGGGCCTGTGCGCCGCGCATCGGGCTGGCTTGGTGCACCGCGACTTCAAGCCCGAGAACGTGCTCGTCGGCGCCGACAGCCGGCCACGGGTGGCCGACTTCGGGCTGGTCCTCGGCCTGAACCACCAGCGCTCGGTGACCGTGTCCACCGGCGAGCAACGAGCGGTCATCACCGGGCGCTCCTTGCCGATTCCATCCGGCGTGTCGACCCGGGCGATCGCCGGCACGCCTCGCTACATGGCGCCCGAGCAGCACATGGGACTGGGTGCTGACCATCGGTCCGATCAGTATGCGTTCTGCGTGGCCCTCTACGAGGCGCTCGCGGGGGAGCCTCCCGGTCCGGCCGCTGATCGCCCAAAAGACGGCGCGGGCCCGCCGGCGCTGTGGCGAGCGATCCAACGCGGGCTGGCGCTCGATCCCAACGCGCGCCACCCCGACATGAGCGCGCTGCTGCTCGCCCTGGACCGCGCCCGAGTGGCGCGCCGTCGATGGCCGTGGATCGCGGCAACACTCGCCACGCTGACGGCGGTCGCGGTCGCATGGGGCTGGTGGCCCGACGAGCCCCGGGCGGCGTGCCGTGCCGAAGCCACGACCACCGCGACCCGCTGGGATGCCTCCCACGCTCGTGTGCGAGCCCGGCGGGCCGAGGCCAGCCCGCAGCGCCCGGGCATGACCACGCTCGATGACCGGCTCGACGCCTATACCGAGCGCTGGCTCTCGCTGCGCCACGCCGCCTGTGATGCCGCCACCGCTGCCCCCCGCCGCGACGCGGCCATGCACTGCCTGAGCACCGCGGCGCGTGCGGTCGACGGGCTCCTGGAGATCCTGTGGCCGACGGGCTCGGCGACGGACTCGGCAACGGAACCGACGACAGACCAGGCACAGACCCACGACGAGCGCCCACTGCCGCTGCCCCCCCTCGATCGCTGCTCCCTCGACGCGGCCACCGGTCCAGCTCGTCCTCCGCCCGATCCATCGATCGCCGCCGAGGTCGATGCTGTGCTCGCCCTCGTCGCCCGATCCGATGCCCTGGTCTGGAACGGCGACCCGAAGGCCGCCTTGGAGCAAGCACGATCCGCCCTGGCTCGCGCCGAGCCCTTGGGCCACCCGCCGACCCTCCTCGAGGCCCAGCTCCAAGTGGCTGACGCCGCGCTGGAGTCCGGCGATCACCAGACCGCACGTGAGTACTACGAGGCGGGCTTCTATGCCGCCCAGAGCCTGGGGTACGACGCCGAGACCACCGACGCCAGCGGCGCGCTCATCAAGATCTACACCGATCTGAGCGACTACGAGGCCGCCGATCAGTGGGTCGAGCATGCACGTACGAGCTATGAGCGGCTGGGCTTCGATCTATCGCTCGAGCTGAGCATGCTGTCGTCGATCGGGATCTTGCGACAAGAGCAGGGGCGCTACCAAGAAGCCCTCGTCGTGCAGCGACGCCAGCTGGAGCTTTTGCCCTCCGAGGGCGACGAGATCCGGCGCGCCAAGACCCACAACACCCTCGGGGCGACCTACGAATATGCAGGGCAGCACCGACAGGCCACCGTGCACTTCGAACAGGCGCTGACCCTCTTCGAAGCCCGCCGCGGCCCGGATCACCCCGACAACGTGTTCCCCATGGCCAACATGGCCTGGTCGCTGATGAACCTCGGTGAGTTCGACCGAGCCGAGCCCCTGCTGCACCGTGCGATCGATCTGGTACGGCGTACGAACGCCTCGGATGCCTACGTGCTGGCGACCCTGCTGTCCCACCTGGGCTCGCTGCACGCCGAGCGCGGGCAACACCAGCGCGCGCTCGAGGTCTACCGTGAGGCGCTCGGGGTCGCCGAGCCCGAGTTCGGCACCGAGCATCCGCTGGTCGGCAATCTGGTGCTGAACATGGCGGGCGAGCTGGGTGGCTTGGGTCAGCCCGAGCAGGAGCGTCAGACCTACGAGCGCGCTCTGGGGATCCTCGAGCGCGCCCTGGGCCCCGAGCACGACGACGTGGCCCTGGCGCTGTGCAACCTGGCCGAGGTGCTCGTGCGACAAGGCCAGCCCACGCAAGCCCTCGGGCTCATCGAGCGAGCCAACGCGATCTACGAGGCGAAGGGCGAGCTGACCCGCTCTCGGCTCGTATTCTCGCTGACGATCACCGGGGCCACTCTGATGGCCCTGGAGCGAGCCCCCGAGGCGATCGAGCCGTTGGAGCGCGCGGTCCGGATCGCGAGCAACGGCGACGTATCGCCGCGGGAACGCGCTCGGGCCATGCTCGGCCTCGCCGACGCCTTGTGGAACACCGACCGCGAGCACGACCGAGCACGACGGCTGGCCCGCGACGCTCGATCTGCACTCCTGCAACGACAGAGCGACGCCGAGACGCTCGCCGAGATCGACGCATGGCTCTCCGAACACCCGGCGACCGAGCGCACACCGTCGGCCGCTCGACCCCGACCTACTCCGACCGCCCCGACCGCCCCGACCGCCCCGACCGACTCGGATTGACTCGGTCCGGCCTCGATCTTTTTCGCGCTTGAACCCCCGCGGCTGGGCTGGATATCGTGGCGGCGTGGAGGAGGACGCCAGCGGTCGCCACGCCCGCGGGCTGCTGCCGGGCACCCGCATGGGTCGCTACACGCTGCTTCACCGGCTGGCAGCGGGAGGGATGGCCGAGCTCTACGTGGCTCGACAAGGCGGGATCGAGGGCTTCGAGAAGATCGTGGCCCTCAAGCGGGTGCTGCCTCATCTGGCCGAGGACCCCCAGTTCGTCAAGATGTTCCTCGACGAGGCCCGCTTTGCTGCCTCGCTCGATCACCCCAACATCGCGCACGTCACCGACATCGGCGAGGAAAACGGCGAGTACTTCTTCGCCATGGAGTACGTGCACGGAGCCAATCTCCTCGACGTGCTCCGCCGCAGCGATCACGTACCGCTGCCTCGCGACTGTGCGCTGGCTATCGTGGTGGGCGTGGCGGCGGCGCTGCACCATGCTCACGAACAGCTCGGACCCGACGGGCGCCCGCTGGGGTTGGTGCATCGCGATGTCTCCCCCAGCAACGTGCTGATCTCCCACAACGGCGCGGTCAAGCTGACCGACTTCGGCATCGCCCGAGCCGCGGCCCGCACCTCGGTCACCCAGGGCCAGACCAAGGGCAAGGCCGGCTACATGTCTCCCGAGCAGTGCCGCGGCGACCGACTCGACCGGCGCAGCGACGTGTTCGCCCTGGGGATCCTGCTATATGAGGTCACCACCGGGGTCCGGGCCTTCTATGCACCCAACGACTACGCGATCCTGGGTCGTATCGCGCGCGCCGACTATATCCCGCCCATCGAGATCGACCCCAGCTACCCCGAGGGGCTCACGCGGATCGTGCAGCGAGCCCTGGCCAAGGAGCCCGAGGGTCGCTACCCCACCGCCGAAGCCCTGCAGATCGAGGTGGAGGAGCTGGCCCGGGTCGAGGGGCTACGCCTGTCGACCGTGGAGCTCAGCCGGCACATGAAGGCGCTCTTTGGGTCGCCGGCCCATCCGCACACCGACCTGGGTGCGTTGCCACCGGTCGAGCCCGAGCCGCCCTCCGAGCGGTCTTCCAGCGAACCGCCGGACCCGCCCGTCGTCGTGACCGCCCGCTTGCCGTGGATGCTGGCCGGCGCCGGGCTGGCGACCGCCGTGGCGACCGCAATCTCGCTGTGGCCGCGCGAGCCCGAGCCGGCTGGCCGTGCGGGGGGCCCGACGCCGGTGACCGCACCGGTCGAACACGAGGACGCCGTCATGGCCGGCCCCTCGACGCTACCGCAGGCGATGACCGCGAGCGACCCCAAAACGACCGACGAGCGCGCGGCCGGCCGAGAATCTGAGCCCGAGTCACCGGATTCTACAGAGGTGGCGGGGGCAAACACGGCGGCCGAGACGGCGCCGACCACCGAGACCGAGACCGCCCCCGAGGCAGAGCGCACTCCTGCGCGGCGGTCCAAAAAGAAGAAGCGCCGTAAGAACAACAAGGCCACAAAGAACACGGACGATCGCAATTCCCTCTACCCTCCGGGAATGCGCCCATGAACGCCTCATTGCTCGTCGCCCTGCTCGCGCTGGCGGCTCCACAAAAAGGGGAGCCCAAGGGAGAGGCGGCCCGGCAAGCCGAGGCCGCCTTCGAAGCGGGCGACTACAAGACCGCGATCTCGGCCGCTCGCCAGGCCTACATCGACGAAGGCGACCCGGTCTATCTGTATGTGCAGGCCCAGGCCGAGCGCTTTGGCGGGCGATGCGACGAGGCTATCGTCCACTACCGCGAGTTCGTCCAGGCGGTACCGCAGGGGCCGGCGGCCAACGCGGCGCGAGACAACATCACCGAGTGCGAGCAAGCCTTGGCCAAGGCCGAGACCGCCTCGGCATCGGAGCCCGATCCGGTCGCTCCGCTCGGTCCCTTGGAGCCCGATGCATCGAGCGCCGAGGATCCATCCACCAAGGCATCCTCGGAGTCGGAGTCGGAGTCGGGGCCGAGCGATCGAGACCGCAGCTGGATCCGCGACCCCTGGGGCGGCGCGCTGGTCGGCGTGGGTGTGGTCGCCCTCGCGGTGGGTGGGGGCTTCTACGGTCAGGCACGCCGCGACGCTCGCGAGGCCCGAGCCGCCGACAACGTGGTGACCTACGGCGAGCAGATCGACCGCGCCATCGTGCTCAGCCGGGCGGGGATCCCCGTGATGGCGGCGGGTGGCGCCCTGGTGGTCGCCGGGGTCGTGCGATGGATCGTGGTGGCTCGTCGGGGCGCGACCGCCGAGCGGCTCACGCTACGACCTGGCGGGTTCGAACTGCGCTTTTGAGTCCTACGTAGATCCATCCCGACCACGAACGAGGGGCGCAGGGCAATCTGCTTATGCGCGTTCCTCAGTCCTCTTCGCGTTAGCATCCGCCGTCAGCGGCCCCAGCGAGCGCTGCCAGCCCTCGAGGTCGGCGACCAGCGCGTCGCGGATCCGGCCGGGGCGGGTCATGTCGACCACGTACTGCCGCACCAGCTGCCGCGCCCGATGCAGCCGGCTGGTGATCGTGCTGACGTTGGCCTCGAGCACCGCAGCGATCCCGGCGGTGGGCATCGATTCCCAGTAGTAAAGCTCGACCACGATCTGCAGATCGGTGGGCAGCTGCGACAAGGCCATCAGCAACACCTGATGCTCCTCGCGTCGCGCCGCCACCACGCTCAGTGAGGTCGCCACCGAGGGCGTGTTACTGCCCGCAAAGCGCATCGCCTGGTCGTGGCGCCCCTGCTTACGCAGCACCCGAAGCAGCTGGAGCCGGGCGATCCCAAACAAGTACGCCTTGAAGCCCGCCTCGGCCCGATAGCGCTCCACCCCCTCGACCGCGGCCAAAAAGGTCTGCTGAGTGAGATCCTCGGCGAGGTGGGTGACCTTGAGGTCGAAGAAGCGACGCACGCTGGCGTAGTGGCGCTGCGTCAGAACGTTGGCCGCGGCCGCATTGCCAGCGCGCCAGGCCAGCAGCAGATCGATGTCGCTCACGTCGGCCGAGGGATCCAAGGGCGGCGGCAGGCTACCACGACCCCCGCCCCCGCCACGGGCACCGACCCCGTCAGTCGGGGTGCGGCGCCTCGCAAAAGCCGGCGCGGCTGTTGGTGCAGTTGAAGATGCTCCACTCGCCCTGGGTGTTGATGCCCCCGCAATTCGCATCGAGGTTGTCGCCCGGCGGCGTCCCTCCTGACCAGTTGGTGTAGCGAAGCGGCGCGCCGTCGACCCAGGTGTAGACCCCCTCGTCGCCGATGTCGTTGATACCGATCCAGTTGGCGCCGCTTAGGGTCCGCAGCGCCAAGAACAGGTTCTCGTCGGCGCTTTGGATGCTGGCCAGGTTGGCGCCAAAGCTCTCGCAGACCGGCTGCACGTCGGTCCAGCGGCCGTTGCTGCACCGCCAGTAGGCGCTCCCCTCGTGCTGGAACAGATCGCAGTCGTTGCACTGCTCGTTGATCTCCGACCACTCGTCCACGAGCCCGTCGCCGTCGTTGTCGATCCCGTCGCATTCCTCCGGGTCGACCGGGATCGGATCACCCGACGAGCTCGATCCCCCAGAACCCGAACCCGCGGTGCTCGACCCCTCGGAACTCGATCCCTCGGAACTCGATCCCTCGGTGCTCGACGACGGCTCGTCGGTGGGCATGGTGCACGTACTGGCCAGCGGCTCCGATGCAAAGCGCGAGAACCTCAGGCCCGACGGGCATCCCTCGTCCGGGTGAGCGCAAAACCCTGGCTCGACGCAGCGCCCCGGCTGACCCAGGCCCATACACTGCTCGTCGTCCTCGCACGCGAAGGGCTCGGCCTGAATGCAGGCTGCCGTCGCCAGCCCCACACACGCACCGAACGCGAGACGGAACGCGAAACGGAACACGAAACAAACGAGCACGGCCATGGGCCCGTGGATCGCGCTCAGTCCTCCACGACCATGTAGATGTTGTACTGGTAATCCATCGCGACCATCTCGTCGTCCATGACGGGAGGGAAGCCTTCGTCGAACGGAACATTATTGCGCAGGGCCCGGACGGCGTTCAGCTCCCCGGTGAGCCCGCGGCGGATCGGCGTGGACGCTCCGGTATGAAGCATCACCCAGTAGATGCCCTCATTGATGGGCGTGGCCCCCACCTCCCACTCGTTGGGCCCATCGGTATAGAGCTCCACCGGGCTGCCCGTCTCCGCCAGCAGGTTGGCCGGCCCCGAGCCGTCGTCGTCATAGAGCGCCAGGCGGATGTCCGTGCCTCCTCCCCAGGCGTTGACTCCCAGGCGTCGCACCACGCGGGGCTGGAGCACCTCGTAGGGGTGACCCAGCTGGAACCCCGCGAGGATCGAGGCCTCGAACGGCAGCGGTGTGTCGGCGCCGATCGGGATCCCGCAGTAGGTCTGCTGTTCGGAGCACGTAGCCTCGGGGTTGCTGCACTCGCCACAGTTGCACATGCCCTCCATGCCACATACGAGCATCGCGCACGCCTCGATGCAGGGATCGACCGGCCCCGTCGAGGTCGAGTCGGCGCTCTCGTCCGAGGTCGTGGCGTCGGCCGTGGTGTCCAGTGACATCGTCGTGGTACCGGCGGTCATCGAACCTATGGTGGCCGCCATGCCGGTCGAGGACTCCATGACCGACGTCATGGAGCCGCCGATGGTGGCCGTGGAATCCCCGCTGCCCGAGGGCACGGCCGGTGGGATCGAGTCCTCGAAGATGCATCCCCCCAGCAGCCAGACCGACCCCAGACACCCAAGCAAGATCGAACGCGTAGTCATGAGACGCCCAAGCTTACCCGGCATGAGCCCGGCCAGCGGCCCGATCATCGGGAAACCACGCCGCGCTCCCGCACAGCCGCGCACGGCGGCGAGTACGGCCAGATCCGCCCCCAGAGGCCAGCTCGAGGGCCGCACGGCGCAGCCTGGACCGCACGGCGCAGCCTGGACCGCACGGCGCAGCCTGGACCGCACGGCGCAGCCTGGGCCGCACGGCGCAGCGAGAGTAACTCACACCACGACGTCGAGCACGCTCGGTAGCGTCTCCAGCGCCCGAGGCACCACCCGAAGCGCCTCGCCGTCGACCATCACGTCGATCTCTTCGTCGATCGCCAGCTCCACACCAGACGCCTGGGCGATTGTGACCGCAGGGTGCTCGACGTGCGTGCCCTTGAAGATCTTGGGGAACGTCGCCAGCAGGCTCAGCCGCCCCATCTGACCCGCCAGCACCACCGCGATCTTGCCGTCGTCGGTGGCGGCGTGCGGCGCCATCATCATCTTGCCGCCGGTGAACTTGCTGTTGTTGAACGAGGCGAACACCAGCGGCTGCTCGTCGCGCTCGCCCCCGTCTAGGCGCATGGGCTGGGGCTGAGCCCGGAGCCCCGCCACCGCGGTGACCACCGCGAGCACATAGCCAAACTCGCCCCAGCGCTTGAAGCGACGCGCCCGTAGCCCGTTGACGTCGGCCACGAACCCGATCGACAAGATGTTGATGTAGTGGAGCTCGCCGCTGGCGTGCTCGAGGCGGATCACGTCGCAGGGGCGGCGAGCGCCGGAGGCCAGCGCCTCGATCGTGTGCTCGGCCCCGCGATCGGTGAAGTCGCGAAGAAAGGAGTTACCCGTGCCCAGCGGCAAGAACCCGAGCACCGGCCGCTCCCCTTGGTCCGAGGCCCGCGGAAACAAGCCGTTGATCACCTCGTAGCTCGTCCCGTCGCCACCGACCGCGATGAAGTGGCGTCGACCCTCGTCCCAGGCCGCGCGCACCAGCCCGACCCCCTCGCCCGGCGCCGAGGTCTGCACGGTGTCGACCTTCACCCCCGCCTGCCGAAGGCGCTCGAGCACCGCCGGGAACCGCTTGCCACAGCGACCTCCACCCGCAGCGGGGTTGATCACGGCGAGGAACTCATCGTCGGCCATGGCGGGGCGCAGTCTACTGAGGTCCGCCACCGTGCGACCAGCGCCCTGGCGCCAAATACGCGCCTCTTGGCGCCGCTGAACGACGTTAATCCGTGGTCATCGCCGCAATGGCTGCTATAGTGAACATGTTCACTGAACACATTCACTCAGACCAATGTCCCGCGACGAGCAAAAGCGACGAACCCGTGAGCGCCTGCTGCAAGTCGCCCGCGCCAGCTTCGAGCAACGGGGCTTTGAGGGCACCACGATGCGCATGGTGGCCGACGAGGCCGGGGTCGCGGTGGGTACGGTCTTCGTGCACTTCGAGGACAAGCGCGACCTCTTGTGCTCCGCCCTGTTCGACGATCTCGAGCACGTCCTCGACGCTGCGCTTCGCGAGGCGGCCGGGGGCTCGGTGCGCGCTCGCCTGCACCACCTCACCGCCGCGCTTTTTTGCCACTACGAGGCCCGACCCGAGCTGTCGCGCATGCTCCTTCGAGAGTCGCTACTGACCACCGGCCCCTGGCGCTCGCGTTTCGCCGGGCAGGTGCAGCGCGTGCACGAGGTCGTGGCCGGGTGGCTGGCGCAGGCCCGCGAGCGGCAAGAGCTGCGTCCGTCGGTCGACCCGGCCCTGGGTGCTGTCGCCTATCTCTCTTTTTACTACTTCGCCCTCATCGGCTGGATCCAAGGCCAGCCTCTGGACACCGTAGGGCTGGTCGACCGACTCCTCGGCCAGCACTTCGACCAACCCCAACGCTCCGTCAAAGGCCCATCATGACTGGATCGACCGGCATCTTCCGCAACCAGAGCGCGCGTGAGTGCATGCAGCAGTGGTACGACCGCTTCTTGGACCGGCTGCCTCCGCCGGCCGCGCGCACCACGATCGACACGCGCTGCGGATCCACCCATGTGCTCGTCTACGGCCCCCCCGACGCACCGCCCTTGTTGTGCCTGCACGGGGCGGTGGCCGGAGCTCCGCATGCGCTCTACGAGGTGCGAGGGTTGCTCGACCGCTACCGGGTGTACGCCCCGGACATCGTGGGCCAGTCGGTGGCCAGCGCCGAGGTGCGCCCCCGTTTTGATGCCGAAGGGTTCGGCGGCTGGGCACAAGACGTAGTGCGAGGCCTGGGGCTGTCGCGAACCCACGTGATGGGGGTGAGCTGGGGCGGCTCGGTCGCGCTGCAGCTGGCGGTGCATGCCCCCGCGCTGGTCGATCGCCTCGTGCTGCTGGTCTCGGCCGGGCTGGTCGCCGGCTCTCCCTGGCAAGCGTTGGTCAAGGTGGGCTGGCCCATGCTGCGCTGGCGACTGAGGCCCACTCGCGAGCACCTGGAGGCGCTGCTCAGCGCCAACCTCACCACCCTCGATCCCATGTGGGTCGGGTTCATGGGCGACGCCTTTCGCTCGGTGAAGATGGACTTCTCCGCCCCCCCGCTGGTCGGCGACGACGATCTGCGAGGGTTCGATCGCCCCACCATGCTCATCGCGGCCGAGCACGATCTGTCGTTTCCCGCCAAGGCCATGCTCACGCGTGCGTCCGCGCTGTTCCCCAACCTGGTGCAGACGCACGTGATCGAGGGCAGCAAGCACTGCCCGCCCTTCGAGGACGAGTTTCGGGGCTGGCTGTGCGAACGGATCCAGTGCTTCCTCGATCGAGAGCTGAGCGCGGCCGCCTGAGCCGGCCAGGTCGCGACGCGTCGCGAAGAGCAGACGCGGCGCGGGCTGGCTTGCGCGAGGAGCAAGACGGCCACCGGTGGCCACCACGAACGACGAGCTGTGGCACACTGGCGAGGAAATGGCTCGCCCGAGCAAGGAACTCTTTGACTGGTGGCGCCCCAAGCTCAAGGCGCTCGACCCGTGGCGAGAGGTCCAAGACGACGAGATCCAGCAGCTCTACGCAGAGCGTGAGGGCGCGGTGTATAGCGATCTGGCGGCCGAGCTGGGATTGGCCGCCGAGCGCCCTGCCGACGTGAAGGTCATCTTGTGCGGAGCGCGAGGATCGGGCAAGACCACCGAGCTTGCCCGCCTGGCCCACGACGTCAAGCAGGACTTTTGCGTCGTGCAGACCGACCTCGCCACCGGGCTCCAGGACGGCGCCAATACGCTGGCGGTCGTCACGTTGCTCGGGGTCGCCGCCCTGCATGCCACCAAGGTCTGGTCCGCCCCCGATACCGCTCTGGTCAAGCTGCTCGAAGAGCCCGACAACGCCGTCAAGCGCGGGGCCACTGTGCTCGACAAGGCGCTGGGTCGCTTCCGGGACGCGGTGCCCTCGGTCACCAAGCTCCTCGAGAGCATCTCGTCCATCGTGACTCTGTTCGACCCCACGACCGGAGCAGGGCTGGCTACCGCCGCTCACGGGGTCGCCACCGCCGGCTCGGCCGTCAGCACCGCATCCCGGCTGCGACTCGATCTGACCCGGGGACCCCTCGAAGGCCGATTGCCGCCCGATCAGCACGAAGACGCCCAGGCCGTCGTGGAGGCGGTCAACGGGATCCTCCACGAGCTGGAGCTCCTGGCCGGGCGCCCTCCCCTCCTACTCGCCGATGGCCTGGACAAACGCCTCAAGCTCGACGAGGTGGCGCTCGCCCTCGACGACGAGCGCCTGCTTCGCGATCTCCAGGCGCCGCTCGTGCTCACGGGCCCGGTCAACCTCCGCCACGATCCTCGCTTTCGCGCGGTGCCGGGCAACCTGCGGCTGGCGCTGCTCTACAACGTGCCGATCATGCGGCGGGCCAAGAGCCCCAAGGGCGCGGGCAGCAACGACGCGCAGGTAAGCCCCGAAGGAGTGGAGGTTCTGCACGACCTCTATCGCCGCCGCCAGGCCGGGGCCGATCTCCCCGAGGAGCTCTTTGGCGACGACCTCATCGAGCTCGCCGCCAACAATTGCGCCGGGATCATGCGTGACTTTCTGTGGCTGCTGCACGAAGCGGGCAAGACCGCCCTGATCCGCAGCGCTCGCCGCGTCGAACAGCAAGACCTCCACGCGGCGATGAAGAAGCGACGCCTGGAGCTCGAGGGCTATCTCGATGAAGATGCCCTGACGATCCTCAAGCGAGTGCTCGACAAAGGCACACTACCCGGCTCACCCGAGGCCGACACGCTGCTCTTCGAGAACTTCATCGCGTGCTACCACAACGGCGACATATGGTTTCGGCCGCATGAGCTCATCGTCGAGTTCGTACGGCATAAGCGATCCGACGGATGATAAGCACGGCGGGGACCACACAGACGGGGCTGCTCGTCGATCCGACCGAGCTCGCCGAGCGCCTGGACCGGGAGCTGTTGCTCACCGACTGGCGAGCGATCGTCGCGGTCGTGGTCGCCAGGCCAGGGCTGGAGCGGGCGATCGACCGGGTCCATAAAGAGGTGCTCCAGCGCCACCAGATCCCGCAATCACGGGTCGCGTACTACGACGCACAGCGGGATGAAGCCGGCCGCAAGCGCTTGGCCGCGATCAACCGAGCGCGTGACTCTTTGCTGAACGAAAAACGCCTCATCTGGCTACACGCCAGCTCGGCGGCCGATGTTCGCTTCCTCCGCGCGACGGCACCCGATCTTCTGTCGGCGATCGATCTGTTCGTGGAACTCCACCTCCACGAGGCCGACGAGGCCGACTGGCCGACCTGTCGTCATCAGTTACGCGAGCTCATCAAGAGCCGTCACGGAATGCTCGACTTCACGGGGCTTTTACCGGCCAGCGTCGAGCAGCGCCACCTCCCGCTGTCCAAGCTCTATCAGCCGCTGGTCGAGCTCAATGAAGCCGCGCTTGGCCCGGCTCCGCGGGACCGAAGCACACCGCAGGGGCTGTTGGTCCTGGGGCATCCCGGCACGGGCAAGACGACCTTCGTGCGCCACCTGGCGTGGACCTACGCCAGCGACAGCGCAGATCCACTCGCCATCGGCCCGCGGATCCCCGTGCTGCTCTCGCTGTCGGACTACTCCCACGTACGCGAGCACGATCGGGTGATGAACCTGGTGGACTTCTTGCCGCGCTGGCTCGACGCACAGGGGATCTCGGGCTCGAAGGCCATCAGCGAACACATGCCCGACGTCCTGTTGCTACTCGATGGCCTCGACGAGATGCGGTCCCCGGACGCACGACGAGTCGTACTGCATGAGATGAGCCAGCTCTTGCGCCAAGGTGGCGTTGGGGGGGTGGTCGTGACGGGCCGCAGCTTTCTCGTAGACGAGCTCGACGGCGAACACCATCCACTGCGGATCGTGTCCACCCGCGCGGCGAGGCCCGAGGAGATCCGAGCGTTCTTGGAGGCGTTCGTCACCTATCGCGGGGCCGGACGGACCAACGTGGAGGATCTCATCAATCGCATAGAGCGAGATCCTGATCTCCGCGCACTGGCCCGAACTCCCCTCATGCTCGCGTTCACCGCCATCCTCAACGAGCTCGAAGGGCGTCTTCCCGATCGTCGGATCGAGATCTACTACCGACTCGGCGAGATGCTCGTCGATCGCTGGACCCGCGCACGCAGTATCGGGACCATCGGGACCATCGGGACCATCGGGACCATTGGCACCACCAAGCACCGCCACGCGACCCCGACGCGAGCCGACGCCCTGCGCGTGCTCGGGCCCCTGGCGTGGTGGACGATGGAACAAGGAGGCGGAGCGGTATCCGAAGCCGCGCTCGAGCAAGAGCTCCAGCGCATCGAGGCCAAGCGTGAGACCGCCGAGCAAGCAGCGCGGCAGTCGTCGGCTCTGCTCGACCTTCTTCGACGAGATACCGCGCTGCTGGTCCCCCGCGCGGGCAACCAATGGAGCTTCGTGCATCGCTCCGTCGGCGAGTACTTCGCGGGAGCTCACGCCGAACGCGACCACAAGCGTTGGCACGATCTGCTCGAGGACCCTTTCCGCTCCGAGTGGCGAGAGATCATCCTCTTTTGTAGCGGACAGCTCGGAATCATCGAAGGGCGAGTGGACAGCCTCGATGAGCTGGTGAGCACCATACTCGACAAGAGCCGGCGGCCGGGGCGCTATGATGCCACGTACCCGAGCCTGCTCATCGGCCTGCTCGAGGAGCTGCCCGGACTGAGCCGACAACAGACCACCAAGATCGCGGCACGCCTGCTCGAGCTCGTCCTCACCATGTCGTTCACCCATGGCGCGGCGAGGCAGATCCAGCGTGATTTCGTCGATCTGCTGCTCAAGTCTCACGGGCTGCCGGCCGAGATCCTGGGAGCGCAGCTGCGACGATGGTTCTCCAAGAAGACCCGATCGATCCGCTGGGATCGCCTGTTCGTGGCCGGTTTATGGAGCGACGCGAGCAAGCCACCACGAAGCATCGCCAACGAGAACTTCTACCAGATCGTCCTCACCATGCTGGGCCCGCTGCTGTGGTCCATCGAGCCCGATCTCAGAGATCGCTACCAGATCGACATCGGTCCCACGCTAGTCCGATGGAAGCAACAGAACGATTGGCGGTACCGGGTCGCCGAGTGGTTCGTGACCAGCTCTGACGAACAGCTCGAGCGTCCCTTCGGCGAGGTCGCCCGCGAGCTCGGCCTCGAGCTCGCGTAACGACGATAGCCACCTGGTCTCCGCCTGGCCTCACCCCTGCTCGAGCGTCCGCACCGCGTCGTCCCGTGCTCGCTCCTTGAGCACCTCGGCCAGCACGCCGCGCTTTACCTTCTGCGAGGCCGTGGCGGGAAACTCCTCGCCCTGCACCACGAAGCCCGAGAGCCGCTTGAAGTCGGGCAGCCGCCGGTTGCGCTCGCGTAGCTGCTCGAAGCACTCGTCGCTGGGCCAGTCCCCCTCGGGGCGCAGCACGATGAGCAGCTGCTCCCCGGTCATCGCCCCCCGCGGCCAGATGTAGTCGGCCGCGAACACGCAGAACTCCTCGATCCCGGGCAGATCCTCGAAGTACGACTCGATGTCCTCGGGGTAGATGTTCTTGCCCCCCTCGGTGACGATCATGTTCTTGGCCCGACCCACCAGCGTCAGGTGCCCGCTGATGTCCATCGAGCCCAGATCGCCGGTGCGCAGCCAGCTGTCCACCAGCGCCTGCTCGGTCAGCTCGGGTGCGTCGAGGTAGCCCTTCATCACCGTGGGCCCTCGGACCCACACCTCACCCACGCCGGCCTCGTTGGCGTCGCGGATCTCCACCTCCACCCCAGGCACCGCCTTGCCCACCGTGTCGCCGCGGAAGGGCTTGAGGTCGTTGACGGTGATCACCGTGCTCGCCTCGGTGAGCCCGTAGCCGATCGCCACGGGCAGGCCCAGGTCGTAGAAGAACTCGGCGAGCTTGCGGTCGACGAAGGTGCCCCCCGCGAAGATGAACTTGAGCTTGCCCCCGAGCGACTCGTGAATCGGCCGCAGCAGCGTGCTCGACAGCCGGTGGTTGGGCTCCTTGGCGGTGGCCAGCTCGTTGACCCGACGCAGCCCGTCGATCGCCTGCCGCTGCCAGTCGGGGAGCTCGTCGAGCCGCTCGCGGATCCGCTTCTCGAGGTTCTTGAGGATCGTGGGCACCAAGGCAATGTGGGTGATCCCGTACTTCTTCATCGTCGCCCGCACGAACTGCGGCCGCAGGGTTCGCTGGTGCACGATCCCCCCGCCCATCAATAGCGGCACGATGAAGCCCACCATGAAGTCGATCGCGTGGTTGGTGGGGAGCACCGAGAAGAAGCGCTCGTCCTCGGCCAACGGGTAGAGGTTGCCCAGCACCTCGGCCTGCGCCAGGTAGTTGCCGTGGGTGAGCATGCAGCCCTTGGGTGTGCCCGAGGTGCCCGAGGAGTAGACGATGCACGCCACGTCCTCGCGCGCGCGCTCGCGGTAGCGGAAGGGCCCCTGCGGTTCCTGCTCCCAGCGCCGCGCCGGCCCCAGCTCCGCCCCCTCGGGCGCCTCGGTCACCAGCACCAGGGTACGCTCGAGCGACGCCCCCTGTTCGCGCTGCATCTTCACCCAGGTGCTGTACTCGGTCACCAGCACTCGCGGCTGGCAGTGGGCCAAGAGCTCCAGCTGCTCGCGCGCGGTGAGCTTGTAGTCGATGGGGATCAGCACCGCCCCCGCCCAAAAGGCCCCCAGCCCGCTGAAGATCCACTTGGACTGGTTTTGCATGACGACAGCGCAGCGATCGCCGGCCTCGAAGCCCTGCTCCTGCACCAGCGCCGCAAAGCGCTCCGCCTCGCGGCGCAGCTCTCGGTAGGTCCAGCGGCCGTTCTCGCGGTGCCGCTCGGCCTCGATGAGGGCCTCGTTGGTCTTGAAGGTCACGGTGGCGTCGCGGATCGCTTCGCCCACCGATTGGATGCGAGAAAGATGGAGCATCAGCGCCTCTTGTCGATCACTTCGGCGAGCCCGCCGAAGGTCTTGACCCCCTGGAGCTCGTAGTCGGGGATCTCCACGTCGAACTCGAGCTCGAGCTCGGACATCAGCTCGGCCGCCGCAAAGCTGTCGATGCCGAGCGTGTCGAAGATGTCGCCTTCGGGTTTGATGGTGCCGGCATCTACCGCGTACTTCTTGGCGGCCAGCGTGGTCATTCGATCGAGGACGTCACTCATGATCGTGGTCTCCGCTCAGGGCAAGTACGGCCGCGGATCGTCGCTCTCGACGAACTTCTTGAGGGCCAGCTTGAGGACGGGGCGCTGCGCGAGTCGGATGAAGTGCTCTTTTTCCTGGGCCAGCTCCTCGACGGGCAGCGGCTTCATGAAGCGCTTGCAGGTGCGGGCCGCCTCGCGGTCGAACTTGGTGGCCTGACGCGCGGTGGCCCAGGCCGCCCGCAGGCCCTCGCCGGTAGGGACGACCTGGCTGACCATCCCCACCGTCTGCGCCTTCTTGGCGTTGATGCTGCGGCCGGTGAGCAGCAGATCGCGCACCACCGCGTTGCTCACGTCGCGCCGCAGCCGAGGGATCCCGCCAAAGCCGGGGATGATGCCCAGCCGCAGCTCCGGGAAGCCAAAGCGGGCGCTGCGCTCGGCGATGAGGATGTCGCAGGTCAGCGCCAGCTCGAAGCCTCCACCGAAGCAGATCCCGTGGATCAGCCCGATCGTGGTCAGCGGCAGCATGTCCAGGCGATTCATCACCGCGTGGATCCGGTCGATGAACTCGCGGATCCCCTGCTCGTGCTCGGACTCGGGTCGATCGCGCAGCCCATTGTAGAGCTCGCGCAGGTCGGCCCCGGCCGAGAACCCGCCACGTACCGTGCTGCGGATGATGAGCGCGTGCGCCGACTCGGTGTCGACCTGATCGAGGAAGCGCTCGAGATCCGCGAGCATGGCGGTGCCGATCTCATTGCACGGCTCCACCCCGAGCCGCAGCTCGTAGACCCCCTCGGTGAGTGCCCACTCGATCATAATTTCTTGGCCGAGGCCGGCTCGGGATGCTCGGCTGTGTTGGCTGAGGCCGGCTCGGGATGCGCGACTTCGTCGCGCCCGGCCTCGGTCTTGTCTTGGGGGTTTGGCTCGGACTCGGGCTTGGATTGCGTCTTGGCTTTGGCTTTGGGCTTTTGCTTGGCCGCTTGGGCGTAGAGCTCGTCGATCTGTGATTCGAAGTGCTTCTCGATCACGCGGCGGCGTAGCTTTTGGTTGGCGGTGAGCAGCCCGTTCTCCACGGTGAACAGCTCGTCGGCCCGCAGCGCGGCCCGGATCCGCTTGTAGTGCGGCAGGGTCTCGTTGACCACCGCCATCGCCCGGTCGATGTCCGCCTGCGGCGGCTGCCCGGTGACGATGATCGCCACGTGCGCCCGCCCGTACCCGATCAGCATGCACTGCTCGGCCGCGGGACACTGGGCCATGAACTTCTCCTCGATGGGCTCGGGCGAGATGTTGTGCCCCGACTCGGGGATGATGAGGTTCTTGATCCGCCCGATGACCCGCAGGTTGCCGCCGGCCTCGTACTCGACCTGATCGCCGGTGTGAAACCACCCGTCGACGATCGCCTGCTCGGTCTCCTCGGGCTTGCGCCAGTACCCCGCGAAGATGTTCGGGCCCTTGACCAGCAGCTCCCCCTCGTCGGACACCCGCAGCGTTTGCCCCTCGAGCGGCAGCCCCACCTTGCCCGCCTCGACCATGTCGGGATCGTCGAGCGAGACGATCCCGGTGGTCTCCGTGAGCCCATAGGCCTGGTAGACCGGGATCCCCAGCATCTGGAACCATCGCTGGGTATCGGCCGACAGCGGAGCCGAGCCCGAGATCAAGAACTCGAGGTTCACCCCGATCTGCTCCTTGATCTTGGGAAACACCACCCGGCGCCCCAGCCCGAGCGCCATCGAGTCCAGCAAGCTCGACTCCCCGGCCAGGCTCCGCTGATAGGCGGCCTGCGCCCGCTGGTAGATCGCCAGCGCCGCGCCCCCGCGCTCTTCGAGCTTGGCCCCCACCCCGTTGCGGATCCGCTCGAGCACCGCAGGCACGTTGAGGTAGTAGTTGGGCTTGGCCACCGCCATCTCCACCACGAGGTTGGTGAGATCGGTGGACATCATCAGCGGGTTGGGCCGCGATAGCTGCGTCCACAGCATCATCCTCGACGCCGCAAAGCAAAACGGAAGGTAGTGGAACACTCGGTCGGTGCCCGGCCGCTCGCCCACCACCCGACCGATCCGCGCGATCGTCTTGGGGATCATGTAGTCGACGTTGGCCCGCGAGAGCATCACGCCCTTGGGCTCGCCGCTGGTCCCCGAGGTGTAGATGATCGCGACCGTGTCGTCCTCGCCCCGCGGGTGCAGCCCCCGGGTCGTAGGCGCGGGCGAGAAGAGCGACTCGAGGTCGAGCACGGCGCAGCCCACCGCCTCCGCCCGCTGCTTGAGCGTGGCCCCCTCGGACAGCTCGGGTCGCTCGGGCAAGCCCTGCACCCAGGCCTCGATGACCGGAGCGGCCAGCTCACGACTCGCCGCGATGAGCAGCCGCGGCTGTGCGCTGCGCATCATCACCGCGAGCTCCCGCGGATCCTGCCGGTCATAGAGCGGCACCACGATGCCGCCCGACGCCAAGATCGCCAGATCGGCCGCCACCCAGCGGGTGGAGTTGGGGGCCAGCAGCGCCACCCGATCGCCCGGCTCGACGCCCGCCTGCTCGATCGACACGCGAGCCCGACCCACCAGCTCGAGGATCCCGGCGCCGTCGGTCCCCTGTAGCGAGGTGCCCCGAACCTCCACGAGCTTGGCCCGCTCGGGGTGCTCCTTGAGGTTGTCGAAGATCCGCTCGAGGAAGTTCACGCGTACTTCTCCATCAACCCCCGCAGCTGCGGGGACAGCGAGGGCAGGTGCGCCTCCCAGGTGCGCGGTAGATCCCGGCGCGGGAACTCGGGATAGACCCGACACACCTCGTCCATGAAGTCGATGCCCATCTGCCCCATCAGCGCGAGCTGCTGGGGGATCACCCGGCCGATCTCCTCGGAGATCTGCTCGGCCTCCGCCTCCAGGCGCTCCAGGATCTTCAGCACCTTGTCGCCCAGATCCTCCTCGTCGACCTCCAGGAACAGCTCGGGATGACCCCGGTCGTTCATCAGGTTCCGGATCCGCTCGTCCATGGTCACCCCCGCCGAAGGCACCAGCCCGGGCATGGAGGTCACGATCGCGTGGAAGCGCGAGCTGACCATGTACGAGCAGTTCCGCAGCACGGACACCAGCTGGAACATGTCGTACTCGTCGCTGATGAAGCAGGGCGCCTCGGTCTCCAAGCGAGCGGCGACCGCCTCGCAGGCGAGGCGATCGACCCGCTCCATGCCCACCATGATGGGGAACACGTCCCGATCCCGACAGAACTGCCGCACGGCAAAGGCCAGGCCGTCGATGTAGCGGTCGTACTTCTCGTCGGCCTCGGGCGAGCTGTGGTGGAAGTAGATCGAGCGGTAGTGCTCCTGCCGGAACTGCCCCGCCAAGGTCTTGGCGGCCGCCTTGCCCAGATCGGGCTTGACCGGCCACCAAAACGGATTGATCGGGCACAGCACGAGGATCTTCTTCTCACCGTCCCAGCCGCGAGCCCGCAAAAGCTGCGCCCCCTCGGCCAGCGGCGCGGGCTCGAAGGTCCACGCGGTGTCGGTGCCGCCCGTGGTGCGAATGGCCAGCCGCCCCAGCACGTCACGAGAGGGCTCGTTGCGGCACTGGATCAGCGCGCTGGCGCAGTGCCGCTTGACGAAATCCCGCAGCGCCGGCGACATCGCCCCCGCCTCGGCCCCGTAGCCCACCGCCAGCTTGTGCTCGGCCGCGGCCATCCCCAGCGCCCCGGCCATCATGGCCGAGAGCGCCGAGGCGAACTTGCTCTTGAACATCGAGCCCTCGCACGAGACCACCCCGTGGTGCTTGGGGCACTCGTCGAAGAGGAACTTGGGAAAGACCACGGGCAGGGTCACCTGCCGCACGGTGCGGAAGTAGCCGGCGGTGCGCTGCTTGTCGATCGACATGATCGTCAGCTCGAGCTCGTCGTCGCCGACCACGTGCCGAAACTGCCGGATCATCTCTTCTACTCGCACGTCGGCCCCCGTGTTGCGGGTGCCCACGTAGCCGGCGAGCAGCAGCTTGAGCGGCTTGCCCGGGGCCCAGGTCTCTTGCCCCACGTCGAGGGCCCGCTTGACGGCGGCGGCCTCGACAAAGCCGTTCATCACCTCCATGAGCACGCGATCGGGCTCGAGCGCGTCGCCCAGGCGACCCAGGATCCCCGTCTTGAACAGAGAGCCGCTCTTGAACAAGCTCACCATGGTCTCAGGCCACCTTCCCGAGCCGGGCCTCGGCGTCCTGCGGCCAGCGGCGGTAGGGGTACGAGAAGCGCTCGCCGACCGCGAAGCGCAGCAGGGAGTAGGCATACTCGGGGAAGGGCCGCGGCCGCTCTCCGCCGAGCTCTTGGGCGATCCGATCGTTGCTGAACACGGTGTTGTAGGTGAGGTACGGCCAAAACACCTTCATCAACGAAGCGGCGGGCGCGATGCCGTACTTGCGCGGGGTGCTCATCGCGGCCTCGACCCCGGCCGTGAACGCCCGCCCCAGCCGCGGCACGAACACCGCCATGGGCTTGTGCCCCTGTTGTCGCAGCCCCTGCATCACCTCGCGGTAGCTCGGCGAGGCCTCGCCGGCGGAGAGGTTGTAGGCGTCGTAGCGGGGCTGGTCGGCCATGTGCACCTTGACGATCCCCCGCGCCACGTAGTCGGCCGGGCAGATGTCCATGCGCCACGCCGCGTCGAGCGGGACCACCCGCATATAGGCCAGCGCCGCAAAGGCACGCACCATGTCGAACTGGGTGGTCTCGGGGAAGCGGCTGTCGCCGAGCACGGTGCTGGGGCGGAAGATCGTGCGCGGCACGTCGGGGAGCAGCTCGTGCACCATGTGCTCGCAGAACTTCTTGGTCCGCGCGTAGGGATCGTAGTCGCTGCGCGCCCAGTCGATCGCGGCGTCCTCGTAGACCACCTCGTCCTGGCGATGGCCGGCCACCGCCACCGTCGACACGTCGGAGAAGCGGCGCAGGCCGTGGTGATCGGCCGCCGCGCGGGCGATCTTGACGATCTCCAGGGTCCCCCGCAGGTTGACGTTGAAGCAGGCCTTGGCCGACTTGCGGTTGAGCGAGGCGGCCACGTGCAGCACGCTGTCGGTCGACTTGATGAGCCGATCGCGATCCTCCGGAGACAGACCCAGCCCCGGCGCGGTCAGATCCCCGCGGTAGATGTCGATGCGGGAGAGGTACCGCGCGAAGCGGTCGAAATCGGGCTGGTGCAGCTGAAGCGACTTCCAAAGCCGCTGGCGAGCCTCGTCGTCGCTGCGCGCCCGCACCAGCGCCGCCAGCCGCAGGTCGGGCCAGCCCTCCAGCAAGCCGTGGGCCACGTAGGAGCCGATATAGCCGGTGATCCCGGTCAGCAAGAGCGCCATGTCAGCCGGTCTCCTTTTCGGCCTCGCGGGGCAACCCCGGCTGCAAGCAGAAGGGCACGGCCGGCTCGTAGAGCTCCTTGGGCTTGTTCTCGTAGGTCGGGAAGCACCAGCGCCTCAGCCCCGGCATGTGAACCTCGAGCCAGTAGCGGCGCCAGCTGATCGACTCGGGCTCAAAGCGAAACTCGGGCTCCGCGATCGCGAAGCGATCGAGCGCCCGACATTCGAACACGAAGTAGTGGTCGTGGGTGAAGGGCTGGAACAACTCGAGCACATCCTCGATCTGCCGCAGGCGCCGGGTGGTGTTGTCGGTCTCCTGGGCGAGCCTGTCGGCCGACTCCTGGAGCTCGGAGGGGATCTTTCGGGGCATCCCGTGCTTGAGGTAGCGAGACAACTGGGTGAGCACGCCGCGGACGTTGCCGAGGTTGAGCACGTGGTCGGGATCGGCCGCGAGCGCGTCCCACCGGGCCAGCACCACCTTGTGGATCGCGTTCTCACCGTGCTTGCGCAGCCACTGCCGGTGACCGAGCGCGGACAGCTCGGTCAGCCGGTCGATCGGCATCTCGTTCCGATCGGAGGTCCCGCACTGGTAAACCTGCGCGTGCTCACCCCGCAGCAGCGCCGCCCCGGCGATGATCATCGCCTTGCAGATCATGTCGACCGGGATCACGTCCAGCGGGTTGCCGGGCATGGCTGGAATGTGCCGAAACCAGGTCTTGGCCAGGTAGACCAGCGGCCCCGTGGTGTTGAAGCCCTCGTTCCACCCGGGAAAGGGGAACTCGACCGAGCTCTCGACGATGGCGGGCCGGAAGATCGCGAAGTCGAGACGATCCTGGCGATCGACCAGCAAGTACTCGGCCAACGCCTTGGTGTACGTATAGGTGTTGGGCCAGCTCAGCGCCTTGGCGCGATCGGTCCCCGCCTGGATCATGGTCTCGCGCAAGCGCTTGCGCTTGAGCCGGCGGACCATGTCGCGGATCCGCCGCTCGCTGGGCTCGACCCCGCGGGCCTGGAGTCGCTTGATCACGTCGCGGTGCAGCTGCGCGTCGACCTCGGGCGAGGCGTTGTCGGCCTCGGTCTGTGCCATGATCTCCTGCAGCTTGGCCAGCTCGGCCTTCGCGTCCATCGGCTCCCCACCCGGCGTATGCGGTAAGACCCGCTCGGGGATGAAGCCGTCGCGCTGCCCCGCCACGTAGCAGGTGGATACATGGATCAGGCGCGTTCGCTTGCAGCGCTCCACGAAGTCGGCCACGTGAACCGCCCCGAGCACGTTGGTCTCGTAGGCATCACGAAGATCGGGGTTGAAGTCGACCAAGCCGGCCACGTTGATCACCAGATCGACGCAGCCGTGCAGACGAGCGGCGACCTCGGGCTCGAGGCCCAGGTCCGGGTGACTGACGTCGCCCGCCACAACCTCGACCCGGCGCGAGATGTACTCGCTCAGCTCCGCCCCATACTTCTCGTGCAGCGGGGCAAAGACGAAGCCCTCGTTGACGATCTGCTCGAAGCGCGCCGCGACGCCCTCGCCCTTGTCCCGCAGCAGCATGTAGATCCGCCCCACGTCGGGGATCCGCTGCAGGATCATCGCCAGGCACACCTTGCCCACGAAGCCCGAGCCGCCCACCAGCAAGATGTGGCGGCCCTCGTAAGTCTCTCGGATCGATACCGGCTCCCCCACGCTGACGATCCTCTCTTCTAGGCCGAGTAGTCGACCACGGGCCAGTCGGCCTCGCGGGCAGCCTTGCGAAGGGTGAAATCGGGGTTGACCACGCAAGGCTGGCCCACCGCCGATAGCAACAGCAAGTCGGGACCATGCCCGGCATAGGCGATCGACCGGCTCAGATCGATCTCGTGCTCGGCCGCGTAGGCCTGCACCCAGCGACCCCCCTCGTAGCCCCCGATCACCGGGTCGAGCAGCTTGCCGGTGGCCTTGGCCTTCTTGTACTCGAGGCGGTTGCACACGAGGTGGTCGACCCCCCGGAAGTACTTGTCGACCGCGCGCTCCATGATCTCGGAGATCCCCTCGGAGAGCACCACCACCCGGTGACCGGCGGCGCGGGCCTTCTTGAGCAGCTCTTGCCCGCTGTCGAGGACCCAGTCCCCGAGCATGTCGTCCACGTACTCCTCGGCGAGCACGTGGATCCGATCTTCGGTCATGTCCCGGTAGGCCAGGTGCGCCACCCGGTTGCCCAGGCTGCGGTCGTTCTGGCCCAGCAGACCGAAGACCGGGGCGGCCAGCACCGCCTGACCAAAGCGTAGGGTCCGCTCGCGTAATCCCGCTCGCTGAGCGGCCATCCAGGTGGCGGCGTGTACCACCCCACGCGAGATGAGGACCCCCTCTGCACGAAAGAATGCCGCGGTGCTCTTGTCACTCATGGACGTCGTCCCCCGTGGTTTGCCCACCCACCGATGCCCCACGGGGCCGTCGGCGATTTCGCCGTGCTGCCGGGCCAATGGGGCTTCCGAAGCTGACTGACCGCTCGGAAGGCAACGGGCGAACGGCGGCAGTCTACCCACCTGCACCCCTTTGGCAATGGAGCCGTGACATTCGATCCGAGGCCCCGACCCCTCGTGGGAGCTATGCTCAACTGTCTACAATTGCATGCGTTTCACTTTTGTATCGGGCCACCTCCACTCGAGTCGTCGCGGCCCAAAGAGCAAAACTCACTTCGGATCGGAGTCCGCTGGTTGTGCGCAACCCGATCGCCATTGGGTGTGCACTAGGCTGCGCGGTGGGCACTGCGGATCACGCCGTGAAGCTCGCACCACGACCGGCCCGCCTCCCGCACCGCCTCAGTGAGGCCGCCGCAAGAAACCCACGACCGCATGAACGAAGCGCGGCCCGCAATTCTCCAGGTGCGCCGCGTGGTCTCCCCCGGCCACGATCACCCATGCCCGATCGGGGTCACCGAGCTGCGAGAACAACAGCGTCTGGTTGGCGATCGGAGCGTAGGGATCGCGCTCGCCATGGATCACGAGGGTGGGCGTCTTGACGGCGGAGGGGTCGAGTGCGTTCCACTGATCGGACGCCCGCCAGTCCATGCGCACCGGATCGGACGCGAGCGCGGCGGCCACGAAGCCGTCGATCCCCGCCTGCGAGATCGACCCGGGAATGATGAAATCCTCCGCCGCCGCCTTGGCGGTGGTCTTGCGCCGCTCGGGCTCGGGCAAGGGCGTGGGATCCGGATCGTAGGTGGCCCCGGGCTTACGCGGGTAGCCATAGAGGATCACCGCGGAGAGCCGCTCGGGGTGACGCTGGGCGGTGAGCTGCGAGACTAGCGAGCCCAGCGACCAGCCCAGCAGCGCCGGCGGGGGCAGCGAGGGGTGACGCTTGCCCACCCAGGTGAGCACCTGCGCCATGTCGGCCACGGCTCGGTCGGGGGTGAGCCACTGCGAGGCATCACGGGGCGTGGCTCCGTAGCCTCGCTGGTCCACCGCGTAGACGGTCAGACCCTCGGCGACCAACGCGTCCATCAGCGAGCGAGACTCGCCCGGCACCTGGAGATCGAAGTCGGGCCGAGCGCTCCAGGTGCGACCGTGCAGCAGGACGATCGCGCCCCAGGGATCGGCGGTCTCCTTGCTCCACACCGCGATCGGGTGGCCCTCCACCTCCACGGTGTGGCGCGTCGCCTTGGATGTGGGCGTCCCCTTGGTGTCGCCGGCCGATCCCGACGCGCTCGCGGTACGGGCGGCCGAGGGCGGGGCCGAGGCGGTGGTGCTCGTGGACTCGCCGGTCACACAAGCGCCAAGCAGCACCAACGAAGGCAAGAATGTCCGAAGCGGTGACACGCCCTACCTCCTCAGTTGCCGTCGGCGGAGACGGTCCCCTGGCTGTCTTCTTCGATGATCGAGAACTCGATCCGCCGGTTGTTGGCGCGCCCCTCGACCGTATCGTTGGTGTCGATCGGCTGGTCGGGCCCGTAGCCGGCGGTCTCGATCCGGCTTTGGTCGATCCCATTGCCGACCATGTAGCGCTTGACCGACTTGGCCCGCCGCTGCGATAGGTCCACGTTGTGCCGGTAGCCACCGATCGAGTCGGTGTGGCCGGTGATCCGCACGCGGATCTCGGGGAACTTCTTCATCACCTCGACCGCCTTGTCGATGTTGGCCCGAGAGCCCGGCTTGATGGTGGCCTTGTCGGTGTCGAACTTGATGCCCTCGATCACCCCGCTGAGCTCGGCGAGCTCGGGCGGCACCTCGTCGGGACACCCATCGGCGTCCTCGAACCCGTTACGCGACTCGGGCTGGTCGGGGCAGGAATCGGCCGGATCGGCCAGTCCGTCGCCGTCGCGGTCGTCGATGCAGACCTCCGGGCAGCCTCGCGGAGGGTTACCGAACAGATCGGGACAATAGTCGTCGCGGTCGAGGACGCGATCTCCGTCCCGGTCGCCCGCGGCAGGCCGAGGCTTTTCCTCTTGCTTCTCCTTGCGGCGACCCAGGGTCACCGACAAGCCCAGGAGGATCTCGGGGCTGGAGGTGATCCCCTCGCCCACGCCCAGCCGGTTGCTGACCACGTTGCGTACGTCGAGGCGCAGCATGATCCAGCGGTTGATGAAGAACTTGGCACCACCGCCGAAATGGATCGCCACGTCTTGCTCGCTACCGATCCCCTCGGGCGGACCGGCGCTCGCCACCCCCAGCACCCCGGTCCCGGCCAGGATGAAGGGCGTGATGCTCCACAGCCCCAGCTGCGCCACGAGGTGACCACGCACGGTCCACGCGGTGGCTCGCCCCTCGGAGTCGAGCGTTCGGGTGGGCATGGCCCCGCCTTCGATCTCGACGCCGAAGAAGCGCAGCGGGTAGTAGCCCGCCCGCACCCCGATCTCCGGGGCGACTACGCGCAGCAGCTGGTGGCCATCGTCGGGGAAGCCCTCGGTGGGGGCGAACAGCTCGAGGTGACGGCTGGGGAACCAGACCCCGCCGTAGACTCCGATCTCGGCCATGCCCCGCTGGGGCGCCCACCGGTAGATCCACTTGTCGGTGTCGCGCTCTTTGTTCTGCCCGCGCTCGGAGAAGCGCACGGAGGCCTGGCCATCAGCATCGGAGTCGCCGCCCAGCGAGGCCCCTCCGCTCGCGCCGGCTTCGGCCTCGGATCCGGCCTCGGATCCGGACGACTCGGGGGAGGGCTCGGGGGCGGGCTGTGCCGCGGCAACGCCGGAGATCCCGAGCGAGGCGGCGACGATCCAGGGATACGTCGAGTGAAGCATGGCGGTCATGGGGTAACGCCAGCGATGACTCAGCACGAGCACTCAAGCGTGACGGTGACGACCCCCTGTTGGATCGCATCGCACGCCGCCCCTTGCAAATTCAGGGTGGTCTCGTCCTGAACGACCCATCCCTCGGCCTCGTCGAACGGGAATTCAACGTCGTTGACGGTCACCGAGCACAGCTCCTCGAGCCCGGCGGGCACCGGAGCGGCCAGGGTAAACTCGCAAGGTCGCAGGCCCGTCACGATGTCGTCGAAGGCCCCGACGAGCGAGGCCGTGTCGTTGGCCACGTAGAACGGTGCATCGGGATCGCCAGGCTGCTGGCCGACCCCCGCGTTGGCGAGATCTTGGAGGTGCTCCTCGGCGATGCCCGTGCCCACGCTGATGACGAAGGTACGGATCCCTTCTGCGAAGGCCGCGCTGACCGCATCGACGGCCACCCCGCGTACCTCGTCGATCTCGGCCGGTTCCTGCGGATCGGGGATCTCACAGGTGTCGGGCTCACCATCGGTGGTGAGCACGACGACCTTGTCACCCTCCCAGGGATCGTCGAGCAGATCGGCGATGATCTGCTCGAGGGATTCCCCGGTGGGGGTCTCGCCGCCGGGATCCTCCTCAATCAATAGGGCCTCGATCTCGTCGGCCGCGTCGAGCTGCGGCGCCAGGGTGGTCACGTCGGGGCAGACGCCCTCCGCCGGACCATTGTACAGCGAGATGCCAAAGCGAATGTCCGACTGCAGCTGAGTCACCACCCCGCCCATCCCGACCAGGGTGTTCTCCATGGCTTCCCAGCGGGTGTCCCCGCCGTCGAAATCCTCGTTCATGCTGCCGCTCTGGTCGACGACGAGCTGGAAGGTGGGGATCTGCGGCAGCAAGACCTCATCGAGCTCGGGGCACATCCCACCAAAGCCACCGGTGATGATCCCGGTCTCGTCCACCGTGCTGGCCGTAGACGTGGCGTCACCTTGGGTGGGCTCGCCCTGCGTCGCGCCTCCGCTGCCGGCGTTGGTGTCGGTATCGGTGTCGGTGCCCGGGTTGGCGTCGGTCTCGACCTCGGGACATCCCCCTTGCGAGAGCCCGTCGTCGAAGCACGGATCGGCACAGCCGGCCGCACTCGTCAGCGCCGTACCTGCCCACAACAATGCCGCGGCAGTCCTTCGCCCGGCGCATCTCCCTCCTCGGCCATGTCCGCTCACCTGTACCAGGGTGGACGAGCCACTGCCGCTTGACCAGCGACTTCGAGGTCTTTGTTGCGCCCCTCGAACCGAGCGCGTTCACTTCGTGAGCCGAACTATGCTCCGCGCACCTTTGGGTCGCACGTTGAACGGTCGAATCCTACCTCGTAGGTCCCCGACGGGCCAGTCATGGGCTGAACGACGGCACCTTCACGAGAGGAAGCACCACCTTCCCCGTACAATCGTCGTCATGCCCCAGGGCAAGGCACAAGGGGACACGCGCCTCGGGATCGCGGCCGGGGGCCTGATGACCGCTCTTTTGGCCTGTCGAGCCGCTCCGTCTCCGGAGCCCAGGCCGGTCGCGAGCGTGGTGCCCGAACTCGCCCCCACGCCGGCAACCTCGCGATACGAGCACCCCCGCAGTGACCCCGACGGGCCCTTCGACCCCGACTACCGCCTCGAGCCCCGGGGCGAGGCTCAGCAGATCGCGCTGGCGATCCTGCGTGACTGTTTGAGGCACGATCCCCCAAAGCGATGGGTGAACGCCACCGTCACCATCGACCCCGAGCATGATTTCTTCGACATCGGCGAGTTCATCGACCCCGATCTCGATCCATCGCACCGACAGATCCCCGGCTCACTGTTCGCTTGTTTCGTGAATGGGGTGACCGACCGTCTCCCCGCCGGCTCGGCGTTCTCCCATCACGTGGAGCTGCGGTCTGCCCAGATCAAACGACTCAACGAGCCCGACCAGCTGCCCCCGCTGCCGCCCGTCGACGAGATCCCGCGCAGCTTCCAGTTCACACCCGAGCACTTTGACTCGCTGGCCAGCAAGCTCGTCGGGCCGATCCACGCGTGCGCCAAGAAGACCGGCCTGGACCAAGACGTCGAGCTCGAGATCACGCTTGGCTGGGACGACCGGCAAACCATCACGACCGCGAGCGGGGCCCCGGACTCGACCTTGGCGTGCCTCGACGAGCAGATCTCGTGGCAGATCGAGCCGTACCTCGCGCCTCGCCATCGTCGGGGCGAAGCGCCGGCGACCCGCCGGGGGATCTATCGAGTGACCGTCGCCGATGCGTTCTACATCAAGCCGATCGCCACCCGGGCGGAGATCGTGCGACGGGTCGCGCAGCACCTCAACGACGCGTTCGCGAGCTGCCACCTCGACCCCGCGCCCCCGCGACAGAAGATCCATGTTGGGACGAACATGGGACCGGCGCTTCACTTCCGCTGGGAACCCAGTCAAGAGCTCGAGCGCCGGGCAGGCGCCGGCTGGTCGTGCCTGACGAGCAAGACCGGCGGGGATCGCCTCGGTCGCCTGTTCCCCGACCTGAGCCCCCCGGCGGGCCACCTCCGGCTGGAGGTCGCGCTGCCAACCGTGAGCGATGGCTCCGAACGATGACCGTGAACGAGGACCGCGAACGAGGACCGCGAACGAGGACCGCGAACGATAAACGGTAGAGCTGACGACTACGATTGCTCCGACGGGGCCTCGATCACCTCGACGACCAGCTGCGCCGCCGCTCCCTGGGCCAGCCCGAACATCAGCGGACCCACCAGGGGAATGGCCATCAAAAAGGACAGCGGCAGGCCGAACCCGACCAGCGCCGACCGATGCGCCGCCACGAACGCCCGCTGCTCGCCGAAGTCGAGCTCGAGCTTGTCGAGGTAAGGATCGAGCAATTCCCAGGCCAGGCCGCGCGCGCTGAGGTACCCCTGGAATACGGGACCCGCCACCTGGCCCACGACTGGGATGAGCGACACCAAGAAGGCCAGCAGGCTCATGCCGAGAAACAGCAGCAGGCGCAAGATCGCAGCCACCGTGGCCTTGGCGATGGGCGTGCCCGGGAGGGCGGCCAGCTGCTCGGCCCGGGCCGGCGCGACCACCCGCATCGCGGCGATGAACACCCGCTCGCCGAGCAAGGGGAAGACGAGGTTGACCAGGGTGAGCGCAACCAGCGGGGCCACCAGCAGTACCACCCCGACCCCGAGGACCCGGGCGATCCACAGCCCGATCGTCGCCCACCACGAGGTGCCGCCGTCGATGGGCGTGTAGTGCAGGATGGCCCAGACCCCGGCGAGATCGAGCGCGGCGACAACGAGGAACAGGACCGCGACCAGCTGGAGATAGGTCCGACGTACCTCGGGGCTTCGAATGGACACGCGGATCCCCGTCCACACGGACGACAGGCCGGCCATGAAGCGGGAGCGGAGTTCGGACGGCGGCATGGCAGCAGGGTGAGCCGGTTGGCGCCGTCTCGCAACCGCGTCGGGGCAGATACTCACCTTCCTCGGCTATCATGCACGAGGATGAGACTCTGGAAGTTACCGTCGAGTTCACGCTCGCCGGGACCTGCTGGCGCCTCGAGCCCTCGCGACGGTCCGCGAGGTCGCCAATCTGATCGAGCAGTTCGGGCCGGGATATGCGCCGCTGCGGGCCCGGATTCAGACCTGGCGGGCCGCGCACGAGCCGGGCTTCTCGCCGAGGAGCAGACCACCGAGCCGCGCCTCGGGCCACCGGAGTGATGACGAAAATCGACCAATACGAAGGTCTCGGCCACGACGACCTCGTGATGACTCCGAAACCACTGGATAGAGTGCCGTTCGGCTGGCCGGCCGTGGTCACGACCTCGACGATGCATGTCCTCAGTGCGACTTCGTAGATCGTGATCGCGGCAACACGGCCGGCGTGTCGACCTGCCTTGCTCGTGACTACTTTGACCCTTCGCGCCTGGGGCAGCTAACCTACTGTCGGATGAGGCCCCCAACAGCGAAAACCGACGGGTTACCGTTCATCAAAGCGGCTCGCGAGGCGGGCATGCTCCCTCAGCCCGACGATATTCCGCTATCGGTCTATAAAGACCCGACAAAGGAGTTGGAGAACGTAGAGCTCGTAGAGAACGCAAAGCTCGTAACACGCAGCCGTTCTCTCGACGCTGATCGAGCGGAACCTGACTTCAGCGATACACTGAGCAGTCTCATTCACCAAGATGAAGCAAGAATTCTCTTGCGCCGTATTGGATTTCCGCCACATCGAGTGCCCGGACATTCAGGCAACCCGAGTCAATTCTGGCTCGATGTCATCGAGCAGCTCAGTAGTGGGTTGATCGAGCGAGGCCTCCTCCTACTCGCAGATGAAGCCCTTCGCCGTTACCCCGACAACAAGGTCTTTCAACATCATGTCGAGCTGTACTCTGACCTCTACTCCCGCGTCGGAGGACCCCATCAAATACCGCCAGCCGAGCTCGAGCCGCCGCCTGCATCCAATCGTTCCAACTTCGCCGGCACACGACCACCACGACTCGAAACCGAACACCCCGCGAATGAACTCGCATCATTTGCGAGGAATTCCGCCGAACGACATCGACTTGCGTATAAGATGCAGCTAGTCTCCGTGGGCGTAGTAGGAGGAATGATCATCGGCATGCTCGGCACCGCTGTCTACTGGATAACAACGGACAGAATCGCATACGGGGCCGTATTTGGCGCAGGAGGAGTCGGTGCCGCCATCCTCGGCAAGCTGAAATGGGAACCATTCGAGCGTCTCACAGAACTTCGCCGAGTCGCAGATTCGGCGGAATTCGTCAGCCTATCAATGCGCCGCAGCATGCAACACATCGACGCAATCGAAGACCCAAAGGAGCGTCTTGCGGAAGAGCGTAAGCTCGTTCGCGAGTACATTTCGCTCCAGTAATCGCTCACGCGGCCTGCGGCGAGGCCCTCGCGCTCGGCATCGTGCCCGAGACCGGCCGAGGCTCGTCGAGCGACAGACCCACCGAGTCGCGAGCCAACCGCGCCCTCGCCCCTACCGCGAGGGCCCCAGCGGATCCAGGAACTCCTTGAGCCGCGCGTTGACCTTCGCCGGTCGGTCCACATGCACGCAGTGGCTCCCGTCGTCGATCGGATCGAAGCGCAGATCCGGCGCCATACGGGTCGAGGGGCGCCCGTAATCGATGCCCAGGTGGCGATCGCGGATCCCCCAGATCACCTGGACCGGCTTGTTCACGGGCCGCATGGCCCGGCGCAGGGCCAAGGGGTTACGCCGCAGCAGCGCCCGATAGTAGTTGATCGCGGCCCGCGGAGTGCCGCCGGACATCGCCTGCATATAGCGATCGATATCCGACTCGGAGAACGCCCCCTCCCGCTCGGGATCGCTGCGGAACAACTCGCGTAACGCGGCCCCCTCGTCCTTGACGAGCGCGCGCTCGGGCAAGAAGGGCAGCTGAAAGTACAGCATGTACCAGCTCTTGCGCACCTGCGCACGGCTGCGCATCATCGCCAGCTGGTGCTCGGGATGCGGGCAGTTGAGCACCGAGAGCCGGGTGAGCCAGTCGGGGTGCAGCATGCTGAACCACCACGCCACCATGCCGCCCCAGTCGTGACCGACCACCGCCGCCTCGCGCTCGCCGAGCCGGTCGATGAGCTGGACCACGTCGGCGGCGAGCCGCTCCACGCGGTAGGCTCGAACCCCGGTGGGCTTGTCGGAGAGGTTGTAGCCGCGCATGTCGGGCGCGACCACGCGAAAGCCCTGGCGCACGAGCACCGGGATCTGAAAGCGCCACGAGTACCAGAACTCGGGGAAGCCGTGCAGCATGACCACCAGGGGACCCTCGCCGGCCTCCACCACGTGGAGCCGCACCTCGTCGAGCTGTACGTAGCGGTGCGAGACGAAGTCGTCGTTCCAGGGGATCAGCTCTGGAGCGAAGCGCGAAGACGAAGGCGAGGGCGGCGACGACATCGGGTGCTTCATTCTACGGCAGGCAGAGGATCGCTGCGCAGGCGAAGCTCAGCCACCGCTCGTGCCCACTGCTGGGGGGTATTGCAGCCCTCCACCACGCGCGGCTGCGGGAGCGTCTGCACCGGGATCCGGCGGGCGTCCAGGGCCAATAACAGCGCTCGCGCGGCTCGCTGACCCGATAGGAGCAAGGCCCGGGCCTCGGACCAGGCGACCTGCACCCGCACCGCACTACACAGCGGGTGCAACACGCGCGGGCGATCTGCGGCCGGCTCGGTCTCGGGCACCACCGCCGCAAGCTCCGGCTCGCGCAGCAAAAAGCGCAGCACGAAGCGCACGTGCTCCGCATCCAGCCAAAGCGAGTCACACGGGGCCAGGCACGCCACGTCGACCTCGCGCTGCGCGAGGTGGTGAAGGCCCGCCGCCAACCCCGACAAGGGGCCCTCGTGATCCCGGTCGACCGGGTCGTCGCAGCGCTCGACGCCGGGGGGTAGTGCGGGCAGCGACTGCCCCAAAGAGCCGACCACCACCACGTGGTGCACTCCTGCGTCGAGCCCGGCTCGCACCACCCGAACGAGCGCTGCCTCGCCGTCGACCTCCAGCCAGGCCTTGTCCCGCCCCATTCGCGAGGAGCGACCCCCGGCGAGCACGAGCATGCCCTGTCGATTCCCCGCCACCAACGGGAGGATCGCCCAACGCGCCCGCCGGGTCGAGCCGAGACCCCCAAACACCCCGACACGATGCGACCGACGGCGCGTACCGGACGCTCGCCCCCACGTGCTACCGTACTCTCGGCTCGATGACCGAGCCCTGGACATCATGAAGCTCCGGATCCTCGACGACTCGCTCCGCCTGCGCCTACCCCAGCGCGAGGTCAAGCAGCTACGCGACACGGGCCGGGTGGAAGCGGCGATCCGCTTCGGGCCCGGCCCCGAGCAACGCCTCGTCTACGCCCTCATCGCGGTCCCCGAAGCCCAGCGGATCAGCGCCACCCTCACCGATCGAGAGATCGCGGTCCACCTGCCGCAGTCGGTCGCTCACGCCTGGGCCGACGGCAACGAGGTGAGCCTGCGGGGCGAGCAATCGCTGGGCGATGGCACGCTCACGCTGCTGGTCGAGAAGGACTTCAAGTGCCTCACCCCCCGCGAAGGCGAAGAAGAGTACGACGGCTTCGCCAACCCCAACACCAGCTGCTAGCCAGTGCCGCAAGCCAGTGCCGCAAGCCAGTGCCGCAAGCCAGTGCCGCAAGCCAGTGCCGGCATGCATAGCTAGCCCGCGACGATGCGCTCGCCGCCCGCGTAGACGCTCGCCCGCTGCCCTCGCAAGAACGCAACGAGGGTGAGGCCCGCTCGCTACGCCAGCGAGATCGCCAGCGACGAGGGAGCCGACACGGCCGCCCCCCGTGCGGGCAAACACGGTCTGGGCCGCCTCGAGCTCGCCCGGCAGCGCAATAGAGCCGAGAGATCTCGACGCGACTGCCGTCGACCACCGGTTTGTGGCGTGGGGTCCAAGAACCCCATTCCTGTTCCTGCCTCACGGAAGATGTCCCCGCTCACCGATTGCGCACGAACGAGCCGAGGACACGCGCGTAGGCGATCCCCCGTGGGGCGAGCCCGCAGGGGTGCAATTCGGGGGATGTCCGCCGTTGACGCGGAGCAACCCACCCGCGCCGACCCGCCCTACCAACCCCGTGTCGACCTCGGATCCGGCGCCGCATCTCACGCATGGATCCGGAGCGAGGGCCGCCGCCGGTCCTCGTGGCTTTGTCCCCAAAAAAATCGTCGGACGCTCGATTTTTTTTTGTGACCTCACGCTTGAAATTTCGGTGGTGACCTCCGGGGGCTCGCGTCCTCACCCAAAACGGACGACCGGCCCCACCCCTAAGTGACACTGGATCGCTCATGTGTAATTCACCGAGCCAGTGGGTGATTCAATGCGGACACTCTATGTCCGTGGCCCACGGCACCCACTTTTGTGGCCGTGTGGCCTTGGGTCCGACAAGCCTCAGGGTGTCGGAGACCCCGTCTCTCAAAAGCCTCAGATCCCTATCTAGGACGCTCTTCAAAGCAGTTGCGTACATAAACCTACATTGATCCTTCCGCAGTCGTTTGCGATGGTTGCTCTGCCGCTGCGGGGGGTTCATCCAGGGGTCTCGAGGATGGCCGCAGGGCGGGGCGCATGGACGCCCAAATCGAAGGATTTACTATTTCGGTGAGCACCGAAGACGGTGCCACTCTCACCAACTCCTTGGGGAGCGTTTGGACGATGTACGTGCGCAGGAACATGAAGACGCTGGGACTCGGCACCGTGGCCGCCGGCCTGACGATGCTGGCCATGACGGGCTGTGGCGACCCTGATGCCAACGGGGACTGCATCTCCAACGAGAAGTTCTTCCAGGAGGAGGTCTACGTGCCGGTGCTGGCCCAGTCGTGCGCCAGCTGCCACGTCCCCTCCGGCCCGGCCAAGGACACCAGCTTCATCTTGCGCACCTCCGAGTGGGGCCCGGACTACCTCGAGCAGAACCTCAAGGTGTTCGAGCAGATGGCCAAGCTCCAGTACGACGGCACGCCGTGGGTCGTCGCCAAGCCGACCGAGGCGGTCGAGCACGAGGGCGGCCTCCAGCTCCAGCGAGACAGCGAGGAGTACAACGCCTTCCTCGAGATGGTCGACCGCATCAACAACCCGGTCGCCTGCGACGAGGACGACGCGGCTGGCGAGTTCTTCGAGGGCGTCGATCTGCTCGACGAGGTGGCCACCCTGCGCAAGGCCAGCCTCTCCATCCTCGGCCGCCTGCCGACCACCGAGGAGGAGCAGCAGGTCCGCGACGGCGGCTTCGAAGCCCTCGACGCGGTGCTCGACCAGATGATGACCGACGAGGTCTTCTACGACCGCCTCATCGAGATCTACAACGACCACTTCCTCACCGACCGGTACTACCCGGGCAGCGAGGCCCTGGCCCTGCTCGAGGCCCTCGAGGACGAGGACGAGAACCCGGTGTACCCGAACCTGCGCTGGTTCGACTCGCTGGGCGAAGAAGACGCGATCCGGGAGGAGCGAAACGCCAACGTCGGCATCGCCCGGCAGTCGCTCGAGCTCATCGCCCACGTGGTGCGCAACGACCTGCCCTACACCGAGATCCTCACCGCCGACTACACGATGGTCAACCAGGCGTCGGCCAGGAGCTACGGGGTCGAAGAGGGCCTCGACTTCCCCACGGGCGACGCCGACGATTTCGTCCCGGCGCAGATCCCCGGCATCCCCCACGCGGGCGTGCTGACCAACACCGTCTTCATGGTGCGGTTCCCGACCACGCCGACCAACCGCAACCGTCACCGCGCCCGGATGCTCTTCCAGTTCTTCCTGGCCACCGACGTGCTGCGGCTGGGTGAGCGCCCCATCGACGCCACCGGCGACGGGATCCTCAACCCCACCATGAACAACACCGCGTGCGCCAACTGCCACGCCACCATCGACCCGCTGGCGGGCGCCCTGCAAAACTGGGACGTCGAAGGCCGGTACAACCCGCCCGAGGAGGGCTGGTTCACCGACATGCGGCAGCCGGGCTTCGGCGAAGCCGTCATGCCGCCCGAGGAGAACATCCGCGGCACCCAGTGGGCCGCCGAGGCGCTCGTCGCAGATCCGCGCTTCGCCATCGCCCCGGTGCACATCCTGTTCAAGGGCCTGTCCGGCCAGGAGCCGCTGCGCGAGCCCTCCGACGTCAACTCGGAGACCTACCTCCAGCAGATCCGCGCCTTCGACGTGCAGTCCAAGGTATTCCAGGGCATCGCCGACAAGTTCATCGAGGACGGCTGGAACATCAAGACGGTCGTCAAGGAGATCGTCAAGTCGCCCTACTACCGGGCCTACAACGCCGGCGAGCTCTCCGAGGAGCGCTTGGCCGAGCTGGCCGAGGTTGGCACCGGCCGCCTGCTCACCCCCGAGCAGCTCAATCGCAAGATCGAGTCCATCACCGGCCGGTCGTGGAGC
Source organism: Myxococcota bacterium (assembly GCA_039194325.1). Lineage (GTDB taxonomy): Bacteria > Myxococcota_A > Polyangia > Nannocystales > Nannocystaceae > Paraliomyxa. Next base: position 150,478 of record JBCCWC010000004.1, read on the forward strand.
AACGGCAACGGCAACTTCCTGCTGAGCGAGGACGAGTACCTGATCTTCTACGGCGGCATCAACTCCGACGACGTCACCACTCGCATCACCGAGCCCAACGGCATCATGGCCAACGTCGCGGCCCGCATGGCCAACGAGATGGCCTGCTGGACGGTGGCGCAGGACTTCACCAAGGATCCGACCGAGCGCCTGATGTTCCCCTTCGTCGAGACGCACTTCGAGCCGCTGGACGAGAACGGCTTCGAGGTCACCAGCTCGGCGGCCAATATCCGGGCCAACATCCAGTACCTGCACCAGCGGATGCTCGGCGAGTTCGTCGACCTCGACGACCCGGAGATCGAGCGCACCTACCAGCTGTACCTCGACGTGTGGGAGGCCGGCCGCGACGCCATCGCCACCGAGGAGGGCGTGGGCGCGGGCCTGAACGGCGCATGCCAGGCCACCACCGACGCCTCCGGCGAGCCCCTCCCCGAGGGACGCCAGATCACCGACGACCCCAACTACTCCATCCGGGCCTGGCAAGCCGTCATCAGCTACCTCCTGTCCGACTACCGCTTCCTTCACGAGTAGTCCATCAACGGAACAAAGGAAAAAGGAGATCAAACCATGGATCGCCGAAACTTCATCAAGCTTGCCTCCGCTGCTGGGCTCTCCGTCGTCTCCCCCGTCGTCTACGGCGAGCGAGGCATCAAGGCGCCACCCAAGAAGTCGCTCGCCCCCTACGAGGGCAACCTGTTCCTGTTCCTCACCGCCAGCGGCGGCTGGGACGTCACCAGCCTGTGCGATCCCAAGGGGATGAACTACGAGGGTGACCCGGAGCGGATGAACAACTACCTCATCGAGGACATCCAGGAGGCGGGCAACATCCGGTACGCGCCGGCGCCGCTCATCACCCCTGAGAACAGCACCGTGGACGGCGGTACCGACTTCTTCCAGAAGCACTACGAAAACCTCATGGTCGTCAACGGCATCGACATGCTGACCAACGGCCACGACGCGGGCCGGCGCCACTGGTCCAGCGGTCGCCTCTCCGAGGGCTATCCCGCCATGGCCGCCTTCATGGCCGCCGCGTTCGGGGTGGAGCAGCCGCTCGCCTTCCTGAGCTTCGGCTCCTACTCGGAGACCCAGGGCCTGGTCGCCCGGACCCGCTCGGGCAACATCGACGTGCTGCAGCGCCTGGCCTACCCCGCGCGGCAGAACCCCGACGACGACACCTCCGCGTTCCACAGCGAGGCCACCCAGGAGTACATCGCCCGCGCTCAGCGGGATCGCGAGGTCGCCCTGCTCGAGCGGCAGGGTCTGCCCCACATCCAGCAGTCGATGAACACCCTGTTCACCTCGCGCTCCGGCTCCAACGAGCTGCGCCGCCTCACCGACTTCCTGCCCGAGGAATTCTCGAACAACCCGGTCGGTCGACAGGCCCAGCTGGCGCTCGCCGCCTTCGCAGCCGGAGTCTGCGTGTCCGCCAACCTCAGCACCGGCGGCTTCGACACCCACGGTAACAACGACGAGGGTCAGAGCAACAGCCTGGGCCGGCTGCTCACGGGGGTCGACGTCCTGTGGAACACCGCCAACGAGATGGGAATCGCCGACCGCGTGTTCTTGGCGATCGGCTCCGACTTCGGCCGCACGCCGGGCTACAACAGCGGCAACGGCAAGGACCACTGGCCCATCTCCAGCATGATGTTCATGGGCGCTGGCGTGCCGGGCAACCGGGTCATCGGCGAGTCCACGTTCCGCCACCAGGCGATCGGGGTCAACCTCGACACCCTGGCCAAGGACGACCGCGAAGAAGCACCTCACATCGAGCCGGGCAACATCTGCCAGGCGATCCGCGGTCTCGCCGGGCTACGCGAGTCGGAGCTGTCCGCCGCGTTCCCCATCGAGAACCAGGACATCCCGCTGTTCAGCTGAGTGGTTCACGCCGAGACCGGATTACGATGCGCGACTTGGTCGCGCCCGGTCTCGGCCTTGCTGAGTAACGCACGCGGGTACTCCGGTACACGCACTCCGAGGGTCGGGTGGCGCCAAGGCGCTCCCGGCCCTCGCCGCGTTGGGCCGGCCACGAACGGAGCTGCTATGCTCTGCGCTCGTCGCTCGGCATGGGCTATCTCTTCCTCATCGTGGCCGGATGGGCCACCTATGGGATCTACCGGATGATGCGCTCCGGCCGGGAGAACCAGCGCTACCTGGCCGAGGCGCGACACGAGGCGCCGCTCCACACCGAACACCTCTCCCCCCCCATGGCCGCTCTTGTGCAGGAGACCCGGCTGCTGCGGATCAGCCTCGAAGCCCCGGTACGCCAGGTCAAAGAGCTCATCGTCGGAGACCTCGACACCGCGAGCACCGAAGACCTCGACGCGTTCGACAACATGCTGATGAACATCAGCCGGCAGCTGGCCGACTGGCTCCACATGGTGGAGCGACTGCCCGAGGCAGAGCAGGCCTTGCTCGCCGACCTGGGCCTGAGCGCGGAGCCGATCCGACAGATGCTGATCCGAGAGGGGTGGTCCTTCGATCGCAAGAACCTGCGATGGCCCGGCGAGCCGATGAATCAGCGGATCGAGCACGTGATCGCGGAGCTTCGGCGGGTCGAGACCCAGATGCAGACCACCCGACGGGTCTATCGCTGACGACCCGCCCCTTAGGGGCTCGCTCGCGCCAGCATGCAGCGCTCGACCCCCTGGGGATCGGGCGCTGATCAATTGGTCCTGCCTCCAACCTCTCGGGCAGCCCGTCGCGTACGGGCGGACCAACTCGATCCGAGGAACGATCTCGACCGGTCGCTTCGTCCTGAGCCAATGGAGCAAGGCGCGTCACCGGACGATCGACACGCTCGACGAATGACGCCCAACGTCGCTCTCGATGTGGTTTTTTTCCCTAGGATCGGAGACAAAGGGTCCCCGAGTGGAACAAGATGAGTGGGCCGACGATGAGCAGAGCACCGACCAAGAACGGGGGCGAGGAGCGCCCCACCCGCCGGGCTCGTCCATTCGTTCGACTGACCGCTCCCGCACCACACGGGGCGGTGGCAGATCGCGACACCGCTGGTGTTGGATCCTGCGACACTTTCCACCGCTGCGGACCGCAACCTCCCGAGGTGCTGTGCTGGTTCGCACCATGCACCGACGTGGGTCTGACTATCCCCGCAGACCCAACGTCTCACCCATGCTGATGTTGACCCCGATCACGATCACCATCGCCCTGATGTGCTGTGCTTTCGTCGTGGCCATTGCCTACGTGGCCATCGACGAGCACATCTGACCGAGCAGGGCGCTCGCCGCCGGCCAGGCCTTGCGCCAGCCGCCCACCCGGCAAGCCCCTGCCCTGGCCGCGGCCATTGGCGCTCATTGTTCCTGGAACAAACGCGCGCGCGAGCTCCGTTCCCAAAGCTCGCCGAGCCGCGCGAACTTCGTTCAGCCGCCGATCACGCCGAGCTCGCGGCCGATCTTGGCAAAGGCCGCCAGCGCACGATCGATGTCGGCGTCGGAGTGGGCGGCCGAGAGCTGAACCCGGATCCGAGCCTGGCCCTTGGGCACCACCGGATAGCTGAAGCCGATCACGTAGATCCCCTCGTCGAGGAGCTTGGCGGCGAACTCCACGGCCAAGCGCGCCTCGCCGAGCATGATCGGCACGATCGGATGCACGCCGGGCCGAATGGCAAAACCAGCCGCCGTCATTCCCTCGCGGAAGCGGGTGGTGTTGCGCTCGAGTCGATCTCGCAGCTCGGTGGTCTGGCTGAGGCGGTCGAGCACGGCGAGGCTGCCGGCCACGATCGGGGGCGCGAGGGTGTTGCTGAACAGATAGGGCCGCGACCGGTTGCGCAACACATCGATGATCTCCTTGCGACCGGTGGTAAAGCCGCCCGAGGCCCCGCCCAGCGCCTTGCCCAGGGTGGAGGTGATCACGTCGACTCGCTCCATCACTGCGCAGTGCTCGTGGGTACCTCGGCCGGTCTTGCCCACGAAGCCGGTGGCGTGGCTGTCGTCGACTGTGACCATGGCGCCGTACTTCTCGGCCAGATCGCAGATCGGCTCCAGGCGGGCGATGTCGCCGTCCATGCTGAACACCCCGTCGGTGGCGATCATGCGCAGGCGGGCCGACTGGGTCTCCTTGAGGATCCGCTCGAGGTCTTCGAGGTCGTCGTGCACGAAGCGATGGCGCTGCGCCTTGCACAGCCGGATCCCGTCGATGATGGAGGCGTGGTTGAGCGCGTCGGAGATCACCGCATCTTCTGGCCCTAGCAGGGTCTCGAACAGGCCGCCGTTGGCGTCGAAGCACGAGCTGTAGAGGATCGTGTCCTCGGTGCCGAGGAACGAGGCGATCTTGGCCTCGAGCTCCTTGTGGCGATCTTGGGTGCCGCAGATGAAGCGTACGCTCGACAGGCCATAGCCCCGCTCGTCGAGCGCGGCATGGGCCGCGGCGATGAGGGAGGGATCGCCCGAGAGCCCCAGGTAGTTGTTCGCACAGAAGTTGAGCACCTCACCGCTGCCGACCGAGATCGTCGCCCCTTGCGGCGAGGTGATGATGCGCTCGTCCTTGTAGAGGCCCGCGTCGCGGATCTCCTTGATGATGGCGGCGTAGTGCTCCTTGGCCTGGCTGAACATGTCCGGTCTCCGTGGGGAAGGGGGGAAGGGGCGGAAGGGGCGGGAAGAGGAAAGGGGGCGGGTCAGCCGGCGGCGCACCAGCGCTCAGTCGCCCAAGCCGACGCGTAGCCGCCCCACGGTACCGCTCCCGAGATTGGTGTAGTAGAGGTAGTCGTTGCCGAAGTCGCCGCGGCCAAAGCTGACGTTGACGAAGCCCGAGAGATCGCCCGGCGGGTTGTCGAAGGTGCGGGTGATCTCGGCGGGGCCATCCCCGGCAAATCGCGCCATGAACAGCGTGCCCGCGTTGGGACAGCCCACCCACAGGTTGCTGCCCTCGTCGAAGACCAAGCCGTCCACCTCGTAGGTCACGCCGGTATCGTCGCCCAGGTCGAGGTAGTCGAGGGGCTCCCCGGCCATTCCCCCGTCGATGAGCGGCACCCGCCACACGTGCCCCACCGTGCCCACGTAGAGGGTGTTGCCCTCGGGGCCCAGCGCCAGGGCGTTGGGATTGACCAGCCCGGGGTCGTCGAGGAACACCGAAGCAGAGCCCGGCCCGCCGTCCTCGCCGCCTTGGTAGTAGAGCACCGTCTGGTCGAGCCGGGTCGAGACGAACAGGTCATCGCCGTCGGCCAGCGGGAAGTTCACCGCGCCTAGCGGGCTCCCGCCGATCGAGTCGAAGAGCACGCTGACCGCCCCCGAGAGCGCGTCGATCCGCTGCACGCTGCCCAGCCCGGCGTTGGCGACGAGCACCGTGTCGTCCGTGAAATCTGCCCCGACGGGAGCACCCCCCAGATCATAGGACTCCACGAACTCGCCGTTGTCGTTGAACAGGGACACGAAGCCCTCGGTGGACACCACGTACATACCCAGGCCGCCGAAGGTCAGCCCCTCGGTCGTGCCCAGCTGTGTGGGATCGGCAATGTCCGGCAGCCCGTTCTCGAACACGGCCTCGATGACGTCGACCTCCCACACCTCGCTCAGGGTGACGCCGTTGCGGGTGGCATCCAGGCGCAACGCGATCGTCTCTCCAGCCGGGGTGTCGGCCGGCACGACCACCCCGATGCTGAGGCTGTCGCCGCCGAGGATCTCCACCGACGGGCCAGATTCCTGGGACCACACGAACTCGTCGGCCTCCACCTCGACCTCGTGAGGCACCAACAGACCCGCGAGCACGGCTCGGTCCTCGCCAATGTCGATCTGAGGGCCTTGCACGCAGGTCCCCTCCACGCAAAAAAGGCCCCCCTCGCAGCCGTCGTTGAGGCAGATGCAGCCCATCGCCCCGGGCACGCAGCTGGTGTCTGGCCCTTCGGTGTCCAGGCCGACTGTGTCGTCTGCGCTGCCATCATCGGCTGTTCCCGCGCTCGATGTACCCGGGGGCGGCTGCCCCGAAGCGCCATCGTCACCGCAGGCGGTCAAACCGATGCCAAGACAAAGAGTCAGACAATTCCGAGTCCAAACCACGCTGAGATTGTACCCGAGCGGGCCATCGAGGGCCGGGGGCGCAGAGCGACGCCAGCGTCGTCGGGATCCCCCAGGCTCGATCGGATCTTGCGTTGGTCTCGCTCAGTCGCTCCGCACGATGTCGTCCGACGTACGCGGCAGCACCACCGGGCGCCCGTCTCCGATCTCCACGACCCCGGTCAAACGCCGCAGGCGCGTTCCCGGCATCAGCTGGAGGTCCTTGAGATCAAAGGGGCGAAGATCGACGAGCACGGACTCACCGCTGACCCGGTCGCGCGCCTGGACAACCCCCGGAACCGGCCAAAAACCCACGCGGAGATCTTCGAGCGCCGAGACCTCCACCAAGGTGTCATCGAGCTCGACCGCCGTTGAGACGTGCAGCGCCGCCATGTCGACGGGCCGGGCCTCGAGCCCGTCGTGGCGCGGACCGTTGAACGATTGCTCGAGCTCGAGCGACCAGCCCTGCGCGTCGTGGCGCACCCAACCGACCAGGTCTTGCCAGCGATCGGGCTCGGGGAGGGCCATGCCCGGCGTGACCTCGATCCGCAGGCCCGTGTGCGCCTCGGCCAGAGGATCTTGCACATAGAACCACTCACGGTCGCCGAAAGCCGCCCGCTCGGTGGTGGGTGGGACCTGCTCGACGATGATCCATGTGTTCGGGGGCACCTGACCCTTCTTGATGTCCGGGATGTGCGCTGCCAGCGGCAGGTCGTCGGACATGCCAAAGCCCGTGTCCTCCTCTACGCTGCCCGATTCGTCGCTCCCGTAGTGGGCAGGACTGGCGGTGGTCCCGCCCTCTCCGCCATCGACACCGCGCGCCCCGCCGTCGCCATCGCCCGTCCCCTGCCCCGCCTCGTCTTGGAGGTCGAAATCAGCCTCTTGGAGGGATCCGGTACAGCCGGCCAGCGCCGTGCCCAACGCCACCACAAGCAAGCCAAATCGGTAGGTCATTATGGTTCGAGTATAGCCGCAACCACGCCGATGCGCCGGTCGACCATCGACCGAGCGGCATTCACCGAGGAGCGAGGCCGTGCTCTAGACTACGCGCAAGCATGGCCCGAATGCGCGGGACCAGATCATCGGTCATCGCATCGAGATCGAATTGCGGTGCCCACGACCAATCCGACTGGGCCGCACGGTCGTCGAGTGAGTCGGGCCACGAGTCGAGGATCGCCTGGCGAGCCAGATCCGGAGCAAAAGTGATCTGCACGTCGGGCAGCACCCGGGTCACGCTGTCGGCGATCTGCTGGGCGGTGGGGCTGAACGCGGCGATGTTGTAGACCGAACGGTGCAAAGAGGCCCGCTTGGCCTCCGACAGCTCCACCAGGGCCCGGACCGCGTCGGGCATGTACATCAGGGGGATCCGCGTGTCCGGCCGGCAGAAGGCCTGGTAGGCCCCTGCGCGCACGCCATCGACATACATGTAGAGGGCGTAGTCGCTGGTGCCTCCCCCCGGCAACGACGCGCTGATGAGCCCGGGGAAGCGTACCCCGCGGAAGTCGAGCCCGTAGCGCCGTTGGTAGTACTCGCCGAGCAGCTCCCCCGCGACCTTGGTGACGCCATACATCGTCGTCGGGTGCAGGGGCACGTCGTCGGCCACCTGCGCGGGCAAGCCCGGGCCATACACTGCGATCGTGCTGGTGAACACCACCTGCTCCACGCCGCGACGCCGGCAGGCCTCGAGCACGTTGTAGGTCCCGTGCTGGTTGACCGCATAGGTGCGCGCCGGATCGGCCTCCCCCCGCGCGCTGAGGATCGCGGCGAGGTGAACGACGCGCTCTACCTTCAGGTCGCCCAGCAACCCCTCGACCCGCTCGGCGTCGGTGACGTCGAGCGAGTGCCAGGGGATCTGGGCGTCGAGCTCGTTGGGCCTTCGCGCCACGTCGCTGCCGTGAACCTCGTGTCCTCGTCGCTGCAGCTCCGCGATCAGATCCTGCCCGACCTGCCCACCTGCCCCCGTGACCAGTGTTCGCATCATCCCCTGGCGCGGGCTTTCGTGCGCCACGCCCCATGATCATCGCGGCCCGCCCGGGTCCCGGCAAGCGAGCTTACCTCCAGGCCCGTGGGTGCCCTCACATCGCGCGTCCACCTGCGCGTCCACCTGCGTCCCGGCGCCGGGTCGTTGCCCTCAAGACGCCACCAGGTTTGGATCGGTCGCGAAGAACTGATTGAGCTCGGGCCGCTGGTAGCTGCGGTAGTCGATCGCCCACGGGGTCACGGTGGTCTCCCCGCCCTTGCGCGCGATGGTCAGCGCCATGGGCCGCACGTCGCGGTAGTTGCTGTCCTCGGGCACGTCGTCGTTGGCCACGCCGCCCGCGGAGAACAGGGTGAGCAACCGGATGTCGTCGCGAGGGTACATGTCGCGGAAGCCCGCGTTGACCTTCTCGTGACCCCGGACCATCAGCGCGCAGCCCAGCCTCGACATGAAGCGGCGAAACTGCTGGCGGCCGAAGGGGAAGCGGGCGCTGGAGCGCTGAAGCTCGTCGGGGATCACATCGGCCCGGCTGGGATCGCTCCACAGCATCTGGAAGCGGATGTCCGGGTCGTTGAACGAGGACAGGTCCTCGTAGCGCTCCCGCATCAGCGCGTCGCGCGGGATCCCGCCGTGTACGAACAGCAGGTTGTCGTAGAAGAGGCTGTTGGGCATCTTCTCGAAGAACGCCAGGTAGCGCTCGAACACCTCGCCCGGCAGCACCTGCGAGAGGCTGTTGATCGTGTCGGCCGGCTTGACCCCGCCATACACCCGGCCCTTGTACTCGATGTAGTACTCGTGGTTGCCGCGCAGCACGACCACGTGCTCGGGCACGGTGAGGTAGAGCTTGAGCACCGCCCGCAGCACCCCGTTGAACGAGAAGCGCCCCCTGTCGATGTAGTCGCCCAGCAGCACCAGCCGGGGCTCGGGGTGGGCGCTGGGATCGGCGCGGTAGCGCCGGACCTTGTTCATGAAGTCCGACTGCATCACCGCCGCCTTGAGGCAGCTGTAGCAGCCGTGAAGATCGCCGAGCACGATGAGCTCGAAGTCGTTGGGGCGCGACACCAGGTGCACGTGGCCGTCGAGGAAATCACCGGGCTCGTCGAAGTCCTCGATCGACTGCTTGCCGCGTAGGCGCCCCTGGCCCGCCTCGCGGCGCTCGTCCCAGCTGGCCTCCACCTGCTCGAGCAAGCGCAGATCGGCGTCGATCTGCTTGCGGATCTCCTCGGGGTCGGCCGAGTAGTGGTGCTCGAACCCCTTGAAGAAGGGGTGATCCTCCTGCGAGGACCGCAGCTCGGTGGGCTTTTGGACCTCGAGCTTGGCCTCGGTCCCGGCCACCTCCTCGGCCCGAACTTCGGCCCCGAGCAGCGCGGCCAGATCGTTGCGGAACTTGACCTCGGCCGGATGTACCACGCCGTCGGCCCCGATGAACTCGTCCACGATGGCCAGCAGCGCCTCGCGGCTCCCCAACGGCAGCTCGCGGAACAGCTCGTAGCAGCGCAGCTGGAGCTTGGCCAGCACGAAGCCCTGCGGATCTTCACCGTCGGCCACCGCCTCGGTGAACAGCGAGCGCACGTCGTAGTCGATCTGCTGGAAGCGCTCCACGTAGTGCTCGTGCTGGCGCTCGATCTGTTCGAAGCGGACCTCGGGGTCGAGGTTGCCCTGGCCGTCGACCCGAGCGGTGACCAGCTTGCGCAGGAACGAGCGGACGAACGCCTTCTCGCGGAGGTCGAACTCGGAATCGATGTACCCGCAGGTCGTCAGATAGAAGATGACCGCCTCGATCTGGCGTTCGGCGATCCCGGGGTCTGGGCTGAGCTGGATCATCACGGGGTCCCGGCTGCTGGTCGGCATGCGGCCGAGCCTGGCTCGGCCCGCCGAGGATAGTCCGACCGGCGCCCGCACGCTCCCCAGGGCGGCACCCCGGACTCACCGCGCGAGAATGTGGCCCCCGAGCCCCCGCACCGGCACTCGACCGACCGCGAGCGAACGCGAACAGATGAGGTCGCACACGGTCGCTGCGCCAGGATTGACCGCGATTTGCCGCTTTTGGCATAACCATGGGGCAGGCCGCGACTTCGGCCGCCGAGGTTCCGCATGCGAAAGACCGTCGCTCTAGTGGCCGCCCTGATGGCGCTCCCCGCCGCTTCTTGCTCGTACGGCGCCATGGTCGTGCACCCCAACGGGAAGATCTACATCCAGCGCCACGACTACTTCCTGTTCGGCGCCCTGCGCAAGCTCTATGAGTGTACGCCCGACGGGAGCGGCAACGTCACCTGCATCAACATGGCGGGCCGGCCGTAGCGCGTTGCGGGGACCGAGCGTGCGACGGAGGGTCTTGGCCGCGACCTTCGTCGGGCACCTGGGCGCCGCGGGGCTGGTCGCCGCGGGGCTGGTCGCCGCGGGGCTGGGCGGCTGCGCAGACCGGGCGGAGGAACCCGCGCCCGGCTCGTTTGCCACCCCGCGCGAGGACGACCCGCCGCTGGTCGAGTCGTGGCGCCTGCCCCCGGGCACGAGCCCTTTGCGCAGCGGTGACCTGGGATCGACCCCGGTCGAACTATCGACCGCGCTGATGCTCGATCATGCCGCGGCCGGGATCAGCCACCGGATCGCCCGCCGCTGCGCGGAAAAGGGTGCGCTGGCGAACGTTGGATCGCTCGCGCTACGCTTCTCCGTGGGAGCCGGCGGCACGGTGGGCGCGATCGAGGGCGATCCGGCCGGGCCAGCCGCCGCGTGCACCGTCAAGGCCCTACGGGCCGAGCTTTCCGCACGGCCGCCCATGCCCGCGGGCGCTGCGCTGATGGTGCTGCGCTTTTGGGTCGAGCCCGGGCCATGATCGCAGACGAGCTTCGAAGACGGGCCTCGGCCACCTCGGCCCGCTCGTGCGGTGGAAGGCCCCCGGGCTTTCGGTTAGCCTGGCCATCGTGCGCTGTCGTGCGTACCAGCTACCGTCCGAGGTCTACCGCGAGATCGAGACGCAGATCTTGCAACAGCTTCGCGACGGAGATCTCGACCAGCTCCGCCACTTGCTGGGCGACCACGATCTCGAGGTCGAGCTGCTGAGCGGGGAGTGGCGCGTGCTCTTTGCCACGCTCGCCGACTACTTCCAGGAGGTCGACCACGAGCGACGGATCGCCCGCATGGCGGTCAGCCCCGACGAGCTCGCGGAGTTCGTGGAGGTCTTGCGCGACCCCGGGCGGCGCGAGTCATGGCGCCCGATCTCGTTCGGCCTGGCCGAGCTGACCGACGCGCTCCCGGCCAACTGCGATCTGGTGGGCGTGGTGTTCACCGAGGAATCCGACGACTGGCTGTGGGCCGAGCCGGTGAGCGAGCTGGTGGCGATCCGCCCCGAGGTCTATGCCCTGCTCGCGCCGCACCTGCGGGCCCTGATGGACGCGGGGGACTTCGCCGCCCTCGCCCGCCTCGCCGAGGATCACTGCGAGGGCTGCGTGGAGTTCTCGTCGCACCAGTGGAGCGTGCTGATGAAGCACTCCGGCGAGCGGGTACCCGAGCTGCTGTCGGTCTACGAGCAGCGCCTGTCCGAGCCCGACGACTACACCAGCATCCTCGAGGCTCTGTCCCAGGTGGCCGACCCCCGCTACCAGCCCAGCCTCGACGCCTGGCTGCGCGTGCACTCGAGCACGGCCCAGTACGCGCTCTACTTCCGCGACGCCAACCTCGAGCGCCGCGAGATGGAAGGTTCGGGCCTGATCCGGCTCTCCGAGTTCGGCATCGAAGACGCGATCACCCAGCGGATGCCCGCGATCCAGGTGGAGGGGGTCGAGCAGGCCGAGGTGGTACGACCACCGCACGGGAGCTCGTCGGGGTCGGACAAGGGCGAGTCGTAGACGGGCGGAGGCTGCTGCCGAGGGCTTCGGCCAGCTCGATCGGAGAAGTGAAGACCTCGAGCAGCTCGGGCGGATTGCTCTGATGCTCGAGCACGACATAGAGCGAGATCGGCCGATCGGATCCAGCAATGGCGATCGAGTAGAGGGGCGATCGAGTAGAGGATGTTGCCCGGCTTAGACGTGAAGATGCGATCGGTGGGACCTGCCCGCTACAAACAATGGAGACGTCTTCGAGCTAGACCCCAAAGCACACTGCGACGGTCCATCAAGAGCAATAGATAAACGTGGTTCCTCATATGCGCCCCCCACCCGTGAGCGCCGAACCGCGAGCGCAACACGAACGCTGGACATTCGCACACCGGATCGATTTGTTCCTACACCTGACCTCGATATTGCCGTGCCAACGAGAATGACCGCTGCCATCTCAGTTGCAGCCATCTAAAGTGACGCTGGATGCTCCAGGCATACGCATATACCTATAACCATTGAGAACAGAGAGGTGGAACGACCGTTGCTGCGACAATCTCGACAAGGGCACTCTAAGTAACAGACACAAAAGTATTCATTCGAATGACAAGCGACAGAGCGACATCATCCATTCGAATAACGCTCCCATCGACACCCTGACAGCAAGATCGTTCGATCAACACGGACCAGGACTCCTTTGCTTTTGCTTACCTGTCGACCATGTCGACATTACACACAGCCCCACAACAGAAACACAACGTCATGACCACCAATCAATCCACCCTTCATAGTATCGGCCTCTCCTTGAGCCTCTTCATCGTCGGCGCCTCCGTCTACGGCTGCGACCCCGGCGATGAAGGCGACTCCACCAGCGCCGGGGATACGTCCCCCGGAACCAGCAACGGTAATAACGGCGACGAGGGCAACGAAGACGGCGGCGAGGGCAACGACGACGGCGGCGAGAGCGACGACGACGGCGGCGAGGGCAACGACGACGGCGGCGAGGGCAACGATGACGGCGGCGAGAGCGGGACCGACACCGACGATACCGACGACTCCGCAGGCATTGACTGCATGATCATCCGCGAGGAATGCAACGGCCACAGCAATGACTTCCCTGGCTGCGTCGACGACCACCCAGAATGCTTCGAGTGTTTCGATATGTGGGTCTGCCAAGAATTTTCACTTGAGGAAGACTGCCCAGACATATTCGATAGTTGCGAACATCCGGGATACGATCTCTCGTGCAAAGAGGCCGAGGCATGGTGCCAGCAAACCGTAGAAAACGAAGCGCTTCTCGGCGAATGTGTCTATTGGATCGGTGGCCCAGACTGCAGAAAGTCTCAGCGGTAGCCCTCAGGTTGACTCCGATGGACGAGGCCGCCAGATCGACACTCCAGCGTCGATCTGGCGGGCCACGCACAAGCACGATCGCTACCCCCGCGTCCTCAATCCCGCCCGATGCCGGCGATCCCGCGGCGTTGAGCAAGCCAACGCTGACTCTAACCCTTCCCGAGTTGGAAGGGGCGCCCCCTACTCCACTCTCATTGGCACCATCGTCAGCGCCCCGGCGTCGCCGCTGGCCTGCACGACTTCGCGCAGCGTCCCCGCGGCCTCACGCCACCGCTCGAGCCCCGCGTCGACCCGGTCCCGAGCGGTCACCCGATCGCTGTTGTCGGGCCCACCCGACAATAGCTGCGCCAGCATCCCCTTGCTCAGGGGAAATGTACGCAGCTCGACGTCGGCGTCCTCGTCGATCCCCGCCTCCTGCTTGGCCAGGGCGATCGCGGTGGGCAACCCCCCCAGCACATCCACCAGCCCCTCTTGCTGGGCTCGCATCCCCGTCCACACCCGCCCCCGAGCCACCCGCTCGACCTCCAGCAACGACATATCGCGACCGTCGGCCACCCGCTGCTTGAAGTCCGCGTAGGTCTGGTCGAGCGAGCGCTCCAGATGAGCACGACCCTCGGGACCGTCGGGATCGAGCGTGTTCCAGGTCGCCGCATTGGGTGAGGTCTGCACGAAATCCCAGGTGACCCCCACCTTGTTCCATACCCCGCGGGTGGCCAGCTTGAACGCCACCACCCCGATCGATCCGGTGACCGTCGATGGCTGCGCAACGATCTTGGTGGCCCCCGCAGAGACGTAGTAGCCGCCCGAAGCGGCATAGTTGCCCATGCTCACCACCACCGGCTTGCCCGCCTCGCGAGCCTTCTGGGTGGCCCGCCACATGGCATCAGAGGCGACCGCCGAGCCCCCCGGGCTGTTGACCCGAAACACGATCGCCTCGACCTCGGGATCCTCGACGGCGGCCGTAAACGCCGCAACCACGGTCTGTGCCCCCATGGAGCTCTCGCGCTCGATCGGATCGTAGTCGCCAGGCCCCCGCACGATGCCCCCGTTGCCGTGGATGATCGCGATGACCGAGCCCTCCGCCCAGGCCCGACCCGCGCGCTCGAGATAGGCCTCCGGATACAGCCGCTCGGCCTCGCCCCCGACCCGCTCTTGCACGGTGGCGAGCATCTGGTCGCGGTAGGCCAGCCCGTCGATCAAACCATGCTCGAGCGCCTCGGCCGCCAGATAGGGCCCTTGCTCGATCACCGCCCGAGCCCGCGCCAGATCGTCACCCACGCGCGGAGCGATCGCCGACACCAGCTGGGCGTGCATGTCGGCCAGCATCACCTCGGTCTGCTCCCGCGACGCGGCGCTCATGTGACGCTCGGCGTAGGTCTCGTAGAACGACTTGTACTCGGAGCGCCGACCCCCCTGCGGCACCGCGTCGACCATGTCGAAGGTGCCCCGCAAGAACATCCTCTCGCTGCGCAGACCCGCCAGCCCTAGCTCACCCGAAGGCTGGAGGTAGATCTCGTCGAACGCGGTGGCCAGGTAGTACCCCTGAGTACCCGGCCCGGCCCCGCCCATGGTCTCGGCAAAGGCGATCGCCGGCTTGCCCGCGGCGCGAAACGCCACGATCGCGTCGCGTAATTCCTCGACGTGCGCCATGCCGTGCGACGTGCCGTCGATGTATGCGACCACCCCAACGACACGCTCGTCGTGAGCACCACGCTCGAGCGCCTCGACGACCTGCAGCCAGGTGAGCCCAGAACCCCCGGTGAGGAGCGCCAGAGGATCGTCGCTGCCCGGGTTGGCCAAGGGCCGATCGAGGCGCAGCTCGAGGATCGTATGCTCGGCCACCCGGTCGCGCGTGACAAAGGTGCAGGTGACCACCGCCCCCATCGCCATGACCAGCACCGTGGTGACGATGCCGATGATGGTGAAGAGCGTGGTCAGCCGCTGTCGCGTCTTGCCCATGAGCGGATGGTACGGAAAAACCGGGGCTTCGACCCCGCATGCGCCCACGGAGTTTCGACGACCACCCGCAGCGTCGCGGGCGCAACCCGGTCACCGCCGCCGCTTGCGCGAGCTCGTGGTGTTCAGTAACAACGGCAAGGCGTCGCCCAGATGGTCGAGCAGCGCCCGAACCCGGGCCGCCTTGCGCAGATCGGCATGGGTCAATAACCAAAGCCCCACCCCGCGCTCGGGCAACGCCATCAGGCAACGCAGCCCCGCCTGACGCTCGGCTACACACACGGGCAACACCGCGGCCCCCATGCCCGCCCGCACCGCCTCGAGCGCGAGCGGATAGTCGTTGACCCGAACGCCCAGCACCGCGTCGGGCCAACGCTCGTGATACCAGCGGGGCACCGGGCGACCATCGTCCAAGCCCACATAGGGCAGCGGCGAGTGACGAGCCCGGCGAGCACGCGGACCATAGAGCGCCACGTCAAGGGTGCCGATCCGTCGACCGACCGCCGACTGCGGCGGAGCATCGGTCACCCGGATCGCGACGTCGGCCTCACGACGGGTGAGATCCACGTGCCCATAGCTGGCAACGAGCTCCAGCTGGATGTCGGGGTATCGCCCCACGAACTGGGCAAACGCGGGCATGAGCAACGAGGT
Source organism: Myxococcota bacterium (assembly GCA_039194325.1). Taxonomy (GTDB): domain Bacteria; phylum Myxococcota_A; class Polyangia; order Nannocystales; family Nannocystaceae; genus Paraliomyxa. The sequence continues at coordinate 166,272 of JBCCWC010000004.1, forward strand.
GGCCAGCAGGTAGGGGATCGCCACCCGCACCGTCCCGAACAACCGGGAATCTCGGCCCGCGATCGACCGCGTGAGCCCCTGGATCTCGGCCTCGGCCCGCTCGGCCACGTCGTGCATCTGCTGCCCCGCCGCGGTGGGCACGAGCCCGTCGGGGGTGCGCTCGATCAACGCGACCCCGAGCGCAGCCTCGAGCGCCGCTATACGCCGTGAAGCGGTCGAGTGGCTGATCCCTAGCGCACGCGCACCCCCCAAGAACGAACCCGCACGGAGCACGGCGAGAACGGTTCGAAGATCGTCCCAGCTGGGGTCATCGTGCCCTGCGCTGTGCATGCATGCACAATATACTCTCATTTTTACGCATTGATGCGCATCAACGCACAGTCATCATCAAAGACATGACCACCGCGACCTCCCCGAGCCCTACCCCCAACGCGACCCACGCCGACGCCCTCACCGAGGTCCGCCAGGCAAGCACACGCTGGATCGCCGCGTTCAACGCCGGCGACGTCGATGCCTGCGTCGCCGGCTATACCCACGACGCCATCATGGAAGCCCGCCCGATCGGACGCCGCATAGGGCGAGCCGAGATCGACGGGTTCTGGCGCCCGTTCATCGCCGATGGAGCCGGGGACCTCGTGTACCGCGACGTGCACCTACAAGCGATCGACGCGACCACCGTGGAGCTGAGCGCGTCGTGGTCGATGAACGTGGGCGCGGGCGTCATCACCTGCGAGCGCTGGGTCCGGCAAGACGACGGACAGTGGCGCCTGATGTTCGATGCCTTCGAGATCCAGCAGCGCTTCGAAAACACCGTCAAGATGTGATCGATGCTATGTGAGCCCCCATGAAGCTCTGGTCCGTAGAGGGAAACTCGCAGCGGCTCGACGGCGGCGCGATGTTCGGCAACTGCCCCCGGGCGCTGTGGGCTCGGTGGTGCGAGCCCGATGAGCACAACCGGATCGCGCTGGCCTGTCGCTCACTGCTGATCGAGGAAGACTCGGGGCGCCGGGTGCTCCTCGAAGCGGGGATCGGTAGCTTCTTTCCGCCCAAGCTTCGCGAACGCTACGGGGTGCAAGAATCCGAGCACGTGCTGCTGCGATCGCTGGCGGAGCACGGCGTCGCGCCCTCGGATGTCGACGTGATCGTGCTCTCGCACCTGCACTTCGATCATGCGGGCGGACTGCTGACGCCATGGGAAGAAGGGCGAGAGCCCGAGCTGGTGTTTCCGCGAGCGCACTATGTCGTGGGGGGCGAGGCGTGGCGCCGCGCCCTGGCACCGCATGCCCGTGACCGCGCGTCGTTCATTCCCGCGCTGCAGCCGATGCTCGAAGCGACCGGGCGCCTGGAGATCGTCGAGGGGACGAGCTCGAAGACGCTGGGAGCGAAGTATTCGTTTGGGGTGTCGCATGGGCATACGCCGGGGTTGCTGCTCACCCGGGTGGAGGCACCGCAAGGGGCGGTGACGTTCATGGGGGATCTTGTGCCCGGGGTGCCGTGGGTGCACTTGCCGATCACCATGGGGTACGACCGGTATCCGGAGAAGCTGATCGAGGAGAAGCAAGGGGTGCTCGATCGGATCCATGGGGAGCGCGGGTGGATGTTCTTTACGCATGATGCCGAGGTGGCGGTGGCGCGAGTGGGGATCGATGAGCGCGGGCGGTATGGGGCGGTCGAGGCTCAGTCGGAATTGAGACCCCCTGGGCAGGGCTGAGGGGAGCGCGGTGAGCGATCGGTGATTGGGGTTGGGTGAGTTTGGGTCCTGAAAGAGGCGACCTTGGGGGGTGGGTGCGGCAGGCGAGGGGTGCGCGGTTTTGGTGGGTGCGGAGCGAAATGATCCGCTCGGTCTGGTGACAAGGAGTGTCGGGAGGCGCGGGATTCCCTAGTGATCGCGGGGGGCCAACGTGCGAAGATGCCAACGCCCGAAGCGCTTTCGGGCTGGTCACCATGTCCGCGCTGTCGTCCATCGTCCTCGCGACGTTGCCCCTCGTGGCCCAAGCCCACGCCGGGCTGCCGTCTTCCGCCCCCATCCTCGCGGCCGCAACCGCCCCCGCAGGAGAGGCCGCCACGCCAGCGGAAGAAGAGAAAAAGGCCCGGCGGCCGCGTCGCGAGAAGGGGATCGTCATGCGCGGCTTCGGCAAGACCGGCACGGTCGGGCTACCCGGTGTAGGCGTGGGCGGCGGGCTGAGCGTGGGCTGGCTACGCAAGCGCTTCCGACTCGATGTGCTCGGAGCCGGCCAACTCAACCGCACCCAGTGGTACCCCGGCGGCACCGTGGGCGGCGACTTCTCGCTGTGGCGCATGGGCCTGCGAGCCTGTGGCGTGTTCGGGAGCGGACGGATCGTCACACCGATCTGCGGCGGAGCCGATGGCGGCCTGGTCACCGCAACCGGCGTAGGCGTCGACACACCCCGCACCGAACGCCAACCATGGGGCTCGGTCTTCGCCGATATCGACATGGCCTGGTACGTCACCCCACAGATCGGCCTGGTGGTCACTAGCCGCTGGCTCGTGCCCCTGGTGCGCCGCAACTACTACGTCGGCGAACGCGGCACCCTGGTCACCACGCCACCCTTTGGCGTGGAGATCGGCGCGGGCATCGAGCTGGTGCTCCCCTGACCGAGCATCTGTGCCGATCCTTCCTGATTCGCGATCTTATTGAGCTCCGCGGTACCGATCGACCCTGTCGACCCTCGGGCGCTCGCTCGCCCGTCGCTATGAGGTGTGTTCAGATGAAACGCAGCGCATTCGTAATCCTCGGGCTGCTGTGGGCCAGCGCGCCCGCATGCGGGCTGGACGACGTCTGCATCGGTGAGTGCGACGGTCCGGCACAGGACACCGAGGCCGATACCGATGGCTCGGCCAGCCAGGGCACCATGTCGGGGCCGACCAGCGGAACACCCACCACAGGCAATCCGCAACCCACCGACGGACCGGCCGACGCCAGCGACACCGAGACCGAGAGCAACGCCAGCACCGCCACCGACTCGAGCACCGAGAGCAACTCCGGCACCGCCACCGAGAGCAACTCCGGCACCGACACCGACTCGGCCTCCGCTAGCGGAACTGATTCAGGCACCACCGGCGGAAGCAGTGACTCAGGCACAGGTTCCACCAGCCGTACGTCTGTGACGTAGTCAGCCCGAAGCCACGGGCGAGGCCGACCGCTACGCCGGCGCCTCGAACAACACCTCGACCACGGCCCCCTCCTCCACCGGACCGGGCGGTCGGCTCTGCATCACCGCGATCCCCGTCCCGCGGGGCTGCACCTGCACCTTGAGACGCTCGGCGACCTCGAGGGTCTCCACCAGGGTCAGCCCAGTGAAATCGGGCAGCCCGCCGCTGACGCTGGGCCGCCGCTGACCGGGCAGGCGGGGCTCGACGTCTACGGTGGGCACGAAGCCCTCCAAGAGGTTGGTGTTGTCGGCCATCAAACGGATCGGATCGGGCGCGGGCCGAGTGCCGTCCTCCCGCTCCACGCCCAGGTGGGTCATCACCCGAGCTCCCAGGCGCGAGAAGGTGGGCGCGGCTACCTCGTTGCCGTAGTGACCCCCCTGCGGGCTATCGACCGAGACAAGGATCACTACCCGCGGATCCTCGGCCGGCACCGCGCCGACGAACGAAGCAAAGTAGTCGTCCTCGGCGTAACCACCCTGCTCGCGGTTGGCCTTCTGAGCGGTCGAGGTCTTACCGGCCACCCGATAGCCCTCGATCTTGGCGTTGCGACCGGTGCCCCGCCGGGTGTGGACCACGCTCTGCAGCATCTCCATGACGGTGCGGGCGGTGGAGATCCGCACCACCCGCTGCGGCTCGGGCCGGTCGATCGGCACGGGGTTGGCGTCGGCGTCGATCACCTGGCGCACGATCGTGGGAGGATTGTAGACGCCCTTGTTGGCCAGCACGGAGAACGCCGCCGCCACCTGCAAGGGGCTGGCGGTCATGCCCTGACCAAACGAGATGTTGGCCCCCTGAATGTCGGACCACTTGTCCCAGTGGTGCAGCACGCCGCGGGTGGCCCCGGGTAGCTCGATGGACGGGCGCTTACCAAAGTGGAAGCGCCGAGCCCACTTGTACATGTTCTCCTTGCGGAGGGTTTCGTAGATCTTGGTGGTGCAGATGTTGGACGACTCGGCGAGGATCTCGGTCACGCTCAGCCACTCCGAGCGGTGCGTGTCCTTGATCGCGTGCTCGTCGGTGTACTGCCAGCGACCGTTCTCGCAAAAGAAGCTCTGGTCCTTGCGGATCGTGCCCTGCTCGAGCGCGGCCGCCACCGTGATCGCCTTCATGGTCGAGCCGGGCTCGAAGTCGGCCTGCACGGCCTGGTTGACGGTCTGCTCGAGCTTGTCGATCCGGTGGTTGGGGTCGAAGGTGGGCCGGCTGGTCATGGCCAAGACCTCGCCGCTGCGCGGATCCATCACGACGATGCTGGCGCTCACCGGGGTCCAGTTGGCCACCAGGGTGTTGATCTCCTCCTCGGCCATGGCCTGGACCGCAGAGTCGAGCGTGAGCACGACGGTGTTGCCCCGCGATACGCCCGGGTCGGGAAAGCCCTCGGTGAGCAGCTTCTTGCCCCGCGCAAAGTAGGCGGGGCTCATGGCGTCACGACCCCGTAAGTACTCGTCGAGCCCATACTCGATGCCCAGGTTGCCCTTGCCCTGGGCGTTGACCCGGCCCAGGATGTGCGAGGCGAGCAGCTTGCGAGGGTAGACCCGGTGGGGCACGGGCTCGAGGCTGACCCCGGGCAGCGCCTTGGCCCGCAGAGCCCGAGACTGGTCCTCGTCGAGCACCATGCGCAAGCGTCGGTAGGCCTTGTCACGCAACAGCTCGTCGCGCAGGTACTCGGGATCCGCACCGGGAAAAAGCTCCATCACGGCGGCGATCACCGCCTCGGTCTGCCCCTGGGCGGTGATAAGCCGGGGGTTGAGGACGATCTTGTGGACCCGGTCGGTCACCGCCAGCGAGATGTAGCTGCGGTCGACGATGTCGCCGCGGCTGGCCTTGACCCGATAGCTACGCAATTGCTGGCGGTTGCCCTGCTCGGCATAGTGCTCGTGGTGACGCACGGCCACCACCCACGAGCGCCAGCCCAGGCCCAAAAGCGCCATCATGAGCACACCCGCGACCAGCCAGCCGCGTCGATGTACGGCCCGCAAGTCGCTGGCCATGGGCCGCAGCACGATCTGCTGAGATCGACGCAAGAGGTTCATGGGGTCGGCTCCTGACGCGCAAGGCGAATGGTCTGCACCAGGTCGGGAGACATGGGGATCATCTGCAGACGGTTGCGGGCGACCTCGTCGATCGTGGCCGGATGCCGCAGGTAGGCACGCTCGGCGGCCAAGCGCCGGCGCTCGTCGAGCAAGCGGGCCTGCTCGGCGGTCAGATCGGTGATCTCGGCCCCGATCTCCAGCACCCGCGTGGTGGCGTGCACCCGAGCAATTCCGATCGCGGTCAACGCACCGACGATCAGGGTGAGCAAGAAGGAGGTTCCCGCCGGCGCGCTGCGATGGCGACGAACGAGCGAGGCCACCCGGGCCGAGGGCGGCAGATCGCTGCTTCGCTGCCAGCCGTGGGGACGTATCTCCACTTTCTGTCGACGACGACGCACGGGTGCACGGGGCGATTCGGAGGAACTCATGGGGCGCAGCGCTCCAAGACGCGAAGGCGGGCGCTCCGGGCCCGCGGGTTGTGCTCGGTCTCCTCGACGCCGGCCGTCACCCCACCCGCGTAGCCCGGAGCCACGATAAAGCGCGGGCGCGGCAGGTCACGCTCACGCAAGGGCAAGTGCGCAGGGGGCTGCACAGGACGACTGAGCGCCCGCCACCGCCGCTTGACCCGACGATCCTCGAGAGAGTGAAACGTGATCACGGCCAGCCGCCCCCCCACCATCAACAGCGAGGGCGCGTCGGCCAAGAAGCGGTCGAGCTGCCCGAGCTCGTCGTTGACCTCGATCCGCAAGGCCATGAAGGTGCGCGTGGCGGGATGGATCCTCCCGGTCCGCTTGCGACGCGCTCGGCCGTCGAGGGCAGTGGTCACCACCTGGGCCAACCCCCGGGTCGTGGTCGGTCGAGCCTCCACCACCGCGGCGGCGATCCGGCGAGCCTCGGGCTCCTCACCGTATTCGCGCAAGATCCGCGTCAGCCGCGGGACGTCGATCCGCGCGAGCAACTCGGCCGCGCTAGGGCCGGCGGTCGGATCCATGCGCATGTCCAGGGGCCCATCCCCACGAAACGAAAAGCCACGCTCGGGCTGGTCGAGCTGGATCGACGAGACCCCGAGGTCGGCCACGATCGCGGCCACCTCTCGTATGCCCAACGCCGCCAGCGACGCCGCGATCGTGGCGAAGCCGGCGTGGACGAAGCTCACCGGGCACGGCGCTCCAGCCAGGCGCTCGCGAGCCCGGGCGAGCGCCTCGGGATCACGATCGAAGAGTATGGCCCGATCCGGACGAGTCACCCGCAGCACAGCGGCCGTATGTCCACCGAGGCCGGCGGTCGCGTCCACCAATACCCGCGGCCGCACCGCTCCCCCTGCGCCGGTGATCGCCGTGGGAACTTCGACGGACGCTGCGCCAGGGGTAGGGGGGAGCGCCGGAACCAACGCGGCGCAAACCTCCTGCGCCAGCACGGAAATGTGAGCTGCGCCGGACTCGCTCATGGAAAAGCCCCGTGGACGTGCCCATTTTTCGGCGCGCGGGTCAAATTTTCGGGGTCGGGGGCTCGTCAAATTTTCGCTTGGATCCCGTAGGTTTAGGCGATCGAGTGTTGACCGGGCGCGGGCGAATCAGTAGCGTGCGCTTCCTGAATCGACCGGCGCGTCGGCAGCCAGCAGTCGTCCTCACCCCCGACACTCCCGCCCTCGCCGTCGAATCGCCAACCCCCGAAGAGCCGGAGCGCCCGATCGAGATGATTCCGCCCCGTAGCAGGAACTATCGCCAGCTCCATGAGGCGTCGGAGTTGCTCTGGGAGAAGCTCGGCATGCTCTCCCCGAAGCAGCGCGACAGCTTCGACGAGCGGTTCCTCATGTCGTGGATCTACCACGACTTCGCGCTGGAGGGCACCGTCCTCCACATCACCGAGATCAAGGCCGCGACCGATGACGAGATCATCAGCGCGCCGAGCCTCATCCCCGCGTACAACCACATCATGGCGGTCCGCGACGGGATCCGCCACGTGCTGGACTCGCGAGGCAAACGGCTCACCCTCAACCTCGACTGGCTCAAGAAGCTGCACCAGCTGCTGCTGCCCGCCGACAAGAAAGACCAGATCCAGTACCGCAAGGACAACCCGATCCACCGCATGTACTTCCACGACCTGGCACCGGCGGACAAGATCAGCTACCGCATGCGCAAGCTGACCGACTGGTTCCGGACCGACGAGTGCAAGCGGGCCCACCCGATCGAGCTGGCCGTCGAGGTCCATCGCGAGGTGATCCGGATCTTCCCGTGGCCGGAGATCAGCGGGCGCGTAGCCCGCTTGGCCATGAATCACATCCTCTGCAACGAGGGATACTGGCCCGCGACCATTCATGCCATCGATCGGCAGCGCTACTACGACGTATTGCGCCTGGACCAAGATCAGCTACTTAACCTCGTTGTGGAGAGCGTTAGCCAAGGCGTCCAGTCCTCGAACAAGCTCTACCAGGACATTGTCGACGCCACCCGAGCCTCTCGCTAATCGACCATGCGCATCCCGCCTTTCAACGCCGCCTTGAAGCTCGTGGACCAACGGCGACCCACGGTCTCGGTGATCGCTCGGGCCAAGCTCCCCACCAAGCACGGTGACTTCGAGATCGTTGCATTCGAAACCGAAGACGGCCGCCGCCTCGACGATGTCGCCATCGTCCAGGGAACGATCGAGGGCGTCAACGAAGTCCCGGTGCGCATGCACTCCGAGTGCCTCACCGGCGACGTGCTGGGCTCCAACCGCTGCGACTGTGGCGAGCAACTTCAAGAGGCGCTCCACCGGTTTGCAAACAGCGAGTGCGGCGTGCTGCTCTACCTGCGACAAGAAGGCCGCGGGATCGGTATCGCCAACAAGGTGCGGGCCTACGCGCTCCAAGACGAGGGCCTCGACACGGTCGACGCCAACCGGCACCTGGGCTTCGACGACGACCTACGCCGCTACGACATGGCCGCCGCTATGCTCGAAGCGCTGGGCATGGCGTCGATCGAGCTCCACACCAACAACCCCAAGAAGGTCGAAGGCCTGCGCGAAGCCGGCATCGAGGTGGCTCGCCGCGTCGCCCTGCAGATTGCCCCGCGCGAGGAAAACCGCCGATACCTCGACACGAAGCGCCGGCGGTCGGGCCACCTGCTCGACCTCGACGACTAGCGGGGTCTGCCGCCGCGGGGCTCCTCGCTAGCGACGTCTGCCGCCGCGGGGCTCTTCGCGAGCAGCGTCTGCCGTCGCGGGGCTCTTCGCGAGCAGCGTCTGCCGCCGCGGCACTCTTCGCTAGCGGCGCCCGCCGCCGCGGCGCTCTTCGGCTTGGCGTACGACCAAGGTGCGCCCCTCGAGCTGGGTACCGTTGAGCTTGCGGATCGCCTCGGCTGCGTCCTTGCGGTCGGACATGGTCACGAAGCCGAACCCACGCGAGTCACCCGTGTCCCGGTCGAGCACCACGATGGCATCGGAGACCTTCCCGAGCTTTTCGAATTCGGCACGAAGCTGAGTATCGGTGACGCGCCAGTCCAGACCCCCCACGAACAGACGACTGGGGATCGCACGGGTCTCCTTCTCTTCGTCGCTCCCGCCGCCCTGCATGTTGCGCATCACCTCTTCGATCGACATGAGGTTGCCGCCCTGAAGCTCGTCGACCGTGGCGGTGGGCACGTCGCCAGCCCCGGACCGATTTTCGGCGCGCCGCTGAGCCTTTTCCTTCTTCTTGCGCTCGCGCTCTCGCTCGCGCTGCCGCTTACCTGCCGAGTAGTTGTTTCTTGCCATGCAGTTCCTTGGTCTCGTGGTCTGGGGATCACCGGGCCAGACCACCCGGGAGCATCAGCTGAGCTCGCGAATTCGCGGGAGGGAACGCGGCAGCGACCGCCACCGCGACGTCGACGTCCAAAACCAAGCCCGGCCCGAACACGACGTGCTCGGGGACGTAAAACCCGGGGGCGAATGAGCGCCCACCGGGCGGGCTTCGTGCGTACAAATGAGCAATTCGGGCCGATTACCAGTTGTTGCGACGACCACCGCCGCCACCACCACGACGACCACCGCGACCGCCTCGATCGTCGAAGCCGCCGCCGAAGCCACCGCCGCCGCGACGGCCACCGCCACCACCACCGAAGCCGCCGCCACCGCCACCGAAGCCGCCACCTCGACCACCGCCGCCGCCGCCGCCACCGCCACGCGGGCGACGCTCCTCGGCCTCGTTGACTCGGAGCGGACGCCCGTCGAGCTCGAAGCCGTTCATCGCCTCGATGGCGGACCGAGCCGCGTCGTCCGTACCCATGGTCAGGAAGCCAAAGCCCCGGGATCGACCGGTCTCCCGATCCGTAATGATCTTGGCGTCGACCACCTCACCGTGCTCCGAGAAGGCACTTCGAAGGTCTTCCTCCGAGGTCTGGAAGGAGAGGTTGCCAACGAACAATCTTTGATTCATCTGTCTCGTCTCGCGATCGGCCCCACCACGCCCGTGAGCGTGACTCTGTCTCGTTGCCCGAAGCGAGGGGGCCGTGAGCCTCGCCGCAGTGCCTTGCAGCAGCGTTGCTGCCTCGTGAGCGTCGCTGGGTCTTCGGGGGCTCGGTCTTTGGGTCCAGGGCCTGCTGTCTGCGCCAGGAACGGTCGCGAGACTGGCTAGCTAGCGGAAGCAACGACCCCTGTCAAACGCGGCCCGCGCTCTGGCAGGGGCGCGGGACGCGGTTTGGGCGAGTTGAACCCCCGTCGCGCGAATTCCCCGCAGCGCCGAAAATTCGTTGCGCCGCCAAATGAGGCCCGGCCATCCCGATCATCGAGCAAGCTCGGCAGGGACCGACCGTCCGGCTCGAACCCGACGGCGCGGTCACCGAGAGGGCTCACGCTCACGCTCACGCTCACGCTCACGCCCACGCTCACGCCCACGCTCACGCTGGATCGGCATGATCGGATCTCACACGAGCATCGATCGCAGCCACCCGCTCCACCTGACGGCGCTGGTAGTCGAGCACCGCCCGCCGCCACCGTGGATCGGATCCCCCCAAGATCCGCAGCGCGAGGTGGCCGGCATTGGCCGCCTGCCCCACGGCGACGGTGGCGACCGGCGTGCCCTTGGGCATCTGCACGATCGACAACAGCGAGTCGAGGCCATCGAGCACGCGCAGGGGCACGGGCACGCCCACCACCGGCAAGGGCGTGAGCGAGGCGAGCATCCCGGGCAGATGCGCGGCTCCGCCCGCCCCCGCGATGATGACCTCGAGGCCACGCTCGTGGGCGACCCGCCCGTACTCGAACATGGCCTCCGGGGTGCGGTGGGCGGACAGGATCCGGACCTCGCACGGTACCCCGTGCTCGCGCAGCACCTCGATCGCAGCCTCCATGACCGGCAGATCGGAGTCGCTGCCCATGCAGATCCCCACCAGGGGCGCCACCTTCGGGGCATCCTCGCTCGTCATGACCGCAGGACTCTCAAAGTTCGAGCTGGTCGGCAACCCGGTGGGCTCGCGCCCGAGCATCGTCCAGCGTCTCGCCCAGCGCGGTCACGTGGCCCATCTTACGCCCCGGCCGAACCCGGCGCTTGCCGTAGACGTGCACGGCGACGTCCCGGCCGGCCAAGGCCGCAGGCAGCGCAGCAGCCGAGGCCGCGCCGTAGCGAAGACCGAGGACGTTGACCATCACCGCGGCGGGCCGCACCAGCGACGCGTCGCCGAGCGGCCAGTCGAGCACGGCCCGCAGGTGGTTCTCGAACTGCGAGGTCACGCAGGCTTCGATCGTGTAGTGCCCGGTGTTGTGCGGCCGCGGAGCGATCTCGTTGAGCAACAAGCGACCGTCGGGGCACTCGAACATCTCGACCCCCACCACCCCCACACAGCCGTAGACCTCGGCCGCCCGCCGAGCGAGCTCGGTGGCCGCCTGGGCGACCGCCGGGGTCACGGCCGCGGGGACCTCGACGGCGGCACAGCGATGCTCGCGCTGGATCGTGGTGACCACCGGGTAGGCGACATCTTCGCCGCCAGGGCGGCGAGCCACCATCACGGCGAGCTCGCGCACGAAATCCACGTAGGCCTCGACGAGCACCCGCCCGGTGCTCCCCCGCAGTCGCTCGTAGGCGACCCGCAGCTCGTCTTCGTCACGGGCAGTGGCGTTGCCGTAGCCATCGTAGGAGTGGCGAGGACGCTTGAGGACCACGGGGTACCCCAGGGCTTGCACCGCCTCGAGCAGCTCGTGCTCGTTCGTACACGCGCGGTAGGCCCCCACGGGCAGGTCGTGATCGACCGCATGCTGTTTTTGGACGATCTTGTCGCGTACCCGCTCCATCGTGGGCGGCGCGGGCCACAGGGGGACGTCCGCCGGCAGCAGCTCGACCAGCGTATCGAGCGGGACCCACTCGTTCTCCAGGGTGATCACGGTGCAGCCAGCCACGAAGCGCCGCAGGGCGTCGACGTCGTCCATGGCCCCGGTCATCGCCTCGGCCACGCCGTCGGTGGGCCCGCTGCCGCTCTGTGGTTGCCGGTAGAAGCGCACGTGCAGCCCCAGGCGCAGCGCGGCCAGGCCCAGCATGCGCCCCAGCTGCCCGCCGCCCAGCACCCCGACTACGGGAAAACCCGGCCTCGGGGTCGGGACTTTCCGGTGGGATGCCGACTCGCTCATGACTCGTCGACTTAGAGCGTCGACGGTACGATCGTCAAGCTCCGCCTTCGCCGCGAGGCACTCGCCCGAGGGCGCGACGCAGTCGCGCTTTGTCCCGCCAGCCTTGGGCCTAATAGTAGCCCTCTGCGTCGCGGGCCACCCAGCGCTGGCGAGCGCTGCGGGGAGGCAGCGCCCGACCGTCGAGCACGGCGAGCCAGGCGGGGTAGACCCAGGCGGGATCTCGAGCCACCGCCTGCACACAGGCCCGCACGGTGGGGCTGTTACGCGGAAGCAACAGCTGGGGGGGAGTTTCGGCGGTACGCTGCGGCGCCCCCCGGCCCTCACAAAGGTGCACCTCGGACACCACCCGATAGCCCCCCAAGGCGTGGGTGCGCAGCATGTGCAAGAAGTGACGCTCTTCGGTCCCGAGCCGGTCCTCGGGCAGGGGCGCCCGACGCAAGGGGTGGCGCAGTAGATCGATCGCTCGGGCCCCGCGGCGCAGCATGCCGTAGACCACCCGCCGCCAGGCCGCGAGCAGGCCGTGGGATCCGTCTCGTAGCTCGGGGGGCCGAAAACGCAGGTTGTAGATCTCCGAGAGCAGCGAGCGCTCGGTCGGGTCGGCGATCAGCACCAGGCCATCGCCCAAGGCGTACCGATCGGGACGCTGCCCGGGGTAGAGCGCCAGCAGCACCCGCTCGGGCGTTCCTTGCAGCACGCTCTTGCGCAGGGTCATCATGTCGACGTTGCGCTCGCCGGTGCCGTCGACCACCCGAAACACGGGGACCTTGGACATGGTGGGCATCAGCGAGCGACGGCGCATGGCCTGGAGCACCAGCCGAGCGAGGCGCTGACGGGAGGGCTCGGGGTAGGCGCTCACGTCGCGCGCCACGTGAAGCAGCGAGCCGACGGCCTGCTCGACCAGCGCTTCGACGTGGGGCTGCACGGCCTCGCGGAGGCGGGCCGCGCTCAGCTCGGTGTTGACCGGATCGCCCAGCTCGACGGCGGCCTCGAAGCAAGGGGCGTCGGGGACCGCCACGTGGCCGGTGACCAGCCCGTGCTCGAGCAGCCAGGCATGCGCGGTCTCCCCCTCGAAGGGGATCGCGACCCGTCCGCGCAGCGGCTCGCGCAGCGGCTGGGGCCCAAAGGTGTTCACGAAGCCCACGTTGACCGCCTTGCCGTCGACCACCACGGGCGCGGGGGCAAAGCGCGCGGCCCCGCTGAGCCACTCGACCACCTTGCGGCGCTCGAGCTCGGAGTGCTGCACCACCACCACGGTCGAGTCGCTCTCGGGGGTGGCGTCGATGGTGATCCACGGGGTGCGCCCGCTCTGGTAGGCCAGGCACACCACCCGTCCACCGCGGGCGGAGCGGATCTGGAGGGTGCGAGGCTGGAAGCCGGCCAGCATCAGCAACGCGAGCTCGCCGGTGGCCTCGAGCGCGGTCAGGGCCGCGTGTCGCTCTTCGTTGGTCCGGCGCTCGTCCAGCAATACGCCCGTCCACTCGAGGTGGGTCTCGGGCACGCCACGTCCGTTGTCGCGAACCTCGGCCCGGTGCCGCCCCAGATCCACCTCGACCCGGGTCGCCCCGTCGCGCAGGGCTCGACGAACCAGCTCGGAGGGCAGCTGCCACGGCCCCTCCAGCTGAGCCAACGACAGCTTGCGCAGCTCGGAGGCCACGTCGATGGTCAGCAAGCCGCTGACGTCGATGAGCGAGGAGATCTCCGAGTTCACGACTGCGGCCCCACGGGGAAGGACTCGAGCAGGGCCGCCCGAGCCCCCTCGGACAGCAGCGCGGCGCGGCGATCTTCGGGCAGGTCGAGGTGGTCGGTGACCCGGTCGAGCACGGTGAACACCACCGCGCGGGGCGTTTGCTCGTGGTGGGCCTCGGCCTCGACCAGCCAGGGGCAGCTCGCATCCACGACGACCACCCGCGAGCCATGGAGCCCGGGGATCCGGGTACGGAGCCCGTCGAGATCGAGGGCGGCGATCTGACCGCTGACCCGGGAGACCACGCGCAGCGACCAGCGCTCGCGACGCTTACGCAGCATGTGGTTGAGCTCGTCGACCAGCGGGGTCGTCCACGAGCCACGTAGCCGCTCGTCCCAGGTGTCCAGGTCGATGGCCCCGAGTGCATCGGCGACCGTCTTGCCCTCGGGGCTCTGGGTGTCGAGCACGGCGGCTCCGGCTCGCGCGGCCCGCCGGGCCAGGCCCGAGCCTTCGTGAGTTCGGTAGAGTCGCCCCTTGGCGGCCAGCTCCCGCGCTCGGTGCAGGGAGATCGCCCGATCCTCTACCAGGGGTACGAGTGGCCGATACAGCAGCGCCGACATGGCGCCGAAGGCTCCTGGCTGCTGGAGCACCCCCTGGAGCAGTCGCGAGAGATCGGCGCTGTCGTCGAGCTTGAAGTGCCGGCGGGTCCGGCCCCCGACGAGCGAGGCGATCGCGGCCAGCAGCAGCGACAGCGACAGCAGCGGCCACAACCACGCGGGCCAGCGATCCTCGGGCGGCGCAGCCGCCGAAGCGGCGGTGGAGGCGGGGATCGTCGCGTCGCCCTTCGATGTCGCCGACTCCTTCGACACGGACGCGGGGGTCGGCGACGAGGACGCCGATTCCACGGGGGTCGAGGGCCCCGCCATGGGCTCGACCGCGGGGACGTCGTCCGAAGGGCCCTCGGCGGTCGGCACCGGCCCGGGCCGACCGGGCGCGACCGCGACCCGCTCGGATGGCGAGGATGGCGAGGACGGCGAGGCGGCGGATGACCGGACCCGCTCGCTGGCGTCGGCGATGTGCCACTGGCCCCGCTCGTCGCGGTACTCGACCCACGCGTGCAGCCAGGGGAGGGCCTTGCCGTCGACCCCGAGGTACCCGACCGCTAGTCGGGCCGGGACATCGGAGGCCTGCAAGAGGGCCACCAGCAGGCCGTTCTGGACGTCGCAATCGCCCTTGCCCAGCGCGAGGGTCCGCTGGATGAACCCTGTCCCTCGGGCCTGCTCTTCGGCGTGAAGGCGGGCCATCACCTCGGAGCGGTCGTAGGCCACGTTGTCCTTCACGAAGGCCAGCAGGTCGCCCACCTTGTCGTTGACCGAGAGCGGCGACAGACCGTGGGTCAGCGCTTGGAGGTCGCGGGACAGGCCCGGCACCACCCGGACCAAGGGGGCGGCCGTGGGATCGACGGACGGCGTGGTCTGGTAGCGCAGCAGGCCCTCGGTGCCTCGCCCCAGGTCGACGGCCGGGTGCCCGGCATCGGTCACGTGCAGAGCGAAGGTCTGTTCGTCGAGGAACACGCTGCCGCGCACGATGCGATGCCCGGTCGGCACGGGGAGGCGGACCGTTCCCTTGCCGCGGATCGGCAGCGAGACGTCGAAGCACTCCCGCTCGCACGTGGCGCCGACGTACATCCCGGCCACGCGCACGCGGGCCGAGTGGTTGGGCGCCCCGTCGTCGAGCAGCTCCGGGAAGGTCAGGGCCGCGAAGTGTAGGCGGTCGTGGCTGGGCGAGTATCGCAGCCGCACCGACTCGACCGCCCCCGGAGCGAGCACGTCGACCCGGGGCCCGCGATAGCGACGGCCGAGATCCTCATAGATGCGATCGGAGGACGAGCCCGGCGTGACCCCGGTCACCGCGACCGAGCTCGACGATGATGCCGGATCGGAGTCGTCGGCGCCTCCGCTCCCCCACAGCCACAGCGACAGCAGCACCGCCGCCACCGCTCCGACCGCCGAGCCGGCCACCGTACGCCAGGCCAGCGAGTCACGCAGCCGGGTCCGCAGCTGCTCGATCGGCCGTCGATACCAGGCCACGGGTCGGGCGAACGACAGCTGCCGCTCTACGAGGCGCTCGAGCTCCCGCTGGGCCAGCTTGACCAGCCGAGCCAGCGCCCGCCCGTCGCGGGCGTCGGAGCGCGACAGCATCACCTCGAGGGCATTGCTCTCGAGCAGCGCGACCGGGGCCAGCCCGGCCGGCAGCTCGGGAAACTGCACCCGAATGCGCGCGGTGTGCCGCCCCGCCGGCGCGACCAGATCTTCGAGGCACGCCGCGGAGCGCACCCGAAGGCCCCGACAAAACAGCTCGACCCGCGGCGCCCGTCCCAGCCCCACCACGCCGCGGACCGAGCGGCGACGAAACGAGGCGCTCGGAGCTTCGAGCCCGAACTCCGCGTTGGCCGATCGCCCGTTGATGGTGACGGGCAGGGGTTGGTCGACCGCGTCACGCCGATGGAGGTAGCGAGCGCTTTGCCACACAGCATCGTAGATGCGGTGCTCGAGCCGCCCGTCGCCCTTGGGCTTTTCCAGCACGATCTCCGTGCCTGGCCGCGTGGGCGGCTCGAGGTGCTCGGCCCGCTCGAGCGCGCCATCCAGGCGAATCGTCCAGGGTTCCCCGTTGCGGGGATACGATCGGATGATGATGGCCTGGGGATCGAAGCGAAGGATCGACCAAAACCCCACCCCGAACTTGCCCGCCTGGTTCTTGCGATCCTCTTTGCTGGAGGCATAGAGCGCGAACAGATAGCGACGGGCATGCTCGAAGGTCATACCTTCGCCGTCGTCGTAGCAGGCGACCCACTCGACCGTACCTTCAGGCCGCTCCGACTCGCCTACGGTGAAGGTCACCCTGTTGGCGCCGGCATCGCGCGAGTTCTGCAGCAGCTCGCGTACGAAGATCCACGGGTCTGGCCCGTAGCGATCGGCTTCGAGCCGTGCTCGCTCACGAAACGCGCGGGACCTCTCGGCCGCGGCCTCACCCGGGCCATCGGTCACAGCGGCAAGCATAGCGCGCCCATCCCCACCGCCACCTGTCATCCCGGCCCTCGCACGTACGGTGGCCCCGCTGTGTTCCAATATACGGCCCCACACCGCCATTTAGTCTCGCTCGATTGGTCCGCGGCTTGCTCTGGATTTGGCCTCGCCGGTGGGAGCTCGTCTATGGTTGGGACTCATGCCGCGGCTTTGCGCGCCATTGCTCCCCGTCATCTTTGGGACCATCTGTGCCATCTCGGCCTGCGGCGACGACAGCGTCCCCTCACCGGGCGACACGCCACCGCCTCCGGCCACGACGGGCTCCGCCAGCACCACGGGCGCCTCCGGCACCTCCAGCACCTCCACCGGGTCGGAGAGCACCGTTGGCAATACAATGTGCTACACGGCGCTCACCACCGGCACGGGAACCGCAGCCGACACGGGGACTACCACAGCCATCGCGGAATCCTCCTCAGGAGACCCAGGCCCATGCGGGGACGGGTATTGCGGGGCCAACTATGCTCCAGGCAGTCCCAAACCGCTGCCCAACGATTTCGAGTGTAGCGATTGCGTCCCGACCGAGGCAATCGATCGTTGGTGTAACGGGCCGCGCACCTGCTGTGACGACAACGCTATCTGCGACCCGAACGACGGGATCTGCCGTCTACCCAGCCCGCCGGCGGGGACCGACACGGGCACCACGATGGCCACCGACTCCTCCGGCTCTAGTTCCAGCTCGGACTCGGGGACCAGCTCCAGCTCGGACTCGGGGACCAGCTCCAGCTCCGGCTCGGGCACTTCGGGCCCCAGCTAGACGGGCTCGAGCCAGACGAGGTGCGTGGACCAGGTCAGGTGTTCGACTACAGTTCGACTACAGGAACACCCGCTCATCCAGCGGAGACTCGTCCCCCGACTGCACCGTCTTGGCCCACGCCACCGCCTGCGGCAGCAGATGATTGACGTAGAAGTCGAGCCCCGCCACCTTCCGCACCCACAGCGGCTTTTCCTCCCCATGCTTGGCGATCAGCTTCTTGGCCACCCGAGCCTGATCGAGCGCCTCGATGCCCAGCAACGTATACCCAAAGGTCTTGAGGAACGGCACCGCCTGCAAGAACGCGGTATCGACCTTGCGATCCCCGGCAAGCTTACCCAGGTGCATCGCCGAGGCCCCGAGCTGTCCGATGGCCCGCTGGATCGCCCCTGCCTGGGCGCCAAAACCTTCCTTACCGGCCTCTTGCAGCACCATCTGGGCGTCCGCCATCCACTCCATGAACAACGCGCCGCCGTTGATCCGCATCTTACGGCCGAGTAGATCCATGGCTTGGATCCCGTTGGTCCCCTCGTAGATCGCCTGGATCTTCGAGTCGCGCACCAGCTGCTCCACCGGGTATTCCTTGACGAAGCCGTACCCGCCGTAGACCTGGACTGCCGTCGAGGCCATCTCGAACGCCAGATCGGTGCAGTGTGCCTTGAGCACGGGGATCAGCAGATCCATGCGACGTCGCAGCTTCTCCGCCTCTTTGGCGTCGCCTTCGGCGTGCGCGATGTCTTCGTCGAAGGCCACCCGCATGCAGGCGGCCCGGGTCGTCGCCGCCACCACCTGCAGCGTCATCAGCATGCGCCGGACGTCGGGGTGCTCGATGATCGACACCCGCTGGGCCTCGGCATCGCGGGTTCGCATGAGGGTGGTGCCTTGCACGCGCTCGGACGCGTACTGCACTGCGTATTGGTAGGCCGCGTTGCAGGTGGCGGCGCCTTGCCCGGCCACCCCGATCCGGGCCTCATTCATCATCTGGAACATCAGCTCGATGCCACGGCGCTCCTTGCCGATGAGCCAGCCCTTGCAGGGTTTTTCGGCCCCTAGCGCCAGTACGCACGTGGCCGAGCCGTTGATGCCCATCTTGTGCTCGATGCCCACGACCTTGGCCCCGTTGCGCTCGCCGAGGTTGCCTTCGGCGTCGAACTCGAACTTGGGCACCAGGAACAGGCTCAGGCCCTTGGTGCCCTCGGGCGATCCCGGGGTGCGAGCGAGGACGAGGTGGATGATGTTCTCCACCATGTCGTTGTCGCCCCCGCTGATGAAGATCTTCTCGCCCTCGAGCAGGAAGGCTCCGTCTTCTCCTTCGAGTGGGGTTGCCTTGCAGCGGTTGTCGCCCACCGACGAGCCTGCGCCCGACTCGGTGAGGCACATGGTCCCCGACCACTCTCCGGAGTAGAGCTTGGCGGTGACCAGCTGCCGCTGGGCTTCGGAGCCAAAGGCTTCGACCATTCGCCCGGCGGCCCCCGTCAGCCCGGGGTACATCATGAATGCCATGCAGCCGGAGTGGAAGATCTCGTTGCACAGCAGGGCGATGATTCGGGGCATTCCCGACCCGCCCAGCTCCGGCGGACCGGACACTGCGACCCAGCCCCCCTCGGCCATGCGCTGCCAGGCCTCGCGGTAGCCGTCGGGGGTGGTCACATTGCCCTCGTCGTCGAGCGAGCATCCCTGCTTGTCGCCGTTGTGATCGACCGGGTGTAGGACTTCCTCCGCCATCCGCTTGATCTCGCGGAGCGTGGCCCGATAGGTCTCCTCGTCGAGTTCGGAGTAGTCCTCGACCTTTGCCAGCCGTTCATGGGCTCGAAGCTGGTCGAAGAACACGAACTCCACGTCGTCGATGTCGACTTTGAACGGCGTACTCATTGGCGGCGGGGAGGATAGCAGGCGAGCGCGGCATGGCGAAGACACACTCGATAGGCGCTATTACGCTCAGAATACGGACAGCCAACGGTCTTGGCGCTCCATTGGCGCTCCACGTGCGACCCACGTGCGACCCACGTGTAGGGAAACACCCTACTCCAAAATGGGACAGCCACTCATGGCCACCTACGATGTACGACAAGGTTGATGACCTCTTCGTCTGAATTTCTTCTCAGCGTTCCATCGTCAACGTTGGGAGCGATCGCCACGACGAGGCGAAACGGGACGAGGCGAGTCGAGGCGAATCGACGCGGGACGAAGTGAGTCGGAACGAGACGGAGCGAGTCAAAATGGGTCAAGTCGTGGCTCGCGTTTTCTGAGGGTTCCCTGCACTACCCCCGCCATTAAGCGACTCACATACAATATGCTACCGACTACTCAAACACGCAGTGAAGGAGACTCCCAATTGATTGAGTATGCTGGATTTCGCTCTGTACAGCAGGGCTTCATCCATTGTAGATCCGAGTCGAGTCACCAGGGAGGATCAGCAGGAGCAGATCATTGCGCGATACTACTCGACGACTATTGTGAAGACTCAATGGTCAGGCCGAGGTCCATTGCCCCTATGAGGCACCTTGCCCCCATCGACTCATCGACCCATCCGTGTCGACTAGCCATACGTGGGTGGATCTGCAAATATAAACTTACATAGGCTCTAGGTTTCACACACCAGCGCAGGATACTACTCCAATGCCAGAATCGTCAGGGATACCCTTACAGCCACTCGTCGGAAGCTCCGATCTCTACGCGGTGGCCATGCCCGTTCCCTTGCTCGATACCGGTGACATCCCCCAAAAGCGCAAGCGTCCTCGGAGCCAACAAAACCCGGCGGCAGAGTTCTTCAAACCACCGGCTCTTTACTGCCCGTTCTCGGCCAGCATCAATCCTCATACCGCTGAGGCCCATCGACGAACCGTGGCCTGGGGGCAGTCGCACGGACTGCTCAGCTCTGGCGTGATCGGCCAGCAGCAGGCCGACGAGCATCACACCGGATTGGTCGGTCGAACCTTTCCCCACACCTCGCACGAGCGGTTCCAGCTCCTGTGCGACTGGACGTGTTGGTTATTTTGGCACGACGACGTCTGTGACGAGACGACCCTGGGTCACCACCCCACCGGGCTGAGCCGACAGTTCGATCGGCTCTTCGGCATCCTCACCGACACGGCCCCCCCTCGCACCGACAACGCCTTCGACATGGCCCTGGTCGAGATGAGGGAGCGATTTCGGGCCCTGGCCCCCGATCAGGCTTGGTTCTATCGGTTCGTGACCAGCGTCCAGGATTACTTCCAGGGGTGTATCTGGGAGGCCCGTAATCGAGAATACCGCAAAGTCCCGAGCGTCGACGATTTCATCCCCTTGCGCCGCTGTGCGGGTGCAACTTGGATCTACTTGAACTTCGTGGAATTCGCGAACAATCAGGTCCTCCCCATCGAGATCCGCGAGAACCCGAACGTCAGGCGGTTGATGCAGATTACCTGCGACATCGCATGCTGGCACAACGACCTCTACTCTCTGCCCAAAGAGCTACGCCAAGGCGACGTCCACAACCTGGTCACCGTGCTCCAGGCCGAGCTGCGCATTCCCCTCGAAGATGCCATCGAGAAGGCCGCTCAGTGGTGTGACGCCGAGGTCCGCGAGTTTCAGACCATCGTGGCCGAGTTCCCCCGGCTCGAGCCTTCGCTCGATTCCATCCTCCGGTCCTACGTGCTCAGCCTCGAGTCGGTGATGCGAGGCAACCTCGACTGGGCCCAAGAATCCAGCCGCTATAGGCCCCTGTCGCGATACGAGCTCGAGCAACGCAAGCTACCCGACGTCGTCATCGCTCAGGCCCGGCACCTCCCCGACATCGAGGGATGATCGGCCCATCGATGGTCGGGCACGAGCGCCACCGCTCATGCAAGCTTGTCGCTCTGCTCTTTGTCGTAGGCCAGGAGCCACTCATGGGCTTCTGCCTGAGTCGAGAAGTACTGGGAGACGTTCTTGTGCCTGTCACCCAGCAGTGACACGGCCGTCAGCACCAACTTGGCGATCATTCGCTGAGCGAAGCTCTGGCTGACGATCGCAATCGCGCGAGGGGGCAGACTTCCGAGCTTCTCGGCCGAGATCCTCCGCGACTCGGGCGAAGCGCCCTTGACGTCGCTCATGTCGACCTCGAGCAAGAAGTAGGGCTCGTCCTTGACGCGCTCCTCGATGGCGTCGAACACGGCGGTGGCCTCATCGGCCGTGAACTTGCCGTGGAGCCCAAGGTGGATGAAACGAGGCCCTAGTACCTCGAAATCGGTCGTTTGCGGGGCACCCATTGCGCGATTCCGGACCTGGCGACCGAGGCTACCATAGAGCCCTGCCCGGAACCCTTTTCGCGGCGTTTCGCGGGCCCTTTGTGGGTGCTTGTGGGGCCCTCGCCGGAGCTCCTTGCCGGAGCTCTTGCCGGAGCCCTCTTTGGCGAAGGGTCTTGAGATCTCGACCGCCGGGGCCCGGAGCGTTCCGCGTGTCCCGGTAGGGAGAACAGCGTTCCCCTTCGAGCCTGCCGGGGCTCGCGACTCCCGCCCGTAGACCCCGGACCGGGGGTTCCCCCCAGCCGAGCGGCGGTCCTACGCCACCCGAGCCGCGGGATGTCGCGGATCTTGTCGCGGATCTTGTCGCGGATCTTGGCGTGTTGCCGACACACATGGGCGAGGCTAAGGTTGGGCTCTCAAGGACGGACGGGCTCCAAGGACCATCGATGAGCAGCCAACGAGGTGAATACCACTTCATGCCCCCACACAAAGGACGGCTCAAGGTCATTGGCATGGTCGACGCCGAGCAGCTCTCGGGGGTCTGGGGAGCCGCGCTGGCCTCTGCCGAAGGCCTGCCGTTCTTCCTGCTAGAGGCCGACATCTCGGAGATGGACGGCCAGTCTCCCGATGCCCGTCGGGCCACCATCAAATACTTCCATTCCCTGCCCCCCTTTGCCATCGCGGTGGTCGCCAAGACCTTCGCGCAGCGAGCGATCGGCAAGCTGGTGATCAAGGCCAGCCGGCTCCTGGCGACCGACCAAGGCAACCTCGAGGCCTCGGACTTCTTCAAGAACTCGGAACAGGCCAACGAGTGGCTCGATAGCCAGGTCGACATGCTCAAGGCCAAGGCGGGGGTCGACTAGAGGTCGATCCCCCGCGCTTCGCCCAAAAAGCCAGGGGGCTCGTGAACGCCCCCTACCAAAACCGACACGGCCCAACAGGGCCAGGCTACCCCATACGGTGCTTGGGGAGCTGCCCCGGCATCCCCACTCGTCGCAACTCCACAACGGGGTGACCGGGACTGAAGTAGGGGCGACACGACATCTGCCAGTTCCAGTAGCGACGGCAGAACGTCCGCAGGTAGTCGGTGTAGCTCCGCAGTACGTGTGGCTCGTCGGTGCCGAGTGACTCGATCTCGGCCAGCGCCGCCACCAGCAGCATGTACTCGTGCCGTAGCAACTCACAGGTCTCCCGCAGCGCCGCGAGCATCGCCTCGTCTCGGTCCATCGGCGGGCAATTCTGCTCATACAAGAACAGCGCGACATTGAGCGCGCCGCTGCGTTGATCGATCCAGATGGAGGCGACGTCGTTGATGAGCGCGGTCAAGGTGCTCAGACGCTCGAGGGCCTCGGTATAGGTCGCCGAGCGCCGCGTAGTCTCCGACAGCTCGATGGGCCCGGACTCCAGCTCGGTCAGCAGCGTCTGCGCGATCATGCCCCCGTCTTCACACCGAGCGCGCATCGCGTCGTGCACCGAATCGAAGGTGTCGACCCGCCCCAGCACACCGATATTGCGCGAGAAGATGTACCGGAGCAGCTCCGAGGCGATCATCTGCACCCAGAACGTGGAGCACTGACCGCGGGCCCAGCAAAGGCTCGCCGTCGCATAGAAGCCCCGCTGCAGCGGATGGATGCCCTCCTCCAGGGACGGCATGTAGGCTTCGTCCCAGAACATCATCGCGTTTTCGAGCAGCACCTGCCGGCAGTCGCTCGACGACACATTACCGGTGCACTTGTGGTCGAGAATCGCGTTGATGATCCACCACTCGACCGAGAGTCTACATAGCGCCCCGGCCACTTCCATGCTGGCCCGAGGGGCCGTGTGCTCGTAGATGCTGACCGCCTTGACGATGAGCGAACGGAGCGCATCAGCATCGACCAGCGAGTGATACTCATCGAACAACTTGTCCTTGATGACCGCGTAGTCGACCTCCGGCTGGCCCTCCGACGGATCTTTGGCTCGCTCGAACAGGTCGCCGATCTCGTCCCGCAGCGACAGTAGCGACTCCCACTCGGGCTTCACCTCCGGCGGCGGCGCCGGTCGAGCTCTCGGCGACCACTGGACACGAAGCGCCGCCAATTCAGCGGCGCCGGGCCACGACTCATCTACGATATATTCCCCTAAATTCATCCATCTCTTCCTTTACGGCATGGTACACATCGGATGAGTACGAGAACTCATGCAGTAAGCGGGCCTTTTCTCGGATCCACTATCCACGGGGCTCAAAATAATGGATTCACCGCAAATTATCGAAGTGTTGGGGTACCTGCGGACGGCATCGAGATGAGTCGCTCGACGATCTAATCGATGGTCGACTTTGGGGCACGCTACACATCGATACGAAAACCTTACTATCGCCGCCTCGGCGTCCTCTCTCCCGCATTGGCAAGGTTCGACCCACTGGACGGCCGTAGACCTACCCCCCACCACTGGGGATAACGTCGGCACCAGGATAGGGTCAACCGAAAACAGCACGCCACGAGGACTTTTCTCGTGTAATACGAAGAGTTCCCCTTACAGGTTTCGAGTCACTACTGTCCATTGTCTCTCAGTTCATGGTAGCGAATTAGCGCATTGGAGGGTCTAGCACATGATCGCGCCCAAGCGACTACAATGAAAACAGCAGCTTGAACGAGTCTACCTGGTCGAACGCACCGTCCTAATCCGATCGCGCATAGAATCGCAGATCGACTCATAGGTGGCAGAGTGAAAGACATGTAGTCGATTCTCAATTCCGTGAATGTAATGGTCGACGAATGGCCAATACCGCTCATCACGTGCCACCGATGGATCCATCCCCCGACGTCGGTAGCCGACTCACTCGAGCCGAGCCTCTCCATCCACGACTTCCAAATTACTGCCACAACGAGACCCCACCGCATTGAGATCCACTGGGACTATCTTCCCCGTTGGGGCGAAACGCCACGGTCAGCACGGCGCTCACCGGAGGCTGATACCCTCGGCCGCGCGTGCGCTTTTGGCAGCCGGAGGCCATCCTCGATCCGTGGATCGTCCTTGATCTGCTGATCCTGGGCGGCCTGCTGGCCGCGGCGGCCGGGCTCCTACGCATGATCGGGCCGCTGCGACGCCTGTCGGTGCCCAACGCGATCGTGGCCGGCCTGCTGGGCCTGTCACTGGGCCCCAGCGGAGCCGGCTTGATACCCATCGACATCCCCGCGATGGAGACGATCGTCTACCACGCGTTCGCGCTGATGTTCATCGCCGGGGGACTCCAGTCACCACCCCGACAAGACCGGCCCGGGGCTGCACGCTCGATCGCCGTGGCGGGCTCGACGATCGGAGTGCTCCAGGCGATCTTGGGCCTGCTGTTCGTGGCGGCCTGGCTGGCTGTGGAGCCCCTACACCCGGGCTTCGGCTTGATGATCACCCTGGGCTTCCAGCAAGGCCCGGGCCAGGCGCTGTCGCTGGGCGGCGCCTGGGAGTCGCTGGGCATGACCGACGGCGGCCAGATCGGGCTGGTGTTCGCGACGCTAGGCTTCTTGTACTGCATCGTCCTGGGGATCCCGGCGGTGCTCATCGCCCGCCGTCGTGGGCTGCTCACCGAACGAGATGTCGTCGAGCCGAGCACCGAGCCGGGCACCCATGCGGGCACCGAGCGACGCGGCTCACTGCTGCTCCAGGTCGTCTGGGTGCTGCTCGTGTACGCGGCGGTCTTCGTGGCGATCTCGGGCATGGTCAGCGTGCTCCCCCCCAAGCTGGCCGCGACCGCCTGGGGATTGCACTTCATCTACGGATCGCTCTTTGCGATCACGCTCCGCTACGCCGCCCGGCGCCTGGGGGCAGACCGTGCCTTCGACGACGCCCAGCTGGCCCGGATCTCGGTGGTGACGGTCGACGTGACCACGACCGGGGCCATCGCCGCGGTCCGGCTGGCCGTGCTCGCGGCCTGGCTGGTGCCGATCCTCTTGATGACCCTGCTCGCCGGAGGACTCACCTTTTTTGGCTGCGTGTGGCTGGCCCGCCGAGCGTTCCCCGAGGCTCCCGCTTCGCACGCCCTGGTGCTGTTTGGCATGGGCACCGGCACGGTGTCCACGGGGCTGGCCCTGCTGCGCATGATCGACCCCGAGCTACGAGGCACCGCGGCCCGCAACACCGTAATCGGAGCCACGGCCCAGATCCCCTTCAGCGCTCCGATGTTCGTGGGCGTGCTCCCGTTTGCCACCACCCAGTGGTCGGGTTCGACGAGCGCAGCGCTGGGATGGCCGCTGGCGGCGTTGGCGATCTATCTGGTGGCCCTGCTGGTGTGCTGGCGTGTGTTCACCCCCTTTGCCTTGCTCACCCCCCTGCGCTCGCTGTGGCCCGACCGCCCCGACGACTGACACGAGGCCGGGGCGCGCCGATGACCAAAAACGGGCCGCAGGGAGGATCTAACGGGCCCGACTTGCCCCCCGCGTGGCCTTTGCCTACATAGGACCACCAAACGGGACGGCTCGCGCTCCCGGGAAAGACACGCCGATGAACCCCCTCCTCCAGCTGGCGGAACACGGCCAGTCCGTGTGGCTCGACTACATCCGCCGGGGCATGACCCGCAGCGGAGAGCTGGCTCGGCTCATCGAGATCGATGGCCTGCGCGGTATGACCTCCAACCCGGCGATCTTCCTCAAGGCGATCACGGGCAGCGACGACTACGACGACGTGCTGGGCGAGCTGGTCGGCTCGCCCGATCTCGACGCCCGGCAGATCTTCGAACGGCTGGCGGTGGTCGACGTGCGCGAGGCCGCGGATGCCCTGCGCCCGGTATACGATCGCACCGAAGGGCTCGACGGCTACGTGAGCCTCGAGGTCTCGCCCAGCCTGGCGTTCGATGCCGAGGGCACGGTGGAAGAAGCCCGGCGCCTGTGGCAAGCGGTCGACCGACCCAACCTCATGATCAAGGTGCCGGGCACCGAGCCCGGCCTGGCCGCCATCGAGCAGCTGATTGGCGAGGGGATCAACGTCAACGTGACCCTGATCTTCGCGTGCCCGGCCTATCGCCGGATCGCCCTGGCCTACCAGGCGGGGCTGGAGCGCTGGGCGAGCACGGGGGGCAACCCGGCCCAAGTAGCGAGCGTGGCGAGCTTCTTCGTCAGCCGGATCGACACGGAGGTGGACACCCGCCTCGCCGCCCGGCTCAAGGCGACCTCCGATCCCGCGCTCCAGCAGCGACTGCGGGCGCTGCCGGGCAAGGCAGCGGTCGCCAACGCCAAGCTGGCCTACCAGATCTACCAAGAGTTGGTGGCGAGCGAGCGCTGGAAGGCGCTGGCCGCCAAGGGCGCCCGGCCGCAGCGGCTTTTGTGGGCAAGCACGGGCACCAAGAACGCGGCGTACAGCGACGTGAAGTACGTGGACGAGCTGTGCGGACCCGACACGGTCAACACGGTCCCTCCCCAGACCTTCGACGCGTTCCGAGACCACGGCACGCCGAGCGCCGCGCTGACCGAGGGCGCGGCCGAGGCCCAACGGGTGATCGACGAGCTGGATGCGGTCGGCGTGCCACTGGACGAGGTCACCACGCTGCTGCTCGAGCGCGGGGTCACGCTGTTCGAGGACGCGATCGACGCCCTGTTGGGGGCCATCGCGGCCATGCAGCGCAAGCAGCAGGGCCCGCGACTCGACCGCATGGAGCGCTCGCTGCCCGCCGCGCTGGAGCAGGCGGTGACCGAGGCCGCCACCGCCTGGGACGCCGCCCAGAGCACCAAGCGCCTGTGGGCCAAGGACGCGACGCTGTGGACCAACTCGGGCGAGGAACGCTGGCTGGACTGGCTGGACGTGGTGGATGCGCAGCGCGAGCGCCAAGAGGAGCTCCGCGCCCTGGCGACGCTGATCAAAAACCGCGGGTTCACCCACGCCCTGCTGCTAGGCATGGGCGGCTCGAGCCTGGGGCCCGACGTGCTGACCCATACCTTCGGATCCTCTGCTGTGACCCAAGGCGTGCCCAAGGGCGCGGTCAAGCTGCGGATCGTCGATTCCACCGATCCGGCCCAGGTGCGGGCGCTGGTGTCCTCGGTCCCGCTGGCGACCACGATGGTGATCGTGTCGAGCAAGTCGGGCAGCACACTCGAGCCCGCGGTGCTGCTGGCCCACACCCTCGAGCGCATGAAAGAGGCGGTCGAGCCCGATCAAGTGGGGGACCACTTCGTGGCGATCACCGATCCGGGCTCCAAGCTCGAGGCCCAAGCCAAGCAAGAGCGCTTCTTGCGGGTGTTCGCCGGGATCCCCCAGATCGGAGGCCGGTTCTCGGTGTTCTCGAACTTCGGGATCGTGCCGGCCACCGTGATGGGCATGGACACCACCGCCTTCGTCGACGAGGCGGCCATCATGGTCGACGCGTGCCGCACGGAGACCACGGCGGATAACCCTGGGGTGCAGCTAGGCCTGGCGATGGGCCACGCGGCCCGGCAGGGGCGCGACAAGCTGACGCTGGTCGCGTCGCCCCGCATCGCGCTCTTCGGCGCGTGGCTCGAGCAGCTGGTGGCCGAGTCTACCGGCAAGCAAGGCAAGGCGAGCATCCCACTGGCCGGCGAGCCGTTGCAGGATCCGACCCGCTACGGAGAGGATCGCTTGTTCGTGTACCTACGCCTACGCTCCACCCCCGACGCCGCCCAGGACCGGGCGATGGCCGCGATCGAGGCGGCCGGGCACGCGATGATCCGCATCGAGCTCGACGATGTGCACGCCCTGGGCCAAGAGATGTTCCGTTGGGAGATCGCGACCGCGGTGGCCGGCGCCGTGCTGGAGATCAACCCCTTCGATCAACCCGACGTGGAATCGGCCAAGGTCGAGGCTCGGGCCATGATGGAGGCCTACGAGCGAGACGGAGTGCTCCCCCCGCAGACGCCGATCCACGAAGAAGGCGGGCTGGCGTTGCTGACCGCGCCCACCCACGCGTCTATGCTTCGGCAACGGCTACGCGCCGCGGCCGGAGACGAGGCGGATCTGACCGGCCTGCTCCGGGCTCACCTGGGCCTGCTGGGCGCGGGGGACTACTTCGCCCTGCTGGCCTTCTTGCCCATGACCGAGGCCCACGACCGCCTGCTCGGCCAGATCCGGGCTCGCGTGGTCGAGCGCTTCGGCGTGGCCACCTGTCTCGGGTTCGGGCCCCGATTTCTCCACTCCACCGGCCAGGCGTACAAAGGAGGGCCGAACTCTGGCGTCTTTTTGCAGATCACCTGCGAAGATGCGCAGGATCTACCCGTGCCGGGGCAGCGCTACAGCTTCGGGGTGGTCAAGGCCGCCCAAGCCCGCGGGGATTTTGAGGTGCTGGTCAGCCGCCAGCGCCGAGCCCTGCGGGTACACTTGGGCTCTGACATCGCGGCCGGCCTGGCCGCGCTAGACGCGGCCATTGCGCAGGCCGTGCGGGAGGAGAACACCTAGACCATGAAGATCCTCTCTGGAGACATCGGCGGCACCCACTCCCGGCTCGCGCTTTGCGAGGTGGAAGGCGCGGTGGTGCGTCGCGACATCCAGGCGAACTACGAGAGCCGTCGCTACGAGAGCCTCGCCACGATCGCCCGGGCGTTCATCAGTGAACACCACATCGAGGTCCATCACGCATGCTTTGGCGTTCCGGGGCCAGTGCAGGGCCGCGAGGCCCGAGTGACCAACCTCCCCTGGAAGGTCGACGCCGACGACCTCGAGCGCGAGCTGGGTATCGACTCGATCTACCTGCTCAACGATCTGGAAGCGTGCGCCCACGGGCTGGCCACGCTCTCCGAGGTCGATTTCCGCGAGCTACGAGCGGGCGACCCGGGAGCGGTGGGCAACGCGGGGCTGCTGGCCGCCGGCACGGGCCTGGGTGAAGCGGGCTTGTTCTGGGATGGGCAGCGCCACCGTCCGTTCGCGTGCGAGGGGGGCCATACCGACTTCGCGCCCGCCGACGACGACGAGATCGAGCTACTGCGCTTCTTGCAAGCCCGCGTGGGCGACCACGTCAGCTGGGAGCGAGTGGTCTCGGGGCCCGGCCTGGTGAGCCTGTACGAGTTCCTCAAGGATCGCGACCCGGGGGCGGAGTCCAAGGCGCTGGCCGAGGCGATCGCCGAGGGTGATCCCGCCGAACAGATCAGCAAGGCGGCCCTGCGTGGCGACGAGTCGCTGGCGGTACGCGCCGTACACTGGTTTCTGGGCCTTTATGGGGCCGAAGCTGGCAACGTCGCGCTCAAGTACCTCGCGACCGGTGGGATCTACTTGGGAGGTGGCATCGCGCCCAAGCTCGCGAAGCTGCTACCCGAGTCCGACTTCGTCCGACGGTTCGAGGACAAGGGGCGAATGCGAGCGCTTCTCGAACGCATGAGCCTGAGCATCGTGATGAACGACAAGGCGGCCCTCCAAGGCGCGGCATCCTACGCGGCACGCCGGGCTCGAGGAGATCACGGCTGAAGGGTTGGTCGGTCGCCGTGGCCATTTGCCGTCGGCACGAAAGGCGGACCTGGCAGTGCGCTCGGGAGGATCGGAGTGTCCGAGCGCAGGCCAGGTCCGGGGGCCGTACCACCTCGCTGCGGTCGCACCCACCGGCGCCAAGCATGCCGGGACAACGATGCCCTGCGATCATCGAGGCCCCATCGTGACGCGTGAGGGCACTTGTCCCTTCTGGGACGAATCGCTTGCGCGCATCGGCGATCGACATCAACCGGCTGGGGTACCGATCGGTAGAGCGATTCCGCGCACGATCGCCACGTAGCGCCCACCACGCGACGCGCACGAGAACCAGCGCCGGGTCGCCCGTTGGCCCCTCGGGCCGGCCTAGAGCCGATCGTGAGGACCCGAGGTCCGCCGCTTGACGAGGCATACGCGCGGTCGGCAGCTTCGTTCCGATGGCCTCGCTGCACGACGCCTACGAGCTCGGAGGCGTCGCGGGTCATGGCCGTACGACCCTGGTTCGGCTCGCCGTACGCCGCGGCGATTGCCAGCCGGTCGCCCTCAAGCAGCTCCGCATGGAGCACGCGGTCGACCCCGATAAGCGGGGGCGCTTCATCCGGCAGTACCGACGAGCGTGCATGCTGGATCACCAAAACATCGAGAGGCTGCTCGACATCGTCGAGGGTGACGACGGACCTGTGGCGGTCTCGGAATGGGTCGATGGCCGCTCGCTGCTCCGACTGTCTGGCTGGCGCCGCAAGAACGACGACCCCTGGGCTCCCGAGGAGATCGCCGTGATCGCTCGCTCCCTGCTCGAGGCGCTGCACTATGCCCATCACCACCCGACGGACTTCGCGGCTCAAGGCATGCTCCACGGGGGGATCTGGCCGGGCAACGTGCTGGTGAACGTCGAGGGCAACGTCAAGCTGGTGGACTTCGGCATGGCGTCGGTGTGGCAAGAGGCACCCGAGCCATGGCAAGACCTCGACGCGCTGCGGTACCTGTCGGCCGACCACGTGCGCCACGGCCCATCAGCGGCGTCCGATATCTATTCGGTCGGCGCGCTGGTGCACGAGATGATCAGCGGTCAGCGCTTTCGTGACGAGTGCGAGACGGAAGCGGAGATGCGCATGGTGATCGATCACCCCGAGCCCCCGCCGCCCTGCGGGCGCGAGGTGCCCCCGGCGCTCGAGCGCCTACGTCGAGGGCTACTGGAGCCGGTTCCCAACCCCCGTTCGGCGCTGGAGCACATGCTGGCGCTGTGCGCCTCGATCCCCGCGGCCGAGGGCCAGGATCGATTGAGCGCGCTGGTCCGCAAGGCGCTGCGGATCGACAGCACCCAGCCCGATCCAGAGCCGGCCTCCTTGGGCGGGGCCGAGCTACCGCTCGATGGGATCGCACGGGCCCGGTCACGCGCCAGCGCGGTGGTGCATCACGCGGCGGGGCACGTCCTCGAGCTCGAGCAGATCCCCCTGGGACAAGCACCTCGCCAGATCAAGCCACGCGATACCCAGTCGGTGCCGGTGCCGATCCAACACGAGGTCACCGCGGCTCGGGAGCCCATGTTCCTGCACCAAACCGCGCCACCCAAGGGCGAGCGAGCGCGCCATGCCGAGCAGCGCCGCAGCGGGGTGGCGGTGGCCCCTCCGGCGGATCCCGACGTGGACACCGTTCCCCTCGACGAGCCCCGGGCTCAGCTCAGCGCCGAGCTTCGGGCCGCCGGCGACGAGTCCTCGACGGCCAACACGCCCCGCAGGCGCTCGCGACGGATCTCGGACATGATCTTCGACCCCGACGCAACCGCCGAGGTCAACAAGATCGCACAGCTGCCCGAAGATCGTGCCCGCGAGCAGGCCGCGACCACGGCCGCGGCCGATGTGGAGACCGAGACCGAGCCCGAGCGCCGCCACTGGCTCCGCGGCCCCTTAGGGTGGGCGCTGCTGGGCGCGCTCTTGGTGGGGGTGGGCCTGCCGCTCTTCGCTCGGTGCAATTCCCAGCCAACGCCGGCTCCGAGCGCGAGGCCCTGATCCATCCGCGAGCTCAGTCGGTGAGCCAGTCGGGCACCTGCTCCGCGGCCAGCAGATCCTCCACCGTCTGCCGCGGGCGGATCACGTCGAAGCGCTCCCCGTGCACCAACACCTCGGCGGGAAACGGGCGGGTGTTGTAGTTGCTCGCCATCACCATGCCGTAGGCACCCGCGCTGAGGACCGCCAGCACCTCGCCCGTCTCGGTGACGGGCAGCGCCCGGTCGAGGGCCAAGAAATCACCCGACTCGCACACGGGACCCACGACATCGACGGTCTCGGTGGCCGCCTCGCGGCGCTCGGCCGGCATGTGGACGGGCACGATCACGTGGTAGGCCTGGTAGAGGGCGGGTCGGATGAGATCGTTCATGGCCGCGTCCACGATCACGAAGCGCTTGCGCTCCCCCTGCTTGCGCACCAGCACCCGGGTGAGCAGCACGCCGGCGTTGCCCACGATGAAGCGGCCCGGCTCGAGCACCAGGTCGACGTTGAGACCCGCCATGGCCTCCATCACCGCATGGCCCCAGGCGGCCACGTCGATCCGAGGGTCTTCGGGTCGATAGGCGATCCCCTGGCCCCCTCCCAGATCGAGCTGGGTGATGCCGATCCCCTCGGCGGCCAGTGCATCGATGAGCGACCGCACCCGGGCCACACTGTCGGCGAAGGGCTCGACCTCGGTGATCTGCGAGCCGATGTGGCAACCCAGGCCCCGCAGGCGCAGCGCGGGCTCCTCGTGGGCCCGACGAGCTACCGGCAGCGCGTCGGCCATGGAGATCCCGAACTTGGCCTTCTCCAGCCCAGTGGCCAGGTAGGGGTGCGTCCGGGGATCGATGTCGGGGTTGACCCGCAGCGACACGGACGCGGTACGCCCGACCGCCCGGGCCCGAGCCGCGACTTGCTCGAGCTCTTCGGCGGACTCGAGGTTGATCGATCGCAGCTCGGCCGCGATCGCGGCGTCGATCTCGTCGTTACGCTTGCCCACCCCCGAAAAGACGATCCGGTCGGCGGGGATCCCCGCCCGCAGCGCACGGGCCAGCTCTCCTCCCGAGACGATGTCGGCCCCGGCGCCACGACGCGCCAACAGCCGCAGCACCGCAAGCGCACTATTGGCCTTGACCGCATAGCACAAAGTGGTGGGTCGTTGTCCCACCGCGGCCGCGAGGGCATCGTGGCGCGCCTCGATCTGCGAAGCCGAGTACGCATAGGTGGGCGTGCCCACCTCTCGAGCGAGCCGAGCGAGGGGAACGTCGTCCATGCAGAGTGCGTCACCATGCCATCGAAGACCGAAGTGTTGTGGCCCGGCGGTGACCGCGATGTGATCCGGCGGCTGCTTCACGCGGCAAGATCTGCCTCGGGGAAGGTCTTTCCGTCAATCAGGGGGCAAACCTCCGCGGAAGATTTGCTACGATGAGTCGGTCATCTCAGGTTCCCGGCAAAGGAGGTCGCCTATGCAGCAAACCCAACCGAGTGCACTGAACCGTACAACCCGCGGCCAAGGAGGAGCCTCCTAGCCGGATCGCGGCGGGCGCTTCGATCTCGCGCTATGCCCGAGATCGGGGCGCAGACCTGGCCCCGGCCTGGTTCGCCGCTCACCGTACTGCTCGGTCGCGCCCAATGGGCCGACCGAGCTCCGGCGCCGCCGGGCGGCGCCCATCATGACACGGGTGGGGATCCTCGCGATCCTCCCAATCGACCCCACGGCTTCGCAGGTGCGGTGCCGTGATCTCGCAGATCCGTTCGTCGCCGGATGGATCGACCCATGATCAACCCCTGACGAGCGCTCGTCGCTCGCAACACGGAACCGGATCGACCCGAGATGACCCGCGGCGGGGCTCCACGAGGAGCCCCGCCTGCGTCTGGGGCAACGGGGTGGAAAAACGGGCTGAGCCTGCGCAACCCGCGATTTTTCATAGAAAACACCGTCTCGAGGCACTGCGACGACGATCGAACCTACTTTGTCGCTGATGTGGGGAACAGGATGACGAATGCTTGCACCCGCGGCCTACCGCGGAATTCGAGCGCGTAGGACCCGATCGACGGTTTTTTTGAGGACAACGCAATCAAGCTCGGCCGCTCCCGTACAGCGTGTCGGGAGAACCCCATGAACGTAGCGATCGACGAGCGAAATGGCACTAGGCAACCGACCGACCACCAGCTCGAGGAGATCCGCGAAGTCGCGAGGCTCCTGGAGTCGGCTCAGTGGGGCATCGAATCCTTGCTGCAACCCCAGGCCAACGCACTCGACGGCCGGGCCAAGTCGACGCGCGAGGCTTCGTTCCGGCTCGACCAGCGATAACGCGACGAGCGCAGGGGCGGCGGTCCCCGAGGCGAACGCGGGAAGAAATTCGCGTGTTCCCGTGATCCGATCGGCCGCGACGGTTCACGTGTCGGGTGAGCGAGAGATCCATGATTTCATCCGCCCCCCCGACCAACCCCCGCCCACGATCCTCTGCGCGCTGGTTGCTCACGAGCGCCGTGCTGCTGGCGAGCCCCGCATGCTCGGCCGATGAGCTGCACTCACTGCCGCTCGATCCTTCGCTGGAATTCCGCGGCACGGTCAACCACACCACCTTTCAGGCCGGCGACGTGCCGATCCTGCTCACCGTGCCTCACGACGGCAACGAGACCCCAGCGGGGGTCCCGGAGCGCACCACCCCCTATAGCGGGCTTGTCAAGAGCCGCGAGCTGCACCTGCGGGACATCGCCGTCGACGTCGCGGATCGGCTCGAGAACACCCACGGGATCACCCCTTACCTGGTGATCGGCGAGTCCCACCGCAGGTATATCGACTACAACCGCGACGAGCTCGAGTCGCTAGGCGGCGGGGCCAACGAAGCCTACGAGACGGCCGCGGCCGACCCCTTCTACGACGAGTACCACAGCCGGATCGACGGCTACATCACCGACATCCAGGGCACCTACGACAGCGGGCTACTCATCGACCTTCACGGCACCTCCTCGGTGCCCGACAAGATCGTCCGCGGCACCCGCAACGGCGACGCGATCTGGGAGCTGCTCGAAGGGCACGAGGTCACGGCGATCACCGCCAGCGAGGAGCCCTACCCCGGCGAGACGGCGGCCATGGCCCAGGACGGCGACCTGAACACCCGCTGGAGATCGTGGGGCACCAACGAGTGGATCGAGTTCGACCTGGGTAGCAACAAGACGATCGCCAGCGTGGAGATCGCCATCACCCTCGGCGACGTACGCACCTACGATTTCGAGATCGAGGTGTGGGATGGCGCATCGTGGGTGATCGTCTTCAACGGCACCAACACGCAGGCCACCAACGATTTCGAGATCTACGAGTTCGCCCCGGTGGTCGGCAGCAAGGTCCGCCTGTCGTGCCACGGCAGCATCGGAGCCAACGGGAGCAAGGCCAACTACGTCAAGGAGATCCGGATCCAGGAGCACGGCTGGGATCCGATCGTCGGGCCCGGCAGCGTCTTCGGCGAGCTAGCCGACGCTGGCTATACGCTGGAGCCGCTCAACTCCGAGTACGGGACCGGCGCCGAGACGACGTTCATCGGCGGCTTCACGGTAGACCACCACGGCAGCGAGAATGGGGGCCTCGACGCGTTCCAGATGGAGATCGGCATGGACTACCGCGACACCCAGGCCGAGCGCGACCAGCTGGTCATCGACCTGGCCGCGGCGATCGCCAGCTACCACGCGACGTACTGACCGAAGCCGCGCTCCGCGACCGATCCACGACGGGGAGCTTACTCGCGCAGCTTGCCGAAGTAGTAGCCCACGCCGATCCCCATGAAGAACCCGGCGTGGTTGCCCACCTCGAAGCCGAACCCGGGCCCGTCCTCGGTGCCCAGCCGGCTGCCGGCGCCGGTGCCCGGGTTCAGATCGGAGTCGCCGTTCTGATCGGCCTCCCGGCTGCCGGGAATGATCCGGAGCGCCAGCCCGAACTCGGGGTTGATCGACACACGCCGTCCAATGAACAGCTGGATCTTCGCCGGGATCTCCACGTCGATCTCCACCGGGGTGTCGAGGGTATTGCTCCGCTCTTCGCGTGGGATCCCCAAGAAGCCAACGTACGTGACGACCCGAGCGCCGATCCCGAAATCGGCGTGGACCTGCTGCGAGCGCCGCCCCTGCACGGGCCAAAAGAACGCCTCGGGCCCGACCGCCACCGCGCCGACGGTGCGCGTGCGACCGAACTCGCCGGTGTCGTCGGTCTCGCGGTGCGAGAAGGTGGCAAAGCCCGCGGTGAGCCCGATGGTGAACCGGTTGGCGACGTAGTAGCGGCCGTAGAGCGCGTTGAGCCCCGAGATCGTACGAAGCGCGCCGACGCCGAAGCGCCCCTTCATCGGCTGGCCTTTCTTTTTCTTGCCCTTACCCCCCGCACTCCCGGTCACGCCGCGACTGCTGACCGAGGCGTCGGCCTCGCCTTCGTCGTCGTCGTCGCCCGAGTCCTCGGACTTCTTGGACTTCTTGGACTTCTTGGACTTGCCGTCGCCTGCCTCGCCATCGGCCGCGTCATCGCCGTGAAGAGCGGCCTGCGCCGAGGCGGGCGCCACCAGTGCACACGCCAGCCCAAATACCAGCGCGGCACGACACGCCAGGGGACCGAGCCAGGGGACCACACCAAACCGGATGACCATCGGCGCGAGTATACCGACCCTATGTGCCGCCATTTCGCGCGACCTTTTGGCGCGGTGGCGCGGTGGCGCGGTGGCGCGGTGGCGCGGTGATGCCCACGGGCGAGGTCGACCTCGCGCATGTGGCTCCATCATGTGGTCGACCGTCATACCGGGGCATGCCCCACGAACGCTCGTCGCCCGAACATGCAACCACGCCAATTGGGGGCCAGTGGGGCCCTCCGACCCCGGGGCCCTCCGACCCCGACGATCGGGGCCCCGGGCTCCGTTTTCGTGCCCGGAGTTCCGCGCTAGGCTGTTGGTTGGGTGAACATGATGCGACGAGCGAGGCAACGACGGAACTGGTCCGACGCGGTCCTCGGCGTGAGCGGAGGGCTGCTGCTGGCGGCCTGCGGCAACGTCAAGGGTATGGATCCAGCATCGCCGGCACGCGGGCCGGGTCAGCTGGTCGGCAACGGAGCGCCGGTCTCCGACGGCAACTTCGCCGGCGGCAACGATGCGATGCCCGACCCGCGTGGGGTGACCCCGCCGGCCCCGGGGCAAGCCCTCGACTGCGACGCGGACTGCCGGGCGTACTGCGACGGCCTGAGCCTGGATAACCCCGTCAACGCCGGGCTATGCGGCTCGGCGTGGGGCGTGGGGCTGGCCCTGCGCCCGGTCGATCGCGCCGAGGCGTGCCGGCGGCTCTACGCCGACTTCGTCGGCCGCTTCCCCACCCCCACCGAGATCGCCGAGAGTTGCGCGGCCGACCGCCCCTGGGGCGAGGTGGTCAAAGGGCTGCTCGACACCGACGAGTACCTAGTGGTCAACCAGCGGCGCTGGGCCGACAAGCTGCTCTATAACAACCGCGCGGTGAACTTCGAGCGCGCCTACGACATGGACGACCTGGTGGGCAAGACCTACCGCGGTCGCGTCGCCTGGGATCAGTTCGCCGCGGTCACCTCGGCGCACCCGGTGATCATGCGGCGCCACGACACTCCCGGCGACCGCGCCGAGTTCGTGTTCCGGTTGTTCCTCGGGCGTCCCCCCTACGAGGCTGAGCGCGGCGATCTGGCGCGGCTTTACCGGCTGTGGACCAACGGCTACTGGACCCACCCCCACGTGGGCCTGGTGCCCGACGCGTTCATCGACTTTCGCTGCGTCGACGCCGACGGGCGGCCCGACCCGGAGACGATGGGCGAGTGCACGAGCACCCAGTGGGGCTACCACGAGCTCACCCTCAGCCCCGATCCCCGGCGCCAGGTGGTCGACGACGAGGAGCAGGAGGGCACGATGTGGTCGGGCTACCTGACCGCCGGCGAGTGGGAGCAGCTCCAGCTGCCCGGGCGGGTGATCGCCCAGCAGCCTGCGTTCTGGGAGACGGCGGTCGACGAAGCGCTCGGGCAGTACTTCGGCTACGACCTCGGCAACGCGGTGCCCGAGGTGCGCCACGAGCTGGTCAAGTACGTGCTGAACTATAATGGCGACATCCGCTCGCTACACTTTGCGATCGGGACCTCCTTCGCCTACCTGCAATCGAGCGAGGGTGCCTCGGCCACCGATCTGCGCTGGACCTACGGGCCGCTCAAGCAGCTCCAGGTCGAGGGCTGGATCGACACGATCAAGCACACCACCGGCGTTCGGCTGGCCCAGTGTGATCACCGGCTACCCCACCCCGACGACTATGTGGGCGAGGACGCCCTCGAGGAGGCCGGCGGCTGGGCCTATGCGCTGGTCAACCACTCGCGCTGGGACATCGACGAAGACCGCGAGGTGGTGAACGATTATCGCAACCTCGCCCGCACCCTGGGCGGCTGCCCCTCCAACGAGGTCGGGGGTCGCTTCACCACCGTGTCGGTGCTCAACACGGCGGTCCAGGAGGCCTTCGTGGCCGAGATCTGCGGGATCGGAGACGAGGAAGGGATCGATCTGGCGCGCCTTTTGCCCGAAGGGGTGCAGGCTCGCCAGGCGCTCGACCCGGCGCTGGCCCGGCAGATCCTGTCCCATCAGCAGCGCCTGTTCTTGGGGCGGGGCCTGTCTTCGGCCGAGCAGCAGCTGGCCGACGAGGCCGCCACCGCCTGCACACCGGCCCCCTGCGAGGCCCAAACCTTCGCCCGACCCGCTTGCTTTGCCCTGCTCTCCTCGTCGGAGATGCTCTTTTACTAGCCAGGGAGACGAGACGATGAACAAGCCAAGCGATCGACTCTCGACCCTGACCCGCCGGCGTTTGCTCAAAGGCGCTGGCCTTACCGCGGCGGCGGCCGCCGCGTTCCCGCACGTGTGGGTGCCCCGTCCGGTCAAGGCCACGGTGGGCTTTGGCACGGCCAAGCACCTGGTCTACATCCGGCTGAGCGGCGGCTTCCGCTTCCCCACCGCGTTCAACGGCGACGTGGGCAACCAGTTCAATCCCTTCGGGCTGGCCAATGGCGTGGCTTCGGGCACCGAGTGGGGGGTGGGGCGGCTGCTAGGCGAGAGCGAGTGGCTCACCGAGGAGCTCACCGAGCTGGGCCTGTCGCCGGTGACCAGCTTCACCAACGAGATGGCCGTGCTGCCCTGCGTGGACCACGAGCCGCTGGCGGGCAGCGCCGACGGTAACCACAACACCGGGCTCGAGCGCTACCTCACCGGCTACGTGGGCGGCGATACCGGGCTGTTCACCATGCTCAACTACGGCCTGCGCACCGCGGTAGCCGAGGCGGCGGCCGGAGGCGAGATCCTGCTGCCCGCGATCATCATGGGCGAGTCGGGCATGGGCCGCGGCAGCGGGATCTACGGCGCCTACCGGCCGCCCGTGCTCCGCGGGGACGACCTCGATCTGTTCGACTCCAACGCCAGCTCGCAGCTGCCGCAGTGGGCCCGCAACCTGGCCGACGGCTACGACGTGCGCCACCGGGACCACGTCAACACGGCCCACTACGCCACGGTCGACGCCTACGTGCAGTCGCGCGAGGCCACCAAGGCCTACGCCGAGATCTTCGCCAGCGACATGCTCAAGGTGGGCGACGC
Organism: Myxococcota bacterium; assembly: GCA_039194325.1. GTDB lineage: Bacteria > Myxococcota_A > Polyangia > Nannocystales > Nannocystaceae > Paraliomyxa. The sequence goes on from JBCCWC010000004.1 coordinate 205,755, forward strand.
CTCCAACGAGCCCTACGACGGGCTTTCAAATGCCGAGCTGGCCCTGGCCTTCGGCAACGGCGGAGCGGGCCGCAACGCCCACCTCGCCCTGCGCCTGTTCCACTTTGGGTGCCCGGCCGTCTACATCGACCAGGGAGGCTACGACTACCACTCCGACGAGGAGACCGAGCTGCCCGAGCGGATCCAGGGCTTCAATCAGATGCTGTCGGCCCTCGAGTGGGCGCTCAAGCGAATGGAGCACCCCACCGGGGGCACCTACTGGGATCACACCATCGTGGCGGTGGGTAGCGAGTTCTCCCGCTCGGCCCGCGGCGCGCCCTTCAACTCCGCCCGCGGCAGCGACCACGGGGGCGACTACGCCACCCGCTGGATGTCGATGCCCTTCATGGGGGGCCCGATTGGGGCACGCGGCCGCAAGATCGGGAGCACCAGCGCCGCCGACCTGTCCGCCGAGGGGCCCGTGTTCTCCTACCGCTCCACGTGGAAGACCCTGATGGACGCACTAGGGGCCGAGCACGACGAGTTCTTCCCCGCCGACGAACCCTTCGACGATCTATTCGTCTGACCTGGGAGACGAGCGACGCCATGCACCCACGCGCCATCCGAAGCTCGCGGCCGCGTTCGAGTTTGAGGTCGAGACTCGCCGTCGTCGCCCTGCTGGCCCTGCCCGCTGGCTGCCGTGACTTTGTCGACTACAACTCCGGTCGGATCGACTTCGAGCCCCAGCGTCCACAGATCGAAGAGCCGGGCGAGGTCGCCCCCTACGCCGGCGACGACCCGACCGTAGCGCTGGCCCAGGAGCGCTTCCCCACCGGCCTCGATCTGCACAAGAAGGTCATCTGGCGAACCTGCACCCCCAACGGCGGGGTCTGCCACAACCGCAAGGAGTACCCCGACCTCCACACCCCGGCCAACTTCGCCGAGGCGTTCTCGGCCCCCTGCAACGTTCAGCCGGGTGAGATCGAGTCCGTCTTCGACGGCTGTGAGCGACCAGGCGACCGGATCCGCTTCGACGGCGGTGGCTTCGTCAGCGACCAGGTCGAGATCGGCTGGGTCGAGTACCTGGTTGGCGAGTCACCAGATCTCGGCGACGTCGAGCCTCCGCTGGATGCTCCCGGCCTGCACATCCAGCTCGCGTCGCCGATGGGCGGCGATGGCAACTCGTCGTTCGGAACCGTCGACTTCATTCGAACCTTCGTAGGCGAGGACGACCAGGTCCAAGAGAGCGCCTACGCGAGCTTTCGTACCGCGTGGACCCTCAGCGGCGATCGGCTCCACCTGTTCGGGCGTGTGCGGGAGTTTCAGGTCGATGATGCGCAGGAACTGGTCGGGGTCGGCATCGTGATGGGCGACGCCAACCGCAACGGTGTGTTCGGTTCCCACATGAGCACACCGGCTAGCATGCTGGAGCCGGGAGATCCCTTTGGGAGCTATCTCATTGGCCGGATGCGCGGAGTGATCCACGGCGCCGACGGCACCCCAGTGCCGGGCTCGCGTATGCCACTGGCGAACCCGCCGCTCACGGTCGACGAGATGTTGGCGTTGTTCTGTCTGGTCGAGGGCTTCCCCCAGGGTGGGGACGGCGCCGTCCTCTCGGGTCCCATCGACTACAACGCGTGCAGCTTCTCCACCGACTATGACGAGCTCAACCTGCTCGGTAACGGCGTAACCTGGGAATCACGCATCAAGCTGATCCTCGAGTTCAACTGCGGCGGTTGTCACAACGAGGCCGATCCGCAGGGAGGGATCACCCTGCTGGGCGAAGGCGTCTACGAGCGTTTGCTCGAACCATCGGGGCAGATGTCGGACATGAACCTCATCCAACCAGGTGAGCCTGAAAACTCCTACTTGTATCTCAAGCTCGTTGGAGATGATCGGATTGAAGGCAGACAAATGCCGTACAATCCTCTTACGGGAGAAGGTTCGCTCAACCAAGCCGAGCTGGGCGATATCGAGACCTGGATCACTCAAGGGGCCATCGAGAACGAGTAGCCGGGAATCCCACGAGTCACCACCGGGGGACGGCCGCGACGGCGGGGGCCGTCGCGCCAATGGGCGAGACCGATGAACCCGTCGGGCTCGCCCTTTTTTCGTTTCACACTAAGCGGCCATCACCATGAGCGGTGGCCGCTCGGCTCGGACCCGGTCACGATGGACGGATCGAGTCGATCCGGCTTTTTGCTTCGAGTGTCTGCTCCGGATCCTGACTCCATTGTCCTGCTTCGGGTTTCTGCTTGCTCCGGGTTCTTGGCTCCGGGCCGTCGATCCTGACCCAGGCCGAACGTCGACGGTGCGGGTGGGGCCGGTCCCGGGGCCGCATTGGCCCACGCTCCGCAAATGCAGCACGCTCGGAGTGAAGGCGCCCGAAGAGCCGAAAAACGGCCTCTACGAGGCTGTTCCGTGTTACGGCGTTTTTCCAGCTACCATGCCCCGGTCGACGTGGCTTCTCGCTCTCCGGTTCCTGCGGATGTCCTAGAAGGCTTCCCCGATCTGACGGGGTCGCTGCTCGAGGGCCGTTACCGTGTCGGAGAAGCCCTGGGCGTCGGAGGTATGGGGGCCGTATTCAAGGCCGAACACGTCCGGCTTCACCGCAAGGTCGCCCTCAAGGTGATGCGGCCGGTCTACATGCAGTATCGGCACCACGTGGCCCGCTTCCTCAAAGAGGCTCGGGCCGCGTCCCAGGTCAAGCATCCCAATGTGGTGGAGATCCTCGACGTGGGGCAAACCCCCAACGGCACCGTCTATACGGTGATGGAGCTGCTCGAAGGGGAGGATCTGGCGACGTTGCTCCGTTGCGAGGGTCGCCTACCGTGGCCCCGAGCCTACGAGATCCTGCTCCAGGTGGTGGGGGCGGTCGAGGCCGCCCACGAGCAGGGCGTGATCCACCGCGACGTCAAGCCGGCCAACTGCATCTTGATCCGGGGCAAGAACGACACGCTCGTCGTCAAGATGGTCGACTTCGGCATCGCCAAGTTCCACGACACGCTGCTGTCGGACGACGATCCCCTGACCAAGACCGGCGAGGTGATCGGGACGCCGGCCTACATGGCGCCCGAGCTGTCCTTGGGGCGACCCGCCAACGCTCGCACCGACATTTACTCGGTGGGGGTGCTCGCCTACCAAATGCTGACCGGAGAGCGGCCCTTCTCGGGTGCCACCGCGGTCCAGATGCACCTCAATCAGACGACACGGCCGCCGATCCCCCCGCGTCGGCTCGAACCGTCGATCCCCGAGGGCGTCCAGGCGTTGATCCTCGCGGCGCTGTCCGTCGATCCCGAGGATCGCCCCGCCTCCATGGCTCAGGTTGGCCAGAGCTTACGAGCCCTCGCGCCGCGGTCGCGACCGACCTTGCCCATGACCGGCGAGTTCCCGCGTCCGCTGGTCCCCTCGGGCCCTCACTTCAAGTCCGTCGGTGCCTCTCGTGACATCACGATCACCGAGGATCCGCTAGCGCCGTACGACACCACGTTGCCGGGAACGTCGGCTGGCCCGCCTCCGTCTCCACCTCCGTCTCAATCCCCGCGCCCACTCCAGCCTCAGACGACCGCGCCCGCAGCACCCGAGCCCAGTCCCGTTCCCAGCGAAGAAGAGGACGACTGGGCCGACGTCGAGACTCGACTGGTCGACGCGGCTGATCCTCCAACGTACAGCGAGGACGACAACTGGGACGACATCAAGACCCGGCTGGTCGAATCCGGGCCCCTGAAGATGGCCGAGCCCGTGCCCGACACGCTCGATCAGATAGAGACCGTGCCGCTCGACCCCGATGCCGTACGCGCGAGCATGAGGGGCGACACCCAGAGGGCCCCACCTCCGGCGAGGACCATGGGCACCGAGCCAGGGGCCTTTGTCGGTCACGTGCGTACGCTGGTCGCCGACCCCGAGCAGTCTCGCCTCCAGAGCATGTCGAGCGGCCCGAGAAGCGGCGCGGGGGCCTTTGTCGGTCGCGTGCGTACCTTGGTCGCCGATCCCGAGCAGTCCCGCCTTCAGAGCATGCAAGGCGGAGCGGCGGGGTCTTCGCCGGTGAACAAGATGACGCTCGTGAAGGGTTCCTCGGCACCGGTCCTCGAACCCATCGGCTCCGAGCCGAGTTCCTGGGCCTCCACCATGCGACGGCCGGCTACGCCCAAGTCGGCCGTGCCCGTCCCCCGGCGAGCATCCCCCTCGGGCATGGTCGGCGAGGCGGCGGTGCCCACCGCCTCGGGGAGCCCCTGGGCGGTGATGGTGCTGAGCGTCGTGCTCGCGGTCGCGGCAGCGGTGGGGATCTGGTGGTGGTGGCCGGAGATCAAGGCGTGGCTGGGGGGGTGAGCGTATGCGGTTGCGCTCTATTTTGCTTGAGAAGATAGGTCCGTTCGACCAGGCCGAGCTGGAATTGCTCGATGGGAGCGACGGGGAGATCCCCGTTGCATTCATCACCGGGGAGAATGGGACGGGCAAGAGCATCGTGCTCGATGCGATCCGTGGGTTGTTCGGACCGCAGTACGCGACGCTCGAACGCCAGATCGTTCGAGGGAACGGTGGGTACCGACTCGAGGCCATGGCGACCGCTGACCGTGGCCCATTCCAAATGAGTCGTCTCAACGAGATTCCGCCCCACGTGCCCCAACCGGTATCCGATCAGGATCACAACCGAATCCGGCACCTACCGCAGTTGCTGAAAGAACACCCTGAGCAATGCCCAAAATGGGTCGTAGATTTCTGGCGCCCGGGCCTCTCGACCGAGTCCTACGACATCAAAGGGCTGACCAAGCCCGATCCCGCCGCGCTCCTGTCCAAGTCCCTCCAGGGCACGCTCCGCAATGCCGAGGTCACGGAGCTCATCTGCTTCTTTGACTACCTTCGCGACAGCCGGTCGCAGAGCGAGCGCACGGCGGGCGACCTCCTCTATTCCCTGATCGCCAAGATCATCAAGGCTAGCGTCCTCGACGGTGCACTCGACCACGTCGAGCGCTCGTCGCTGACCCCCATCATCAAGCAAAGCGGACAACTCGTCCCGATCTCCAACCTCAGCGCGGGCAACGCCTACCTCATCCAGCGTCTGATCGGCTTGCTCGGGAAGATGTACGCGGTCCACCTGCTGCGACAGACCCCCGCCGACGAGCTTCACGAGCTCCCGGGCTTGCTGCTCATCGACGAGGCCGAGAGCCACCTCCACCCGCGCTGGCAAAAGCGGCTCGTTCACGACATTTTGAGTGTTTTTCCCAACCTGCAGATCATCGCGACCACCCACTCGCCCTTCATCCTCGCCTCGACCCCCGGGGCTCGGGTGTTCGGGTGCCGCTACGACCGAGAGGCTGGCTGCTGTGTCATCGAGCGACAGCACGAGAGCTTCGCCAACAAGCCCGTCGACGAGGTGGTGCTGTCCGCCGCCTTCGACGGCACCCAGCCTTTCGGGCCCGAGATCACCGACTTGCTTGAGCAACGCATCCGAGCTCTGGACGAGGGCGACGAACAGACCAGGATCCGGGTCGAGCGCGAGCTTCAGGACCGCAATCCCCAGTACTTCGGCTTCCTCGACATCGAAGAGCGCCTCCGTGCCCTCGGGAGCAGTGGATGATCCGAATCGAGCGAGAACGAGAGCCGGACATCCTTGTGAGCAAGAAGGACGAATGGCGGGAGAAATTTCTCGCCAGGCGAAAAAACAAGCCCACGGCCCGACCCGATTCCAGCAAATACGCTCACAAGGACATCAAGGCGGCGCTCCGGCGCATGAGCCACGGCAAGTGCTTTTACTGCGAGTACAAGCCCGACGACGGCGGTGAGGTCGATCATCACATCGAGGTGGCGGATGATCCCTCGCTAGCGTTCAGCTGGACCAACCTCTACCTGAGCTGCCACCAGTGCAATCAGGCAAAGAAGAAGGCCGACGTCTCTATCCAAGAATGCGTCGATCCTTGTGCGTCCGACTCAAAGCCCGACCGCGAGCTCACTTTCGACGACGAGACCATACGACCACGAGACAATTCGGCCCGGGGACGAGCCACGATCCGAAAGTATGGCCTCGACAGCTCGCTTTTGAACCTGCGGCGTAGCCGCGCTCTGAGAGAGCTGGAAAAGGCCCGTGCACGCATTCAGGACCGACGAATCGCCGACCAAGGACGACCGCTCACCGATGATGAGCGCGAGATCCTGCTCAGCTTCGTTCAACCCGAGCGACCCTTCAGCGCGATGCTGAAGGTCGCCTTGCGCGGCCTCATTTCGTGAGGCCGCCCCCGCTCAGACGTTGTCCCACGGATTCGACGCCGGCGTTGCCAGCAGGTCTTCCACGTCCTCCATGGTGAGCTTCTTGGCCCCGGACACGTCGCGACCCAGCGCTCCCTCGGCGATCTCGCGCTTGCGCCGGCCCAGCTCGACCATCTTCTGCTCGACCGTGTCCTCCACCACCAGGCGATACACCATCACCGGCTTGTCCTGCCCGATCCGGTGCGCGCGGTCGGTGGCCTGGTCCTCCACCGCGGGGTTCCACCACGGGTCGTAGTGGATCACGGTGTCGGCCTCGGTCAGCGTCAGGCCGCTGCCCCCCGCCTTGAGGCTGATGAGGAACACGGGCGGACCGGCGGAGTGCTGGAACTTGGAGACCAGCTCCTCGCGGTTCTTGGTGCCGCCATGCAGCCACAGATAGTCGATGTCGAGCTCCTCCAAGATCGCGCCGAGCAGCTTCTGCATCTCGACGAACTGCGAGAACACCAGCACCTTGCGACCGGAGCCCACGCAATCGGTGATGAGCTCCTTGAAGGCCTCGATCTTCGCCGAGGGCGGCACAGGGGTGCCCTCGGGCAGGCCGAGCAGCCGCGGATCGCAGGAGACCTGCCGCAGGCGGGTGAGCGCGGCGAGGATCGTCATCTGCGAGCGCTCGATGCCCATCTCCTCGATCCGCCCGGTGATCTCGTTCTTGGCCGCCTTGAGGATCCGGTTGTACAGGCCCAGCTGGGTGCGCCCGAAGTGCACGTAGAGGGTCTGCTCGGTCTTGGGCGGGAGCTCGGAGGCCACGTCCTCCTTCTTGCGCCGCATGATGAAGGGGCGCACCCGCACCTGAAGGCTGTCGAGCACCTTGCGGTCGCCGTCCTCGATCGGCTTGACGTAGTTCTTTTGGAACTCGGTGAGCTTGCCCAAGAAGCCCGGGGCCAGAAAATCGAAGATCGCCCACAGGTCGAGCAAGTGGTTCTCCACCGGGGTACCCGACAGGGCCAGCCGGTGATCACACTTGAGCTTCTTGGCGCTGCGAGCGGTGCTGGTGGTCCAGTTCTTGATGTACTGGGCCTCGTCGAGCATCACGTAGCGAAAGCGGATCTTGACCAGATCGTCGATGTCACGGCGCAAGATCGCGTAGCTGGTGACGATGACGTCGGTCTTCTTGAGCAGGCGGCGGTTCTCGGCCCGGTCGGCCCCGTGCCAGATGAGCACCGACAGCGAGGGGGCCCACTTGCCGACCTCCTGCTTCCAGACCGAGAGCACCGACGTGGGACAGACGATGAGCGAGGGGGCTTGCCCCTCCTCCTCCTTGGCCTTGGTCAGCAGCGCCAGGGCCTGCACGGTCTTACCCAGGCCCATGTCGTCGGCCAGGATCCCGGTCATGCGGTTTTGGTGCAGCTGCCACAGCCAGGCAAAGCCCGAGCGCTGGTACTCGCGCAGCTTGGCGGTGAGCGCCTTGGCCTTGCGAGGCGCCCGACCGGCCTTCTCGCCGGTCATGCTCTGCATGAGCTTCTTGACCTCCTTGGCGACCTTGGGGGTGGGCACCTCGGAGAGCAGCCGCGAGAGGTTGCCCAGCTCGAGGGTGGAGACCTCGGCGTGACCGTGCTTGTCGAACTGGATGTCACCGGAGGCCTCGGCCACCGGCTCGAGGATCTTGGGATCGAGCTTGACCACGCTGCCGTCGGCCAGGGTGATCCAGCGGCGCCCCTCGTGTAGCCAGCGCAGTAGATCGCGGAAGGAGATCAGATCCTTCTCGCCCTCGATGTCGACGACGGCTTCCACGTCGAGCACCGAGCCGTCGCCGCTGCTCACCGACACCCGAGGCACGGGCGACTTGCTGCGGATCTTGGGGAGCTTGGGGATCCGCTTCTCCCACAGCTCGGGCAGCAGCGGGATCCCGGCGATGAGAAACTCGATGGCCGCGTCGTCGCGCGCGGTGAAGGCGGACTCGGTGGGGTCCCAGGTCAGCCCGCGGTCTAGCAACACCTTGCGCGCAACCGACTCGGCGTCGAGATCGCGGTAGAAGGAGATCGGCTGGTCGCCCACGTCGACCATGTAGCGCGGTGACTCGGGATCCTCGCCGCCCACGCTGAGGGTGACGTTGCCGTAGGCGGCGGCCAGCGTGACCTTGATGCGCCGGGCGTCGCCCTCGATGGTGGCGATGATCTTCTCCACCGCTCGAGCGTCGCTGGCCAGCGCGAAGAGATCCTGCCGCGGCACCCCGACCGTTTGAAGGCGCTCGGAGAGGGTGTCCATCTGCTGGGCCCCCATGCGGGCATCCATCACGATCCGCGGCTGGTTGGCCACCGCCTGGAGCACCCACGGCGGCGTGTCGAGCAGGGGGAACACCTCACAGGTCTCGGGCGCGATGTACCAGGTGGGCGAGCCGGCGATGACCCGCCCCTCGTCGACCTCGAAGGTCCGCCCGCTGGCCTCGTGCTCGAGGAACCCGTGCAGCTCCACCGCCGCGTCCTTGCGGGTCTCGGCCTGTACCCGCATGACCAGCGGCTCCGAGGAGAACTTGAGCTTGCCCGTCCCTTTGAGGCTGACCTGCGAGTGGCGAGCAAAGTAGAGCAGGCCCGCCAGCGCGGGCTCGTCGAGCTCGTGCGCGCCGTCGTCGGTGCGGTCGAGCTCTTGATCGAGGAAGTGGTGGATCAGCTTGTCCGCCGGCCCCAGCCCTTCGCGGCCCGCCTTGCGACGCCGGGCCGCCACCGCGGTGCCCGCCTGGAACACGGTCACGAACCACGAGCCACCTCGATGTACGATCTGGTAGCGCCGCTGGCTCGCGCCCGTGGCCTGCTCCACGTCCACGACCCACGGGTTTTGGGTGGTGGTGATCTCCGCCCCCTTCTCGTACTGCTCGCGCAGCGTCAGCCCCAGCGCGACCGCGTGGTGGCAGATCTTCTCCCAGCCGTCGGTGAACGTGGGACATGTGCACTGCGCCTCGAGCTTCTTGCCAACGAGCTTGAGCGACGTGTTGTGCGGAACCGGGTTCGAGCCCTTGACCTTGCCACTGACGCTGTCGCCTTCGAATACGAGATCGGAGACGGCACGGGCCTTGTACAATTCCTGCCCGGCCTTGAATGCCTTGGGGCTGGCCGTACGCACCAACACCTGTGGCTCCACCAAAGGGAGAAAGCTTTCGAGCTTCGACACTGTCGATTGTTGTCCTGATCGATGAGAATCCGAGCCGTCTTCACGACGGTCGCTGCGAATACGGGAGCCGCCCCGTGGACGACGCGGGCTCGCCTGCTTGCAATTGGGTCCCTCCTTCGGTCACATCCATGGACCGCCGTCGGGGCTGCCAGCAAGGCCTGGCGTCCAGTGAATCTCGCCCATGGGTCATCAAGACCACTCGCGAGATCCGCGCAACGCGACGGGGGATAGCACGCCCGTGCATGAGGGTCTAGCCTTCCGATGACCCCTTGGCACCAACAGGCCGGAAGACCGTCTCGTGACGCGAAATCGCGCTAGATTGACGCATGTCGACGGGCTCAACCCCGCCGACCCCGGGATCGGGTTGATCTCGCGAGCAGTGGCCGGTGTGTCATCGCGTGAGATTTTGCTCGTTTGCTCCGGAGACGTACCGGGGGTGGGGGCCGAGGCAACCCGACTGATCCTCGACGTACGAGAACGAGAGGACACCGTGGCACGAGCCGTGTCGGTGACCGAGAGCCCGGGCGAGAACTTCGGCCACGCCATCGTGTGGCCGCGATCCCACCTTGGCAAGGACTTCACGATCTGGTGCCTGGCCACGGGGGCGCTGGCGCTACGAGAGGGAGGAACCCTGTGGTGCGCGGTCCGAAAGGCCAAGGGCGCCCAGAGCCTGACCGACGAGATCGGCCAGATGATGGGTGAAGTGGATGTGATCGGTCGTAGCAAGGGATACCGGCTGCTGCGAGCGCGACGAGGACTACGCTTCGATCAGGCCCGAGCCCGGGCCCACGTCGACGCACACTACGTGATCGACGACGAGGCGCTGCTCGAGATTTCGCTGTGGTCGGCGCCCGGGGTGTTCTCGCGCAAAGAACTGGATGCGGGGACCCGAATGTTGATCGAGCATGCCAATCGGTTGACGTGGGCGCCGAGCGTCGTAGTGGATCTGGGGTGTGGAGTAGGGCCGCTGAGCCTGTGGGCCGCCCGACGGTGGTCACACGGGCGGGTGCTGGGCGTGGATAGCAATCTGCGAGCGGTGGCGCTGGCGCGGAAGAATGCCCAGCGCTACGGGTTGAACGAGCGAGTCACTATTATGGTTGGTGACGGGATGCCCCCGCGATCGAATCCAGCGGTCGCCCACCTGGCGGGACATGTGGAGTTGGCGCTGGTCAATCCACCAACCCACGCGGATCCGCACACGCTAGGGCGATTGATTCGAGAGCTACGGGAGTGGATGGCGCCGACAAAGCGCTCGGTGGTGTTGATGGTCGTGAGCCGGGCAGGAAGAATGATGGAATTGCTCACGCGCGCGGGAGCAGAGATCCAGACGTATGTTCATCCGCACTATACGATATTGGAAGCGCGTTGGAAAGAGCCCGAGCGCTCCATGCCCCTCGATTCACTGTCGAGTTCGACCGATTCGCCCGTCTAGGTCGCCCCGTGAGCCCTTCATGAGGTGGAGCCCCGCGGTGAAGCGGCAAGGCGGTGAAACGGTGCAACGGTGACGCAAGGGCAAACGCCGAGCGAGGCGGCTTTGGGCTCGACACACCACGAGTACGAGTGTGCCACTGGCCTGCTGGACTGGCGCGCTGGACTGGCGCGCTGGACTGGCGCGCTGGACTGGCCCGCTGGGAGTCGGTTACCCCACAACGACCGGTGCTCCACCTGGCACCATGAGGCAAAGTCCACGAGCGGCTAGCCGGTCGCGATGCCCAACTTCTTCATCTTGCTGCGCAGCGTATTGGGATGAAGGCCCAGGAGTACCGCCGCTCCACCGGGACCGCTCACCTTGCCTCCGCTCCGACGTAGCGCGCCCTCGATCGCCTGCGTGATGGTCTGCTCCAGGGTCATGGGGGCCAAAACGGTCGCGGAATCGACCCGACGGAGCTCGACCCCCCCCAAGCCGGGCAGCAGAGGGTCGAGGACCAGATGCTCGCCGTTACCCAGGATAAGAGCCCTCTCGATCAAGTTCGAGAACTCCCGGATGTTGCCCGGCCACGCATGGCGCGTGAGCCGATCGAGCGCATCGAGCGGGAGCCGCGGCGAGCTCCCGAAGCCGAGGCGTCGAGCATGCCGCTCTACGAAGTGCTGGAGCAACAGCGGGATGTCCTGCGGGCGCTCACGCAACGCGGGGATCCGAATGGGGAACACGCTCAGCCGAAACCACAGATCCCGTCGAAACGAGCCGTCTTCCACCATCTGCTCGAGGTCACGGTGGGTGGCCGCGATCACCCGTATGTCGACCTGGGTGCGAGCCTCGGCTCCAACTCGCTCGATCTCGTGGGTCTGGAGTACGTCGAGTAGCCGCGCCTGTGCCGGCAAGGAGAGCTCGCCAACCTCGTCGAGGAAGATCGTGCCGTGGGCCGCGCGTTCGAAATAGCCCTGGTGGGCACGGACCGCCCCCGTGAACGCCCCTCGCTCGTGACCGAATAACTCGCTGTCCATCAGTCCATCGGGCATGGCGCCGCAGCCGACCTTGACGAAGGGGGCACCGTGTCGCGCCGACAGATCGTGAATGGTCCGCGCAACGACGTCCTTGCCCACCCCCGTCTCGCCGAGCAAGAGCACGGGCGTGGTCAGGGACGCCACCTGATGCACCATCCGCATCACCCCGCTCAGGCCCGAGTCACGACCGACGAGCTCCCCGTCTCGTAGCTGCGACAGGCGCCGCCGCAACACCCGGTTGTCCTCGGCCAGCGCGCGCTGCAGCTCGACGTTTGCCCGGTGCGACAGAGCATTGGCGACCGCCAGCGAGAATGGAGCATGCAGCGACGCCAGCAGCTCACGATGCTCCGGAGCGAGCGTCTGCCCCAGCACAGGAAACCAGCCCAGCATCGCGAGCTTGTGCCCCTCGACCTCCAGCAGCATCGTCCACCCCGAGCCCCGCGCCTCCCCCAAGAATGACTCGATCATCGCCCCCACCGGGGTGCGCGAGCCCTCCTGGACCAAAGGAGTGCGCAGGGCCGGGCTGCCGACCAGGTCCTCGATGATTCCCCGGAGCTCAGGGGGCAACGACAGCCGCTCGTCGAGCGATGTCGCCCGCTCCCGGGTCGCATCCACCAAGAAGCGAGCCGCCCCGTGCTCCGGCTCGTACAGGGCCAACAACATGCGACGAACGGGAAGCACCGTCCCCATCCATGCAATGCAGCGATGCATCGCCGTCGTCAGATCGAGGCTGCTGCTGATACGCAGGGTCATTTCTCGAAAGAAGTCGTTGCGATCCATCAGTGTTGGACCTTCGAGAACTCACGAAATGTCGTAGACTCGCACCTCGATCTGTGCGCTGAACGGAATACGATCACGAAATAACGTATACAATGTACGATATCTCGTAAAGCCTTGCGCTCGAGTCATACATCCATTCGTAATCATTGACTACCATCCCTGGCATGGCTCCTGCTTAGCAATTTGAGCAGGAACCCATGCATCACGCGACGATCCACGCATACGATGACCCGAAGCTCCAGCCAGTCCGGGATCTGCTCTCGGAATTCGAGCAGACCGAGTCGGCCACCTCCCCCGAGCAGCGGCGGCAGGTCGTCGCGAGGGCGCGACAGTGGGGTCTGGGACGAACCCCCCAAGCCCCGACGTCGATCTCCCCCGCACTCCAAGGCTACGCGGACAAGTGCGCCCGCTTTGCCTACAAGGTGACCGACGAGGAGGTCGACGCGCTCAAGGCCACGGGCACCACGGAGACAGCGCTCATCGAGATAACCCTGGCCGCCAGCCTCGGGGTCAGCCTCGCTCGTCTCGAGCAAGGCCTGATGTTGCTCGGATCGGAGGACGAGCAATGAGCCCGAACCCCTCACCCGATCTCACTGGCACGCAAGACCAACAGCCCCGCCTCGAGCTGTTTCGCAACACCCGCGGGATGACCTGGAGGCAAAAGCTACCCCTGCTCCCCATTCGAGTCCTCGGCGGTCGCTATCCCGGCCCACAGCTGGTCCTGATCCGTAGCGCCGCCCTGCTGGGTAAACGGTTCGTTCAGGCCCTGCAGGTGGCCATGCGGGAGTCCGACTACTGGAGCAAGGAAGAGCTGGAGCTGTTTGCGGCGTTCACCGCCAACCAGCTCCAGTGCGCCTATTGACAGGGTTCTCACGCTGCAGTTGCAGCGTTGGGACTCGGCGCCGAGGTCGTCGAGGCGGTGATGGACGACTGGCGCACGGCCCCGGTCTCCCCGCGGGTCCGGGCCGTGCTGGAATTCTTGACCGTCTTCGTGCCTCCCCACCAGACCTTCGGGGCGGACGACATCGCCAAGCTGCGCGACGCCGGGCTCTCGACCGCGGCGATCCGCGACGCGATGTACGCCAGCTGGTGTTTTCAGAACCTGAGCCGGTGGATGGACGCCTTCGGCTTTCCTCCCCACACTCCCCGGCTCAAGCGACTCGCTGCCCGCGGAATATGGATGGCCAGCTATAGCGCGATCCGAGTCGACTGATCCACGACTCGGGACCAAAGCGCCGCCGCTGGGGAACCTTCGCCGGGATCCGGTGTCCCAGCGGCAACCCGAGGAGTAGGTGCCATGCGTGCGAGGCCGGGAGCGTCCCTTCTGTGGCTCTTGGGCTGCGTAAGCTGCGTGTTATGGATGATCGGCTGTTCCGAGCCCGTCACCGAGATCGTAGCCGAGCAGCCCCAAGAAACGAACAGCAATGCACTGGCGGCCCAGGCCGTGCACCACCCGCGCCGGACGATAAAGCCGGTGCTCGCGTGGCGGCACGACCCCTCGCCCACCGTGCCGATGGCGCTCACCGCCAGCGACGGCACAGGGCTCGACCTGGTCTCGATGAAGGCGCGGGTGATCATCGAGGATCCGTTGGCGTTCACCGAGCTCCACCTCACGTTCGACAACCCCGAGAATCGCCGCCGCGAGGGCCGCTTCGAGATCGAGCTGCCCCCCGGGGCGGCGCTCTCGCGCCTGGCCATGAAGATCCAGGGCCATTTTCAGGAGGGCGAAGTGGTCGAGCGACAGCGAGCACGCCGCACCTTCGAGGGCTTCATGCACGAGCGCCCCAACGTGGATCCGGCCTTGCTCGAAAACGACACGGCCAATCGCGTACGCGCCCGGGTGTTCCCGATCCTGCCACGCGAGCGCAAGGAGATCATGGTCTCGTTCTCCCAAGAGCTGGGCTCGGCGCCCTACCGGCTGCCCCTCCAGGGGCTTTCGACGGTGGAGGACTTCGACGTCCGCGTGGTGGTCAAGACCCACGACCCGACCCAGGACCACAGCTCGCTGTCCGGCATGCAGTCGGCCCAGCGGGTGGTCGAGCTGCGACGCACCCGCTTCACGCCAGACAAGGATCTGGTGGTAGAGCTCGACGGGGCAGGCCCCGCCGCGGGACTGCACGCGGGAGATCTGGCGGTGGTGCGCGTGCGCCCCGACGCCGAGCGCCCGGCCACCCGACCCGACTCGCTGCTGGTGCTCGTGGATACGAGCGCCTCCTCGGCCGCCGGCTTCGAGGACCGTATCGACCGGCTCGGTGCGGTCATGCAGCAGCTCGCGACCGACCGTGACTTCCCCGTCCGAGTGCTCGGCTTCGATCAAGTGCAGCACCCGGTGTTCGAGGGCATGGCCTCGCAGCTGGGGGTTGATGCCTTGGCCGACCTGGTCGAGGGCCGAGCCCTGGGGGCCTCCGATCTCGGAGCCGCCCTCGCTCAGATCGCCCGGGCCCCGCAAGCCTCCCAGACCAACGGTCGCTGGGATCGGATCCTGCTGGTCTCCGACGGCATCGCCACCGCCGGGATCACCGAGCGGAGCGCCCTTCGTGCCGCGGTCCGCGAGCTCGAGGCGGCCGGCGTGCGTCGACTCGATGCGCTGGCCCCCGGTGCCCGCCAAGATCGCGAGCGCCTGGCCGACCTGATCTCGGCCCTGCCCGAGCCCGGGGTGATCGTCGACGATGGATCGGCGCCCGACGTGATCGCCAGCGCCCTGACCCAGGCTCCCTTCGGCGACGTGGCGCTGACCGTGCCGGGAGCCTCGTGGAGCTGGCCCGCGTCGTTGGAGGGGATCGGGCCCGGCCAGGACGTGCTGGTGTTCGCTCACTACGAGGGCACCCGCCCGTCCGCGATGCGCGTGGAGTTCTCCGATCCTTCGTTGCCCGCCCAGGAGATCGAGACCCTCGAGGTCGAGCGACCGCTGGTCGAGCGCGCCTGGGCCCGGACCCGCATCGCTCGGCTCCAGCACCAGCTGGCTCGGCTCCCCGCCGGCCCCAGCCCATCACGCGCGGCCATGCTCGCGCGGGTCGTGGCGCTGTCCACCCACTACCGGGTGCTCACCGATCTCACCGCGCTGCTCGTGCTGGAGACCGAGGCCGACTATCGACGCTACGGGATCAGCCGCCGCGGCAAGGCCGACATCCTCACCGTGGACGGAGGCAGCGTGCGCGTGCACCGACGCTCCGACCGCGCGCCGGTGCCCATACCGGTCGAGGACGATCTGGCGGGGACGCAGCTGGCCGCGGTCGATCCCGACGCCAACGACGCGATCCCCCAGATGGCCCGCGAGTTCGACCCGGAGACCGCGGCGGACAACGAGGGGATCTTGGAGTTGATCCAATCAGAGTCCGGACACTTCCTTGCCTCTCCCCTCGGGGCCGCCTTTGCGGTCGGCAACGACGACGAGGACGTCTGGGGCGGCCCGAGCGAGGGCACGATCGGCCTGGGCAACACCGGCCTCATCGGTAAGGGCGGAGGCGGTGGTACGGGGACCGGATACGGAGCCCCCTCCGACGACGCCGTGTGGGGCTCGCTCCACGGCACCGAGGTGGGCGAGGCCTTCGGCGTCGGCGGCCTGGGCCTGGTGGGCACCGGTCGTGGCGGCGGCGGCACAGGCGAGGGCATGATCGGCCTGGGTAACACCGGCGTGGGCCTGGGTAGCACCGGCGTCGACCCAGGTGTCACTGGCCTGCTCGGTCCCATGGGAACGGTAACGGGAACGGGAACGGGAACGGACTCGGGAATGGGCTCGGGTTATGGTCGAGGCTCGGGCGCAGGCTTCGGCGGCCGGGGTCGACGGGTTCCCCGGGTGCGCCAGGCCAAGGCCCAGGTCATGGGTGCGCTGGACCGCGATATCGTTCGGCGCATCGTTCGGGCCCACATCAACGAGGTTCGTCACTGCTACAACCAGGGCCTGAGCCGCGATCCCAACCTGCGAGGCCGCGTGCTCCTGGTCTTCAGCATCGATCCTTCGGGCCGGGTGCTCGAGTCCCAGGTCGAGGAGTCCTCCTCGCTGCCCAGCGACCCGGTCAAGAGCTGCATCGCCAAGGCCGTACGGCGCTGGCGGTTCCCCACCCCCACCGGCGGCGGCACCGTGCAGGTGAAGATGCCCTTTGTCATGGACCACGGGGGCAGCAGCGCATGGTCCAGCCCGTCGATGGGCAGGACTCCCCGACGCACCGTCCGTCGCCGGCGCCCCCGACCGGTCCGAGCGGCTCACACGGGTCGATTTGCCGAGGTCCAGCGCCTGCTGGCCGCCAACGAGGTCGACGCCGCGTACGACCTGGCCTGGAGCTGGGTGCAGACCCAGCCCGACGACGTCCTTGGCCTGCTGGCCCTGGGCGACTCGCTGGAGCGACGCCACCGCCCGACCCTGGCGGCGCGGGTCTATGGGTCACTCATCGATCTACACCCCTCGCGGGCCGACATCCGCCGAGCCGCCGGTCAGCGCCTGGAGCGACTGGGCGATCCCGGCCTGGTCCTGGCGATCGATACCTACGCCAAGGCGGTAGCGTCCCGGCCCGATCACCCCTCTGGCGCGCGCCTGCACGCCTGGGCGCTGGTCAAGCAGGGCGATCATCGGGCCGCGTTCGACGTCCTCGATGCAGCGCTCCGGCGCCGCTATCCCGCGGGTCGCTTCGCCGGGGTCAAGACCTTGATGCGTCAGGATCTCTCACTCGTCGCGGCGGCCTGGCTGGCCAAGCACAGCGGCGATGCCCTCGTACAAGCCCAAGCCCACGTCCGAGCGGCCGGAGTACGACCCGACACGGAGGCGTCCACCCGCTTCGTGGTGACTTGGGAGACCGACACCACCGATGTGGATGTGCTGCTGCACACCGTCGGCTCGCGCCGCAGCCTTCACAGCCGTCATAATCACGGCCGGCGCATCGCCGATGTGCGCACGGGCTATGGTCCCGAGGCCCGCGTGCTGCGAGGCGAGCAGATCCCCCCGGCGCTCCATGCCTCGGTCCGCTACTTCGACCGCAGCAGCCAGGGCCACGCCATGGGCACGGTGCACGTTGTCGCTCATGACGGGCGAGGCCACCTGAGCATCCAAGCGCGCCCCTTCGTGCTGATGCAGCAGCGGGGCGTCCTCGACCTCGGTTCGATCGCGACCGGAGTCGATCTCGACGCGGCCTGAGCCCGACCCGGCGGCCAAGCGCTCGGGCTCAGTCATATGCCCGCGCTCCGTCGGGCTCCGACGAAGGACCGGCCGGTCGTCATCGCTCGGGCACCAGTACCTCGTGCCGGAACGAACCTTCGGCGCGGAGTACTACCCGGAGCCGAGCATCTCCAGCACCATGCGCTCGCACCGACGATACGCGTCGTAGAGGCCCCCCCGATCGCTTCGGAAGATGTGGGGTTCATCGGTGAGGGCCAAGCGCGGATGATAAGGGACGCGAACGCTCGGTTCGATCGGCTCTCCCCAGGCCTCGGAGAGGCGCCGCGAGGCCACCGCCTCCCGCTCGTCGACGAGGTCGTCTTCGCCTTGGGGTACCGGACTCACCACGACACGCACATCGTGAGGGCAGGTGCCCGAGGCTCGCAGTGCTCGGAAGAAATTGGCCGTTCCCTCCACGTTCTGCCGATTGAGCCCCATCACCACGACCAAGTGGTCACCAAGGTCGCGGGTGCACACCCCCGACTCGTCCGAGAACCCCGTGCGACTGTCGATGAGCACCAGATCGAAGGAGCGCGCCTCGCGAATGACCGTCTTGATGGCGGTGACCAGCGGCTTTCCGCTGCCCTCCCGGTACCGCCGACCCAACCCGAGCCGGTCGAGTCGCGACTGATATCGACCGTCACCGAACCGACCCGCGGGCATGATCCGGAGCAAGCCTCCTTCGTCTTCGACGATCGACTCGGGCAGTTCGTAGCGATACGAGTACAGCTCGACCAGCTCGCCCGGCGAACGCGAGAACAGATCGGCCTGCCCGCCTCGCTCCACCGCATCGAGCACGATGTCGACAAAGCCGGGATGCTCCGGCTGCACCCCCTCGAGAAACGAGATCCCGGGTGCTTCGAGATCCATGTCCATCACCAGCACCCGAACCCCACGACCGGCCAGGATGCCCGCCACGTTGATAAGGGCCATACTTCGCCCAACGCCCCCCTTGAAGGAGTAGAACGTGACGAAGGCGGTACTGCGCAGGCTGAGCTCGGACATGGCCTAGAGGATGCCCCTCACTTCCGCGCCCTAGGCAGCGACCACATCGGGGAGAAGCTTGGCCGACTCGGGCTTGCGCTCGTAGGGCTGGTGACGCTCGGCGAAGAATGCCTCGAGGGCCTCGTCGAGCCCCTCGTTGGTGGGGGCGCTCACCCCTGGTGCCCGCCCTTCTTGCTCCGCCAACCATTCGTCGAGCATGGCACCAATCGCCGCCACACATCGACCCGAGACCTCTCGTACCCGGCCCACGAGGCGATTGCGATCCTCGGGCCGCAGATGCCTCGCATGTTGAGACAGCACGACATAGAGCGAGTCGGCCACGATCTCGTCACCCGAGATCTGCGGCAACACATCGACCCCATCCATTCCGAGCCGCAGCAAACCGGTGAAGGCGAGGGCGAGGTGTCGACCACGACCCGCCACCCGATGCCAAAAACTACGATCGAGCGGCGCCCGTAGATCGAGCAGCGCCCCCAGAACCGCCGCCTGCTGCTCGACCCGTATCGCGTCGAACCGCTCGCCCTGCGCCAGCATCCCGAGCGAGACGACGGCATCGTCCACCCCCAGCCGCTGGACCACCCCGAGCAGCGCTCGTACATAGTCGTCGTCTTCGGTTGCCCGGCCCGCCTCGTCGATGAACCGGATCATTAGCTCCATCGATGCGGTGCGCAGATCCTTGCGAACGAGCGAACCGAGATCACTCTCGTGCCGAGCCACGGTGATGTCGGGCGCCTCGTCGATGGTGAGCCGCGGGAGGGGCTCCTGCCCACGCAACGCACGGCCGAGCCAGCGCCGCAGATCGTCCTTGGTCAGAGCTTCGAGGTGCCCCAAGGCCGGGCCCGAGGCCGGGCCCGAGGCCAGAGTAGAAGGATCGACGTCGGTCATGACTCTGCTCGTAGACTCGGTGTGTGGGCCCAGTGTGTAGACTTGGCGCGTGGGCCCCGTGTGGACTTGGCGCGTAGACTCAACATGTAGAGTAGACGGGAAAAATCAACCCCTCACCGCTGAGTTCGGCATGAACGACCTCTGGTTGGCGGGGGAGTCGACCAGGATTGGGAGGGAGTGGCTCGGTCCAGCCGTGCAGATCGTGGCGTTCACAGGGCCGGTACCAGGCATGGCTCTCAGCGTCGGCCACCGTGGGCCGTCGTAGCTCGAGACCTTGGCTGCGTGCCCGATAGGCGATGAGCGCAAGGAGGTCCGTGGGCCGGCAATGACCCAACCCAAATGCCGTGCGCACGAATTTCGTCGTTCGCGCAATTCCTCCATAGGGATGCTCATTGGGCCATTGCGGGTCGAACGTGGCCCATACGACGTACCGACCCACTGGAGCCCGCTGGAGGACCCGGGCCAGACGGCGCGGGGGATTGCGCCCTGCGAGCATGACCTGGCGCAGTAGATCCTTGGCTTGCCCCTCGGTGAGGGCCGAGCTAGCGCTGATCATGCGCGCATAGTCGCCGAGACCGAGCGCCCTCCCCACGATCTCGGGGGTTCGATCGACAGGTAGGGGTGCACCGACTAGCTGCACCTTTCGACAGGCACACTGCCACGCCAGCACCGGCGCAACCCCTCGATGCAGCTGGGCCGCGAAGGACTGCAACAACCGCACGAAGTCGACATGGCCCAGCGCTGTCTCGCCCGCGATGTTCCGAGCTACACGACTCCAATGCTCATCAGCCCCTCGTGTCCATCGCTCGATGTGCATGGCCACGATCCGACGGTCCCCCTCGCAGAGGTCGCCGAGCGCTTTTTGTAGAGCTGCCACCGAACAACGAGCCTGACTCACCGCCATGCACTCGTCAAGAAAAACAAGGGTGGTCAATATTGTACCACCTTACCGATGCACGAGGGTGGCCCACCCGTTGGCCACCCTCGTGATCAACCGACCGCGAATCACAAGGGTGGCCCACCCATTGGCCACCCTGGGTGGGTCGTGCCCAGTGTATGTACGTCCGCTACGGAATCGGGAAGGGCGTGCACTCGAGCGGCGCCGGGTTCGGCTCGATCGCCCAGGTTCCATCGCTTTGTAAGCGCACCGAGTTGCCCGAAGGTGCATCGGCCACATCGACCATGCCGGCCATCCCCGTCTCGTCCAAAAGACCATTGGAGTTGTCGGGCCCATAGATCACCGCGTCGAGCGGAACCGTCCCCGGGCCGACCGCCCCCGCGGCCACATCGAACACGGCCACGCCATCTCCGGCTCCGCCCGAGTTCTGCATGCCGGGCATGAGCTGCACGGCCTGGTCGTACATCGGGCCGCCGGGGAAGCCGTTGTCCGCGTCGCCGCTGGGCCCGCCCACCACGAAGCAATCACCATTGCCCACGATCCCGTTGAGGTCGAGCACGCCGTAGGTGTAGTCGGTGCCACCCCAACCCAGGCTATGACCGCTCAGATCCACCGGCGCCCCGGTGCCATTGTAGATCTTCACCCACTCGAACATGTCGTCGCCACCGGGGTGGTCGTAGTAGACCTCGGCGATCACGAGGTTGGGGAAGGCCGGCGAGTCCACCACGGAGACGGTGGAGTTGGAGACCGCGGGGCCGATCGACGCGGTGACGACCTCGTCGCCCGCGCAGGCTCCGGCGTTCACCGTGAACACGGCCGACAGCTCGTTCGCCAGCACGTCGACGGTGTCCGGCACCGCGGCACACGTCCCCGGGTTGATGACCAGGTCGACCACCTGGCCCGCCGCCGGCGCCGGCAGATCGAGGGTGACCGTCAGATCCGCGGTGGCCATCACGGGCACCGCCAGCATGCTCGGGCTGAGGGTCGGCGAGCGAGGCTCCGCATCGTCATAGACCCGCACCGAGGCGGCGATCGCCACCCCGTCGAGCTCGGCGGTGACGTCGGCCGTGCCGACGGCCACCCCGGTAAGCACGACCGGCACGCTGTCAGCCCCGACCGGCACGGTGACGGTCGGCGGGCCCGTGACGACCCCCATATCGGCATAGGTGAGGTTGATCGGGGTATCCGCCGTCACCGCGGAGGTCAGCTGCACCCGCAGCTCGGGGATCGGCACCGCCATCGTCCCTTCGAGCAGGTAGCTCTGCGGCTCACCAAAGCCGATCAGGCTGGGCGGGTAGTCCACGATGCTCCGCGGCTCGAGCTTGGTGAAGCCGTTGGCCCACCGAGAGATCCCGATGATCTGCGTGTAGGTCTGGCCGATCATCGGGAAGGGATCGACGCAGTAGAAGAAGTCGTTGACCCGCAGGCCGTCGGTGACCTCGAACTCGCACGTCGCCATGGCGTCGCCGGGCCCGCCCGCGGGCGCATCGTTGGTGACGCCTACCGCAAACACGGTCACCAGCACCCCTTCGAGCTCCTCTTGCAGCATTCCCATCTCGACGATGTCGGCCGGCGTGGTGGGCTCGGGGGCGGGCAGCGGGTTGCCGCTCGAGAGCACCGGCGGATCGGGCTCGTCCGAGGCGTCCAGCTGGATCTGCTCGAAGAAGACGTTGACCGTGCCGGAGATGGTCACTCGGTCGCCGATCGCTGGGGTGAAATTGCCGTTGGTATAGACGAACACGCCGCTGAACTCGGCGCCCTGGTAGTCGGCATCGTCGGGGTGCACCTGCACGAAGTACCCGTTGGCCTCCGGACCGGCCCCGGTCACGACCACGTCGTTCACGCTGACGTAGGTGCCCGGCGCGATCGTCCCGTCCTTGATGTCGTAGATGCTGACCGGGCAGGCACCGCCTGCTGGGTTGGCCACCATGGGACAGGGATCGCAGGCGTCCCCCACGCCATCGTCGTCACCATCGGCCTGGTCGGGGTTGTCGTCCTCGACACAATTGTCCGCGGGATCCTCCACGCCATCCCCGTCTTGGTCGAAGACGTCGGGCATGGGGCAGCCCTCGCCCGGAGCGAGCGGGCACCGATCGCAGGCATCGCCGAGGCCGTCGGAGTCGGCGTCGGCCTGCTGACCGGCGTCGAGCGGACGGATCGGATTGAAGGTACTCGGGCAATTGTCCTCGTCGTTGGGGACGCCGTCGCCGTCGGCATCATCGGGCCCTCCTCGGTTGGGAAACTCGCCCGGCCGGGCGGGATCGCACGAGGGTTCCTCGTCGGGGTCGCCGCAGAAGAACAGCGGGTACGAGGCCGGATGGATCGCCCCGGTGATCTGGTCGATCGACAGGCCGGTGTCGGGCTGGGCGCACAGGCGCTTGCTGACCCCGCACACGTCGAGCATCTCGCAGTTGCTCGCGTCCGCGGGGTCGACCAGGGCTTCGATCAGGCTCGTGTCCCCGTGCAGCGGCTGCCCCCCGCGCATCACCAGGGCCACGTCGGACACGTCGGCATTGATCACCGCCCGGTGGGCCGCGTTCTGCGAGCCGTCGAAGATCGTCAGATCCGCGATATGGCCGGGACGGATGAGGCCGATCTGATCGTCGGCCCCTTGCGAGACCGCCGCCCAGTAGGTGGCCATCAGCCACAGCTCGAGGTCGGAGAAGGCCCCGCCCAGGTGCCCCTGGTTGAACGAGTCGGCGCAGGCCAGCTCGCGTAGCATGTTCATCGAGCCGCTCGCGGTCCAGTCGGTCCCCAGCGCGATCCGAACGCCCAGGTTGCGGTACGTGGTGATCTCGGCGGTAATCCCGTAGAGATCCACGTTGGAGCGCGGCGACCACACCAGCACGGCCCCCTCGTCGCCCATCGTGTCGACATCGATCGGCACCACCCCGATCCCATGAACCACCGATGTGTTGCTCGCGATGAGGTCCTCACCGCCCGGCGCCCCCGAGAGGCACAAGAACTCGTTGCGAGCCTCGTCGTCGATGCCCTCGGCGATGTGGGGCATATAGATGTCGTCGCCGAGGTTGAAGGCGCCGTCGATGAACGGGTAGTTGCAGCCCGAGGTCAGCTGAGTCCCGTCGCTGTCACCCAGCGGGAACGTGCGGTAGTTGACGTCGACCCCCGTGAGCCCCTCGGTAAGGTTGGCCCGGTCGAGGTTGCGCAGCAGGCCCTCCGCGTTGGCGCCCCCTACCGAGCCGCTGAGGCTGGTGGCTCCGCCCAAGAGCATGCGCAGCTCGCCGTAGAGCACCCCCTGGCGCGAGTTGTCCGAGCCGGGGAAGGTATTGAGCTCGGTCGCGCCGCCCAGGCCCAGCCGCCACTCGTGGCGGTGGTCGTAGCGCTCCATGCCGTGGGGTACTGGCTGCGAGAGGGTGAAGGTGATGTGGTCGTGCGGGTTGATGAGCCCCGGCGAGATCACACCTTCGGCGCAAGAGATCACCGTGGCCGTGGCTGCTTGTGGCAGATCCGCACAGTCACAGCCCGCGCACGTGATCCGCCCGTTGGGCTCCGAGGCGTCGACCAACACAGTGCCGTTCTCGTAGACGTCGAAGCCCGCGAGCACCGTACCTTGCAGCAAGAAGGTGGAATCACCGGCCGTGACCTCGCAGATCTCGCCGTCCGGTGCGGGCGTGAACCGGTTGTCGCAGACGATCGTGCGCCCGGGCGGTAGATCGGGAGGATCGCCGGTCGTATCCGTGTCGTCCGTCTCCGTCTCCGTCCCGCTCCCGGTGGTCGCCGTGCTGTCGAGGGTGGAGTCCGCCGTACTGTCGACGTTGGCGGTGGTGGGCGAGTCGTCGCTAGTGACATTCGGCCCCGTGGACGTGCTGGTGCTGCCGTCCGCCGGCACCGGATCGGGATCCGGACACCCGGTGACGAGCAAAAGACCAGCAAGCGGAGCCAACGCTCTGCGCAGGAAACGTTTATGTGACATACCAGCCCCCTTCGGCTGCTCGCATCAAAGGCCGGCGCCGCGGAGCTGTCAAGGATTCAGATCGTCGGTCGAACACTCACCCCGACTGCGGCCAAGGGACCGCATGACATCCGTGAGCACACCGCGAGTACTCCGTGAGCATTCCAAGAGCGTGGCGAAACCAGGCGATCCGATGCTCACGACCGCCTAGTGCTCCCACGCTCGTTCCCCGTTCCCTTCGACCGGTCAGACCGCGCTCGGCGGTCGGACAACTGTGGGTCGTCGGAGAACCGAGAGATCTCCCCACGCGACCATCGGCCCCCACGCGACCATCGGCGAAGTGAGCGCGAGCCCGTTTGCCCGGCGCTCAGCTCTCCTCGCGGCCCAGGCTGTGGATCACCCCCAATACCACCGGAAACAGGAGCACCATGAGCATCCCGAGGATGAGACCCTAGTTGCCACGGTCAGTCCGCCCGACGGGGCAACAACGGGCTGCTAGAGTGCGGCTGTGTCCTACCGTCTTGGCCGCCGTCTGGCCCACCGCCCCGCCCTTGGGTTGCTCGGACCGGTCCTCGCCCTGCTCCCCTTGGCTGGAGCCTGCGACCGCCCGGATCCGTCCAAACCCACGGTTCCGTCCCAATCCACGGCCAAACCCACGGCCAAACCCACACCGGCGACGGACTCGCTCACCCTCGACCAGATCGCTGGCGGTGACCAAGCCAAGGCCTCCGGCCTCGAGCTCATGGCGCTACCCTTGGGCCTGCATCGCCTCGACACCACCTCGCCCGACCCCGCCGCGGCCGTCGTCGCCGTGCATGGCTACGAGAGCGAGGGCTACGAGTGGGCCCACCCGCTGCGCGCCACCGGCGATGGGACTACGCGAGTCTACTTCTACCGCTGGGACTTCCGCCAGTGCCCCGAGCCCATGGCGCAGGCCCTCGACCAGGCCCTCGATCGCCTGCTGAAAGATGAGCCGGGGATCGAGTCGCTGCGCATCATCTCCCATAGCTACGGCGGCATCATCTCCAGCATGGTCGCCGCACGCTACGACGGCCGTGCGCCGCTGCTGGTCGATCTGGTCGCCTCGCCGCTGGCCGGCCACCCGGGGATGACCCGGATCTGCGAGTATCCCGGAGCCAAGGCCCCGCCGCCGGACGCTCCGGTCACGCTTCGGCAGTGGCGGACGATCCACGAGATCGACAAGGCCTTCGCCGACATCGATCCCGATCCTCAGATCGTCGATCTCCCCGGCCAGGTGACCCGGCTACCCGAGACCTACCAGGGCCACCGCCTGGGCCATAACTGGTCGATCTCGTGGGTGGTCGACCACCTCGCCGGCGGGGCCAAGCCCTGACGATCTCTCGCGCCAAGCGCTCACCATGAGCCGCGAGGGGTCGCCCCACGCTCCTTCGGTGCGCCGGGCCGATCTCCGCTGGGCATGTAACGTCCACGTGAAACCCCGAAAACCCCGGCCCAAACGGCATTGGGGGCCCTTGCTCGACCGACGAGCCCGAGCGATAAGCGGCGCAGATCGAGGCTCGTGTTCATGGATCGTGCGACCAAGCTTTCCTTCTTGTTGATGACCTGTCCCTTGCTCGCGTGCAGCGACGACCTCCCGAGCGTCCCCGACGGCACGAGTACCGGAGAAGAATCTACGACCGACCCGGCCACCACCATCGACCCGACCAGCGACCCGACCAGCGATCCCGACTCCAGCACCTCGGGTGACTCCACCACCACGATGGATCCCTCCAGCGGCTCGGACTCGACCGGCAGCACCACCATGGGGCAGACCACCGGGGACACGGACTCTTCGTCGTCCGAAGGATCGTCCTCCACCACCAACGGGGTCACCTGTGGCGACGGAGCGATCGACGAGGGTGAAGATTGCGACGGGGCCGAGCTGGGCGGGGCCACCTGCGACTCGATCGGCATGGGCTTTACCGACGGCACCCTCGCGTGCGCCGGCGATTGCAGCTACGACACCTCCGGCTGCACCACCTGCGGCAACGCCATCATCGAGGGGGCCGAGGAGTGCGACGGAGCCGAACTGGGCGGCAACGGCTGCGCCGACCTGGGCCTGGGCTTCACCGGCGGGACCCTGGCCTGCGACGCCTCGTGCATCTACGACACCGCGGCCTGCACCAACGTGCCCTGGCCCGCCGCGGGCGAGGTGATCATCACCGAGATCATGCAAAACCCCATGACCCTCAACGACGGCGACGGGGAGTGGTTCGAGCTCTACAACCCCATGATGGGGGTCACCTACCAGCTGGGCTCGTGCGTGGTCGAGGGCAACATGAGCGACGCCGGCTTCACCATCACCACCGACCTGGAGATCGGCCCCCAGGAGTACCGGATCATCGCCACCGACTCGGCGATGGACCAGGGCTTCGTGGCCGACTTCCAGTGGGACGACATGGAGTTCAGCCTCAACAACTCCAACGACGAGGTGCGCCTGGTCTGCAACGGAGTGATGGTGGACGAGGTGATCTACGACGATGGCGCCACCTTCCCCGACCCCAACGGCCAGAGCATGAGCCTCGACGTGGGTTCGTACGACGCGCTGGCCAACGACGACGGCACCAACTGGTGCGCCGGCAGCACCGACTACAACGGCGATTTCGGCACGCCCGGGGCGGACAACCCCGTGTGCATGGGCGGCGTGGTCTACCCCATCGACTTCTGCCGCCTGCAGTTCCCCGAGGTGATCGACGAGATCGAGGGCACCAACGTCGACGTCTTTGGTCGGCTGTTCATCGCCGGCCTCACCGACCAGACGGGCGTCAACGATCCCGCGCCCGAGGTGATCGGCTACGTGGGCTACGGGCCCGACGGCAGCGATCCGGCCATCGATCCCGGCTGGGTGTGGACCGTCGGCGGCCCCAATGCCGCCTACGGCCCCATGTCGCCGGGGTACGAGGTCAACAACGACGAGTACGACGCCACGCTCTCGGTCCCCAGCCCCCCGGGTGCCTACGACTTTGCCTTCCGCTTCAGCGGTGACGGCGGCATGACCTTCACCTACTGCGACGGCCAGGGCGCGGGCAGCTCCGACGGCTACTCCCCGGCCGACGCGGGCCAGATGACCTCGCAGCCGGGTGGACCTCCGCCGCCCATGTACTTCAGTGAGTACGCCGAGGGCTCCTCGAGCAACAAGGCGCTGGAGATCTACAACCCGCCGGGGGCCGACGCGGATCTCACCGCTTGCGAGGTCCGCTTCTACTTCAACGGCAACGTGGCCCCGAGCAACACGATCGGGCTGGCCGGAGTGCTGCCCGCCGACGACGTACTCGTGGTCTGCGACGACAGCATCGATCCCGCGATCTTCGATCCCATGAACTGCGACGTGCTCGCGGGCGGGAGCTTCTATAATGGCGACGACGCGATCGAGCTGGCCTGTGGCGCCACCGTGCTGGACGTGATCGGTGAGATCGGGTTCGACCCCGGCACCGAGTGGTTCAACGCCGGCGTGGGTACCCAAAACGAGACGATCCGGCGCGACTGTGCCGTAATGGCCGGAGATGCCAACGGGGGCGATCCCTTCGACCCCTCGGTCGAGTGGGCCTCGTTCGCGCAGAACGACTTCAGCGACTTCGGGCAATACATGTGCCCGTAGCGGTGGGCACGGCCGAGTCCGGCCGATCGAGTCTGGCCGGCCGAGTCCGGCCGGTCGAGCCCCGCCGGCCTTAGCCGGCGGGGAGTCGGTTCATGCTCAAACCTTGTGGTCGTTGGCTCGTACGCGCCATCATCCGTGGCGGGGCGACGGTGTTCGTAGATTCGATGATCGTTTTCGATCCGATCGAAAACGACCGAGAGCTTCGACGATCGTTATCGCTAGGGATCGCTCGAGCGCGATCGCGAGATGTCCGAGATCGTTTTCGATCACCAGCGATCGCAAACGACCATCGCGTTCGCTCGTTCGTGTCGTTTTCGATCACCAGCGATCGCAAACGACCATCGCGTTCGCTCGTTCGTGTCGTTTTCGATCACC
>JBCCWC010000005.1:0-160007 GCA_039194325.1 Myxococcota bacterium
AGGCTGCCTCCAACGGCACGATCAGTGGTGTCATCACCAACAAGAAGACCAAGGAGCGCCTCGCCGAGGCGCTGGTGATCCTCCAGTGCTCTTGCTTGCAGGGCACGCGCGAGACCCAGACCAACAGCAACGGTCTGTACGCCTTCCGCGATCTGCCGCCGGGTACCTACACGATCCAGGTGCTCTCGGGTCAGGCCGACGTCTCCAAGATCACCACCTTGCCGGCTGGGGCCAAGTTCCGCGCGAATTTCACCATCGACCCCAACAACGAGTTCACCGTGCGCGTGCGCGTCAAGGCGCAGCCGGTCGAGCAAAAGACCTCGGTCGGTCGCACGGTGAGCATGGAGGAGTTCCGCAACATCCCCGTGGGCAACTCCACCGGTCGCGATTTCACCCAGGTGGTGGAGTCCTCGGCCACCGCCTCGCGCGACTCCGCGGGGATCTCCTTGGCGGGCACCTCGGGCGCGGAGTCCAAGTACACCGTCGAGGGCGCCAACGTGAACAACCCCTCCTTCGGCACCGTGGGCGCGTCGATCGTCCAGGAGTTCGTCGAGGAGGTCGAGGTCCAGGAGGCCGGCTACGACGCCGAGTTCGGCGGGGCCGCGGGCGGCCAGGTCGTCGCCCGGCGCGTGTCGGGCACCAACACCCTGCGCGGCGTCGCTCGCTTTACCTACACCCCGCGCCTGGCTCGACCGCGCTTCATCCTCGCCACCGACAACGCGATCCGAGCCACCGAGACCCCCGACTTCCTGATGCAGGGCGTGGTGGTGGCCAGCGGCCCGATCATCAAGGATCGGCTGTTCTGGACGGCGGGCGTCCAGGCCACCGGCGGTCGCAACTCGCTGATCCAGACCTTCCACCACCGGGTCGACAAGGACGGCTCGGGCGGCTACGAGGATTGCCCCTACCAAAACGGCGACTTCGACTGCGTCGACGGGGGGGACTACATCCAGACCGAGCAGTTCGCCGACCAAGACTTCAACACCGGCGCTGTGGGGCTGGGCTTTCAGCTCGGCCTCGACTGGGCGATCAACCCGCGGCACCGGCTGCGCGCCACCTTCTTTGGGCAGCCCAGCTTCACCCGCCGCACCTATCGCCGCCCGGTCAGCCGCGCCACCCTCGACCCCAGCTCGTTCGGCACCGCGCTCAACTCCGATCCCCTCGGCGGCGGCACCAACACCGCCAACGGCGTGGTCAACGAGCACTTCGGCTGGGATCGCGCCAACTCGATGTTCGTGACCCTGGGCTACCTCGGTCGCGTGGCCGACGACAAGATCGAGATCGACGCCAACCTGTCCTACTCGCAGTTCACCGTGCAGGAGGCCTGGCGGATCGACAACCCCGAGCTGGCCAACCTCCCCGCCACCCAGGAGTTCGACACCGAGGGCGAGAACCTGTTCGAGTTCCTCGACCGCGACGGACGCCTCGATCTCGTGCCCGGCGTCGCCGAGGCCTGCAACGACTCCGGCCTGCCCGGCCTGGCCTGTCCCGTGCGCAACTGGCTGTCGGGCGGCATCGGCCAGTACAGCCGGGACGTGTCCCGCTCGGTGGGCGGCGACGTCTCGCTGACCCACTTCTTCAACGCCGCCGGCTCCCACCAGGTCAAGTACGGCGCCCTGTTCGACCACACCGAGCGGCGGACGATCAACCGCTACTCCGGCCAGAACATGGGCGACTTCTACGACAATTGTCAGCAGATGGGCCTGGCCGGCCAGGCCGACGACGAGGGCGGCGAGTGGTGCTTTGACAGTGCCAACAACGACTACGTGATCTCCACCGCCAACCGGGTCAACAACCACCGGTTCATGTTCGTCGACACCGACAACCCCGACGACCGTGACGCGGTGGGCTACGGCCGCGTGCGCAAGGAACAAGGCGAGCTACGGGCGATCGCCAGCCCGCTGGGCGCCGGGATCCGGGCCGACGAGTACAACGAGCGGCTGTCCACCCAAAACTACGCGCTCTTCTTGCAGGACAAGTGGGCGATCTTGTCCAACCTGTTCCTCTCCGCCGGTGTTCGCTGGGAGCTGCAGGACATGCGCGACATCCTGGGCGACCGCGCGATCCTCATCTGGGACAACGTGGCCCCGCGCGTGGGCGTGGTCTACGACTGGACCGACGAAGGACGCAGCCGCCTGTTCGCCAGCTACGGCTGGTTCTACCAGACCCTCCCGCTCCAGCTGAACTCCCGCGTGTTCGGCGGCCTGGTCGACGTGCGGCGGACCTACCGCAACGCCCAGTGTCAGGGCCAGCAGGTCATGATCAACGGCAACACCTTCGCCCGCGAAGAGAACGGCCAGCCCACCGAGTTCTGCCCCGACTTCTCCGAGTCCACCGGGCAGCTCACCGAGGGCGCCGTCGTGCCGCGGCTGCGCGGGCAGTACAACCAGCAGTTCCAGATCGGCTACGAGCAGGAGGTCATCGAGGATCTCACCCTCGGCGTTCGCTGGCTGCACACCGATCTGGGGCGCGCGGTGGAGGACGTGTCCACCAACGGCGGCCTGAACTTCATCATCGCCAACCCCGGCGTCGAGGTCGCCCAGGAGGACATCTCCCGGCAGGAGGCCCAGTGCCAGGAGCTCGATGCGCAGCTGCAGATGCTCGACATGGACGACGATGGTCGCAACCAGGTCGCCCGTGAGCTGCAGCGCTGCCTGTTCCTGGCCGACGCGTTCTCGCGGGTCAACCAGATCTTCGACGAGCCCAGCCGCAACTTCGACGCGTTCACCTTCGAGGTCAAAAAGCGCTTCGCGCGGAACTGGCTGCTGCTCGGCTCGTATACCTTCAGCCGGCTGGTGGGCAACTACGACGGGTTCGTCGATCCGATCAGCGGCGCTATCAACCTGGGGTCGAGCATCCAGTACGACATCCCCGAGCTGGTGCGTAATAGCTTTGGCCCGCTGTCGTTCAACACCCCGCACCGGGCCAAGGTGGACGGCTTCTACTCGTTCGACCTGCAGGAGGCGGGGCGCCTGACCCTGGGCACCAGCTTCCGGTTCCAGTCGGGCTACCCGATCTCGCTGCGCGCGGGCAACAACCGCTACCCGGGGTCATTCCCGGTCTACGTGGTGCCGCGCGGGGCCGGCGGCCGGGTCGAGCCCAACTACAGCTGGAACCTCAGCCTCAGCTACGCGTACCCGCTGCCGGGCAACCTCGAGATCGAGGCGCAGGCGCGGGTGATCAACGTGACCAACTCCAAGGCGGTCATCCGGGTCGACGAGGTGTACTCGTTCAGCAATACGCGGGCGGTGGCCGGCGGCGACCTCAACGATCTCAAGCACACCAAGATCCAGGACGCGAGCAACCCCACCGACTTCTTCCAGCGCACGGTGCTGCCGCCGCAGGGGAACTTCGGGGTGGAGAGCTCGTTCCAGACCCCGCTGGCGGCGAGCTTCGAGCTGCAGTTGAGGTTCTAGCCCCCCGCAGCCAAAGGGGGTGCTTGGAGGTGCGGGAAGCTTCCCCCCGCACGCGGGGGGATTTCCTTGTTTGTCCTTCGCGGGCGGGGTGGCGAGCTCATCATCGATGAAGGTGGAGGGGCCATCGAGCCGTGTCTCCACTGGCCCGTCGCGTGGGTACGGACTCGTATTGCCCTCGAATTATGCGAGATTCTTCGACGCCTCCCTCGTCGCTGCCCATCACCTCAGATGCGAACACGCAACCCTGGGCCAGCGCGAACGCCCAGGGCAGGATCACCCATCGACTGCGCACTCGGGGTCTGGTCATCATCGTCGAGACGTCCTGCTCAACTACTATTCCCGGCTCACCGTGAATCCGTCAGAGAAAACGACCGGCGAGCGCCAATGCCGCCATTGTCGGGCACGCTACAGACGCAACGATGGACGATGGTCGCCGAGCAGAGAAGCACGACGAAAGCCCAGTCGAGCACCAAAGAGCCTCCCCAAGGATGACGCGAGACGAGAGCCGATCGACAATCGCCCCCAACCCGCGAAAGAAACGACCAATGGCATCTGCCACCACCCCCCAACAGGAAGACTACCGCGCCCGACGTCCCGTGAGCCTCGGCAATGTCCAGGAGACCTTGCTCATCCCTCTTTACGCGAGGGCGGTCGAGACGAAGCGAACCGGCGGTCTGCTCGAGGACCCGCGGGCGGTCGAGATCGTCGACCAGCTCGACTACGACTTCAGCAAGTGGAACAGCGGCAGCCTCGCCGGTGCTTGCCTTCGCACGCGCATCTTCGATGAGTTCGCCCGGCGCTTTCTCGAGCAAAACCCCGCAGGCACGATCGTCGAGATCGGATGCGGCCTGAACACACGGTTCGAGCGGATCGACAACGGTCGCGCGAGATGGTTCGAGCTCGATCTCCCCGACGTCATCGACCTCCGCCGCCAGTACTTCGAGGATGCTCCCCGTCGCACCATGATCGCCGCGAGCGTGCTCGACGAAGCCTGGATGGACCCCGTGCTCGAAGCTGGCGGCCCGACGATCTTTCTCTCCGAGGCGGTCATCATCTATCTCGAAGAGGCCCAGGTCAAACAGATCATCACGCAGCTCGCCAAGAAGTTCCCAGGGGCCTGGTTGGTCACGGACACCTGTACCACCAAGTTCACCACCCCCAAGGCGAGCGCCAACGCCATGAAGAGGCTGTCGATCAAGAGCTGGTTCAAGTGGGCATGTGATGACCCAAAGGCGGTGGAGAGCTGGCACCCCGGCATCGAGCTCGTCTCGTCGATGACCGCCTTCGATGCGAGCCCCGAGCTCAAAGCCAAGCTGCCCTTCAGCTGGCGAGTCATGCTCCGCGTGGTGCCGTGGCTAGTCCGATTGATGACCAAGAACTACCGGTTCTGCCACTATCGCCTCGGCAAGGCCTGAATCAGCCTGGCGCCACACGTTCGCGCCATAACGGTCCGCAGACGATGGTCGCCGGGTGCCCCGTGACCCCGGCCGAACGCATGCCCCTTCAAGCAAAGGCAACCGGGACGAACGATAGGAACAAGCTGCCCAGCTGGTACAAGACCACGGCCGCCACATAGGCGATCGCCGTCATGCTGCAGAACATGAAGATCGGCCACCGCCACGTCCTGGTCTCTCGTCGCACGACGGCCAAGGTCGACATGCACTGCGCCGCATAGACAAAGAACACCATGAGCGCCATCGCCGATAGCGGCGTGTACAAAGGCTCGTTCGTCCGCGGGTCACGGGCCTCGCGAAGCCGCTCGCGCAGAGACGCGTCGTCTCCGTCCGCATTCTCGATCCCGAACACCAAGCCAAGCGTAGAGACGAAGACCTCCCTCGCGGCGAAGCTACCCAAGATCGCAACACCGATCCGCCAGTCTTGCCCCATGGGCCGCAGCGCAGGCTCGACCGCCTTGCCCACGCGTCCCCCAACACTGTGCTCGATCGGCGTCGAGTGATCCAAGAGCTCGACATCGGGCGGCTTGGGAAAGCTCAGCATGACCCACAGGACAACGGTCGCGGCAAGGATCGTAGTTCCGGTGTCACGCAAGAACCCTCGGACCCGATCCCACACCTTCGACAGGATGTGGCGTAGCCTCGGTAGTCGATAGGGCGGCAGCTCGATGAGCAGGGGGAGTCGGGGACCTCGCACGATCGTCCGCTTGTAGATGAAACCCACGAGCAGGGCGGAGAACGTGGACAGGCCATACATGCCGAGCAACATCAAGCCACCGAGGCTGAACGGGCCCAGCACGATCCGATCGGCGTCGAAGAACGCTCCGATGAGCAGCGCATAGATCGGCAACCTCGCGCTGCAGCTCACGAAGGGGATCATCAGCATGGTAACCAGACGCGCCGAGAACGAGCGGATCGTCCGCGTTCCCATGATGGCCGGGATCGCACACGCAAAGCCCGACAGCAGCGGGACGAACGAGCTCCCCGACAACCCCGCCTTCGCCATGACCCGATCGACGATGAACGCGGCGCGGGCCATGTACCCGGAGTCCTCGAGCAACCCAATGAACGCGAACAAGAGCGTGATCTGAGGAACGAACACGATGACGTTGCCGACCCCCGCGAGCACCCCCTGGCTGATGAAGTCGACGAGGATCCCCTCGCCGAGCAGCACCTCGACCTGCCCCTGCGTCCAGCCGATCACCCCCTCGATCGCCTTCATGAACGGCTCTGCCCACGCGAACATCGACTGGAACACGATGGTCATCACGAGCATGAAGACCGCCGGGCCCGCGACACGGTGGGTCAGCACGCGGTCGATCTTCTCGGAAGTCGTCATCGGAGACGCGATGGCCCGCCTCTCGCTGTGAGCCCGCGCCAAGATCCGATCGATCTCCGCGTAGCGACGCTCGATGATGGCGATCACCGCTCGACGCACCGCCTCACCACCAGCAAGCTCCACCGGAAGCTCCGAGCGCTCGGCGGCGTACCCCTCGACGACGGCGCGAGTGAGCAACCACCTGGCTTTGGCCGGCCCGTGTTGGGCGGACAGTCGCTCGACCAACGGATCCTCGACGTCCACGCACCAGGGGTGGCTGCGCCGTGCATTGCTCGCGAGAGCATCGACGACCGCGTCGAGCCCTCGCGCTCGGCTCGCGATGGTCTCGATGATCGGCAGCCCGAGCTCTCGCGCCAATCGCTCGACATCGATCTCCAACCCCGCCTTCCGAGCGAGATCCATCATGTTGAGCGCGACGACGCAGGGCAGGCCCAGCTCGCGGATCTGCAAGGCAAGATACAGATTTCGGGCAAGGCTGGTTGCGTCGACGACGAGGAGAACTACATCGGGCTGAACCTCGCCAGCCCCCGAGAGCACACGATACGCCAGGCGCTCGTCCTCGGCCGTCGCCGTCAGGCTGTAGATACCCGGTAGATCGAACAGCTCGATGGGGCGAGGCACGTCGAACCGTGAGCAGACGGATCCTCGCGCCACCTCGACGGTCACACCCGCAAAGTTCCCCACCGAGTGCCGCAGGCCGGTGAGCTCGTTGAAGAGGCTGGTCTTGCCCACATTCGGGTTACCAGCGACCGCAACCCGGAGCGGAGCCGTCACTTGAGCAGCTCCACGAGCACGTGCCTCGCCTCCTGCGCCCGAACCGACACATGGTAGCCACGCAGCCTCAGCTCGATCGGATCGCCCAGCGGTGCGCGCTTGATGACCTCGACCTCGGTGCCACGCACGAACCCCATCTCGAGCAGCTGGACGAGGACCGCTCCGTCGCCGAGAACCTCGGTAATTCGTGCGGGCTCATGGAGCGGGAGACGGTCTAGCCCCCGGGCGCGGCCAATGTCGGTCATGCGATCGTCTCGCGAACTTCGACGACACGGTCCCCAATGGCCAAGATGACCACGGGAGTTGATGTCGACGTGCTAAGGAGCCCCACGCTCCGCACGATCACTATTTTATGAAAAAGATAATCAATTTCAACATATTTAGGACCGTCTTTTCATCGACATATTAGGAATTTCCGTTACTAATTGAAGTTTTCCCCCATCGAGTTCAGAAGATGCGCAAAGACGCGCTCCCCGCCAACCCCCACCGCTCACTCGGTCGGCTCCGTTGGATCGAGCGCCGCCGGATGCTTCGCCAACCACGCCTCCACTTTGGCGAGACCCCCCGCGCTGACCTTGGTGTAGCCATCGCGAGCCTGCTCCGCCAGCCCACGCGCACGGGCACGCTGCGAACGATCGCTCCACGAGGCGCGGGCGAGCACGAAACGAGCCTCCGCCACTTGCTCGGGTGCAACCCCCGCCACCTCAAGGATCGACACCGCACGCTCGGCACGCACCCGCGCAGCCTCATCGTCCCCCTGAGCCTCGTCGACCCGAGCCAAACCAAGCAGAGCATCGGGTAGATTGGGATGGTCAGGGCCCAGCGCCTCTTCCCAGATCTCGAGTGCTCGCTCGAAGTGGACACGGGCCTGTTCGTACATTTCCTGGTACTCGAACGAATCCCCCAGGTTGACCAGGGCCGTGGCCACTCGAGGGTGGTCGGGCCCTAGCGATCTGTTCCACTCCTTGAGCACTCGCTCGTGGTACCGTCGGGCCTGCTCGTGCTCTCCTCGGTCGCTCAGCAGCACCCCCAAGTTACTCAGAGTGTTCACGAAATCGGGGTGGTCCGGCCCCAGTGCCGCTTCACGGATCCGCAGTGCCCGCTCATAGTGCCGCTTGGCCTCGTCGTAGTCTCCTTGGCTATGGAACACGGTACCCAGGTTGTTCAGGGTCATCGCGACATCGGGATGGCTGACCCCCAGCTCCTGCTCCCGTATCTCCAGCGCTCGTTCGTAGTACGCGCGGGCCTGCTCGTACTTCCCTTGGTCGCAGAGCACGGTCCCCAAGTTGAGCAAACCGATGGCTACTCCTAGATGATCGACACCAAGTTCTTGCTCCCGTATCTGCAACGATTGCTCGTAGTGATGGCGGGCCTGGTCGTACTTACCTCGAGCATGGAGCACCTTGCCCAGGTTGTTTAGGCCAAGGGCGACCATGACTCGATCACCACTACGCGTGGCATGAGCCATCGCCGCTTGACCCCACGCCCACCCCTCGGCTTGCCGCCCTTGACGGACGCTGAGCAATTGACTCAACCCAATGACCGTCCAGATCGCTACATCATCATCTCCGTGCTCCATGGCCAACATGTAGGAATCCCGCAAGTCTTGCTCCGCCTCGACGAAGCGACCCGTGCGCGCGCGAAGATCTCCCCGTAGCGCCTTGGCCTCGGCCTGCACAGGTCCATACCCCAGCGCCTCGGCTTGCTTCACCAAGTGCTCCGCCTCGACCAGCCGCGACCCATAGGTCTCGACCCTTCGCGCCACATCGATGTCCGCGATCTGCACGCGCAATTGCTCGACCTTCCACGCCACCTCTGGATCTTCGGGCGGAGGCACCCTGGCCTGCAGCGCCTCCAAGTCATCGCATTGCTCGAGTCCCGGCAACCCGGCCACCAGCTTCAACGCGTTGCGCACCACCGTCGCATCGGCCACGGCGAGCGTGTTCACGGCCGCGCCCAGCGCCCGCTTGCGCTCGTACATGCAGCGCATGCGTAGGCCGAGCTCCTCGTTCCCGTAGACCTCCCGAACCCGCGTCGCTTCGCACACGTCGACGTGCTTGCTCGCCCACGACTCCGCGTACTGGTCCAGCCGGTCCTCGACCCGCACCCAGGTCTCCGCTGCATACGCCAGCTTCGTCCCCAAGATCGCCGCCTTCACCTCCGGCTTGCGCTCCTCGTCCCACAACCCGGCGAGCTCGGCCTCCGCTCCGTCACAGCGCTCCGGCGCCGCCGAGTACCACCCGGCCGCCAGCCCTCCCGCCACCGCGACCACCGCTCCCAACGCAACCCAACGACGATAGCGCGGACGACTGATCCGCCGTAGCTGCTCCAGCAGCACCAGCATCGACGGCCACCGATCTCTCGGATCCCGCGCCAAGCCTCTCTCGCACACCTTGCGCAGCCGACCGGGAACGTCCCGCCCCTTCGGCGGCGAGCGCAACACACCATCGCGCGCATCGGGCATGAAGGGTCGCTCGCCATAGAGCGCCTCCCACAAGGTCGCGCAGAAGCTGAACTGATCCGCGGCCGCGGTGATCCTGAGCCGCTCGAACTGCTCGGGCGGCATGTACGCCGGCGTCCCGATGATCGAGCCCTCTTGGGTCAACTCCGCCATCAGGGCCTCCGAGGCCGACGGAACCCGTGAGCGGCCAGATTGCGACGAGCTCTGCTCGCTCCCCACCCGCACCAATCCGAAGTCCATCACTCGAGCGCGACCGTCGTTGCCCACCATCACGTTGTCGGGCTTGAAATCACGATGTAGCAACCCCACGGCGTGTGCGGCCGCCAACCCCTCGCCAGCGCCGCGCATCACCTTCAGCACCTCGCGCCAGCTGCGAGGCTGGCGAAGCCAAGCACGCAGCGTTGGGCCTTCCACCATCTCCATGGCCAGCCAAAGCTGGGCATCGACCATCCCCACGTCGTAGATCCCCACCACATGAGGATGGGCGAGCTTGCCCAAGGCCTGAGCCTCGCGCAACAATCGGGCCCGACCACGGTCTTTGGCAACTCCGGGTCGGAGGACCTTGAGCGCGACCTTGCGATCGAGCTTGGGATCGTACGCGGCATACACCACGCCCATCCCCCCGGCCCCGAGCTTGTCGAGCAACACATGGCGTCCGATGACCGACCCCAGCGCAAACTCCGACTTGAACCGGCGGATGCCACGCGCTCGACCAACCTCGGCCGTGGGAGCGAGCCGGCGAACCGGGCAAGCGCGATCCGATTGCACTCGGGCCGTGCGAACCCGGCCCGACGTCGTTCGGGCCGAGTGACCAATGCCACCTCGTAGCGCCGACCGTCGCTTGGCTCCTGCCAGTACGGTGGTTCGTAGTTCAGATGCGACGCGCTGCGGGTTGGTGTTGATCGACGAGGACATGGGTCAGCCCTCCTCCCCAGGTGCGCATAGCAGTCACCACCGACCCCGCTCAGCATTCACATCTGGCAATTTCCCACGCAGAATCATCGAATCGAGCAACAGCGGCGACCAAACCGTGTGACTCGTCACCGCTCACACATCCGCAGCCACGCCCGGCTTCATCGCCGGGCCAGATCGCGCAGCAGTAGCCGCCTGCACCGGTCAACGCAGATCCAACGCCCACCGTTCACCCGGTAGGCTTCGTCGAGCCGATCGCCGCGGGGTGCTCGGCCAACCAGGCGTCCACTTCGGCGAGGTTCTTCGCGTCGGCTCTCGCGTAGGCATCGCGGGCCTGCTCGGCGAGCCCACGCGCGCGTGCTCGCTGTGAGCGATCGCTCCAGGAGACGCGGGCGAGCACGAAACGAGCGTTGGCCACTCGCCCGGGCTCGACCTCGGCTACCTCGAAGATCGACACGGCACGCTCGGCACGCGCCCGCGCAACCACGCCGTCCTCTCGAGCGGCGGCGACCCGAGCCAAGCTGAGCAGAGTATCGGCCACGTCGGGATGGTCCGGACCCACCGCCTTCTCCCAGATCCCAAGTGCTCGCTCGAAAAGGGCACCGGCCTGCTCTAGTGCTCCCTGGGCCTCGAACACACGGCCCAGGTTGTGCGAGGTCATGGCCACGTAGGGGTGGTCGGGTCCCAGCTTCCTCTCCAGGATCTCGAGCGCTCGCTCGAAGTCCTCTCGAGCCTCCTCGTACTCTCCTTGTTCTCTGGACACCACGCCCATGTTGTTCAAGATCGACGCCAGGTTGGGATGGTCGGCCCCCATCGCCGCCTCACAGATCTGCAGTGCTTGCTCGTAGTACCGTCGGGCTCGCTCACCGTCTCCTTGATCGGCGATTACGTTGCCCAAATTGCTCAGCCCCACGGCCAGATCGGGATGATGAGCACCGAGCGCTTGCTCTTGTATCCGCAGCGCTCGCTCGTAGTATTGCTGGGCCTGCTCATACCCTTCTTGAAGGCGGATCGTGGTCCCCAAATTGTTCAGGGTCTTGGCGATTGCCGGATGGTCGACGCCCCACTCCTGCTCCTGTATCCGCAGCGCTCGCTCATGGTACCGGCGGGCCTGCTCGAACTTACCCTGGCCGTAGAGCACCTGGCCCAAGCGAGTCTGGCCCTGGGCGATCTTGACTCGGCTACCACTACGCGTGGCGTGAGCCATAGCCGCTTGACCCCACGCCCACCCTTCGGCGTGTCGCTCCTGACGGACGCTGAGCACCTCGGTCAACTCATTGACCGCCCGGAATGCCACGTCATCGTGTCGATGCTCCATCGCCAGCGCGTAGGACTCCAATAGGTCGTCCTCCGCCTCGGCGAAGCGACCCATGCGCTCCCGGAGCGCTCCCCGGAGTCCCTTGGCCTCGGCTTGCAACGGCTCGTAACCCAGCGCTTCGGCTCGCATCACTACCCGATCCGCCTCGAC
Source organism: Myxococcota bacterium (assembly GCA_039194325.1). Lineage (GTDB taxonomy): Bacteria > Myxococcota_A > Polyangia > Nannocystales > Nannocystaceae > Paraliomyxa. The sequence goes on from JBCCWC010000005.1 coordinate 11,825, forward strand.
CAGCCCCGACATATAGGTGCCGGCGTTCAGGGCCGTGTTGATGCCCACAAGCTGCACACGTAGCGCCTCGACCTTCCGCGCGACCTCTGGGTCTTCGGGCGGAGGCACCTCGGCCTGCAGCGCCTCCAGATCGTCACATCGCTCGAGTCCCGGCAGCCCGGCCACCAGCTTCACCGCGTTGCGCACCACCGTCGCATTGGCCACGGCGAGCGTGTCCACGGCCGCGCTCAGCGCTCTTTTGCGCTCGTACATGCAGCGCATGCGCAGGCCGAGCTCCTCGTCCCCGTAGATCTCCCGGACCCGCGTCGCCTCGCACACGTCGGTGTGCTTGCTCGCCCACGCCTCGGCGTACTGGTCCAGCCGGTCCTCGACCCGCACCCAGGTCTCCGATGCATACGTCAGCTTCGTCCCCAAGAGCGCCGCCTTCACCTCCGGCTTGCGCTCCTCGTCCCACAGCCCGGCGAGCTCCGCCGCAGCCCCATCACAACGACCCGGCCTCGCCGTGTGCCATCCGGCCGCTAGCCCTCCGGCCAACGCGACCCCTGCGGACCCCGCAGCCACCGCCCCCAGCGCAGCCCATCGACGATGGCGCGGGCGACTGATCCGCCGTAGCTGCTCCAGCAGCACCAGCATCGACGGCCATCGGGCTCTGGGGTTCCGGGCCAGACCTCGCTCGCACACCTTGCGCAACCGATTGGGGACATCTCGCCCCTTCGGTGGCGAGCGCAGCACGCCATCGCGTGCATCGGGCATGAACGGTCGCTCGCCGTAGAGCGCCTCCCACAAGGTCGCGCAGAAGCTGAACTGATCCGCGGCCTCGGTGATCTTCGCCTCCTCGAATTGTTCGGGCGGCATGTAGGCTGGCGTCCCGACGAGGGAACCTTCTTGGGTCAACTCCGCCATCAGGACCCCCGAGCTCGAGGGGTTCCGACAGCCACCAGACGGTGTCGATACCTGCTCGCTCCCCACCCGCACGAGCCCGAAGTCCATCACCCGAGCGCGACCGTCATCGCCCACCATCACGTTGTCGGGCTTGAAATCACGATGCAGCAGCCCCGCGGCGTGGGCGGCCGCCAAGCCCTCACCTGCTCCGCGCATCACCTTCAGCACCTCGCGCCAGTGCCGAGGCTCTTTGAGCCAGGCGCGCAGAGTCTGGCCCTCCACCAGCTCCATGGCCAGCCACAGCTGGGCGCCGACCACCCCCACGTCATGGATCGCGACCACGTGGGGATGGGCGAGCTTGCCCAGCGCCTGGGCCTCGCGCATCAGCCGAGCTCGACCACGGTCGCCCGCGACTCCGGGCCGCAACACCTTGAGCGCGACCTTGCGATCGAGCTCGGGATCATAGGCGGCATAGACCACGCCCATCGCCCCGGCCCCGAGCTTGTCGAGCAGCACATGGCGTCCGACGACCGAGCCCGTCCCGATGGCGAGCCTACACCCGCGTTGGCCGCTCGCTCGACCAGGATCGGCCAAAGGAGCCAGCGGGCGGACCGGACGAGCCCGATCCGACGCCACCGGGGCCGAACGAACTCGGCTCGACGTCGCTCGCGCCGAGCGACCAATGCGGCGTCGTCGAGCCGACCGTCGCTCGACTTCACCCCGTGCGGTGGTTCGCACTCCGGACTCAACGTTCAGGGGATCGGTGTCGATCAACGAGGAGATAGGTCAGCCCTTCTGCAAGGTGCGCATGTGAGTCACCATCGACCCCGACCAGCATTCACATCCGGGGCAATTTCCCGAAGTGAATCACCGAGCCGAGCGAACGCGGCGATCAAACGTACGATTGCTCACAAATCACTAGTCAAGTTCAATCTCCGCTTCATCATCCGGGCTACCGTGGATTGCTCGTACTCCGTGCCGTAGGGTCGGCGCGATGACGGGTCTGCACGGCGATCCAGACGCGGTGGTCATTGGCTCGGGCCCCAACGGCCTGGTCGCCGCGTGCGTGCTGGCGCGTGCGGGCTTGCGCGTGCTGGTGCTCGAGGCCAACCCCGATCGCCCGGGCGGGGCGGTGGGCTCGGTCCACAGCACCCGCCCCGGCTTCATCCACGACGTGGGCGCGGCGTTCTTCGCCTGGGGCACGCTCAGTCCGGCGTTTCGCGACCTCGATCTTACAGCCCACGGCCTGCGCTGGTGCCGAGCCGAGCTCGAGAGCTGCCATCCCGCACCCGACGGCACCTTCGCGGCGATCTCCCGCGATCACGAGGTCTCGGCCCGCAGCTTTGGCAACCCGACCGACGGCGACACCTGGCGCCGGATCGCCACCTGGTACGGGCAGATCGAAGAGCACCTGCTGCCGATGCTGATGGAGCCCTTTCCCGCGGTCCGTCCCATGCTGCGGCTGCTCCCCCTGCACCTGCTGAAGGTGGGCCTCGTGTTTGCCTCACGGGGCAGCGCGCTGGCCCGCCGATGGTTCACCAGCGAGCCGGCCCGACGAGTGCTCCCCGGCCTGGCCCTGCACGTGGACGCCGGACCCGACGACTGGTTCGGAGCCGCGCTGGGCTTCATGCTGGGCATGACCGCGACCACCGGCGGCTATATCGTCCCCGAGGGCGGCGCACAGGTGATCACCGATACGCTCGTCCGGATCCTCGAGTCATACGGCGGTCGGGTTCAGCTGGGCGCTCGGGTCGACGAGGTGATCGTCCGTGGCGGTCGAGCATCCGCGGTGCGGCTGGCGAGCGGCGAGGAGATCCCCGCCCACCGAGCCGTGCTGGCCAACACCGACGCGGCGGCGCTGTTCACCAAGCTGGTCGACGCCTCGTACATCCCCAGCCGCCTGGTGAGCTTCGCCCAGCGCTACCCCCGTGGCTGGGGCACGTTCAAGGTCGACTGGGCCCTGAGTGCCCCCGTGCCCTGGGAGGTAGAGCCCGCTCGGCGCAGCGCCGTGGTCCACGCGGGCGACAGCCTCGAGGATCTATCCCGCTTCACCGCACAGGTCCGCCGCGGCGAGATCCCCGACAACCCCTACCTGGTGATCGGTCAGCAGAGCCTGGCCGATCCCACCCGAGCCCCCGAGGGTCACCACACCCTGTGGGCCTACTCCCGCGTGCCCCCGCGCGTGCCCGATGGAGGTTGGGCCGCCCATGCCGAGTCGTTCGCCGACCGGGTCGAGGCCCGCCTAGAAGGCCTGGCGCCCGGCTTCCGCCAGACTGTGCTCGCCCGATCGATCGTGGCCCCGCCCGACCTCGAGGCGATGGACGCCAACCTCGTCGGCGGCGATCTGGGCGGGGGCTCCAATGCCTGGCACCGCCAGCTGCTCAATCGTCCCTTGTTCCCGCACTTTCGCTACCGCATGCCGGTGGCGCGCCTTTACCTGTGCTCGAGCTACGCTCATCCGGGAGCCGGCGCGCACGGGATGTGTGGGTACAACGCAGCCCGGATCGCGCTACGAGATCTGGCATAGCAAAACCACGATCACCGCGTGGGGTAGCATCCGCACTCGTGGACCACACGAGCACGCGAGGGAGCGGGACATTCGGGACCAGAGTCGTCCGGTTGGGTGCCGTCCTGCCGTGGGTCTCGGTAGTGGGAACCCTCCTGGGTTGCACGCCTCCCACACCGAACGGACGGCAAGGTGAGCCCTCGGTCGTCCGGCAAAGCTCGAAGGGCAAGCGAAGCTCGCCCACGACGGTGGCGAGCGACTCGTGGGCCGAGCACCGATCGACGCGCTGTGGGTTCGCGGTGAAGCTGCCCGGCTCCCTCTCGCTACAGCCCACCCCGCCGGGCTTGCTCGATCAGCTTGCGACCGAGGACAACTTGGCCCAGATCGCCCTGCTCGCGTCGTGCGGCGACGTTCCCACGGCGGGCTCGCCCGGTGAATTCTTGGAGATCACGTCCGGGGTGATCGCCCGCCAACTCCACGCCACTATCGATCGCCGAGTCGAGCTCGATCGGCAGGGTCGCCCCGGGCTCGAGCTCATCATGAGCGTACCCGAGGCCAACAAGCCTCCGACGATCCCGTGGCCGGGCGACCTCTCCTATCGATTGCGACTCTACGTGGCCGGCACCCGCCAGTACCAGCTGCATGCACTGCACGCCGCCGACTCCCCAGTGGACGACATGGTCGAGCGCTTCTTCGCCGGCTTCCGCCTGCTCGACGAGGCCCCCGCCGCCGCTCCGCCCCTGACCTGGAGCACCCACCGGATTGGGGACTTGACGGTCGAAGCCCCCGGCACCGCCCAGCCACTGCACGCGATGCTCGAAGGGCTGTTGACGAGCGTGAAGTTCGGGAGCCACGAGCGCTCGACCCCCTACGCGCTGAGCGTGTGGACCCACGAGTTCCCCGGTGAGTCTGGCGAGCTCGACGATCCCACCCAACGGCTGCGCGCCCACTTCATGCTGCGGATCGCCACCGAGCACACCGAAATCATCAAGGAGTCAGCGGGCACGCTCGCGGGACGACCCATGCTCGAGCTGGTCTATCGCCCGAACCTCCCGCTTCCCGATCACATCGCCCCCAAGGACGCACGGATCCGAGACGAGGTCAAAGAACTCATCGAGCGTAATCCATCGGAGTTTCGTATGCGGCTGGTGCTGGCCGGCGACCGGATCGTGCAATTGCTCGTCGCCGGAGCGACCCCTAACGAGCCCGAGCCGGAGCGATTCCTCGACTCGCTGCGGCTCTCGACGCCCGACCAAGACCCCTGACCCCGCGCCTCGGCGCTCCCAAGTGCTAGCGCATGCTTTGAGCGAATTGGACCGCAACGGCTAGAGATCGAGGCCCTTGCCGGCGCACATGTCCTTGAGCTTGGTCTTGTCGGTGCCCTTGAGACGCTTGAGCACCCAGTTAGCCTTGCTCCGGTCCTTGAGGCGACAGGCGGCCGGGCCCATGACCCACAGCGCATCGAGCGAAGACTTGGCCTTGTAGGACTGCTTGGCCAGCCGATAGGCACTCGCGGGATCCCTATACTGATTGTTGCGAGCCTGATCGAGCAGTTGATCAGCATCCACATCGGGCTGCTTGGGCTGCTGCTTGGGCTGCTGCTTGGGCTGCTTGGGCTGCTTGGGTTGCTTGGGCCGGGGCTGCTTGGGCCGGGACTGCTTGGTGTCCGTTGCGGTCGACCCACCGTCATTGGCCCCCGCTCCGTCGTCGGCGGCGGGCTGACCGCCATCATCGGCCACCGGCGCGGCCCCACCGTCGGCAGGACCGGGCGCGGCCCCGCCATCGGCCGCGGTGGGTACCTTCGCTCCGTCATCCGCCGGTCCATCACCACCATCTGCGGCCGGCGTGGGCTGCGGGAGCTTCGCCTTGGACTTGGTCTCCTGGTCCTGGCCCGAGGCGACTTCGCCCGATCCTTCCTTATTATTGTTGGAGTCGGAGCTGAGCATCCAGAAGATGCCGAGGGCCAGCACAGCCAACACCACCAGACCGAGGATCACCAGCAATCCCGTCTTGCTCTGACGTTCGGGTTCCTGGTAGCCGGCCGCGTGATACGGGGTGGCGGGGACCGGCCCCGAGTCGACCAGCAGGCCGCGAGGCGGCGGCGCGATCGGCTGTTGCCCCGATTGCAGCGCGGCGATCTCCTCGGGCGAGAGCCGGGGCAAGTCGGCGCTGGAGCTGACGAGCATGGGCTCGCTGACTCCGTCGTTGGCCGCTTGGCCGGAGCGGAAGTTCAGGGGGCTCTTGTCGACGTCCTCGGTGATCGCGAGGTGGTAGTCGCCGATCTCCACGACATCGCCCTCGCGCAGCTTGGTGCGCCCGTCGACGGTGTCGTTGTTGACCTTGATGCCGTTGTAGCTACCGAGGTCTTCGATGATCCAGCCGTCGGACTCGGGGTACAGCCGGGCGTGCCGCCGAGAGACGTTCTTCTCTGTGAGCTGAATCGTGTTGCCCTGCTGACGTCCAATGGTGATGGCGTCGCTAGCGAGGGGAACGACGGTCGTGGAACCCTCGTCATCCTCGATAATCAGGCGGAGGGACATCAAGGCCCCCTAGGTTAGAAACCAGCCCTGAAATCTGTCAAGACGGCGCAGCGGCAGGAGCCGAACCCAATCCGGTGTTCGGCCTCCCCGAAGGGGCCTCGGGGTCACTTTTTTGCACGGGATCACCTTGGGGCACCGTCGGCCCCGAAGGCTCACCGGCCCGGGCGCCCTGTGCGGCCAGGAGTCGTGAGACGGGGTACACCGCCACACCTTCGGCGTAGAGCTGGGGCAATCGGCGACGCAAGACCTCGACCACGGCCACCGAAGGGTGGGCAATGGCCACGACGGGCCGCTCGCGACTTTGTTGAGCCGCATCGTCCAGCGCCGCCCTGATGGCCTCGGCCGAGGGATCGTGATCGAGGAAGACGTCACGCGACAGCGTGGACACCCCGGCCGCGCACGCAACCGCTTCGGCCTGCGTGTCACCGATCGTGCGCGAGTCCAGGAAGAATAGCCCACGGGGGGCCAAGACCCCCATCACCTCCACCATGGCTTCCGGTTCCCGGGTGAGCGCCGATCCCATGTGGTTGTTGACCCCCACCGCCGCCGGGACCCGCGCCAGGGCGGCCTCGACCTTCGCCCGCAGCTGCACCGGTGTGTCGTCGATCCGCAGAAATTGCTCCGAAGCCTCGGCTCCTTGGTGCATCTTGGCGGGATCGCTCGGCTGCATGGGTAGATGGAGCATGATCTCGCGATAGCGCCGCCGATCCCCCCGCAGCCGCAGCTGCACCCCAGGGGCGTAGACAGAGCCGGGCAACACGCTGAAGGTCAACCGGTAGCGCAGCGCGAGCAGCTGGTCGAACAGGTGAAGCTCGCGACCCACATCGTCGATGACGATCGCGAGGTGACCCTCGGCCTTGTCCCAGGGCAGCCAGCGATCGCCGTGGTCCTGTTGCCACTGCCGGGCGTCGCGAACGACCATGTCGGTCGTCCGCTGCATGATCGCCGCCTCGTGCTCGGTGGTCGTCGGCGGATCGGGAGGCGCAGGTGCAGCCAGCATGAGCACGCCGGCGACCGACAGCCAGACCATCAGGCTCCGGGGCAGTCGCGTAGGCGCGGCGATCCTCACCCGCGTACCCTAGCAGCTCGATCTCGCGAGGGAGAATTTCGTTCGTGGGCGACCGATAGCTCCCGTCACCGCGCGAGCCGTCGCCACAGCGCCTCTACGGGCCCCACCCCGAAACGTCGTAGCCACCACCGGCTCATCTGCCGCTGGGTCCACGCCTGCACCACCACCAGCAGCACGATGAACGTGGGCCCCACCCGTCCCCACAGGCCCAGGCCGTAACCGCCATAATCATAGAAGATCGCGATCCCGAGGACCGACTGGAGCAGGTAGTGGGTCAGCGACATTCGACCGGCCGGCGAAAACCACAGCCACGGCCGCAGGGTCAGCCATGCCGCATAGGCCACCGCCAAGGCCGGCACGCCGAGCGCCGCGAGCACGACCTCCAGGGTGGTCCCCGGCCCGAGCCCCGCACGCACGATCTCTAGCGGTAGCCCCACGACGAGCCCGAGCGTCGCCACCCGCCGCAGCCAGGGGCGGGACGCTCGTGGGCTCGCCACCACGCCGCGCCGGACCGCATAGACGCCCAGCACGAACATCCCCGCGAGCTTGAACAGCCGCCCCTCCTCCAGGGCGAGGATCCACCGCATCTCCAAGAAGGCCGCGTTGGCGATCAATACCTCGGAAACGCTGCCCTCGCCAAACGCACCGAGCAAGCTGCTGGGGCCCAGGCTCGCCTCGGTCGGCGCGTCGAGCACTCCGAGCACTCCGCTCACTCCGAGCATTCCGCTCACTCCGATCATCATGGCGTGCTGGACCACGGGCGCCGCCAAGCAAGCGAACGCCACCACCAGCAAGCCCCGCGACGACAGCCGGCGACTAAGCGGCAGCAGCATCCCCACCACCGCGTAGAGCCCCAGGATGTCGCCGAACCACAGCAGGCTGGCATGCAGCGCGCCCAGGACCAGCAGCACCCTCATGCGCCGGTGCCAGCTGCGGGGACCCAGGCGCGGGCGCAGCAGCTCGTACCCCACGCCGAACAACAACGCGAAGAGCGAGTAGAGCTTGGCGTCCACCAGCACGTGGATCACCGTGCGCACCGCCGGATCAAGAGCCGCGGTGCTCAACGCCTGCCGGGCCGAAGGCTCTTGCACCGCATAGCCACAAAACCACGTGAGGTTGACCAGGGCGATCCCGGCCAGCGCCACTCCGCGGAGCGCATCGAGCCACGGCCAACGCTCGTGTGTCACCGGCCACCTCCCCCGATCCGTGACCGATAAAGGGCCCCTCCTGTCATCGGTAAGAGCACCAGGGTCGTCAGCACCGCGCCCACCCCCCAGGTCTCCCAGGTGATCCCGAGCACCAACGGCGCGGCCATGCCCGCCGCGCTGCGCACTACGTCGCTCATCGCGAGCATGCGGCCCTTGCTGCGCCGGGGTACCCGGGCCGCGACATAGGCGGGGACCACGGTCGAGCCGACCACCTCGCCCACCGTCCAGATCACGGTGCACAGGACCAGCGCGGGCAACGAGAACCCCAGCGCCAAGACGAGCAGCCCCAGGGTCCACAGCGCGGCGGCGATCACCATCGAGCTCGCCGCCGAGCGCCCTCGTAGCCAGCGCTCGACCCAGAAGCCGGACGCCAGCACCATCGCCGCGTTGATCGAGTAGATCACACCCACCCAGACCAGATCGGCCGCGAAGCTGCGGGCTACCAGCACGGGCACCGCGTACTCCAGCCCCATCAAGGGAGCGACGAGGAAGAAGCTCGCCCCCACGAAGGCGAGCACCCCGGGGTGAGCGCGCCATACGGCCAGGTGACCGGGCAACGCCTCGGTCGATCGGGGAGCCGGGCGAGGGTGTACGCCTAGCGCGAGGATCAGCGCACAGACGAGCGTGGTCGCGGCGTCGCCGATGAACAGCCAGCCAAAGGACGCTCGAGCCACGAGCCCCCCCAGCAAGGGGCCCACCGCCATGCCCAGGTTGGAGCCGACGTAGTTGGTCGTGTACGCCAGCGGGCGTAGGTGCCCGGGTGTCTCGTCGGCGATGAGCGCGGCCGCGGCGGGCCCGTACATCCCCGAGCCCAGGTAGCCCACCAAGAGCCAGACCGCGTAGGTCGTGGGGCTGGCATCAGGCTGCCCCAGCGCCGAGAAGCCCGCGGCGTTGATCACCAGCGCGGTCAGCAGGGTGGGCTTGCGTCCGAGCCGATCCGCCGACCACCCGCCCAGCAGGTTGCCCCCCATAAGGCCCACACTGCCGACCGCCAGCACCACGCCCACCACGTCGAGCGGCAGACCGCGAGCCTGCCCCAGGTAGATCGTCAGGTAGGGGAAGACGAACGAGCCCGCGCGGGTGATCGTGGTGCCGAGCACCAGCAACCACACACAGCGGGGCAATGCGCGTAGCTCAGCCATTACCAGCAGTGGGACCAGCAGTGGGACCAGCAGTGGGACCAGCAGTGGGACTACCGGTGACGCAGGGAATCGAGGGAGATCCCGACCGCGAAGGATCCAGCCACTGGGCCGTCCGCTGGCGATTGTTGGCCAAGTTGCCGGCCGGCACGAGCCCCTGCGACAAGGCCCGCCCTAGGGCGTTGCCCCGACGAACATAGTCGTCCACTGCCCGTCGCGGCGCGACCTGCTTGAGGTCACGCACCATGTGTCCCATGAACACCTCGCCCAGGATCGACAGCTCGTGGCGATCCTCGTGCTCGATGACCAGCCCCTGCTCCACCAGCGTCGCCAAGGTTCGAAGCTGCGGCTCGTATGGCGCCCCTTGCTCCCGCAGGCGGTCGAGGCGATGGCGCGGCAGGTGCTCCCAGCGCAGCGGGAAGCACCACAGGGCCAGATCCCGCTGGTGCACGTCGGAACACTTGGGCAAGAACCAGGGCGGCTGACCGCGCTCGATCGCCTCGCACCACGCCTCGATCTCGACCAGGTTCTCCACCCGCGCTCCGGGCAGGATGCTCACCGCCTGAGGACCGACCCCCAGCACGAACGACTCGTAGCGACCGCCCGCGATGCACTCGTCGCCCGCCAGCCGGGCGAGCACCGCAGGGGAGATCCGCGCGGGATCGACATAGGTATTGGTCCCACGCCGCTGCCAGCCACGACGCAGGAAGGTCGTATAGGTGTGCAGCCGCATCAGCGCCTGGGCTTGGGGGCCAGGGCAGGGCGGGATCGTCCCGTCTTCCATCGCCGCGACCAGGGCCGGCGCGGCCCCGGGCGTGAGCAGGTACGAGCTGATCCCGCCGATCCGGGGCTCGTCCATCAGCGCCTCGAGATCGGCGACCACCCGCGCCACATCCTGCCCCGGCAGCCCGGTGATCAGATCGGCGTTGACCACCGGGATCCGCCCATCGATCCAGTCGAGCACCCGCGGCAGCGCCTGCCAGCTTCGAGGCTGACGCATCGCGGCCCGCACCGCGGGATCCAGCGACTGCACCCCAAAGCTGACCTTGGTGGTCTCGGCGGCGACCAGCTGCTCCACGAAGCCCTCGGTCGCGGTGCTCAGGGTCAGCTCCACGGCCAGCTCGGTGTGCTCACCAAAGCCGGGCAAGCCGCGGATCGCATCGAGCACCACGCCCACGTGCTCCCGGAGCAGATCGGGGCTGCCTCCGCCGATGTTGACCGCACGGATCGGAAAGGCGCCCAGCTGTGTGCGCGCGTGCAGCAGCTGCAGCTGCCGCGCCACCAGCTGGGCGTAGCGCTCCGCCTCTTTCCAGCGCAGGCTGTTGCCTCCCGAGAACGCACAGAAGCGACAGCGCTGGGCGCAAAAGGGCACGTGCACGTAGATCGACAGCGAGGCGTCGTCGAGCACCGGCGCGCGCTCGAGGGCCGTAAGGACCCGAGCCGAAGTCATCGCGGGCTCGTCGGGTAGCATCCAGTAGTCGATCGTGTTGCTCGCGAGCGTGGCGTAGGGCGATCCTAGTAGACCCGGCATCTTCGCTAGTTCATGTCGCGACTTATCGAGGCCATTGCAGCCACACCGGAAGTTTTTCGCGGATCGACCTCAGAGCGTGAACGCGTCGAGCCCCACCGCGTGCCCGAGCGGGGACAGCTCGTAGAGCACCAGGTGCCCCAGCTGCCGGCGAAACAGGTGCAGCCGCGAGCCGGCCCAAAGCGAGGGCCGAGGATCGACCGAAGCCGGATAAACGAACACCAGCACGCGCAAGCCCTGCGGATCCACCACCAACTCCACCACCCGCGAGGCCTCCAGGCCCCACCGCGCACAGGGAGGCTCCCCACTGCACTCGCTACGAACCGTGAGCCCGAAGGTCGGTCGCACGACCAGCGCCGAGCTCCCGTCAGAGGCACACGACGCCCCATCGGGCGCATCACCGAAGACCAAGGGCTCGGGCGGACCAAAGCCCTCGGGCGGCAGGCCCCGATAAAGATCGGCCCAGCGTGAGGCCACGGTGGGCGGACCCGTCGAAGGCGCAGGCCGTTCGTCCTCCACCCTCACGACCAACTCACTGGGGTCACCGGGGCCACCCGCTGGGCGCGAGCCCAAGGCCTGCACGCCCAGCAACACCAGCAACACCATGGCCGCCATCGCGGCCACGAGGGCAACCACAGGGTGCGAGAGCCACGACGGGCGCCGGGGAGCATGGGCTCGAGCCGGCACCACGGCTGGCACCATCACGGCGCCCACCTCGACCGCCTCCTCCAACCGCTGGTGTAGGGCGTCGAGGTCGGGCGGCACGAAGGCCCGCCGTAGCGACGCGTCGATCGCCTCTTGCAACGCCAGCGCCCGCTCCAGCTCGGGATCGGCCTGGACCGCGCACGCCAGCGCCTCGCCATCTTCGGCGTCGAGCAAGGCGTCGAGATCGGATCGCTCTTCGCTCATCGGACCACCTCCCGCCGGGTGGATCCCTCGGCCCGCGCCGCCCCCAGAGTCCGACGCATCCGCGTACGCGCCCGGTGAACATGGCTCATGGCCGTCCCCTCGGGAATGCCGAGGATCTCACCGATCTCCCGATAGTCGAGATCCATCACCGTGCGCAGCAGCAGGCACGCCCGCGCTGTGTCACCAAGCTGGTCGAGCGCGGCCACCACCGTGTCGTCGAAGTGTCGCTGGCCCGGCACCAACTCGCCGCGCGGGGAGACGCCGACCGGCTCGGGATCCTCCCCCACCAGCGAGAGCCTCGGCTCGTGCTCGGACCCTCGCGCTTGATCTCGCGTGGCTGGGATCCCCGGCCACTGGTCTAGATGTCGCGGCTGTCGATGTTGCGGCTCTTTACGCCGCTGGTCTAGATGTCGCTGTTCTCGACGCCGCTGCTCTCGACGCCGCTGCTCGCGACGCCGATGGTTGAGCGCGACGTAGCGTACGATCTGCGCCAGCCAGGCTTGCACGCTGGTCCCCACCTCGAACGCGTCGAGCTTGCCCAGCGCAATCATCGCAGCCTCCTGCAGCACGTCCTCGGCCCGGGCTCGGTCACCGACGATCGCCGCCGCCACGCACCACAACATAGGAGCACATTCGCGGAACTTCCGCGCAAACCCCTCTGCCGTGAGCGCTTGATCGCCTCGCATCGATGGTCCCGTTGGGCGAGTCCAGGCCTTTGCCCCGCTCCTTCATGTTCGGTCAGACCCCATTCGATTGCACCGGACCGACGATTTTCGTCAGCGATCGGCTCTGAGGTTTGCGCGTCGCGCGCTTTCCACCGGCTCCACGGTGAGCACGGGCGATCGGCTCTACGCCACCCACCAAAGCGCGATCGCGTCGGGCGCTTCGGTCTTAGCCGTCGACTTGGCCAGCGGCCATGTGCTGTGGACCCGGCCCGACCTGCGCTTTTGCCAGAGGCAGTGGGAGGGCAAGGCCCCCGATGCTCCCTTCGACTTTACCCGCGGCCCCTCCGAGCTCGCGATCGACGACACGCACGATGTGGTGACCAACCCCGAGGGCTCCGAGCACCCCGCTACGCTCGAGCGCATCGACATACAGTAGAACGAACACGAAAGCGTGTGGATCACCTCGCTACCCGGCCGCTACTGTGCCGCCTCCAGCGGCGCGGAGTTGGTCGCCGTAGATCCCGACACTGGAGCGCGCGTGCGCACGATCGCCGTGCACACGCTGGGCCCGATCGCTCACTCGGAGTACTTCAACGAAGTCGAGCTCGACGAACGACACGGACACCTCGTGGTGTACGGTCGAGAGGCCGCTGGGCGCTACATTGAGGTGATCGACCCCCAGACCGGACTGGCTCGCGTGAACTTACGGTATTGGGACTGACCGCGCCGTTCACTGGTGATGATGGGATCGATGCTCGGCGAGCGTTCGAGCGCATCACAAGCCCCGGCCAGCACCGACCTCGTACGCTACGATCCGACCATGGGGCTTTTGTTTCGCGTGGGCGGCTCGATCGTCGTGGGGTTGCTGGGATCCGGGTGCAACCTCGACACCTCGGGCGTGGGCGACGGCTCCACCGGCTCCCCTACGGGTTCTCCGGCCAGCACCGTTGCTCCCTCGACCTCCAGCCCCAACCCCATCGAGGACTCCACCGGCTCCACGTCGAGCGTGGCCAGCGGCTCGGCGACCGGCCAGGGCTCGACCGGTCCTGAGGCCGACGGCAGCGGCAGCAGCAGCGGAGACGAGCTCGAGCCGTGGCCGACGGGTCCCTTCGGGAGGATCACGCGGGTGGACATCCTCAGCACGGACGACAACGACGATGACCCGAGCCTGACCGCCGACATGCTCGAGATCGTGTTTCAGTCCAACCGCGACAATGGCGACGATGAGCTCTACTGGTCGTCTCGAGACAGCGTGAACGAGCAATGGGATATACCGCAACCCATCGACGAGCTCAACGACAATACCAACAACACCACCAACGAGAACACCCCCGAGCTAAGCGCTGACGGGCTCGTCCTGATGTTCAGCAGCACCCGGCGTGGCGGCCAGGACTTGGACGTGTTCATCAGCTATCGAAAAAGCCGCGACGACACGTGGGAGGTCCCGCTGTCGGTGGACACGCTCAACACGTCGGACGAAGAGCTCGCGCCCACCTTGACGCCCGATCTACAGCAGGTCTACCTGTGCTCGAGCCGCCCCGGCGACCTGATGAGGCGGAACATCTGGAGAGCCGACGTCATGATGAACGGGGCGGAGCTCTCCTTCAGCCCGCCACAGATCGTCATGGACATCTCTACCAACGAGCACGACTGTACAATGGCCGTGAGCCCCGATGGGCTCGTCATCCTCTTCGACATTGCCAACGATGACAACACCGCCATATGGGAGGCCACGCGGGACTCTCCCGACGGCATGTTCGGCAACGCGACCCGCCTCGACGAGCTCAATGTCGACGGACAGAGCGACCAGGACCCTTGGGTCTCGCCCGACGGCCACGTGATCTACTTCTCGAGCACGCGCGACGACGGCGATCAAGACATCTTCTTCGCCGAGCGCTGACCGGCGAGCCCGGCCCGCTCACCCCGAAGGCCGGCGCCCCTGGGGATCCACCAGCGAGCGTGCCCAGCCCGGTACGTCCCGCACGATCGACGCATGCACCTTGGGGGACAGCCGCATCTTTGCCAGGCTGCGCTTGATGAGCTCCCGAGCTCGGGCCAGCCGAGTGGTGATCGTGCTGGCGGGCACCTGCATCACCTCGCCGATCTCGGCCGTGGGCAGGCTCTCCCAGTAGTATAGCTGCACCACGATCTGCAGCTCGGCCGGCAGCTCCACCATCGCCTGTAGCAGCAGCCCTTGCTGCTCGCAGCGCGCGAACACCCCCGTCAGCGAGGTCTGGCGAGAGGGCCGCTCGGGGCTGCTCTGGGCGAAGCTACGCAGGCCATCGAGCCGCGAGTTGCTCCGCAGGTGCATCAGCATCTGGTTGCGCGCCACCCCGAACAGGTACGAGCGAAAGCTAGTGTGCAGCTGCCGCTTGGCGAGCGACTCGAGGCAGGCGAGGAACGTGCGCTGGGTGAGGTCTTCGGCCGCGTGGGTCAGCCGGATCTCGAAGAAGCGACGCACGCTCTCGTAGTGGCGAGCGAACAGCTCGTTGCTCGCGCTCGCGTCACCCTGCTGCCACCGAGCGAGCAGCTCGAAGTCGCGATCCGCAGCGCCCGCCCCCATGGGGGCCGACCGTATCACGGGGCCGACCGGCGATCGCTTAGAGAGGTAGCGCACCGTTGCACAGCTCCGGGTCACCGAAGGTCGTGTCGTCCATGCCCATCAGGTTGCAGACCGAGACCAGCAGGTCGTTGTGAGGACGACCGTCGAAGGACACGAAGCGGCCGGTCTGTAGCGCGCCCCCGGCCCCACCCGCGAGCATGTAGAGCATCTCACGGCCCGCGTGGTTGTAGCCGATGTTCTTGCACCACAGCACCAGGGTGTTGTCGAGCAGCCGCTCTCCGTCGGGACCCTCGGGCACCGCGGCCAAGCGGTCGAGCAAGTAGCCGAACATGTCGAAGAAGAAGGTCTCCAGCGCCACCCGGTTCTCCGTGGCCGCTCCGCCCGCGCCCTGGTTGTAGTCGTGGGCGATGTTGTGGCAATCCTTGTTGATGTCGACCCCGTAGTCGGGCCACAGCGGCGTCAAGTGGCCGGCCCCCGTGTTCCCCAGCTGGAGCGAGCCCACGTCGGTGATCCCGCAGGCCAACGCCTGCACCATCAGATCGATCTGCCGCTGAGCGGTCAGCGGGAAGTTGTTGTTGGCCTCGTAGTTCGGGCCGCTCGCGATGGGCTCCGGCTCGCACGTGATGAGCGTGTCCTGGGCGAGCTTGTCCTCCAGATCCCGCACCAGGCCCAGGTGAACGTCGATCTTGTCGCGGGCCTCGCTGGGCAGGCGACTATCGAGCGACCGGAGATCCCCAGCGACTCGATCGAGCACGCTGAGCCGTCGCGCCCGCAACGCGGCGAGCTCGTCGGGCGGCAGCATCGCATCCTGGAAGAGCGAGTCGAAGGCTTCGTCGGGGCTGGCCAGCGGGTGTACGGGCTCGTCGGCCCCCGTGTAGGAGATCCGCGAGTTGCCGCTGGCTCCGCCGGGGATCACCCCGAGGGTCAGCGCGTCGACCCCCAGGTGATTGGCCACGTGCTGATCGACCGAGATCCCCGAGGCCCAGAAATCCCCGTTGCCGCTGCCATACGGCGAGACCACCCGCCCGGTGAGCATGTGGCCGATTCCCACGTGCCCAGCTCCGTGGGTCTCCTTGTCGCGGGTCTTCATGTCGAGATCACCCACGAGCACGAGATCTTGCATGTGTGGCTCGAGGCCGCGCATCATCTGTGGCAAGCTGGTGAGCGCGAACTCGCCGCCGCTGCCCTCGGGTTTCCAGTGGTCGCGATCGATCGGTTCATTGGGGGTGAAGAACACCAGCAGGCGCTTGGCGAACACCCCCTCGTCTGCCGCTCGCACCGCGCGACCAATGAGGTTCGACATCATGGGCAGGCAAGAGAGCCCGGCGCAGGCTCCTCCCAAGAAACCGCGACGAGATAGTGGATTGTGGCGATGCATGATGACTCTCTGATTGGGTTGGCCTACTCGTTGAGCTGGTAGCGGAAGGCAGTGGATAGCGCGATGGCGACCATCAATTCCTGGATGTCTTGGCCCGATTCCGCGAAGGTGCCCCGGAGCTGCTCCAGCGTGCACGCGTCGGCCTCGGTATCCACGCGACGAACGCCATAGCGGAACCACTGCTTGGCCATGCAATCGTGCACCTGGGGCGCCTTGGCGAGCGCCGTGGCCAGCTCCACGGCCCCGTCGAAGCTCTCCAGCCCTTCCACGCCCAAGACCTGGCCTTCGGTGGAGATCGTCTCTCCGTCGGGACCTTCGGGCCCGAAGATCCCGATCGGGTTGTACGCGTCCAGGCCGATCCCGATCGGGTCCATCTGGAGGTGGCAAAAGTTACAGTTGGGGTCTTCGAGGCGACTGGGATCGTTGGGCTCGTTGCTGCCGACGTTCATTGGCGGCGGTGGCAGCACGTGGCAGAGCATCTTCTCGCGGACGAACTTGCCCCGGTGAGCCCAGGAGTTCTCGCCGGCGTGGGCGGTGCTGGTCAGGAAGCTCGCGTGAGTCAGAAGACCCGCCCGCTCGTCGGCCGGCAGCGGCACCACTGCCCAATCCTCGTCGGGAGCAGGCACCCCGTAGTGCTCCGCCAGCGTGGCGTCGGCCACCGTCCAGGGCGCCGTCAGCAAGGTCTGCAGCGTGCCGTCGCCGTGGCGGACCACCTGGTCGACGAAGCGCAGGGTCTCCTGCTCCATGCTCTGTCCCAAGCTCTCGTTCCACGCGGGGAACAGCGTCGGATCCTTGACCTTCTCGGGCAGCCCCTGAATGTGCAGCCATTGCCGGTGAAAGCTCGTGATGGTGGCTGCGGCTCGCTCGTCGGCGAGCAGCCGTCGGATCTGCTGCTCGACCTGCTCGGGCTGCGTAAGCTCGCCTGCCTCCGCCGCATCGAGCAGCTCGTCGTCGGGCATCGACGCCCATGCAAAGTACGAGAGCCGCGAGGCCAAGGCGAAGCGGGAGACCGGCTGCACCCCCGGCTCGTCTGCCGGCTCCACGTGATAAAGGAAGTATGGCGACAGCAGCATCGCCTGGATGACCATCGCGACCCCCTCGGTCGGGCCCCACTCGGCCGTGGCATCCTCGTAGAGCTCGAGGTAGTCCGCCTGCTCGGTCGTGCTCAGCGGGCGTCGAAACGCCCGCCGGCCGAAGCCCTCCACGAAGCTCTCCACGCAGCCCGGGCCGCTCGCGTCGCAGCCCACCAACCGCTCCCAGCGCTCGTCGACCGCCGAGTGGGCCAGTTCCTCGGCCGCCGCCACGTACTCGTCGAGCTGAGACTTGTCGAGCTTGCCGACCGAGTTGGCCGCGAACCCGCCGACCTCCTCGTCGGGCTGAAAGCCCTCAGCCAGCCGCGAGTCGTCGTGCAGAAGATCGCGGATCGTATTGTCGTACTCTAGCCCAGTCAGGCGACGCATGGGCGCAGCCGAGACCCCAGGACCGCCGTCACACGTGACCTCCTCGCCCGCCGTGGGCTCGGTAGGCTCCGCGGGCGCATCGTCGCTTGCCCCGCTCGCAGCACCTGGCCCGGCCGTCTCGCCGGGATCGAAATCCTGCATCCCAGAGTAACAACCGCTGAGCGCGAGCATTGCGCATAGCGTCGCCGCGGGTGGTGTCCGATTCGCCATCGGCCCCGGAGTTGCACCACCGCGTCGCTCGTCTGCACCGATCTGAAGAAAGTTCTGGAAGAAAGTTCTCAGCGGAAGTTGTTACCATGCGTAGTATCGATGCGTGGAATCGGGGTGATCAGCGCCGTAGGTTTACTCGCAGCCTGCATCCCCGCGGGCGATTTTGCCTGCGAGCAGAGCATGCAGTGCTCCCGCTTCGCGGAAGGCATGTGCCAAGCCGACGGACGCTGTAGCTACCCCGACGAACGCTGCCCTTCCGGTCAACGCTACAGCGATCTGGCGGGGCCGGTCGCCAGCACCTGCGTGCCCCTTCCCGATGCGGGCGACTCGGAGGACTCCACGGGGCCGCCCCCCAACTCCTGCGAGGGGATCGATTGCGACGGCCGGGGCACCTGCGTGGTCGTCGACGAGGTGGCCACCTGCGCCTGTGAGGCCGGCCTCTACTCGGTGGGCGTGCGCTGCCTGGACGATCCTTGTGAGTCTGTGATGTGTCGCTTCGTCGACGCCGATCTGGGCGACGACGAGGCAGACGGTAGCCGGCAAACGCCCTGGCGAACGATCGAGCGACTCGAGCAGGCTCTGACCAATGCGGATCCCGGCGACCACTTCCTGCTCCGCCGCGGCCAGCAATGGTCCAGTGCGCTCGAGGTCGAGGGCGTGATGGGTGGCGTCGATAGGCCCGTGGTGATCGGCGCCTACGGCCCCCTGGACGAGCCCAAGCCGCGCCTATTCCCCGGGTCGGTGGGGGTCGGCAATGGCACCGAGCAGCTGGTGATCCGCGATCTGTGGATCGAAGACGATCCCACCGTGGTCGAGCCTCCCAACCGTCCCTGCGTGGGGATCGGCCAGAGCGTCCATGTGGTCATCGTGGGCAATACGGTCGCGGGCTGCGTCAACCGGGGGATCCGCGTGGGCAATAACGCGACCTTCACCGTCATTGCCGACAACACGGTCAAAGATCTCTCGCAAAGGGCCGGGATCTTCGTTGCCGATGCCCCCTGGGCCGATCCACCTCAGACGATCGGGCCTCACCACTGGATCATCGACAACGTCGTCACCGGGATCCCCGAGAACGGGATCACCGTCGAAGCGGTAGATCCAAGCGGCGACATCAAGGTCGTCGGCAACACGATAGCCGACGTCACCCGAATCGGCCTCGCCGTCGAAGCGGCTGGCTGGGTCTGGGCCGTGGGCAACGTGATCGTCCGAGCCGGCGACGATGCAACCGACATCAGCGGAGGCCTCCGCATGATCGCCGACGGGCCGGTCACCGGCAACGTGCTGCTGCACAACCGCTACGGCCTCGAGGTGCGCAACACCGGCGAGGTGCTCCACAACACCATCGTGCACGAGGGCAGCGCTCCGGCTGTGGTGGTCCCCGGGGGCGCACAGGGGCGTGTGCTCACCAACAACCTCGTGTTGGTGACCGGAGGCAGCGACCGCCCGTGGGTTCAGCTCCCGGGCAGCGACCCGATGGACGACGTCGCCACCATGGATCTCAACTGGTACGCCACCGAGGGGGAGCCCTGCGTACTGGAGGCGCTGGACATGGCGCTGGACCTGGCCGGTTTCGTCGAAGCGACCGGCTTCGACGCGGGCTCGCAGTGTGACCCGGTTCCCGGCTTTGGGGCGGTACCCACCGGCCTCGACCCCTCGGAATGGGACGGCGCCTTTTGGCAGAGCCTACAGCCCGATGCCCGCTGGTCTCGCTGTAGCAACCCGGCGGGCGCACGAGACTGCAACGGCGAGCCACTCGAGGGCCAGCTCCAACCGATCGACGGCTACTTCGAGAACGATGGCCTGGGTTGGGAAGGCCCTTTGCTGGTTCGTCAGCGCTATGGGCCGGGCGCATGAGCGCGGGATCTACTCGCAGCCGATCCGGAAGGACGCCAGCGCCAGCGCATCCCAGTAGATGTCGTAATTGTCGGCCTGTGGCGCGCCCTGGTACGTGCGCCAGCCGATCTCGAATTCTTCGAAGATCGGGGCGACCCACGGCTGCTCCTCGGAGTCGGCGGTCACCGTCATCTCCATGACCTCCTCGCCGTTCATCCAGTAGCGCATGCCGTTTTGGGAGCCGTCGTACTCCCACTCGATGCAGGTCCACTCCTCCAGGGGGACGTCGTAGCCGTGCTTGCGCAGCCCGCCGTGCTGCTCGACCGTGGGGTTGTGCACATAGCGGCTGTTGAAGTTGCCCCCGTTGCTGTCGAGGCGATAGTGGGCCCGCGCCCCGTCCAGATCGCCCCGGGCCGCGATCGCGTCGCAGTGAGTCTCGGGCACCGCCGGGCCCAGGTAGAACCATGCGCGCCCGTAGAAATGGTTGTCGGGCACCGGGAACACGGTGTCCTCGTGGGTGCGGATCGACCCCCGCGCTCCGTCGGCCGAGGGCAGCTGGACCCGCAGTGCGCCAGATCCGTGATAGGCGAAGGTGCCGTCGACCGACACCTCTGCTCCGTTGTTCTCGGTGATCTCCCATAGAGATCCATCGATCGCGCCGTCCTCGAAGTCGTCGCACAGCAGCAGATCGTCGCGCCCCTCGCAGCCCAAGCCGGACTCCGGCGGCGGCTCCCCCGTGCTGCTGTCGTCCTCGGGCTCCGGCAGTGGCTCCCCCGTGCTGCTGCCGCCGTCATCGCTCGTGCCCGTGTCCTCCCCGGGCTCTGGCTCCGGCGGGGGAAGCTCGCCCTCCGGTTCCCCCGTGTCGCTCGGCTGGCCCGATCCGCCCCCGGCGGGTGGAAGCTCGTCCTCCGGCTCGGAAACGTTGGTGCACCCCACGGCCCACAGCAGGGCCAACACGCTCGTCATCGTCCGCACGACCCTCAGTTGCACGAGCCGCTCGCTCGTCTGCACCAAAGATCGATCAGTGATCAAAAAGATCCGCGCACGTGGACCGCGAGCCCCGAGCCGGGCAACGGGGCCAGACCGACCCGCTGCCGACGGTACGTGCGGTCGACCAGCACATAGCGGATCACCGCGCCGACGATCTGCGCGCCTCCCGCCGCAAATGACACGATCGCGACGGTGCGTAGCGTCCGGGCCCGAGACCGCGCGTCGGCGTAGGCGGTCTCGTCACCCGCCCGATCGGCCGAGCGCAGCGCCTGGCTCGATAGCGCCCACGTTGTGCCGCCTACGCCCGCTCCGATCGCGAGCCCCATGCCCAGCAGTACGCCCCCCGCGACATCGCGATACCAGGGCGGCGACAAGGGCTGATCGTTGTCCGAAGGGTCGGGCTCCACGGGCATCACCACCGGGTCCGGCCCTGCGCTCGCGCCCTCGGCCGAGGATCCCTGCTCGGCCTCCAGGTGCTCCTCGCATAGCGTGATCCCCTGCCGGGTCCCATCGACCAGCACCGCGTAGGTGGGATCGTCTTTGACCCGCGCCAGCACGCGCGCATAGAGGATTAGCGCCTCGCGACAGTGATCGAGTCGGCGCTCGGCGAGGGCCTGGGCATAGAGGTGCCGGGGATCGCCCGTTAGTGCATATGCACGAGCCGCCAGATCCGACACCGCCTCGAAGCGCCCCTGTGCGAATGCCTCCTCGGCCTGGCGGGCCAGCTCCATCGGGTCCTCGGGCTCGATGGCTGGCTCATCGGGCTCGACGGTGGAGCGTTCCTCCGGCGGCGCGGGCTCGTTGGGGACCGCAGGCTCGCCCGGAGCTTGGGACTCGGATCCGACCAACGCGACGAGCGCGAGCGCGAGGGGAGCCGGACTCATGCACGCGCATGCTAGCAGGCTCGCCCCTGTTGCCCGGGTCATGCCCTCGTCACTCGGAGCGCTGCGAACCTCCGTCGTCGACCGCGACGCAGCGGGCGCCTACCGACCGACGGGATAGAGCACGTCCGGATCGACCGGGGACGGGCTCGACCGGGGTGGACGCTTTTTCTTCTTCTTGCCGCCGCGATGGACCTTACGGGGTGTCGACTTGGTCACCGGCGGATCAGCGGTCTGCGTAGAGCCCTCCGCTCCGGATTCGGGCTCGGGCTCAGGCTCAGGCTCGGGCTCGGGTTTGGACTCGGCCATGTCGACCGCTTCGGCCACGTCTGTGGGTGCGGGAGCCGAGGGCGATTGCTCATCGACTGCCGACGGAGCTTCGGTAGAGCTCCAGACCCCGTAGCCGACCGCCGAAGCGCCGATCACCACAGACGCTCCCAGCACGGCCAGCCACCGGCCTCGGCGCGGGCTCGGTCGTGATGCAGACGCGAGCGCTGGCATGGGCACTACCGTTACCGCCGCTGAGCCCCCCGCCACCTCCGTACTCGGAGTGACCGGCTCGGCCCGCGTGAGCGCCTCTGGATCTGCCGAGTTCCCTCCATCCACCAGGATTAGCGTGGGGATCGTATCGAGCGGGTCCTCTGGATCATCTGGACGATCGCGCCCGGCGGGTACCTGCTCCACCCGAGGAAACGGAGGTCGTCCGAAGATATCGCTCATCCAGTCGGCCACCACCGCCGAGGAACACAGCAAGTGCTCTTGGTGAGCGAATGCCTCCACCTCGCGAAGCAATACCTCGGCCGTGGGATGTCGCTGTGCCGGCTCGCGCGCCAGCGCCCGCAGCACGATCTGCTCGAGCGCCGGCGGATAGCCGGGCACGCGTTGCGAGGGCCGTTCGAAGCGTCCGTGCACGACCTTGTTGAGCACCGCGAAATCGCTGTCGGCGTAGAACAAGCGCTCGGTCGTGGTCAGCTCATAAAGCAAGATCCCCAGCGCGAACACGTCGCTGCGGCGATCGATCGCGTCCCCCCGGCACTGCTCGGGCGACATGTAGCCGATCTTTCCCTTCATGGCCCCGCCGATCGTCTCGGCCGAGCGAGCGCTGGCCTTGGCGATCCCGAAGTCGGTCACCTTGATCCCGCCGTCGTAGCTGACCAGTACGTTGGAGGGCGAGACGTCGCGGTGCACCAACCCCAGCGGTTGCCCCTCGAGATCGGTGCGCTCGTGGGCGTGATGCAGTCCGCCGGCCGCCGCGGTCACCACTGTCAGCGCCACCGCCAGCGGCATGCCGCCGCGGTTGGCCGCCTCGACCAGCAACTCCCGGGCGTTGCGGCCGTGGACATACTCCATCACGTAGAAGTACTCGCCGTCGGCCTCGCCGATGTCCATCACCTGCACGAGGTTGGGGTGGTCGAGGTTGGCGGCCAGCCGAGCCTCGTTGGTGAACAGCTCAACGAACGACGGATCGGCGGCCAGGTGGGGCAGCACCCGCTTGAGCACCACCACCTTCTGAAAGCCCGCCACGCCCTCGGCACAGGCCAGGTGCAGCTCGGCCATGCCTCCGATCGCCAGCCGGCGCAGCAGGTGATAGCGACCAACCCGCGCCCCCGCAGCGAGCAGCTCGGCCTTGGCCGTGGTCCCCACTGGTGATGAATCTAGCAGGCCCCTCCAGTCGCCACCGCGCGGGATATGCGCCGGAGACGCGGTTTCGAGCACTATGGGCTTCGCGAGATTTTTTGGGTCATCCGCAATCAAAACGTTGTGAGCGCCGACTCAAGGGTCACTCGAAGGATCCGGCATCAGCCCCGCCCATCGGGCCGGATGGTGAGCGTTCACGAAGCGCGGTGCTTCGCGAGCGATGCCGATGCCGATGCTGATGCTGAAGGATCCGCACACAACCGGGGCCACGGGAGCTCCGGACGATGCTCGATCAAAGGCTCGATCAAAGGCTCGATCAAAGGAAAGTCGCGAATGATGAAGAAGGTCGTGGGTGCTGTGATCCTGATGTCAGGGCTGACGCTGGCGTGTGATGTCGAAGACGCCGACCAAAAGGTGGAGTCGTGGGACGACGCGGTCGAGCTTGCCCGCTTCGCCGAGCCCGATGACGAGCAGGCAGAAGCCCTACTCGACACCTACTGGACGCCGCCGGCCGACGCCGCCTTCGGAGGCTCGACCATCGACTCACTGACGACCTCGTCGTCCGATGCGTGGTGGCTCGGGTTCTGGAGGAACTGGGACGACCGCGATAACCCGTCGGGCACTGGCGACTGGGAGGTCGCTTCACTGCATGCCGATCCTTGCCAGCCGGGGGAGGTGATCCTCGGCTTCGAATGCCGCACGGTCGGCACGCACATCCCCGCCGATTCCACCGGCGAGGACGTCAGCTGCTACTTCAATGGCCTGGTCTGCCGCCGCAGCGACCAACCCGACAAACAGTGCCTCGACTACGAGGTGCGGTTCCGGTGCTGCCAGCAGGCCGACCCGGCGGCGGTGTGCGGGCCCTGGGACTGCAACGGCTACGCCGACGATGGGTGCGGCGGGGTCGTGTTCTGCGGGCCGTGCTGACCGCTGTGGCTATCGCCAAACACTCCGCCTTTGACCGGGCGTTCGGCCTATCCCCGAACGCCCGAAGGCTTCAACCCGCCCATCGCCCCTGCATCGATCACTCCAGCCGCGGATCGAGTGTCACGATCGTCTTGCTCGCCTCGGACCGCCGACGCCAGCCGCCGGACCTGATCACGACAGTGCATCCGCCAATGCTCGACCAGCTCGTCGCCCAGGTCCTCTTGCTGCTCGATCGCCCGAAGCCGGCGGCGCGACATCCCGCGCCGTCGTGCCTCTCGCTTCAGGACCCGAGCCCCACGCTCGATCCACCAGCCGATCGGCCACATCGAGACCAAGACGATGAACGCCACCTCGACGATGGACCCGACGTCCACCACCGACGCGGTGCAGCCCACGAACAGCGACAGGGCCGCAACCAGCGCGTACCGCAAGCGAACCCGCTTGGTCCTGCGCCGCTCGGTGACCAGGGAGTCAGCCAGCCACAGCTCGAGCTGGGCGGCCTGCAGGGCCTGAACGGCGGACAGCGGGGCTTCGGGATCAGGACGATAGGCCACGGATGTTGGACGGCACTACCACCCTAGACCCCACGATCTTCCCGCCGTTACATCGCCTTTCCCAAGCCGAAGCCTCGCCCTGACGTTACAAACAGGGGTCACTGTCCCCCAACTCGACCTATCCCCGAATGCTCGAGGATCCCACCCCGCCCGCACCCCCTGCACGAACCACTCCTGCTGCGGGTCTCGCTGCTCAAGGTCAGCTGCTACTTCAACGGCCTGGTCTGCCGCCGAAACGACCAACCTGACAATCAGTGCCTCGACTACGAGGTGCGGTTCCGGTGCTGCCAGCAAGCCGACCCGGCGGCGGTATGCGGGCCCTGGGACTGCAACGGCTACGCCGATGATGGGTGCGGCGGGGTCGTGTTCTGCGGGCCGTGCTGAGCCGATGAAGATCTCGAAGCCGCCTGGACCAACCCAACTTTTTTCCCTCGATCTCTGGCGCACGAGTCACACATCTCTGAGGGCCACAACGACGCAAGGGATACAGACAGCTCATCTTCGCTAGCCCAGTCTACTCGAAGTCGTGGGTGGTCAACCATGCATTCACCTCGGCAAGGTCGTCTTCGCGCCCTTTGCCATGCTCGGCGTAGGCACGTCGGGCCTGCTCGGCCAGCGCACGAGCGCGCGAGCGCTCGCTGTGCTTGCTCCACAGGGCTCGGGCGAGCACGAAGCGGGCTTCGGCAAGTAACGTGGGCGTGACAGTGGCCGCCTCGCGAATCGAGACGGCACGCTCAGCATGCGCCTGGGCAGATACCGAGTTGTTCGCCTTGAGCGCCACCTCGGCTAATCCAAACAATGGATAAGCCACATAAGGATGATCGAGACCCAGCGCCCTCTCCTGTATAGCCAGCGCTCGCTCAAAATGATGCCGGGCGCTCTCGTTGTCTCCAAGAGAGCTGAATACATTGCCCAGGTTGTTCAGGCTATCGGCCACATTTGGATGGTTGGGGCCCAACGCCCTCTCTCGTATCGTCAGGGCACGCTGGTGGTGAAGCTTGGCATCCTCATAGTCTCCTTGGTTGTCAAATATATTGCCCAGATTGTTCAGACTATTAGCCAGAAGGGGATGGTCGGAGCCCAGTGCATTCTCAAGTATAGCCAGCGCTTGC
This sequence comes from Myxococcota bacterium, assembly GCA_039194325.1. Taxonomy (GTDB): domain Bacteria; phylum Myxococcota_A; class Polyangia; order Nannocystales; family Nannocystaceae; genus Paraliomyxa. Next base: position 37,817 of record JBCCWC010000005.1, read on the forward strand.
TCGAAGTGACGCCGGGCGCTTTCGTTGTCTCCGGAAGACTTGAACACAAGGCCCAGATTGTTCAGGCTATTGGCCACTGAGGGATGGCTAGGACCCGGTGCTTTTTCTCGTATAGCCAGCGCGCGCTGGTGGTGGACCAGCGCCTCCTCATCATCTCCTTTGCGAAAAAACACAAGGCCCAGGTTATTCAGGCTATCGGCCACGTTTGGATGGTCGGGGCCTAGCGCCCGCTCCTGTATAGCCAGCGCTTGCTCGAAGTGCATCCGTGCGTTCTCATAATCTCCTTGATGACTAAATACGATGCCCAGGTTGCTCAGGCTATCGGCCACATTTGGGTGATCGGAGCCTAGCGTATCTTCAAATATCGCCAGCGCACGTTGATGGTAAACCCTCGCATTCCCATAATCTCCTTGGCTGTTGAACACAAGCCCCAGGTTACTCAGACTTAGAGACTCTTGAAATGGTTCGCCGCTGCGCTGGGCCAAAGGCAGTGCGTTCATCTCGCCCCACTGCTGGCCCTCCACATGCCTTGCAAGTTGAACACCTACCACGAAGACCAAAGCCTGGGCCGTGTCGAGCGCAACCGGATCGTGCTGGTGGCTGACCGCCAGCGCATAGGCCTGCTGTAGGTCTTCTTCCGCTTTGGCATACTGGCCGTTGTCCTCTCGTAGCGCTCCCCGCCAATATAGAGCCTCGGCTCGAAACGGCGGGTACCCCAGCCGCTCGGCTCGCTCTACGACCTCCTCAGCCTCCTCTAGTGCCTCCGCGTACCGGCCCGCCTTCTGCATCGCCTCAATCTCCACCAGGCGCGCGCGCTGAGCCTCGACCGCACCAGCTGCCTTGGGGTTCTCGGGTGGAGGCACGAGTTGGTCCTGCTGTTCGAGCCACGCAAGGTCGTTGCATCGGGCCAGCGTAGGCAGACCGACGACGAGCTTCACCGCGTTCTCCACTACCCTGGCGTTTGTCTCAGCGTTGGCGTCGGTCAACTGGCCGACGGTGGCGCGCAATGCCGTGCGGCGCTGGTCGAGGCAGCGCATGCGCAGGCTCATCTCCTCGGGGGTTTGTTCGCCGCGCACGCTCGTGGCCTCGCAGGCCTCGGTGTGGGTATCCGTCCAGTCCCGGGCGTAGGTGTCGAGCCCCGGTTCCACGCGGTCCCATGTGTCAGAGGCAAAAGAGAGCTCGGTGCCCAGGATGGCGTCCCGTACCTGCTGCCGACGGTCATCGTCCCAGATGCCCTCTAGTTGGGCACGGGCACCCGTGCAGCGTTGTCCCACGTCGGCTTGGTAGGCTTGCCCGATCCCGAAAAGCCCCAGCCCGAGCGCCACAGTGGCGCTCAGAGCCAACCATCGCCCCCGATTCGGCGCGACCAGCCGCTGTAGCTCTGCGAGCATCTCCTCCATCGAGGACCACCGATGGAGCGGGTTAGACGCCAAGCCCCGCACCAAGATCTGTCGGAGGCTTCCCGGAACTTTCATCCCCTTCGGAGTCGTCCGCATCGTTCCGAGAGACACCGCTTCCAACAACGCCGACATCGTGTCCCCGTCGAAGGGGCGCTCGCCATACACGGCCTCATAGAGGGATACGCAAAAGCTGAACTGATCGCTCCGTGCATCCGCTCCTTCGCCCCTCATCTGCTCAGGAGGCATATAGGCTGGCGTTCCCAGAACCGTACCAGATTCCGTAAGCGGCGCATCGAGGTCCCTCTCACCGCGCCCGATCGCTTCGATCTCTCCCGAGATCACGTCGAGCACTGGCTCCGCAGCACCGACCAGCCCAAAGTCCAGAACCCGCGGCCGTCCCGCCCGGTCGACAATGCAGTTGTCCGGCTTGAAGTCGCGGTGGATGAACCCTTTAGCATGGGCGGCCACCAACCCGGCGCCCGCCTGTAGATAGATCTCCACACATTTCCGCCACCCTCGCGGGGTCTCTTGCCACGTTCGTAGCGTTTGCCCGTGGATCAGCTCCATAGCGATGAACCATTGCCCGTCGTGCTGTCCTACCTCGTACACCTGCACGACATTGGGATGCGAAAGCTTGGCCAACGCCTGCGCTTCACGACGTAGTCGCTCAGCGTGGCGCTCGGCAGCCTCGGCAGACAACAGCTTGATGGCCACGGCCCGTTCGAGCGACTCGTCGTACGCCTTGAAAACCGTCCCCATGCCACCGCTGCCCAACTCGCCGAGCAAGAGATAGCGACCAAGGGCCTGACCGCGCGGCGTTGCAGGGGATGCAGGGCTCGACATTTGCCCACCCGACCCCTGAAACAACCAGGCGGTTCCGCGGTCCACCTTGTCAAGTGCGCGTCCCTGGGGCTCTTGCACGTCCCGCGCTCGCTCCTTGAGCGCTCGTGCCATAGGCTCAACGGACCGATCCTCGACGGTCAATGCCGACGCTAGCGTATGCGACTTCCCTCCCTTGGGGATGTCGCCGGGAACTCGAGCCATGTGTCGGTTCGCAGCGCCGAAGACACGGCCAGCGGGACCGTGGGCTACGTCGCTTCGATCCTTGCATCCCGACTGGTCTGATTCGAATGTCACTCGCCGCCTATTCTGGACGCGTTTCGGCACTTCTGCTTGCGGTCAACCGCACTTAAATGAGCATTGTCCCAAAAGGGACAATGTAACTACCGACCTTTCGAGCCGCCCCAATGCGCGATTCGCACATTGATCCACACGTACCGCGACGATGGCTCGCATCCGATGAAGTCGACCCCTCAAGTGCGGCAGCACTGCCCGTCGAGCCCGAGCCCACGCACGGGTCAAGGGCGAACGCTCGAAGGCTCCAACCCGCCCATCGCTCCTGAGCGATCACTCCGGCCATGGTTTCGAGTGTCGCGATCGTCTTGCTCACCTCGGGCCGCCAACGTCATCCGCCGAACCCGATCGCGACCGTGCATCCGCCACTGCTCGATCAACGCGTCGCCCAACTCCTCGTGCTCCTCGATCGCTCGAAGCGCGACATACTGCGCCGCAGTGCCTCCCGCTTCAAGACGCGAGCACCACGCTCGACCCACCAGCCGATCTACCCCACGATCTTCCCGCCGTTACACCGCCGTTCCCAAGCCGAAGCCTCGCGCTGACGTTACAAACAGGGGCCACTGGCCCCCAACTCGACCTATCCCCGAACGCCCGAGGGATCCCACCCTGCCCGCACCCCGTGCACGAACCACTCCTGCTGCGGGTCACGCTGCTCGAGCGTCTCCAGATCCTCCGCCAACGCAACGCACTGCTCTCGTGTCAGTGGCTCGCCCGCCCACCACGAGATCCAGCGCGCCTTGATGCGACACTCTCGCCGCCACTGCTGGACCACGCTGTCCCCCTGCTCGTGGTAGCTGCGGATCGCGTTGAGCCGGTAGCGTGGCAACCCGCGCCGCAGTGCCTCTCGCTGGAGCGCACGCTCCTCACGCTCCAGCCACCAGCTGACCAACGTCACCACGGCCAGGCCGACAGCACCCACGGCCACGATGCGTCCGCTGTCCATCATCGACCCGGTGCAGCTGACGAACAGCAGCATCGCGCCCCCGTACCCGAGCCGGAGGCGGATCGGTTCCTTCCGGCTCCCTTCCGCCGCCAGAGCTTCAGCCAGCCAAAGCTCGGTCTGGGCGGCCCGCAGGGCGTTGACGACGAGGGGATCGACTCCGGGAACACAGCGATAGGCCACGAGCTTCGGGTCCCACTACCACCGTCGGCCGCACGATCTTCCCGCCCCGCTCCACCGCCCTCGCCGCACCAAGACCGCGCCAACGACCCGTCACCGCCCCGTGACGATCAGATTCGCGCTCGACCCACTCGTTGATGCACCATGGGGCCGATGCTGGAAGCGGCCGTGCGCCCCCGAGTCCTCAGTGTCGTGCTCGCCGGCGGTGAGGGCAAGCGCCTGATGCCGCTGACCACGGATCGAGCCAAGCCCGCGGTGCCCTTCGGCGGGCAGTACCGGCTCATCGATTTCGCCCTGTCCAACCTCGCCAACGGTGGCTACCGCCGGATCGTGGTGCTCACCCAGTACAAGAGCCACTCGCTCGACGTGCACCTGGCTCGAACCTGGCGGCTGGCGAGCTTCCTGGGCAGCTACGTCACCTCGGTGCCGGCCCAGATGCGCAAGGGCCCGACCTGGTTTCGCGGCTCGGCCGACGCCTTGTACCAAAACCTCAACATCGTAGACGACGAGCAGCCCAAGTTCGTCTTCGTGTTCGGGGCCGACCACGTCTATCGGATCGATCCTCGCCAGATGCTCGACCAGCACATCGACTCGGGCGCCGGGGTGACGATCGCCGCCCTGCGGGTGCCCCGGGATCAATCTCGCCACTTCGGCGTGATCGAGCGAGGCACGGGCACGTCGATCAAGAGCTTCATCGAGAAACCGGCAGAAGCCGAGGGCCTGGCCGACGACCCCACCAAGATCCTCGCGTCGATGGGGAACTACGTGTTCACCACCGACGTGCTGCTCGAGGCCTTGCACCGCGACGCCGCCGCCGAGGACACCCGCCATGACATCGGCGGCAACCTGATCCCCGCCCTGGTCGCCGGCGGCGAGGCCCACGTGTACGACTTCACCACCAACGAGGTCCCCGGCGAAGACCCCCAGTCACACTACTGGCGCGACGTGGGCACGCTCGATGCCTACCACGAGGCCCATATGGATCTCGTGGCCCCGCTACCCGACTTCGATCTCTACAACGACCGCTGGCCGATCCACACCATGGTGCGCACGATGCCCCCCCCCAAGATCGTGGCGATCGGCAAGTATGGGGCGGGACATGTGGCCGACGCGATGCTCAGCAACGGGGTGATCCTCAGCGGGGCCACCGTGCACCGCTCGGTGCTCTCCCCCGGTGTGCGGGTGGGCGGCGGGGCCACCGTGGAGGACTCGATCCTGCTCGACGACGTCAAGATCGGCGAGGGCGCGATCATCCGTCGGGCCGTACTCGACAAAGGGGTGGTGATCCCCCCCGGAGCCACCGTGGGGCTGGACCACGAGGCCGACCTCGCCCGCGGGCTGCACGTGTCCGAAGGCGGCGTGGTGGCGATGGGCAAGAAGCAACCGTTCGAGCGCTGAAGGCTCGACCCCTGCGGGCGAATGAGCGAGGGCGTGGCCCGAAGACCACGCCCCTGACGCTCACCCCCGCAGGGAGCTATGGAACGGTACAGACACCGACGTCTTCGTATCCGGGAGGAGCCATGCCCATCGCAAACCATGGGGAACAAACCTGCCCGACTCCAACTCCGGTGCACTGAGCGTCCCCTGCCGGATCGCTGATGTCACAGATATCGGTGCAGCAGCCCACCGCCGACGCACAACCCGGCACGGACATCGGCACGTCACACACCAGGCCTGGATCGCACACGTTGATGAACTCGCAAGGATCGCCGTAGACGCCCATCACCCCGGAGGCGTCGGGCGCACAGACGAAGGTGTCGTCGATCGGGTAGCAAGCCTCGCCAGCGGGACACGCCTGGGCGAGCGGGTCACACCCCGGTATGCACAGGGTCAAGACGTCCTGGTTGCTGATCACGCAAAACGCGGTGGGATCGTCGCAGGTCGGCTCGTCAGGGCAGCCGTTGCACAGCGCCACGCAAGTCCCCACGTTGGTCTCGAAATCCACGCTCCAGCACATCGAGCCGATGTCGCAATTGTCTTCGCCGGCCGCCCCGCCGTTCGGGGCAACACAAGGATCTCCAGGCTGAGCCGGATTGGGATCGATGGGCGTGCACTGGGTGGCATCCCACGTGCCGCCACCCGCCGCATAGGCGATGCACTTCTCGCCCGCCGGGCAGTCTTGCAGCCACGGGTCGCACAAGGTCCCGACCCCGCCCATATACATGTCGCAAACACCCGCCCCGGTGGTCGAGCTCGACGACTCGGACTCCCCGGTGGTGCCTGTGCTGTCCGTGCTTTCCATGCCGTCGGTCGTCTCACCGGTATCGGTCGACATGCCCGAGGTCGAGCCCGTCCCCGTGGCGCTCGGATCGATGCTGGTCGAGCCCGAGCCATTGCCTCCGCCAGTGCTCGAGTCGATCGGCAGAGGATCGCCGCACTGACAGGCGTCGTATCCACTGCTATCGGACAGGCAAACCTGGATCCCGTCGGCCGCACCCGGACACGAGCACGAGATCTGCTCGCCGGGTGTGCACGCATTGGGAGTGACGCTGGTCCCGGAGCTCTCTGTGAGATCGGGAAGCCCGTCCACGGGGCAGCCGGCGAGCAGCGAGGCCAACGCGCCCAGACGGGCTACGTCATAGAAGGATCGACAGATGAATGAACGGTTCATGAAAGTCCCTATCGAGAGCAGAAAGCCGGGCCAGGAGCATTGCCCGCAGGTACCCGCCGATGCAGGTGCCCTTTGTGTGATGGAGCGACACGATGCGCCGCCGGACAGCCGACGGACCAAGGATCAGGTTCGTGAGCTTACCGAGCCGAGGTCACGCCCGTCGACATCGATCGAGCCGGTTTCGGAATCGACCCCCCAGTGCCTCGTGCCGGAAGCTCGTGCCGCGGGAGCAACGCGCTCGCCGAGCTCGCCGCTACTGGGCCGCCGCGAGCTTGGCCAACACCCGTAGGTGCTGTACTGCCGCGCGTAGCGGCAGGTCGTCCCCGGCGGCCCGCAGCGCGGCCGACTCGTCGACCATCGGAGGGCTGCGGCGCCCAAAGTCCTCGGGCTCGAGGTGTCGGGGGTTCTCTCGCTCGGCCGGCAGCTCGGGACGACTGTCGCGGTTGGGCACGACGCCCTCCGGGGCGGCGGTGGCTCCCACGTAGACATCGGGCGTGATCCCGCTGGCCTGGATCAGCCGATCGCCGGGGGTGTAGTAGAGCGCGGTGGTGATCTTGAGCAAGCTGCCGTCGTCGAGCTCGAAGGGCGCCTGGACCGAACCCTTGCCGTAGCTACGCTCCCCCACGATGATCGCCCGACCATGATCTTGCAGCGCGCCCGCGACGATCTCCGAGGCGCTCGCGGAGCCCTTGTTGATCAGCACGACCAGCGGTAAGTCACGCTTGGTGCCCGGGCGGTGGGCCCGGAGCTCGTCGAGCACCACGCCCCGGCGGCCCCGCGTCCGCACGATCGCTCCCTCGTCCACGAACAAGTCGACGATCCCGGCCGCCTCGTCCAGCAGGCCGCCGCCGTTGTCCCGCAAGTCGAGCACCACCCCGCGAAGGCCGAGCTTGCCCCCCTGCTCGCGCAAGGACGCGAGCCCCTGGGCCATCTCCTTGGTGGCGTCCTCGGGGAAGTCGCGCAGGCGCAAGATCCCGAGCCCCTCGCCGAGGTAGCTGACCTCGACCGCCGGAGGATCGATGATCGCTCGGGTCAGCTCGTGGGTGGTCAGCACGCCGCGCTCGGGCTCCTCGACGGTCAGCGCGATCGTTGTGCCGGGCTTACCACGGATCTTGACGATCGCCTGCTCGAGGTCGGAAAAGTCCGCGATCGGCTGCCCGGCGATCCGAACGACCCGGTGGCCCACCTCGATGCCGGCCCGATCGGCCGGACCGTCGGGGATGATGTCGCGGATCTCGAGGTAGCGGTCGCCGTCGTCCTCGCGGCCGAGCACCACCACCATGCCGATCCCCCCGAACGCCCCCTCGATGTCCTCACGCAAGAGCTTGGCCTCGCGCGGGGGCAAGAAGGCGGTATGCGGATCGAGCTGGGAGACCATGCCGACGAGCGCCGCATGGATCAGCTGGCGATCGTCGACCGGGCGCACGTAGTACTGCTCGACGATCGCCAGCGCGCGCGCAAAGACATCGAGCTTTTGATACCGGGAGTACTGGGCCGGAGCCGACCCCACGGTTCCACGCCGTGGCGTTGCTTGCGCTGCTTGCGCAGTTCGCGCCGCATGGGACGGCAAGCTCGCACCAACACCGATGCCGATCCCGATGCCCAGGCACGTAAGCCCTAGCGCCCCAAGGCCCAGCCGAACTCGAAGCTTTCGCATGCTGCTGGGCAGTCTATCAAGCTCGTCGCTCAGGGCGAGGTCCGTCCGGCGGCGATCGTCTCCGCGTAGACCCGGTCGCGGCTCGTGCCGGCCGCGACCTTGGCCTTGGCCTTGGCCATCTCCTCGTCGATGAGCGTCTTGAATGCCGTCACCGGCTGCGCCCCGGCCAAGAAGCGCCCGTTGACGAAGAACGAAGGCGTCCCCCGGGCCCCCAGGGCCATGCCTGCTTTTTGCTGTCGATCGACACGCTCGGCGAGCGCGGCGCTGTCGAGATCGCGCTTGAACTTCTTGACATCGAGGCCCATTGCGCGCGCCCACGCGATGAAGTTCTTCTCGGTCAGATCGCGCTGGTTGGCGAAGAGCTTGTCGTGCATCTCCCAAAACTTGCCCTGCTCCCCCGCCGCCTCGGCGGCGATCGCCGCCGGACGGGCGTTGACGTGGAACGACAGCGGATTGTGCTTGAACACGTAGCGCAGATCCTTGCCGTAGTCTTTGTGGAGCACCTCGATGGTCGGTGATACACGATTACAATAAGGGCACTGGAAGTCGGACCAGGTCACGATGGTGACCAGCGCATCCTCGGGACCCCGGGCCTGAGCGTCCCCCACCTCGGCCTTGTAATACGCCGTGGGATCGGGCCGCCCTGGCTTGACGCCGGTGGTGGGCTTGACACGCTCCTTTTGCAGCTCCTCGATGTCGACCTGAGCCTCGGCCACCTGCGACTCGAACGACACCAGCTCTGCCGACAGCGTGGCCAGTCGCTTCTCCAGCTCGCCGATCCGCTGCTCGTACGCCTCGGTCGCCGCGACCTTCTGCGCGAGCTGCTCCTGCTGCTCTTGCAGGGCCGCTAGCTTGGCGTCGGCCACTTCGGTGGCCACGTCCTTCATCATCGCGCGCTGGTCCTCGGCGGAGGGTAGATCGCAGGCGGCCGTGAACAAGACCGGGAACAAGGCCGGGAACAGCACGAGGGGCGCTCTCATACCGCGGATGATAGCCCCGTCACGGGCCCGGGCCGACCGCGAGCGCCCGCCAGCGACCCCATTTTCTCTGGCTCCACGTTGGAGCGCAGTGCTGGCGTAGCGCCGCGGCCCGCCGGCCCCGGGAGACGAGCGCAGGATCCGTGCTCATGAGCTTGCCGGCATATCTTGCCCGCGGGTGAGGAAAGCACGGTTACGACTGACTCCGCAGAGCATGCACTACCACTCGATCGGCACGTCGTAGGACGAGAACGCCGTGTCGCTGGTGACGATCGCCATGCCACGACGTAGCGCTGTCGCCACCAAGAGTCGATCGAACGGGTCTCGGTGATCCACAGGCGGTCCCAATGAGTCGAGCGCAACGACATCGTGCGCCTCGATCGGGAGGACCGCATCAGGGTGAACCGCGGCGGCAAACCATTCAGCGGGGGGAGAGGGCAGCGACAACTTGCCCTTGTGAACCTTGATGATGATCTCCCAGAAGGATGCCACGCTGACGAAAACCTCATTGGCTTCATCGTCGAGCACACGGCGCGCCCGTGGAGAGAGCTGCTCCGAGTCATCGACGAACCAGAGCAGAGTGCAGGTATCCAGGAGCAGCCGCATCAGTACTCGTCGAACTCAGGGAGCGGGTCGTTGAAGTCCGCGGTCAACCTGATGCCCCTCGGACCGCCTCCTCGACGGCGCTTCCATCGGGAGATCGCTGGGCCTCCGTAGGATTGCTCGCCAATGCTCGACCTAGCCTCCTCGAGGGCGGTGTCGAAGACTTCATCTGGAACGTAAGGTTGGAGAAGGCGGCGATAGGTGTCCCATAGAGCCGTGGCCAGGGTCTCGACAGTCGCAGCCGGTATGGCCCGCTCGAGTCCAGCGACCGCGACCGCATGACACAGGGCGAAGAAAGTCTGCAACTCATCGCCCGGACCATGGAGCATGAGCTCAGGCTCTTCATAGAAGAGGACGACACCTTCGATCATCTGGCCGCGGCCTTGACTCATGAGGTATCGGAGAACCCGATGGTAGCCATCGAGGTATACCCGAGCACGAGGCGGAAGGTTGGGCAATGCCTCCCAGGGGTTCGCAGCTTCTTGTTCGACGGCGGCCACGACGCCTTCCGCCGTTACGGGGAGGGCTCCGCGCTCGATGAGGAGTTGGCGCAATGTAGGCTGGTAGTCCCGCCATACCGGTGACGCGATACGCCAGGCTTCGATGGCCTCAGACACGACTTGGTGAAGAGGCGCTCGCGCGAGCACATGCGTCAGCGGTGTGATCAACCACGCGCGGAGCCGACGAACGAACGTCACCTCGTCTGGATTGGGGAGCTCGGGTGTGGTCGACTCAGCCTCGACCACCTGAAGGGCGGGGGCCCCAGCCAGGCCCCTCACATGGAAAGAAGCGGATTCCACACCGAACATTGTAGCGCGAGAGCGATTGTTTCGTTCGGTGCAGGGACCTGCGTGAACCCCGGGCCACACCCCGCAGGGCCGATCCTCCGAGGTTTCGCAAAAAAATTTCGAGCACGATCGGCCCACCCACTGGCCACTTGAGGCCCACCCCTCATCCTACGTCGACGTCAAACCCCGGGTTCCGTTCCTCCTGGGTTCCGCATGCGCAGGACCGAGGCCGGGCGCGACGCAGTCGCGCATCCCGAGCCGGCCGCGGCATCACAGCCCCCCCCGGTCCATCACCCGCCCACTAGACTGGAACCCTTTGTTCCATGGCCGAAAAAGACCAGATGACGGCCCTCGGGGTACCGTCATAGTGGCGGTATGAGCTGGCGATCCCGTAGTCCTCTTCGAGGCCCTCGTACTTCCAAGGCATCCCCTTCGGCCGAGCTGCATGCGCGCATCGACGCACTGCGCCAGTGCTTCTTGAAGGCCAAGGACCTGTCCGACCCTTTTTCGCGCTTCGACACCGATCTGGTGCCTCTGCCCGATTTCTTCTCTCATAGCCACGAGGGCACCCACCCCGTGTTGTGGGCGGCTGTGGAGTCCATCGCCCGGCGGGTGCGCTCCGACATCACGCTGGTGGACCATCTGATGTACCAGGTCCCGGGCACCGGGTTCTGGCACGGCATGGCCTGCAGCGCCCAGGAACTCGTCTTCTTCTACTACTTCGATTCCATCGCGATGGGCTTGGTCGGCATGCAAAACCCCTTCGATCCGAGCGGGCTGGGGCACTACATAAGGTTCTCGGCCGTCACCCCGGTGGGCTCTTCGGCGCCGAGCAGAGCAGCACGTGCCTCGGCGTGAGTCGTTGGCAGAGCTCCGCTCAGCCTTCCAGGCGCCGAGTGAGCCACTCGCTGATGACGGGTGGGTAGCCCACGAGGCTCGCGAAGGCGTTGCGCAGGGTCGAGGTGATCGTGTCGATGTTCATCTCGCTTCCGGTAGTACCCAGGCCCTGACGATCGATTGCGCCGCGGGTCGATTTTTGGCTCGCCATGACGATCCCAGGGCCCGCACGTCCTTTTGCGTCGTTCGTTCGAATTCCGAGGTTCGGCCTCCTCCGAGCGCGACGACGCAACCGTACTTGGGCTCACCGAGTTCGGGCATTCCGGACTCGGGCCTACCGAATGCGGGCTTTTCGGTGGAGCGAGCGTCGCGTGGCGCGCTGGAGCATTGGGGCCGGATTCACGGGTTTTTCGCCGTGGCGCAGCTCCAGATAGGCGGTCGTACCCAGCCCGTCGTCCGTGGCTTTGGGCGCCACCGAGGCGATCCGCTCTCCCGCGTCGACCGTCTCGCCCTCCTCCACGGCCACTTTCCACAGCCGTCCCAGCATCGACAGCTGGCCGGCCCCGTGGTCGATGACCACCACCTGCTCGAATCCGGGCAGCTCGGCCACCATCACCACCCGTCCGTCGGCGGGCGCGCGCACGGTCTCGTCGCGCCGGGCCGCCAGTTCGACCCCGTTGCGCACCATGGGCAAGCGCAGCACGGGGTCCTCATAGGCGCCGAACCGTCCGACCAGTCGTCCTCGCACCGGTCGTACCAGCGTGCCTCCAACACCGCCCCCTTGCAGTGCCTCCAGCTCGCGCCAGCGTGCGCTCAGCTCCGCCAGACGCTCGCGATGCGCTCGGCGTGCCCGGTCGCCGGTCGACGACCCCGACAGCAATGTCTGTCGCGTCTTGCGAGCCCGCTGCAGCGCGGGGGCGGTCGCCGTCATCGCGATCGCCGTCAGCTCGCCTTGCATGTCGTGCACGGTGGCCAGGACCGACAGCGTCTGCAGCTGCCGCTCGGCGTGCAGCAGTTCATCGCGGGCGCGTCGCTCCGCTCGCTGGTACGCCGAAAGCTCGCGCAGATCGTGTCGTACCAGCCAGCGCAACCTCCGGCCCCGGGCCAGCCGATCCGCGGTGGTCGGCTCCTGGCGTCCTATGTCTTCGAACATCAGCCGGGCCACGCCGCCGCGTGCGGCCTTGACCATCGCTCGCGCTCGGCGGCGGGCGATCTGCTCCCGCTCGCCACGTCCGGCTCGATAGGCGCTCAGCCGACGCACGCTCTCTGCACCCGCATGGTCGAGGAGCGCCGCGCTGTACTCGGCACCGGCCTGCTCCCGCTCGAGCGCGGCCACGGCCCGCTCCAGGTCCACCGCCTGCCGGGCCAACCCCAGCTCGGCATCCAGAGCGGCACCGAACCGGTCGCTCAACTGGTCGCTCAACCGGTCGCCCAATCGGTGCCAATCACTGCGGGCCGACGCAGGCATCGCTGCCAGCGCCAGCCCCAAGGCCACGATTCCCCAGGTGATTGTACGTCGAGCCACGGGCAACTCAGACCTCGGCATAACGAGCGACCGCCGCGCGAGCTCCCACCAGGCCCAGCCCGGCCCCGAAGGCCACGCCCACCGCCAGCTCGATGGGATTGAAGAAATGCAGCGCTCCCGCCGCGAACACCAGCGACAGCCCCTGCTCGAGGAACGGATGGATCGCATCGAAGCCCAGCCACAGCATGCCGAGGGCCAACGCGGCCCCGAGCGCTCCTTGGACCAGGCCCTCGAAGACGAAGGGCCCGTGCACGAAACGATTGGTCCCCCCGACCAGCCGAAGGATCTGGATCTCGGCCCGCCGCGCATAGACCCCCAGCCGGATCGTGCTCCACACGATGGCCATACACGCCAGGCTGACCAGCAGGCCTGCCCCCAGGGCGAGTTCCTCCATGGTCTGCATCAACGCACGAGCGCGACCCGCCCAGTCCCCGACCACCGCGACCTCCTCGACCACCGGCAACTCCCCGAGGTGCTCGGCCAGCACGTGGCCAAAGTTGGGGTCGGTGCCAGGAGCCAGATCGATCTCCAGCGATCCGGGCAACACCGAGGGGTCGAGCCCGTCCAGCATCGAGCTGTCCTCGCCCAGCCCTTCGAAGAGCCGCTGCATGGCCAGCTCGGGGCTGACCTGCTCGACGTGGACCACCTCGGGCAGGGTCTGCAGGCGCTCGACCGCGGCGGTCACCTGCTCGGGATCGGGGTCGTCCACCAGGTAGACGGTCACGGGGACGTCGAGCCCCCACGCCTGAACCATCTGCTGGGTGTTGCTCCACACCAGCATGACCAGGCCCAGCAGCAGCATGCACACGGCCATGGTGCTGACCGCCAGCAGCTGCACGGCCGGGGCCTGGCCCATGCCTCGCAGCCCGCGGGTCATCACGTACGACAGCGAGTAGATCGGGCGCAGCAGTCGTTGCATCACGCCACCGCCCCGGCCGGCTCGGGCCACACGGCGGGAAGGATCGCCGGGATGTCATCGTCGTCGCAGTGCAGATCGACCGAATCCAAGGGGTCCAATGCATCCATGGCATCCATGGAATCGGTCGGGTCGGCCAGGCAGACCAGGCGCCCGTGCTCGAGGTGGATCTGCTGGGTCAGCGAGGCATGGTGCATGACCAGCGGGTCATGGGTCGCCACGAGCACGGTGGTGCCGCGCTCGCAGATCCCCGCGAGCAGGTCGAGGATCTCGCGGGACAGCCGGGGGTCGAGGTTCCCGGTGGGCTCGTCCGCCAGCAAGATCGCCGGCTCTCCCGCCAACGCCCGGGCGATCGCCACCCGCTGCTGTTCGCCGCCCGACAGGCATCGGGCAGGGCGGCGCATGAAGGGGTCGAGCTCCACCTGGTGCAGCGCCGACGCGGCCCGCTCCCGCACCTCGCGCCGGGGCATGCCCAGCACCTGCAGGGCCAGGGCTACGTTCTCCATGGGCGTGGCATCCAGCAGCAGCTTGAAGTCCTGAAACACGGCGCCCACGTTGCGTCGCAGGTAGGGGATGCTGCCTTTGCGCAAACGATGGATGTCGCGACCGGCGACGCGGATCGATCCGTGGTCGGGGCGCTCCATGGCGAGCACCAACTTCAGCAGCGTGCTCTTGCCTGCGCCCGAAGGGCCCATGAGCACGGCAAAGGCCCCTTCGTCGACGGAAAAGCTCACCCCGCGCAACGCAGCGGCTTTCTTGCGGCCGCGGCCGTAGGTCATCGTGACGTCACAAAACTCGATGATGGCCATGGTGCCCTCGGTGACCTTCCAAGCACGTTGGGTCGTTCGGGTCCAAAAATCAGCGAAACCCTGGTCGTACCGTCGCGCGATCGCGCGGGCGACGTTTTGCTTGGCTCCCCACGCCGATCCGGCGTGGTGGGTGTGTCCCGATGATCGCGGGGTACGCAAACCGGTCATCCGAGTGGCTCGGATCGGACACTCCGGAGGCAGACACGCCGGCATCAGTGGTCATCTACGATTGACATCGTGTCATGCGCACTGTCCGCAGTCGTTGAACTCCCTACGCTAACTCCCAAGATCTCTTGGATCCACGAATTGAGCAGGAACAGGCACGAAGCTTGCTCAGTAGTGAGTCGACCATGACCGAACAAGCCTCGCCCGTTCGCGCCCGCCGGATGCCTCCGGCGCCACGCGCGCGGGTGATGGCTTCAGCACCGAACACGACCGATCCGATGTCCGAGGCCAAGGCCGCGTCGTCCCCAGCGTCGCGGCCCGGGCCCGAGTCGGCCCCCCGGGCACAGCTACCCGCCCGCGTAGGTCCCTACCGCGTGCACGGGCAGCTGGGTGCCGGGGGGGTAGGCGTGGTCTACGAGGCCGAAGACGACAACCTCGGTCGGCGGTTGGCGGTGAAGGTCTTGCACGATCACTCGCCGGCCAGCGTGGCTCGGTTCCGCCGCGAGGCCCGGGCGATGGGGCAGGTCAATCACCCCAACGTGGCCACGATCTACGACGTGGGCGAGGCGGACGGTCGGGGCTACATCGCGATGGAGCTGGTCTGTGGCCAGACCTTGCGCCAGTGGCTCGCGGCCGCGCCGAGCTGGACGGAGGTCATGGTGATCCTCGATCAGGCGGGGCAGGGCTTGATGGCCGCACACGCGGCTGGGTTGGTGCACCGCGACTTCAAGCCCGACAACGTGCTGGTGGGCGACGACGGCCGGGTTCGCGTGGTCGACTTTGGCCTGGCCAAGCACCACACCGAGCTGTGCGACGCGTCGGGGATCTTCGACCGCAAGGCTCTCGCGCGCGAGCTGGCCGACGGAGGGATCACGCGCACGGGCTCGCTCATGGGCACACCAGCGTACATGGCGCCCGAACATTTCCGTGGTCGGGGGGATGCCCGCTCGGACCAGTTTGGGTTTTGCGTGGTGCTCTACGAGGCTCTCTATGGCCAGCTGCCCTTCGGGGGCGAAAGCGCCGAGGAGTTATTCGATGCGACCAGTCGTGGTCGCCTGCTGCCTTGGCCCAAGCATGTCGAGATCCCGATCGGCGTGCGTGCGGTGCTGCGGCGCGGCCTGTCGGCCAACCCGCGGCACCGCTATCGCTCGATGCAGGCCCTGCTCGAAGCACTGAACGAGGCCATTGCTCGGGGTGACTCCACCCCCAAGCGGCGTTATCGCACCAAGGGCACCCGGAGCTGGCGCTGGAAGATCGTCGGGGGGGCGACCGGCCTGCTGCTGGGGCTAGGTAGCGCAGCGTTCTCGTCGGATCCGAGCGAGCCCACCCAGAGCGCGGCGCCCAGTCACCGTACCGCGGCCCCTCAGCGCACCGCGGCTCAGGCTCCCGGGGTTGGCCCGCAGTCCCCGGCGAGCGACGATGCTGTGCAGGCCCGGGCAACCCAGCCCGACGTGCAGACCATCTCGTCGCGCCGCACCGAGCGGCCCGCGCAGAGCTGAGCCTCGGCCTCTCTGTTCTTACCCTTCGCTGGCCTTACCCTTCGCTGGGAGCCCACACCGCCAGCTCGTTCCCGCTGGGATCGGCGAAGTGAAAGCGTTGGCCTCCGGGAAACGAGAACGGCTCCTTGACGATCGTCCCGCCCGCGCGCTTGACCGCATCGACGCTGCCTTCCAGATCCTCGGAGAAGAGGATCACCAGCGGCCCTCCTCGCGTCACCTCCTCGACGCGAGCGAGTCCCCCGACCTCACGCTGTGGCCCCTGGATCCCCGCATAGCCGGGACCGTAGTCGTTGAACGACCAGCCGAAGGCTTCCGCATAGAACCGCTTGGCCGCGTCGAGATCCGTGACCGAGAGCTCGATATAGTCGATCGCGTGGTGGGTATGCACGCTCGGACCATGCCACAGGCGCGCGAATCGACTACGGGACGACGGGTCCCCCATCGCGCCGCTGAAGAGCAACCCCCGCCCGATTTGTGTCTTGGGTCACAGTCATGATGACCCTGGATCATGTCCCGCGCCGATCGGGGGCGAATTTAGCGCATCTATACCTATACCTCGCCTCGGTTTGGCCTCGGTTTGGCCTCGGTTTGGCCTCGGTTTGGCCTCGGTTTGGCCTCGAACCCGCGACGCCCGACCCGCGACACCATCCATCGGCTGGCCTCCATCGCGCGACCAGGGAGCCATTGGGCCCACCCAGAGCACGGTTCGAGCGCAAAAGAGGCCCTTTTCGCACGTAGCGGTTCTGTGACAAGGGCCCAAAACCGCGAAGGGGGCACGACGCCCATTCGCCGTGCCCCCTCGCGAGTTGCCGATTCTCTGTAACTCGTACCTTTAGGTTAGCTGCACCCGGAGGTTGCGCCACAAGTGTTGCACTTGAGACATGACCCGTTCCGGACCATGGTGAAACTCTGACAGCTGGGGCACATATCCCCTGTGTAGCCCTGCGCGCGGGCCTTGGACACCTCTGCGCTGAGGTTGGCCGCGGCCTTCATCTGTTCGCGCCGCTCGGTCTTGCGCCCGTTGCCTCCATTGGCTGGCGCGACCTCGGCCGCCGCCTGGGTGCGATCTTCGAACTCGATGGTGTTCTTCTTGCGGTCGGCTTCGAGGACCACGGAGCTCGGCGGGGCCACCGCCAGCTTGAGAGGGCCAGGAGTGACCACACGCTCCTCGAGCACCTCCTCGGTCTCGTGCACCTCGACCACCCGCTCGTCCACGACTTCCTCGTCGCCGTAGTCCACGCCTCGCTCCATGTTGTCGTCACGCCCGGTGGTGTCGGGCGCGAGATCGTCGGGGGGGACGTGGGCCAGATCGTGACGACCCAGGTAGCTGATGGCCAGCTCGCGGAAGATGTAGTCGATGATGCTCGTCGACATCTTGATGTGCGGATGACCTTGCACCGGACCGTTGGGCTCGAAGCGCGTGAAGGTGAAGGCCTCCACGTACTCTTCGAGCGGCACGCCGTACTGCATGCCGAGGCTGATGGCAATCGCAAAGCAGTTCATCAAGCTGCGGAAGGCGGCGCCTTCCTTGTGCATGTCGATGAAGATCTCGCCGAGCGAGCCATCCGAGTACTCGCCGGTGTGAATATAGACCTTGTGGCCCCCGATCGTGGCCTTTTGGGTATAGCCACCTCGACGATCGGGCATCTTGCGGCGCTTGGCAAGGTACCGATAGACCATCTTCTCGGAGATCTTCTCAACCACCCGAGGTCGCGTGGTCGCCGCCGCCACGGGGACTTCGTCGACGACCTCGTCCTCCATGTCGTCTTCGAGCTCGCCGAGCAGGGCGGCCGACAGGGGCTGGCTGAGCTTGGAGCCGTCGCGATAGAGCGCAATCGCCTTGAGCGCCAGCTTCCACGATTGCATGTAGACCTCTTCGACCTCCTCGACCGTCGCCTCGCCGGGCATGTTGATGGTCTTGGAGATCGCGCCCGAGAGGAACGGCTGGGCCGCCGCCATCATGTAGACATGGGCCATGGGCGCGATGAAGCGCCGACCATAGCGACCACACTTGTTGGCACAGTCGAAGGCGGGCAGATGCTCGACCTCGAGGTGGGGCGCCCCCTCGAGGGTCATGGTACCGCACACATGATCATTGGCGATCCGCACGTCCTCGGCGCTAAAGCCCAGCGCCGAGAGCATGTCGAAGGTGGGATCGGCCAGCTGCTGCTCGGAAAAGCCCAGCACCGTGGTGCAGAACTCGTCCCCGAGGATCCAGCGGTTGAATACGAACCCGATCTCGAACGCCTGGGGCAGCTCCTTTTCGAGCTTGGCGATGAGCTCCTCGGTGAACCCCTTGGCCTTGAGCTGGGCATGGGTGATCCGCGGGCTGCCCACGAGGCTGCCGGCGCCCCGGCAGTACCGCACGATGTCGTCGATCTGCACCGCGTCGTAGCCCAGGCCGCGGAGCGCCCGAGGCACGGACTGGTTGATGATCTTGAAGTACCCGCCGCCGGCGAGCTTCTTGAACTTGACCAGCGCGAAGTCGGGCTCGATGCCGGTCGTGTCGCAGTCCATCAATAGCCCGATGGTGCCAGTCGGCGCGATCACGGTGACCTGCGCGTTGCGGTAGCCGTGGGCCTGGCCGCGGGTGAGCGCGTCGTCCCAGGCCGTGCGCGCGGCCCCGAGCAGGTACTCGGGGCAGGCATTGGCGTCGATGCCCATGGGGGTGACGGCCAGGCCTTCGTAGTCGCTCGCCGGCGCGGCGTAGGCCGCTCGCCGGTGGTTGCGGATCACCCGCAGCATGCTGTCGGCGTTGCGCTCGTAGCCGGGGAAGGTCCCCAGCTCGGACGCGAGCTCGGCCGAGGTCGCGTAGCACACCCCGGTCATCAGGGCGGTGATTGCCCCGCAGATCGCGACCGCCCGCGGCGAGTCGTAGGGCAGGCCCGAGACCATGAAGTAGGTGCCGAGGTTGGCGTAGCCCAGCCCCAGGGTGCGATAGCGATACGACAGCTCGGCGATCGTCTTGGAGGGGAACTGAGCCATCAGCACGGAGATCTCGAGCGCGATCGTCCAGATCCGGCAGGCGTGCTGCACGGCCTCGATGTCGATCGAGCCGTCGGTGCCCACGTACTTCATGAGGTTGAGCGACGCCAGGTTGCAGGCCGTGTCGTCGAGGAACATGTACTCGGAGCACGGGTTGCTGGCGTTGATCCGCCCCGAGGCGGGGCAGGTGTGCCACTCGTTGATGGTGGTGTCGAACTGGAGGCCGGGGTCGGCGCAGCTCCAGGCCCCGAACGCGATCTTGTTCCATAGATCGCGCGCCGGCAGGGTCTTGGACACCGACCCGCCGACCCGGCGGGTCAGCTTCCACTCCGCGTCGCTCTCCACCGCCTCGAGGAAGGCATTGGACAGGCGCACCGAGTTGTTGGAGTTCTGGCCGGCGACCGTGCCGTAGGCATCGGAGTCCCAGCCGGTGTCGTACTCGTCGAACTCGATGGCGGTCACGCCTTGCCGACCGAGCTGGAGCGAGCGCTGAATGTAGTTCTCGGGCACGTGGGCCCGGCGAGCGTTGCGGATGGCGGTGCGTAGCGCTCGGTTGTGCTTGGGGTCGAAGCGCTGCGATGGGTCCAGATCGCCAGACGGCGAAGGGGCCCCATGGGCCGCGTGCAACACCGCGTTGAGGTGCTCGTTGCACGCCTTGGAGCCAGCCACCAGCGCGGCGACCTTTTGCTCCTCGACCACCTTCCAGTCGATGAACTTCTCGACGTCGGGGTGGTCGATGTCGACCACGACCATCTTGGCCGCGCGCCGGGTGGTGCCGCCGCTCTTGATCGCGCCCGCGGCCCGGTCGCCGATCCGCAAGAAGCTCATCAAGCCGCTGCTGCGACCGCCGCCGGACAGCGGCTCTCCCTCGGCGCGGATGTTGGAGAAGTTGGTGCCGGTCCCCGATCCATATTTGAACAGCCGCGCTTCACGGACCCACAGATCCATGATGCCGCCGTCGGAGACCAGGTCGTCCCCCACCGACTGGATGAAGCAGGCGTGGGGCTGCGGGCGGGTGTAGGCGTCGGACGAGCGACGCACGCGGCCGGTCTGCGGCTCGCAGTAGTAGTGCCCCTGCGCCGGCCCGGTGATGCCATAGGCCCAGTTGAGCCCGGTGTTGAACCACTGCGGGCTGTTGGGCGCCGCCATCTGGGTGGCGAGCATGTAGAGCATCTCGTCGCGGAAGGCTCGGGCCGAGTCCTCGTCGCTGAAGTAGCCGTGGCGCCAGCCCCAGTAGGTCCAGCAGCCCGCCAGGCGCTCGAAGACCTCGCGGCTGTCCTGCTCGCCGCGCGTGCGCTGATCCTCGGACAGCTCGGCGAGCTCCTCGTCGTCGGCCTCGCTACGCCACAGCCACTCGGGCACGTCGGGCTCGGGCACTCGACGCAGGCGCGTGGGCACGCCGGCCTTGCGGAAGTACTTCTGCGCCAAGATGTCGACGGCGACCTGAGACCACCCCTTGGGAACCGCGATGTCCTTGGCCTCGAACACCACCGAACCATTCGGGTTGGCGATGCGGGAGCTGCGGTTCTCGAACTCGATACCGTCGAAGGGTCGAGTGTGATCAGAGGTGAAGAGGCGGGCGACCTTCATGGGGGGTGAGTGCTCCGAAGACGATGACCAAAGAGTGCGAACGAGGTGAGCGCGGTAGAAGAAAAGAGCGGGAGCGTAGGAGCACGACTGGGGAGCGGGACCCTGGCGGGCACCGCTCGAGCCTGGGACGGCGAGTCTGGAATTCTCTGAACAAAAGACCAGCTTCGGATGACCTGTGCTCCAAAAGAGCACGAGGGCACCGTCGCCCTACCGAACGAGGGTGGGGGCACCGATCGATCGGTTTGTTCGCCGTGGTCGGCCTTGTCGTCTCGTAGTCCTGGATTTTGCCGAGCAGACTGGGGTGAGGCTCGGCTGGGGGTGGGTACCGAACTCCGGGTCTCCCTGGAGTCGCGCTACCCCCAACCCGTTGGGTTGGAGCACCTATAAACCACAACATATGGGGGCACGCAAGAAGTCGACACACCGAGGGCCCTGAATTGGTCCACAATACCGGCCCGTGGGCCGGTCCCTCTCATCCCCAAGTCATCCACAGGGTTGTCCCCAGTCTTTGTCACGGAATGACGTCATCCGTGGAGACCGTGCGGACTGCGCAATTCGGGCCGGACGGTCCCCGATCGCTGTCCCCTGGACCCGGCCAGAACCGTGCCATCCGTTCGACGCAGGCGCACCCACTTCGGCCTACCTGCGCGATTTTGAACGAGTATTCCCCATTCCATCCCCAAGCGGGAGATCTCCTCCCGACCCAACTCACCGTCGAGGGGGGTGAGGAGATCTCCTCTTGTGTCGTTCCTGTGACATGCCAAAAACGAGGCGATTGCGCGGCCCAGGTCACTGGCACTTGCACCTCCCCAGGTCGATGCCTCATGCTCTTGGGCGGGTCGACCCGCGGGGGCTCGATGCGTCGTAGGTTGGTACGACGCTCCCGTCCTCATCGCCGACCCAGGCCTACGAGCAGCTCGTCTCCCCCGCCGTGCGAGGCAGGATGCACCCGCACGAGGAATGGACGAGATCAACGCCCAGCGAGAATCTCGATGCCCAAGGACGCGAGCGCGATCTTTCAGTCTTCGGCCCCCAGCTACGACGAACTCGAACGTCTGAGCGCGTTGGAGACCCTCAAGGGGCTACGCAGCCCAGAGACGGTCAGCCTCGGTGATCTGGTCGGCTACCTCGACTCCCGAGGCCTTTGGGCCCAGTTCGCCAAGATCACCCTCGGCGATCTGCGCGACGCCTTCGCGGCGCCGCCAGCTGAGGCCGAGGCCAACGGTCGCCGCCGCAAACGCAGGATCCTCGAAGACGAGCTCGAGGACGCCTACGCCCAAAAGGCAGAAAAAGAGGCCAAGGCCAAGGCCCCCGACGACGGCGGCATCGACACCGACGAGTTCGCCCGCCTGGTGATGCCCTTTGTCGAGGGCAACGGCGACGTGACCCTCGACGACATCGAGGACTACAGCCGCCTCGACCGCAAGGTCCTGCGCCATCACCTGTCGGCGCTGGTCAAGGAAGGGCGGCTAGAGCGGATCGGCGTGGGGCGACACGCGGTCTACTCGGCGCTCTAAGCCAAAACGCTCACGGGCGACTCGACGCAGGCGCACGGACGAGCGCAGACAACGAGTGACCGCAAGCCACGCCCGCTTGCACGCCCGAGGTCACGCTCGGGATCATCGATACACCCCCCGCGACCCCCGGCGGCGCTTGGTCGCCCCCGTACGCCCGAGCACGATAGAGCGGCGAACCCCACAGCACGCGCTGCTGCTGCGCAGAAACCACCAATCCCGCTCCACCGGTCGTCTGATAGAAGGCGGGGAACATCAGGTTGTCGGCATCCGGGCAGTCGCCGAGGGCGCGGACGTCGATCCCAGGACAGGTCGGCGTATCGGCGAGATGGTCGACATAGCTCCCGTCGATCGAGGTCGTGTGCAGCAGACCGATGTAGTGCCCGAGTTCGTGGAGCAGAGTCAGCGCGTCGGCCACCGGATCGTGAACGTCCTGCATGGCCATCCCGATGGCCGACGCTCGATGCCCAGTGACGATGGGAACCCCCGGAGCCCCGGGCGAGATGCCCCAGACCGACACGCCCTCGAAGGGCTCGATGTGCTGGGTCAACAGGACGTGCAGCGCCTGCACAGCGGGAAGCCCCTGGGTCTGCTCGATGGCCTCGTTGAGCATGTCGGTTCCGTAGATCTCCAGGTAGGCCCCATCGAGCACGTGATACTGGATCTCGCCGAGGCTCAGGCCGAACGATTCCTCCAGGGCGAGGCCAAAGGCGTCGACCCGAGCCGCGATCGCATCGTCGTCGGCCGCGGTCTGGGCGCTGACCTCATGCCGCGGGGAAGGCCCCTGGATCATCAGCCCCTCGGCGATGTGAAGGTGGAGGTCGAGCACGCCCCCGTGGAAATCACCGGTGGAGGTTCGCTGGATCTGGACCAAGGCGGTGGCCTCGGGATCGGTGATCGCAAAACGGGCCCGCCACGTCCCCTCGAAGACCGGAACCTCGCCTTCGATGAAGCCCTGCGGCACGGCGGTCGCCGCGATGCCGTCATACCCCAGACCCGAAGGAACCAGGCCCCCCGCCGGGGTGAACGCGTCGAGTACGAACTCGCCGGCGGGGCTCACGAGCTGCATCGGTCCGAATTGCCCGTCCCCGACCCCCTCCTCGTGGTTGAACAGCGCGACGGCAAAGCCGATCGCGCCGGCGGGGACGTCGAACTCCACCTCACCATCGCCCCCGAGGTCGTCGAGCTCGAGGATGACCGGCTCGAGGAACTCGGGCCCGGGCTCACCGGGATCCCCGGTGCTCGATCCGCCCGTCGATGGCTCGACCTCAGTGACGGTCCCGTCGACATCGTCACCCACGGCGGCGTGATCGGCCGTGCCCGAGCTGTCGGTGCCCGAGCCTTCAGCGCCCGCGCCACTCGACGACTGCTCCGCGGGACGACATGCAATCGAGAGCAAAAGCCCAACAAGAGCTGTTAACCTCACAATACGACTATGCCATGATGGCGGGCGCCTTTCACCACGAAAACTTCTAAAACGCACATCGAGACGCGCGCGAATGACGGTGGAATGCGCGGTCGTGGGCGAGCTCGATCCTAGCGACGACGGCGCTGGACCAGGGCGGTGATCGTGGGCAGCACCAACAACGCGGCGGAGGACGCGAGCACGATGCCGAGCACGGCGAGGCTGCCGATCCCCCGCACGCCGCCCGAGTCGGCCACCATGAAGGCGGCAAAGCCCACCGCGGTGGTGGCCGTGGCGGCGAGGATCGCCCCGCCCGTCTCCTGCAGAGCGCTGGCGAGGCCTTCGTAGGTGGGCTCGGAGCGACGGATCCGGTCGGTCAGGTAGACCCCGTTGTCGACCCCGATCCCCAAGATCGCGGGCAGGATCGGCAGGTTGAACAGGGTGAAGCGCAGGTCGATCGAGCCCAGCACGCCCAATAGCCACCACATGGCGAGCAACAGAGGCACCAGGGTCATCAGCATCAGCGGGATCGAGCGCAGCTGCCAGAAGACGAGCAGCCCGATGAGCGCCATGGCCATGAGCAGCACGACCGGCGCCTCCTCGCTCAGCATCAGGAACATCGCCGCATAGACGACCGCCTCGCCCACGAAGTTGAGCTCGGTGTCGTCGACGAAGGACGAGGTCTCCTCCATGAAGGCGATGCCCTTCTCCATGTCGGCGACGTCGAAATTAGGGTAGGCGAACAGGCCATAGGAGCCGTCGGATGAGCGGACCTTGTCCAGCAGCAGCGGCGGTAGGTCATCGATCGTGAAGGGCTGGGCGTCGAACATGTCCAGCAACAACGCGGCGTCCTGCTCGGTCAGCTCCTCGGCATCCGGATCGGCCTCCGGCGAACCGGACGATGATCCGGTCGTCGGCTCTTCGACCGTCGCCGAGCCGTCCTGCTTGCCCTCGCCCTCGTCGCCCTCGCCCGGCTCTGGGTCGCTACCGTCCCAGTCGTCCCAGTCGTCGTCGTCTCGCACCAACCCAGGCGCAGCCTCGTCACTACCGTCCCATTGGTCCCAGTCGTCTTCGTCCCGAACCAGCCCGGGCGGCGAAGCAGCACCCTCGGGCCCCGGAGCCGAGCTGTCTGGCCCGTCGCCCTCGTTTAGCCCGTCTCCCTCGTTTGGCTCGTCTCCCTCGTTTGGCCCGTCTCCCTCGTTTGGCCCGTCTCCCTCGTTTGGCCCGTCTCCCCAGTCGTCCCAGCCGTCGTCGTCCTCGCCTGGGGTGGGTGTACGTGGCGCTCGCCCGGCTCGCTCGCGCAGCTGGTCGAGCAACTCGCCGTGCTCGGCCTTGAACCCGCGGATCCACCGCGCACGCGCCTGCATGTCCAGCTGGGGATCGGGCAGCAGATCGGGCGCCCCGAACAGCTCGGCCACCGTGGACTCCTCACCGCGCTGCGCATGCCGCTGTCGGGCCAGCGCCAGCGTTGCCCCCGCCTCTTCGAGGGTGGGCCGTACCAGCACGCTGGCGTGGATGTCCTTGCCGAAGACCTCGGAGATCAGCCGGGCGTCGGACTCGGTGTTCTCGCGGGCATGATCGGACTGAAGCTTGCGGCTGTTGTACTCGAACCGCACGTCGCGAGCACCCAGCACGGCGATCACGCTGGCCACGGTGAGCCCGATGAACAACAAGCCCGGACGAGCGAGCACCAGCCGGGTGGCCATGCTGTGCTCGGAGAGCGGTCGCCGAGGCCGGTGCTTCTTGATCCCGACCAGGTAACAAAGCGCCGGCAGCACGGTGACCATGCTCAGCAGGCACAGGGCCACGCCCATGGCCGCGATGATCCCGAACTCGTGAAAGGCGGGGAAATCAGAGCTGGCCATGCTGGAAAAGGCGCCGATCGTGGTGCTGGAGGCCACCAGCAAGGGCACGACCAGCCCGTCGAAGGCCCGACAGATCGCCTCCCCGTCGTCGTGCTCCAGCCGCGCCCGCCGAGCCCGACTGAAGAAATGGATCCCCGCGTCGATCCCCACCCCCATCACCACGGTGGAGATCGTGCTGGTCATGACGTTGAGATGACCCAGCACGAGCTGTGTGGCGGCTAGCGACCAGGTGACCCCGCACAAAAGCGGCACCAAGAGCACCAACACCGCCCGGTGTGAGCGAAACAAGAAGTAGAGGATCGCGACCACCCCCACAAAGGCGAACAGGCCGCTGCGCACCATGTCGCGCAAGATCGTGACCTGCTCGTCGGCCTTGACGATGTAGGGCCCGATGATGTTGTAGGACATCCCGGTGCCCTGCCAGGCGCCATCGGGGCGCTCGAAGACCTCCTTGGCGATCTCGCGGACCCCGACGGTCACCTCCTTGAACACCCTGACCTGACTGGCGGACTCGTAGGGGTAGGCGAGCATCACCTCCACGTCGAGTCCCTCGCGCTCGTAACGATCGACAAAGCCGGTGCGCTCGCGGGCCCGCTCGCGCTTGTCCTCGATGAAGGCACGAAGAGCCCGCGGCGCCTCGGGGTCCGGCTCGGTCAGGCAGGCATCGGGCTCGGCGGTACACAGCTGGTAGTGGGTCCAGGCATCGACACGCTGCCCAAGCTCGGCGAGCTCCGCCTCACTGAGGTAGTAGAGCGCGCGCTCGGCGAAGAACCCGCTGGGCAGGCCATGGTCGACCTCGCGAAACAAGGGATGGCCGGTGAGCTCGACCTCCAAGGCGTCGGTGAATGCATGGCGAGCCTCGGGCGTGCCGCCCTTGGCCACGATGTTGACGCTGTTGGTGCTCCCAAAGGTGGTCTCGATCTGCTCGAGGCTTCGAACGACGGTATGGTCGGCCGGCAACAGCACGCGCAGATCACCGTTGACCTCCAACCGAGTGGCGAAGAAGCCCGCCACCACGGTCAACAAGAACGCCACGAGCAGAATGAAGCGATGGCGCAGCAAGACCCAGCGGATCCATCGGTCGCTCAGGGCCTGAGGACCGTGGAGTGGTTCCGGCTCCGCCAAAACGGCGCCAACCTTCGCACGAACACCCGTCCACGACCAGGAAGCCCTCTGCGCGCTATGCGCTCATCCTGTGCTCAGGACCAAGGGGCGCGCGAGGCGGGCGGAGCCGATCTCCGCCACCCGCGCAGCGCTCAGCTCGCCGTGGAGAGCCGCGCGTGGATCCGCCGCCGCACGTAGGCCGCGACGTAGTGAGCCCCGGCCACCGTCAGGTGGATCCCATCGCGCGCGCGCACCTGGACCTTCTTCTTGCGCGGAGCCTCGCCGTCCTCGGGCACGAGGCGGATCCGGTCGGCGTACTCACCGTCCTCGCCGGCCAGCAACGACCAAATATCGATGAACTCGGCGTTGCGGCGGATCGCCATCTCGGCCCGGAAGATCGTGTTGACCCGCTTGACGCGTTCACCCAGCGTGGGCGGCCGCATCATTGGCATGCCCACCCAAAAGATCTGCTGGAGGTCGGGGGCCACGATGTCGCTGAGGTTCACGACCCGTTGGGCATACTCTCGCGGCCACTGCTCGTCGGACCAGCGGATCCACCCGGCCCCGCGATTCTTGATGCTCTGGGCGTCGTTGCCCCCAAACATAATCACGGTGGCGTCGAAGGGACGATCCCCGACCAGATCGCGAGCCCGTCGCTTCCAGTCGAAGAAGTCGGGGCGCGCGAGGCCGCTGCTGGTCTTGCCCTCGCGGGTGACGTCGTAGCCGTCCTCCTCGCCGAGCGCTCGGGCCAAGTAAAGGCCAAGGCCGCCGGCGATCATGCTGTCACCGATCACCAAGATCCGCGTGCCCCCTCGCGGACCGTAGCGGTCGGCCCATGCGACGGCCGGCCATATCGCGATGCTCGAGCCCGCGACCCCGGCGAGCCATGAGCGTCGCGTGAAACCCGCGCTCGCGACTCCGCCGTCGACTCCGCCGTCGACTCCACTGCCGACTCCACCGCCGACTCCGATTTCGGCGAACTGGCGCTTTTTGCGCATTCTTCGTGCGACTCCCATGGCCACCATGGCTCGCCCGGACGGCACGCGCCATGCCTGACCTTCATTTCGAGGCCTTGAAAGGTCCGCGTAGTCGCACTATGTAACGTTACGTGAGCTTTGGGGTGCGCACGACTCGCGACCCGAGCGACCAGAGGCCGACATGCTCGACGACCAGACGCGCGGATTCATCGACACGCTGGTGAAGAACAACCGGGTGATGCTGTTCATGAAGGGCAACCCGACCTTTCCGCAGTGCGGCTTCTCGGCGGCGGTGGTCGAGGTCCTCAAGAGGCACGGCACACCCTTCCACCACTTCAACGTGCTGTCGGACCAGGCGGTGCGCGAGGGGATCAAGGCATACGGCGACTGGCCCACGATCCCTCAGCTTTACGTGGGTGGCGAGTTCGTCGGAGGCTGCGACATCGTCCGCGAGATGGACGCCAACGGCGAGCTGACCTCGCTGCTGGCCGCCGAGCGCTGACCCGCCGGTGGTCGGCGGGCCCACACGGCCCTCGGGGAGTCGACTCCCGAGGGAACCGTCGCGCGTGTCCAGTATTCAGGTCATGGGCGCCGCTCGTGCCCGAGGGGCTACGAGCACGCGGCCGCGCAGCTCGTGCCGACGCAGTTGACGTAGCCCAAGAAGCCGTTGAGCGCGTCTGCGGTCTCGGCACAGTTCTCGTCGACGCACATCTGGAGCGCGGGCAAGGTCGCCGCTTCGCCACAGTTCGTGTTGATGCAGGCGTTGAGCTGCGTGCACGCGGTCGGCTCCATCACCGTCTCATCGCCGAAGCAGGCTTGCAGCTCCATGCAGCACATGGCCTCCGCGCACTCCCCACACATCGCGGTCGGGAACATCAGGTTCACGCCCAGACCGCACATCGCCGGAGGAGCGCCCGACGACGACGACTCTTCCCCGCCCGAAGACGACGACTCGCCCACTTCCATCAGGCAGATCCCTTCGACGCATACCTCACCGGCCTCACACGGGGGATCACACATCGCCCCCGTGCTCGAGCTCTCGCCGCCGCCGGTGGTGGAGTCGGCCCCCGAGCCCGAGGTGGTCGGATCCGTGCCCGTGGTCGGGTTGGTGGTGGTGGTCGGATCCATGGTCGTGGGGTTGGCCATGGTGTCGCCATTGCTGTCGTCTCCGGGACAACCCGCAAGCGCGACGACCAGGCCCGTCAGGCCAATCCAGCTCGTAAACCTCGAAAACTCCATGTTCTTCAATCTCCTTCGTCTCGCGCTGTCGTCCGTGACCACCGCCACAACGACCAAAAACCGCGCAGTGCGGGCACGCTGCCACAAAGCCGGTCGGCGGGGCAAACCCTCGCGGCCCGCCAATTGGGCCCTACGACGCCGATCTGACCCCGTTTGGCGGGCCCTAGCGCGTATGGCGTAAACTGGCGTGGACTTTCTTCACGCGATGACGCCGGTCCCCAATGTGGCCGGCCCGCGACCAACCGGCAAGCAGACAAGAGGACGAGGCAACACAATGGATCGGCGACTCATCGGGCAATGGGCACTGGGGATGGCGTTCGGGGTCGCCACTGCGGCCGCCGCCTGCTCCCCCTCATCATCCTCGGGAGGTTGCGCCGACGACCTCGACTGCGCCCGCGGCGAGCAGTGCGACATGACGGCGCGCTCGTGCATGGCCACCGAGATCGACACCACCGCAACCGAGAACCCGGCCGAGGCCAGCTTCACCGACAAGGTGGTGCCCTTTCACCGCGGGCAGATCTGCCTGCCCATGGAGGTGCAGTCGGGCACGACGATGCCGGTGCTGATGCGCCCGTGCCTGCACCCGTGCCTCGAGGTGAGCTCGTTCGAGTTTCGCCACAACTTCTCGTGCGTGGGCAGCTCGTGCGACGCGGTGGCGCTGATGTGGCTGGTGACCTCCTCGAGTGCGGCGGGCTGCGACGCCGATGCCTTCGGGCAGTTCGACGCCAGCCAGTGCGTCTACGACACCGAGGTGGAGTTCGGCCTGGCCACGGAGACGAGCAGCGGGCCGATCCGCGGGAACATGCGCCTGGAGGTTCCCTTCCTCACCAACGAGGACGCGGCCGCCATCGCCGGCAATCCCAGCGACACCGATCTGATCGACCGGCTGGTCCACCAGTACCCCGAGTCGGACGCCCGAGTTCCCGACGGCCGCACGGTCAGCATCCTGGGCAACCACCCCGAACCACCAGCGAGCTGCGCCGACGGGGCCTGCGAGTGCTTCCAGATCGGCTTTTGAGCACCCGCGCCTTCCGTGAATGAACCCAGCAACGACCAACCCCGCGTAGGGCTCGTACTCTCGGGCGGCGGCGCCCGAGGGGCCTACGAGGTGGGGGTGCTCCGCTATATCCGCGAGCGGATCAAGCGGCCGTGCCCTCTTCATGCGATCACCGGCAGCAGCGTAGGGGCGATCAACGGCTCGTGGCTCGCGGCCACGATCAATCGCCCCCGGGCCCAGGTCCGCCCCCTGGCGCGGGTGTGGTCCGAGCTGAACCTGGATCGGATGTATCGGATCGGCTGGTCACAGGTGCGGCACCTGCCTCAGGTGCTCTTTGGCCGCCAGCTGCCCAAGACCAACCGCGTGGAGACGATCGGCGGCCTGGTGGACTCGGGCTACATCGAAGCGTTCGTGCGCGAACGGATCCCCTGGAAGGGCCTGCGCCACAACCTCAAGCAGGGTCACCTCCAAGGCTTTGCGTGTAGCGCCACCGAGCTGGCCACGGGCAAGACCACGATCTTCGTGCAGACCCATGCCGGGCAGCTGCCGGTGTGGCCCGCCGATCCCGGGCAGGAGGCGATCTACACCACGATCGGGGCCGCCCACACGCTGGCCTCGGCCGCGATCCCGGTGCTCTTCCCCGCGATCCGAGTAGGGGAGCGCTACTTCGTGGACGGCAGCCTGCGCCAGAACACCCCGGTGCGACCCGCCATGCGCCTGGGCGCCAACCGCCTGCTGGTGATCGGCCTCAGCCATATGGGGGACCGACAGGCGGCCAACGCTCGCGCTCGCGAGAAGGTCAAGACGATCTTCCCCAACGCGGTGTTCATGGCCGGCAAGGTCCTCGACGCCCTGTTCCTCGACAAGCTCGAGGCGGACATGCGGCGGATCGAACGCACCAACCGGCTGATCGAGGCGGGCTCGCGCCTCTATGGCGAGGACTTCGGCCAGGCGATCGGGGCCGCGATCCCCGGGCGCAAGGGCCGGCCCTACGTGCCCATGAAGGTGCTGCTAATCCGCCCCAGCCAGAACCTGGGCGAGATCGCGTACGAGATCATTCGCAAGACCAACCTCTCGCGCTACAGCGGAGTGATGGCGCGATGGATCCGGCGCTCGATGACGGGCGAGCAGATGCCCGAGAACGATCTGGCCAGCTACGTGCTCTTCGACCCCGACTACATCCAGGCGCTGATGCACCTGGGCTACCACGACGCCGAGGCCCAGCACGCACAGATCGCCGAGCTGTTCGGCTGAAGGTCGTGGGAGCTCCCGCGACCCGTCGCAACTCGACGCCCCGAGGATCCCATGCCCACCGCTTCCTCGACCTCCTCCGGCGCCACGCTGGCTCGACCTGCCCACGTGCGACCGCCCGGTCCGCCGCCGCGCCGCGGTGGCCTGCACTCGCTGGGCTATTTCTATCGCTTCGCCACCGATCCCTTCGGCTTCGTGGGCGAGCGCTTCGAACGATACGGGGACATCTACTTTGCGCCGGCCGACGACACCGGGCTGTTCGTGCTGCGCCACCCCGACCATATTCGCGAGGTGCTGGCGCTGCGGGCCAACCGCTACCGCAAGCAGCACAGCGCGTTCGCTCGCCTGTCGCAGGTGCTGGGCCAGGGGCTGCTGACCGCCGATGGCGAGCCGTGGAAGCGACACCGCCGGATGATCCAGCCCGCGTTCCACCGCCAGCGCCTCGCCGCCTACGCCGAGGTGATGGTCGACGAGACCGAGCGCACGATCGCGACCTGGCAAGAGGGCGAAGTCCGGGACATCGCGCGGGAGATGGTCGAGCTGACCCTGCGGGTGGTCAGCCGCACGCTATTTAGCCACGACGCCCGAGGGGAGACCGACGCGGTGGTCCACGCGATGGGCATGCTCAACAATACCCTCGGCCGCCCCTCCTTGCTGCCGGGCTGGGTGCCCAACCCCGCGCGTGCTCGCATGCGACGAGCCGTGCAGCAGCTCGACGACCTGGTGTATGGGCTCATCGACGAGCGGCGAGCCGCCATGGGAGCGGCTGTGGAGCGTGGCGCTCGCGATCTACCTCGCGATCTACCCCACGACCTCCTGCAAGCGATGGTCGAGGCCGTAGACGAAGAGGGCGACCAGGGCTCGCTGTCGCGCCAAGAGGTACGGGACGAGCTGGTCACCTTGTTCCTGGCCGGCCACGAGACCACCTCGCACGCGCTCAGCTGGACCTTCTTGCTGCTGTCGCGCAACCCAGGCCAGCGAGCCCGGCTGCACGAAGAGCTCGACGCCGTGCTCGCGGGACGAGCCCCGACCTTCGACGACCTGGAGGCGCTTACCCTCACCGAGCGCGTCATGTACGAGTCGATGCGGCTGTACCCCCCCGCGTTCGTCCTGGCCCGACGAGCGATCGAAGACACCGAGGTGGGCGGCTACTTCGTGCCCGCGGGCAGCGAGGTGGTCGTGTGGACCTGGATGACGCACCGAGATCCCCGCTGGTACCCGGCCCCGCTGGTGTTTCGACCCGACCGCTTCGGGCCCGAGGCCCGGGCCGCCCGGCCCCGCATGGCCTACCTGCCCTTTGGTGGCGGTCCCCGGGCATGCATCGGCTCGATGTTCAGCCTGGTGGAATCGAGGCTGGTGCTCGCGACGATCGCCCGCCGCTTCGAGCTCGAGCTCTTGCCGGGAGCCCGGGTCAAGACCCGCCCGTCCATCACGCTCGCCCCGCGCCACGGCCTGCCCATGCGGCTGCGACGACGGGGCTGAGCGGCGGGGTCCTGAAAAGAAGATCAAAACGAACAAAAGTAAGTTTGTTTTGAATTAAATGTTGTTTTTGTGATAGGCTGCTTCAGGGCTTCGCGGACGAATTCCTGTCATGGGTGCGTTTTTGCGCATGCTTTACCGTCCATCAAGCCCCAGGGAGGTCTCGTTCCCATGACGTACCGCTCGCTGCTCTGGCCGTCAAAACCGTCATGGTTGGCTTGGCTCCCGATGTTGACCCTTGCCTGTGGCCCTTCGCTGTTTCCCCCGCCGCAAGAAGGGGCCGGGAGCTCCAGCGGGGGGACCGACGACGACGCGACGGTCGGCACCTCCTTGCCTTCGCCGGGCCCGTCGACCTCGACCACATTGCCCGCGACGACGAGCGCGACCGGCCTCGACACGGGCGACGAGTCTGAGGGCTCCGACTTCATCGAGCGGCCCGACGGGGGTCCGTGCTTTTCGTCCGCAGAGGGCTTTTGGCTGTGCTCGGAGTGCGACATAATTGCACAAGACTGCCCGCAAGGGGAGAAATGCATGCCGTGGGCCAACGACGGGGGCTCAGCATGGAACGCGACGCGCTGCTCTCCGATCGTGGGCGATCCCGACGCAGTCGGCGAACCCTGCACGGTGGAGGTCTCGCCGGTCTCGGGGTTCGACTCCTGCGACTTGGCGTCGATGTGCTGGGAGGTCGATCTCCAGACGCTCGAGGGCACCTGCGTCGCGATGTGCTCGGGCAGCCATCAAGAGCCCCAGTGCCCCTCGTCGACCACGTGCGTGATCGCCAACGACGGAGCGATCGCCGTCTGCCTGGACACCTGTAGCCCGCTGGCCGATGATTGCGAGCCTTCTCAGCGGTGCCTTCCCATCAATGATGCGTTCACGTGCTACCCGGGCACCGGCGGTGAGGCGCTGGCCGGTGAGCCCTGCGAGTTCGTCAACGCTTGCGAGACTGGCCTGGCGTGTCAGCCGTCGAACGCGGTGAGCGGACGCTGCGATCCGGGCGTTTTTGGTTGCTGCACGCCGTGGTGCGATCTCTTCGCGCCCGACCCGAGCGCCGGCTGCTTCGATCCGGCCCAGCAGTGCGTGCCATGGTGGGATTCTCCGGCTCCCGAAGGGTACGAAGACCTCGGTGTTTGTCGCCTTGTAGTCCCGTGACCACTCACTCGTGTTCGATGAACGAGATCATGCGCGCGTCGAGATCAATGCTCCCCATCGTCCTGCTGTCGGCGGTCAGCCTCGCCTGCGGCCCTTCGATCCTGCTGCCTTCAGAAGAAGGAGGCGGAACCTCGAATGGCTCTACCGATGGCCCTGGCTCGGCGACCGACACCGGGTCGTCGCCTCCGGCTCCGGCCTCCACGGGCGCGCTGACCACGTCCACCACTGTGGTGACCACGACCGGCCTCGACACGGGAGGCGAGTCGACCGGCATTACGTTCATCGGGCGACCCGACATCTCCTGCTTCACCGCCAACGGCTACTACACGTCGTGCTTCGAGTGCGGCGTTCTCGAACAAGACTGCCCCAACGGCGAGAAGTGCATGCCGTGGGCCAACGACGGGGGGATGCGGTGGAACTCGACGCGCTGCGTGCCGATCATTGAGCAACCCGACCAGCCAGGCGAACCCTGCATGGTGGAGGGCTCGCCCTTCATCGGGGTCGATTCGTGCGACCTCGGCTCGATGTGCTGGGGGGTCGACCTCGACACCAACGAGGGGACGTGCATCTCCATGTGCGCCGGAGACCCGTCGAATCCCATGTGTGAGCTGCCGGAGAATTCCTGCTTCCTCGACGAGGACCAGTCGCTCGCGCTGTGTCTGTCCGGCTGCAATCCTCTCGGGGACGATTGCGGCCCGTCGGGGCGGTGCGTTCCTACTGAGCAAGGCTTGGGATGCTTCCATGTCTGGAGCGCCGGAGCGGCGGCGGGACAGCCCTGCGAGTACCTCGATGAGTGTGGCCCGGGCCTGGCCTGCACAGCCCCAGACGCCGTGGCGCCCTCGTGTGATCCTGGTGCCTCCGGCTGCTGCACGCCGTGGTGCGATCTCTCCGCGCCCGATCCCAGCGCCGCGTGCTTCGACCCGACCCAGCAGTGCACGTCGTGGTGGGACGGCGCCCCGGCCCCCGACGGGCTCGAAGATCTCGGGATCTGCCAGACCATCGCGCCGTGAGGGATCTTGGGACGCTCCCAAGCAGACCGGGCCAGGCACTGTCCCGAGCTCCGGACTCGATCCCCCCAAATTCGTCTCGATCGGGCCAATCTCGTCGAGCGGGGTAGGGAACGTCCCGCTTGAGCATCGCGATCTACTTGGAGAGCCGCCGCGCCCGGGTCTGTG
This sequence comes from Myxococcota bacterium, assembly GCA_039194325.1. Lineage (GTDB taxonomy): Bacteria > Myxococcota_A > Polyangia > Nannocystales > Nannocystaceae > Paraliomyxa. Next base: position 72,594 of record JBCCWC010000005.1, read on the forward strand.
GGCGCCGGACGATCCTTATCGGACGATCCTTATAAGGATCGCGAAGCCAAGGATAAGGATCGCGAAGCGGTTGGCCTCGGCCTGCCCTCAGCGCAGCCGGATCGGGACGGTGACGGTGAACATCGCCCCTTCGCTCTCTTCGGACTCGACCTCGATCGTGCCGCGGAGCACCGAGCGGACGAGGTTGTGGACGATGGATAGGCCCAGCCCCAGGCTCACCGCTCCGCCGCCGCGCTTGGAGGTGAAGAACGCGTCGAAGATCCGGATCTGGCGGTCTTCGGAGATCCCGAAGCCGAAGTCCTTGACCCGGATGATGAAGCGGTCGCGCTCGTTGTCGCGGGCCAGCGACAGCCGAACCGGGCAGGCGTCGGCGTTGGGCTCGTAGGCGTGCTCGATCGCGTTGACGAGCAGCGCGGTGATCACCTGCATCAGGTGTTCGGGGTAACCCTCCCACATGCGCTCGGAACGCGGCAGGTCGACGGCCATCTGGACGTCGAGGCGATCGTGGCGCGAGGCGGTGACTTGGGCGATCTCGTGGAGCAGATCGGGTAGATCGATCTCGGTGAGCTCTTCGCTCGTCTGAGAGGCGGAGAGCTTCTTGAATGCCTCGATCAGGCGGCCCATGCGGGTCGCGTGAGACTCGATGAGGCCACCGGCATCGACCATGGCGTCGAGCTCGTCTTGGGCCGCCTCGTCTTCGATCTCACCGAGCACCTCGGACTTGGCCGCGTCGGTGATGACCCCCACCGCGGTCTTGATGATACCCAGCGGGGTATTGAGCTCGTGGGCCACGCCCACGACCATGTCGGTGATCGAGCGGTGCTTTTGGGCCTCGACTTCGTTGCTGATGTCGCGGGCGATCATGACCGTGCCGACGTGCTTGGCGTTGTCGGCCGAGCGGATCGCGCTGGCTACGATGCTCAGCAGGTGACCGCGGGGCGAGGTGTAGTCCATACGCTGCGAGGACGACTCGGTCTTCTCGCCGCAGCTCTGGATGAGGGTCACGACCCGCTCGTCGAGCAGCTTGCCCACCGCGACCCCGATGAGCTCGTTGGTGTCGAGCGCCAGCAGGTGCTGGGCCCGGCGGTTGATGAGTCGGATGTCTCCCTCGAGGCTGACGACCATCAGGCCGTCGTCCATGTTGTCGAGGATGGCGCGCAGGTAGCTCAAGGTGTTCTCGAGCTGCTGCTTGGCGGCATAGATCTCGCGGGTCTTCTGCTCGGCGATCGACTCCGACGCTCGCCGCGCTTGCTGGGCGCGCCGCAGCTGGGCGGTGAGCTGCTCGATCTCGTCGCTGCTGGCGGGAGCACGCGCGACGGACACCCCGGTGGCGCGCTCGACCAGGACGGTGCGGAGCGTGTTGAGGGCCTGGTCGATCTCGGGCGCAGATTCGTCGGCGGAGCCGTCCCGCTTCGCCTGATCGAGCAGCATCGTGCGCAGGAAGCCGAGGGTTCGATCGAGCCCGTCTTCGTCGACCCCGACGCTCGAGCCGGGAGTAGGGGAGGAGAGGTTGGTGGTCGGAGGCGCGGTCGCGATCGGCCGGAACAGGGTGGGCGACGGAGCCTCGGCCCCGGGCTTGTCCTGCTTGATCAGCGTGAACTTGGTCTTGGCGCCGCGTTCGCGCGGCAATTCCTCGCGCGTGAGCTCGATCGCCTCCTCGAAGTGACGAAAGCAGCCCAGCAGCATGCCCTCGGCCATGTCGCTCAGCGGACGCGGCGACTCGTAGATGAACACGAGCTTGTCCGCTGTTTGCTCACGGATGTGGAACGCGGGCAGGTCGGCGTCGGGGTAGAGCTTGCGGACCTCGTGGTGGATGTAGTTCTCCACCTTCGGTACGAAATCCATGGTGGATTTCTCACCTTCGAGGAACTTCGGGTAGAGATCGACCAGCCGGGCGAACAGGTGCTCGCCGAAGAAGCGGATGAGGGCGTCGCCGGCCACGCCGGTTTGCTCGCTCAGCCCGCCGACCAGCGCGGCCATTTCCGCGAAGTCGTAGGTACCGATCGAGCTATAGACGCCACCGGACGGGAGATCCGCCGCTTCGATGACCCGCTCCAGCACGTCACCGCCAAAGCGCTCCTCGACCATGTCGATGAACTCGGAGAAGACGAGGCCCTTCATGATCTGCTCTGAGACGGCCGGCCCGCGCTGTTCGCCAGGGGCGAGGGGGCAGTGGTCCCGGACTATACCCGACCCGCGGTCCGCGAGGCTACGATTGCGACAATGTAACCGAGGGAGTCGGGAAATGCCCGACCTGGCCGCAGCTGAACCGACCATCCGGTAAGGGTGCGCGTAGGCCGTCCAAAACGCCGAAAAAGCCGGCCAATCGACGAAAGCCGGGGTATAAAGGCGGCGGTACCGGAAGTCATCATGGCATCGTTCCCGAGCGCTCCCTCTCGCTGCAAGGTCCTCGTCGTCGACGACGAGCCGGATATTTTGGCCGTCACCAAGCTGGGGCTCAAGAGCTTGCGTTGGCAAGGGCGGCGGATCACCTTTCTCGCGGCGGCTTCTGGCTCCGAGGCCATCGAGGTCATGCGGGCCAATCCCGACGTCGCCGTCGTACTGCTCGACGTAGTCATGGAGACCGAACACGCAGGCCTCGATTGCTGCCGAGCGATCCGCAATCAGCTCGACAACCAGATCACTCGCGTGTTGCTTCGAACGGGTCAGCCCGGTCATGCGCCCGAGAAGCAAACGATCGAGGACTACGACATCGACGGCTACTTGCCCAAGGCCGAGCTCACCAGCACGCGCCTCTACTCGGCGTGTCGCACGGCGATCCGTGCCTGGGAGCAACTGCTGACGCTCGAGCGCCATAAACAGTTCCTCACCGCGGTCAACGATTGTGCGGTTTCGCTACGAACCTACCAAAAGCTCGACGTCTCCTTGAACAAGATCCTCGACACCGCGATCGCGATCTGTCCGTCGTCGCTGGCGATCCTCTCGCTGGAGACCTACGAGGAAGACGGCAATCCGCGGCGCTTCGTGCTCCACGAGTCGGTTGGCGAGGACGCCGCCGCGTCCGAGGCCAAGGCGGCCGAGTGGGCAAACAAAATTCACCGCGACGCAAAGCTCCAATCGCTCGAGACGGTTACTCGGGTCGACGGGGGCGTGTTGCTCCCCATTCGACTGCATCGCGAGCTCGGCTACGGGTGGATCTTCCTGGTCGATGCTCAAGTAGACGATCTGGTGCTCAGTGTGCTGCCCATGCTCAGCGCACACGCCGCCAATGCCCTCTACGGGTCCGTCGCCCAGGCGATGCTGTCCAAGCCAGAGCGCAACATCTTCGATGACATCGCCATCTAGTGACAACTCCATGAGCGACGAGTCGCCGTTGCCAACGCTCCCGCACGCGGGGGTGTTGGAAGACTTGGCGACCATGCCGCCGTGGGTCATGCCCGATCATGCATCGACGCATCCGGCCAACGGCCTCTACTCCTGCTGCTTTTGCGGGATCGGTGACGGCGGGAAAGTCGTCACCAACAAAACCAAACAAGCTTCGGACATGGGCCAAGCCCTCCCCCAAGGGACGGGCACGCTGTGGGTTGGTACTCAGGGAGATACCGGCGATCTGTTGCCGGCCAAGGTCGGCGAGGATGGCCGGCTTCAAGTCAAGACCTCCGAGCCGCTGACCTCGGCGGGCGGAGTGCTGCACGCCGACCTCGAGATCGACGAGCGGCGCTCGAAGGTGATGGTGCGAGAGGTCGACCGTGAGGTCGACGCCGAAGGGCGCCTGGCGGCCCAACTGTTCCAACCCTACCGGCGCTCGCTGAGCGTCACCGACAGCCACGTGGTCGGCACGGCCCCCACCAAGGGTTGTGTCAAGCTCCGCCACTCCACCGTTCGCCAGCGTCCGGCGTTCCCCATCCACATGGCGCCCAGCGTCCTACAGGAGGATGGGCGTCGCAAACAGGTCACCTACGAGGAGGGCATCGCCAAGCTCACCGATCTGGTGCTCGACCACCGGGCGCCCTACGGCAAGACGCTGCTCTATTGCTGCGGGCAGATCGACTACTTTACGATCTTCGCCCTTCAAGAGGTCTTTCGCCTGCTGGGGGTGCGCAACCTCGCTGGCAACGCCGAGCACTGCCTCAACGCGGGCGCCTCTCACAACGAGGTGCTCACGGGCCAAGAGGGCCCGTTCCTCACCATGGACCAGGCCATCTCGGGCCCGGGGGAGCACCTCTATATCTTCAACGGGTGGAACGGCTATGTCACCCACCCGCCCGCCTACCTCTCGATCCTCAAGCGCAAGCAGATCGACGCCTACCTCGTCGAGGTCATGGTCACCGAGTCGGCCAAGGCGTTGGCCCGAAAGCTCGGCCCCGAGCGGATCCTCTTGATCAAGCCCGGGAGCGATCCCCACATGGCGCTGGCCGTGGGTCACGAGATCCTCACCCGGCACGCCGAGCGGATCGAGCAGCGCTTCCTCGACCGCTTCTCCGACAAGGAGTCGTTCGAACGCTACCGCGAGCTGGCCATGAAGCCGAACTATGCGCCGGCCACCGTCGCCGAGCGGATCGCGGCCGAGCCCAAGTACGAGGAGAACCTCCTCACCCACATCCGGCGGATTGCCGCCCGGATCGCCGAGGAGGGGGTCATTCCCATCAACATCCCGTCGGTGGGGCTCAGCCAGACCAGCGGGGTGGTTGCCCACTGCCTGTGGGGCAACGCGATGGCCATGGTGGGCAAGTATGGCCTCAAGCCCGACGGCACCCCGGCCGGCGGTACGCTGCGGATCCCGGGGCAGATCAACGCCGAGAGTGAGATCCAGGGCCTGAGCGGCAAGTACTTCATGGGCCGGATCCCCATCCCCAAGCGAGCCGAGGCCGCGGTTCGCATGGGCCTGCCGCCCTACGCCTACGACGCGGTCGCCGAGGACGAGCACCGGGCGGCGCTCGATTACTCCGATCCCAACGGCGATCAGCGCGAGCTGTTCATCTGCTTTGGCACTCAGTTCGAGGCCAACATGATGAACCGGCCGCGGTGGATCGAGAAGCTCAAGGATCCGCGCACCAAGCTGGTGGTCGTCGATCCGATCCCCGATCCGTTCTCGCTCGAGCACGCCGATCTGGTGCTTCCCTCGCCACCCCACCCCGCGACCACCAAGCTCTATCAAAACGGCGAGTGGCGGCTGACGCTCAGCGTGCCGCAGAAGCAGGCGCCCGAGCAGACACGGTCCGACCCGACCATCGTCTACGACATGATGGCCGAGATCACCCGGCGCTTGGCGGCTGACGAGAAGATGCGCAGCACCCACGCCGATCTCACCGAGTATCTCGACTCGGGCTACCTCCAAAAGCGCTTTTGTCCGCCCCCTGAGGGAGACGTAGCCAGCGCAAACGGAGCCGCAGAAGCGGATGCAGGCGGCGCAGATGATCGCGAGGGCCTGCTGCGAGTCGCCGGCGAGGTCAGCCGCCCGCAGCTGTGGACGCGGATCATCAACTACCTTCAGGGAGGAAGCGGGCCGCTCTACTGCCTGCCGACCCACGACGACGGCCGGGTCGTCGAGTGGTCCGAGCTGCTGGACGACTCGGTGGTGTACGGAGGCGTTGGCACCACCCGCTACATGCTCGACTACGACAACCCCGACGCGGTGCCCTTCCGCAACATCTACTGCGAGCCCGGCTCCTACCGCTTCTTCGTGCCCACCGAGGACGACCTCGAGTCTCCCGACGGGCTGATCCTCAACTCCGGTCGCTCCTGCCTCTCGGACGATCGCGAGATGGTCCGCTTCGCGACCGCCACCTTCAATTCGGGCAAGGCGACCCCGCTGGTGGGGATGCCCGAGATCAACCCGCTATTCGTCTCTCCCAAGGTGGCCTCCCGTCTGGGCCTGGAGACCGGGGACGATGCGCGGGTGACCAATCGAGCCACGGGGTCTTCGATCGTCCTGCCGGTCATCGTGACCCATCGTGTCAAGGGTGAGACTCTGTTCACCAACTTCCACAAGACAATCGCCAAGCTCGAGCGAGGGCTGTGTGTCAACACGGTGACCAACCACGTCGAGCGTTGTCGATACAGCAATCAGACCCGGCTCAAGGCCACCCGAGTGTCCGTGGAGCGTGTAATCCCCGATCCCGAGGCGGAGAGCTCGCGTCATGGACGGTCTCAGGTCGACCTCAGTCCATGGATACCTCCGAGACCATAGACGGCATACCCGACGGCATGTCTGACGAAGACGACGACGACGGGGAGCTCGAGCGGATCAATTCCGAGCTCGCACGAGCTTGGGATGCTTCGCTGCGCGAACGGGCGCTACGGGCTCGCTCCGAGAGCATCGCGTCCATGGTGGCGGGGATCGCTCACGACGTGAACACTCCGCTGGGGGTAGCGCGTACGGCCGGTTCGGCCATCGCCGACGTAGTCCGGGATCTGATCGAAGATCCGCCCGAAGATCCCGAGGACATCGAGGATCTACACAACGACCTTCGCGAGGCCCTCGAGCTGCTCAACCGCAACCTCGATCGAGCCCAGAACCTCATCGTCAGCTTCAAGCACCTCTCCGCGTCGCAGCTGTCCAACGAGCGAGCGAAGGTCCAGGTCAGCAAGATCATCAACGATTGCGTGATCGTGATGCGCTCCGACCTCGAGCGCGCCAAGGTCTACGCCCAGATGAACGTGCGCTCCGGCACCGACTACACCTGGGATGGTTTTCCGGGGCACCTGGGGCAGGTGATCGTGAACCTGCTGCAGAACTCGATGCGCTACGCGTTCGAGCCGGAGAACGGCGGGTCGATCACCATCGACCTCGAGCGGGATAACGACGGGTTCATCATTCGATTTGCCGACGATGGCAAAGGGGTAGATCCAGAGATCTTGCCGCGGATCTTCGACCCCATGGTGACCTCGGGGCAAGGCAAGGGCGGGACCGGGCTGGGCATGGCGATCTCGCGGAACATCGTGGTGAACCTCTTGGGGGGTACCATTCGTTGCGAGAGCACCGTGGGGGAGGGCACCACGTTTACGATCACCTTGCCGGTGGTGGCGACGGGGGATAGCGAGCGATACCTCCATGGGTTGAGCTCGGGACCTCCGCTTTGAGCGGGCATCGCCGGTGAGATCAGGCGGTGAGATCAGGCGGCTTGAAGGCGGGCCAGGAGTTGCTCGTCGAGGAGATCTGCCCAGGTCTCGAGGTACTCGATGACGTCTGCCCGTTGGTTGCGCTCGAGGTAACGACGCCCCGAGGGCAAGTGACGCAGGATGCGGTCGTCGCTGAGATCCTCGAGGTCGGCGAGGTCACCGGTGGTGAGGCCATGGTCGAGCATCGTGCGGATGATGACGTCGATGGGCTGGCCGCTGGTCGGGCAGTATTCGCGGACCCGATCCTCCCACTCCCCGCCCTTGGCCAGCGCGGCCGTGTGGATCTCGTGCCGGTCGACGCCGGTGAGCGTTTGGGCGAGCTGGCCGCAGTTGCACATGCCCAGGTGGCCCCACTGATAGTCGGTGCCCTCGCGAAGACGCGCGGCGGTCTGACGAAGGGCCCGGCATAGCTCCACGTTCGCGTACGCCATCGTCGGTCAGCGTACGCCATCGCAGCTTCGCTGGCACCCAATTGTTTCGTATTCGGCCCAATACCGTTGCGCAGGGCAGAACTGGCGTCGCCGCCGATCCTTCTTAGAGTGAGCCGCATCAGTGTGAGCCGCAGACGCCACCGGCGCCGCAGACGAAAGGAGCGCAAGACCATGAGCACCAACCTTCGGACTCGATCGATCCGTTCGGTCGCCAAGGCCATCCACACCTCCGATGGGGCTGGAGTCACCCTGATGCGGAGCTTGGGGACACCTCGGGTCCCTCAGATCGATCCCTTCTTGATGCTCGACGAGTTTCGCTCGGACGACCCCAAGGACTACATCGCCGGGTTTCCCCCGCACCCCCACCGCGGGTTCGAAACGGTGACCTACGTGCTCGCCGGGTCTATGCAGCACAAGGACAGTGTGGGCAACGTGGGCAACCTGCGGGCCGGTAGCGTGCAGTGGATGACGGCCGCCCGCGGGATCATCCACTCCGAGATGCCCAAGCAAGAAGACGGGCTGATGTGGGGATTTCAGCTGTGGGTCAACCTGCCCGCCAAGGACAAGATGGGAGACCCGCGGTACCAGGACATCGAGCCCGAGCAGATCCCCGAGCATGCGCTGCCCGAAGGAGGCACGGTGCGGGTGGTGGCCGGCCGCTTCGAAGACCTGGTCGGCCCTGTGGGCGGGGTGGCCACCGAGCCGCTGATGCTCGACGTGGGGCTGCCGGCCGGGCGGTCGCTCGACGTACCGATTGTCGCAGGGCACAACGGCTTTGCGTATGTGTTCGAAGGTCGGGCCCAGCTGGGTGATCGCGAGGCTCCAGTAGAGCGAGGGCACCTGGCCGTGCTCGGTCGCGAGGGGGACGGGCTCCACATCGCTGCCGCCGGCGGGGATACCCGCGTGCTGCTCGTGGCCGGGCGGCCGATCGGCGAGCCGGTGGCACGCTATGGGCCCTTCGTGATGAACACCCAGGCCGAACTCGAGCGGGCGTTTGCCGACTACCGCAGCGGTCGCCTGGCGCAGTGAGGCCCGCGCTCGACGGGGCTCGACTGGGCTCGGCTCGACGAGGAGGGAAGCATCCTGCTATCAGCCGATGCGTGAAACCGACGAACCGACGCTTCGAGGATCAGGTAGTGCTCATCACGGGGGCCTCGGCCGGGATCGGGGCCGCGAGCGCCCGTCGCTTCGCGGCCGAGGGCGCGAGCATCGTGCTCGCGGCGCGAGGTCAGCCCGCGCTGGAGAGCCTGGCCGAGGAGCTACGGGCCGCGGGGCATTCGGTCGAGATCGTGCCGACCGATGTCGCCGATCTCGGGGCGATGCGTCGGCTCGTCGAGCGGGCCGTCGAGTTCAAAGGGCGCCTCGACGTGGTGGTCAACAACGCCGGCGTCAACTACCGCGGCGGTCTCGAGCGGCACACCGCCGAGCAGCTGGCCCAGATCGTCGCGGTGAACCTGTCGGCGCCGATCGTGCTGTCGCGCCTGGCCCTGCCGCACCTGCGGGAGCGCGGCGGAGCGATCGTCAACGTGGCTTCGCTGGCGGGGCGGATCCCGGTGGTGCACGAGGCGACCTACTCGGCCACCAAGTTTGGCCTGCGAGCGTTCTCTTATGCGCTGGCCGACGAGCTGGCCGAGTCGGGAGTGCGGGTGTCGGCGGTCTCGCCCGGGCCCGTGGATACCGGCTTCATCATGGAAGAGATCGACACGGTGCCCGACTTGGTCTTCTCCCAGCCGATGAGCAGCGCCGACGAGATCGCTCAGCTGGTGATCGACTGTGCCGCCGACGGCCGGGTGGAGCGCATGCGTCCCCGCCTGGGCGGCTACATGGCCACGCTCGGCTACCTATTCCCCGGGCTGCGGCGAGCGCTGATTCCCATGCTCGAGCGCAAGGGACGAGCGGCGAAGCAAAAGTTCGCCGCCCGCAACCGGTAGCCCACTTTGGCAATTCACGGGGTCGCTAAGGCACGTCGACCAGCACCCCGCGGCTCTCCACCCCGCTGCGGGCCGCCGCACTTACCGCCCAGGTGCCGCTGGATAGCTCGAAGGTATCGGTGCCCACAGGCACGATGTCCACCAGCTCGAAGCCCGAGCCGGCGTCCTCGTACACGACCCACGCTCGCAGCGGGGTCTCGTCTTGGGCGCTGAGCGTGACGCTGGCGCCGTCTTGCTCCACCCAGGGCGGGGCGATCGACTCGCCGATCTTCGCGGCCAGCGGGGGCGTGAGCACTGGCCCGTCGTAGAAGTTGTCGACGATGGCGGTACCCACCCCGTAGGCGTCGCTGACCAAGGGCCCGATGTGGAAGTAGATGTTGCCCATCGAGCCCAAGTCGCGATAGGTCCGCGATAGCTCCACCTGGGTGAGGATCTCGTCCACCGACCACGCCGCGCTGGAACCTATCTGCGAGAGGTAGTTGCCGGTGAAGATGTAGCGACCCTCGGAGGTCATGCTCGACCACCACTCCAGCAGGGGCTCATAAGCCTGCTGGGTCTGGGTGGTCGGCCAGTACAGCTGCGGCGCGAGATAGTCGACCCAGCCCTCGTCCATCCACCGCAGGGGATCGGCGAAGATCTCCGCATACTGGTCAAGGCCTACGATCCCTGGCGGCATGCCGGGGCGATAGATCCCAAAGGGAGAGATCCCAAAGCGCACGTGATCGCGGGTGCCTACGATCGACTCGTAGAGCACCTCGACCAGCGAGTCGACGTTCTCCCGCCGCCAGTCGTCCAGCGCGAGCATCCCGCCTCCGTTCATGTAGGCCTGGTAGGTCGAGTTGTCCGGGAAGGGGCTGCCGTTGGGGTAGGGATAGAAGTAGTCGTCGAAGTGGATCCCATCGACGTCGTAACGGTCGACCACGTCGAGGATCACGTCGATCGTACGATCCTGTACCGGCTCGGCCCCGGGATCCATCCACAGGAAGTTGCCGTACTCGTACGCATACTCGGGCTCGACCAGCGCGATGTGACCCGGGGCCAGGCTGGACGCCAGGCTCGCCTTGGCCCGGTAGGGGTTGAGCCAGGCGTGGACCTCGATCCCCAGGGGGTGGGCTTGGTCGATGAGATACTGCAGCGGGTCGAACCCGGGGTCCTCACCCTGCGAGCCCATCAAGTAACGGCTCCACGGCTCGAGCATAGACGCGTAGAAGGCATCAGACTCGGGGCGGATCTGAAAGACGACGGCGTTGAGGTTGTGAAACACCAACACGTCGAGCAGGTCGTCGAGCTCCTGCTGCTGCGCCTTTGCCGACAAGCCCGGCGTGCTCGGGTAGTTGATGTTGCTGACCGTGGCCACCCACGCGCCCCGAAACTCGCGCTCGTGCGCCACGTTGACCAGCGGCTGCTCGGGGAGCTGGTCGGTGTCGCCCGAGGAGCCGCTGCCATCGGGCGGCGGGCCGCTCGGATCCCCCCCGGTCGGGTCGGACGACCCGTCACTGCCGGGCATCGGCCCGGCGTCGCTGCCGTTACTCTCGGTCGGACCGTCCCACGGCTCGGCTGTGCCGTCCTCTGTGCAGCCACCGATCAACATCGCGCCCAACAGGCACGACGAGCTCCACTGTCGTGTTTGTCTCCGCATCCCACCGCGGAGTATAAAGCCATACATCCAGCTCTGCGCGTTCGACGGGTGTGAGCCGGCGAGAGGCGAAAAGGGCGCGTTCAACGAAAGGGCGGGAGCCTTGGTCGCCGAATGGCATTGGGTGGCGCGGAAACGAGGTGGGCATGCGAGTCGGCCGGGCGCTGTCTATCCTGCCGATGGTGTCCATGAGGCCGTTTGGGTGGAGCCGGCGCCGGCTGGTGATCGGGCTGTTGTGCCTGGCGGCATGTGGCCAGATCGAGTCCGAGGAGGCCGCCGAGGTCGCCGATGCCACCCGGCGGACGGTCTCGCGGGGGGTCGACCAGGCCCAGCGAGCCATGGACCGCGTCGACATGGACAAGGTGCGTCGGGCGTGGAACGCCGCGGTCGACGCTTTTCGAGAGGCCGGGTCTTCCGCGCCGGCCGAGCCCGAGGTCGATCCGCTGGCCGGGGTGGCCGAGGCGATTGTCTGCGATGCGCCTGGTGAACACTGCACCGTGACCGCGCAGTTCGTGGCCCGGGCGCGGCAGCATCCGAGGCGCCTGGCCCGTCAGGTGCGGGTGAGCCCGATCAAGGACCGCGGCCAAGCCTCGGGGATCCGCCTCGACGCGATCGATCCGGGCAGTGTCACCGAGCGACTCGGGCTTCGCAGCGGCGACGTGGTCACCCACGTCAACCGGATCCCGCTGGGCTCGGTGCAGGATGCGATGAAGCTCTACCTCCAGGTACGCGCCGCTCGTCGCTTCGTGGTGGACTACCAGCGCGGCGGGCAACAGCGGGTGCTGGTGGTCGAGGTGGTGTAGCTCGGCTGGTCGTTGGTCACGGCCGCTCGCAGTATCCGCTGACTTCGCTGCACGCATAGCCCAGATCGCCGAGCAGGTCGTCTTGGCAATCTTCCGCCTCTGCACATGGGCTCTGGCAGGTGCCGACGATGCAGGCCCAGCCATCAAGCGGCGGGCACAGCAGAGTCTCTTCGTCATCGACGACGAGGGTCACGCATGCCGGGGCGCAATCGGCATCGGCCTCGCACTCGCGGCACGACTCGGGGAGGTCTGCGTCATCGCCGGTACGGGGCAGCAGGATGTTGTCGATCTCGTTCGGGGCCATGACTTGCGCCGCCCCGACGTTGGAGAAGCACACCTCGCCGGCGGCCGAGAGCGCCTCGACCTCCATGAAGTATCCGCCCCAGGTCAGCGTCTGGGTGAAGACCTGACTGCGGCAGGGGATGATCGTTGGGCCCTCCAGCACTGTACCGTCGTCGATCTGGATGGGGGTCGTGACTGGCTCCATGCGGCTGTCGAACAAGGTTACCCGTAGATCGGTGATCTCAAGCGTGCCGCGATCGTGCTTGCCCACCATCTGCTCGGGGGTCTCGCCGTCGACGGCCAGCGCGCACGAGAAGCGCACATTGCCCTCGCGGCCCAGCTCGCCGACGAAACCGGTATTGAAGATGATAGGTCCCACCACCGGCTCGAGGAAGGTCTCGGGCCCGAAGTCGACCGCGGCTTGCACGAAGTTGTTGCCCGGGGTCAGCTCTTGCTCGAAGGACTGAAGCTGGGTGATCGGCACACCAGCGCCGTTGACCCCGACGACGTGGAATCGCGCCAGGCCTACCGGCAGGGACGTCGCAAAACGATAGGGGGACTCGAGCTGGCACGTATCGTCGAAGATGAGGATGTCTGTATCCGACAGCTCTTCGAGTTGTTCGTTATCGGTCCACTCGTCGCGGTCGAACCACACCTGGATCCGGCTGAAGCCCGGAATGTTCGGACACTCGATGTTGGGGTTTTGGGCCAGCAGGGACACCTCGAGCTGAAGGTCGGTCACCCCCACCGGGAGCCCCTCGGTGCCGTCCGCGAGCGCGAACACGCACGAGGGGTCGCCATCGTCGACCCGCCCGTCGCGGTCGTTGTCGATCCCGTCCTCGCACTCGAGAGGCGGGTCGAGGGTGAAGACCAGCGGCTCACTGGCTGTCTCCCCCTCAGGAGCGCTCGCGGCAGCGCCTTGTTCTTCGCTGCACCCGCCGCCTACACTCAGCCGCAGGCAGTCGCAGACCCGCTCGCCCGGACGGCACTCGGGCGGCTCGCTGTCGCCGGGATCGCCGGGGGAGCAGCCCGGGTGCTCGACCGGTTCGTCGTCGAACACGGCCGGCTCCGGGTCGTCCCACGGGGTCAAGGAGCGATCGATGCCCCGTAGCTCGATCGCGTAGCACCCACGGGGCAGCGCCCAGCCGGCCACTCGACCGTCGTCCCCCTCGAGGCCCTCGGGGAAGCAGGGATAGATCCGCTCGTTGACGAGCCCGATGGGCTCGCCACTGTCGTCGAGCTCATTGGGGCCGTTCAAAGCCCGGGCCCGCACCTGGAGCACCCCGGACTCGGAGCAGGCGGCCACGCTCGCTCCCGGCCGGCCTTCGATCGTCCAGCGCAGCTCGAAGCTGGGAGTCTCGGCACAGGCGGTCAGTCCGCCGAGGGTCAGGAGCGCTGCGATATGGCTACGCGTGGGCATCAAAGAGCGCCAATTGCGAGTTCTAGCCGCCGCAGAGCAGGTTGGCAAGGTCGATGACACTGCTCGCACCTTCGCGATCCCGTAGGTTCACCGACTGGGTGCCACAGCTGGCCCCATCGACCACGATCTCCAGCCGATAGTCCCCGCGGTCGAGGCCTTCAAAGACGTGGGTCCCGCTCAGCTCGGGCGAGCACGCGGTGGCCTCGCCGCCCACCGTCAAGCCGCGGTCGCTGGACAGGGAGCGACGATAGAGCAGCAGGCTTTGCTCTGCGTTGGGGGTGTAGTCGGCCAGGTCGTTCTCGGGGGTGGCATAGTAGAGGGCCAAGGTCATCGACTCGCAGGCGTCGGCCCCACGCAGCTCGACGTTCCAGTCGACCGGGGCTCGTGAGAGCTCCCAGGTGGCGACGGTGATGATCCGCTCCTCCACCGTGACGTCGCGGGTCTCTACTTGCTCGCTCACGATCGCATTTTGGGCATCGTCGACCGCGTGCATGGTGACCGTGTACGGGCCCGGGTCGAGCGGGATGAAGGCGTTGGAGGCCTCGGTCTGCAGGGCGTTCGCCGTCTGGTAGCCCTCGAGGCAATCGAAGCGGAAGATCCCGCGGCGTCGAGGGCTGTCTTGATCTTCGACCTCGACCGCGATCTGCTCGGTGAGCGCTCCGGCACACGATCGCACCATGACGCTATTGTCCTCGTCGGCCTCGCCATCAGCCGGATCGTCGCTCTCCCCCTCGGACTGGTCGTGCTCGACGAAGCGCCACGACAGCTCCATGCCCGTGGGATCGCTGGTCGGGTAGACACAACCAGCGAGCGTCAGGCCGAGCACCGCGAGAAGGACCGAGGGCCTCGCGGCGACGACGGGGCAAGGTTCAGGCACAGTCGCACTCCTCCAGGTCGAGGCGCTCGCCACCGTTGCGGTCGACGTCGACCGCGATCTGGTAGACCTGCAGATCGATGACGCGCCCCGCTTCGACCACGCGCTCGCGGGCCGAGGGCACGGCGAGGCAGGTGGGCGCCGCATCACGGCACTGCGTGCCCGTGGAGGGAATGCCGATCACGGCCCGTAGCTCGAAGCGATAGGGAGCGTCGGCGTCGGAGGCCGGCACCTCGGGTTCGTTGCCGCGGGCCGAGTTGCATGCAAAGAGGCGGGGCGGGAGTACCTGGCATTCCTCGGCGTCGCAGCCCGCTTCGCAGGCCGGGTCGCAGATCTGCAGCTCGACCCGCAGGTCGTAGGAGACGGCCTGCTCGCCCACCTCCCCGGGCAGCGCACACGAATCGCGCTCGTCGTCGACCGAGAACACACCACCTGGATAGATCGGATCACCGTCGCGATCGACGAAGACCCAGGCAAGCTCGACCGAGCCCGTGGCGTCGCCGCAGGCGCCGAGCAGCGCGGTGGCGACGAGCAGCGCCTGCGAGGCCCGGGAGCGCATCGGCCCCAGCCTAGCAGGCGTGAGCATGCGCGGAGATTGCGCAATCGTGCTCCCGCAGGAGTTCGCCGCTATCGTCGAGCGACAGAAAAGACGCTGTATCGCACTCAACCCACCGGCGGGGGCGGGGGCGGGGGCGCGTCGTGACAGACGCCGATCTCGAGGATGATGTACAGCAAGATCAGCTCCTGCGGCGTGAGCCCGGCGTGCTCGAATTCGGCGGTGTGATAGGTGCTGAACATCATGCGCCCACATCCGTACTCGGCGCTGATCGTCATGGGTCGCAGCTTGTTGCCGGGGTTGCAGGACAGGCAGGGGCCCTCGACCCACGCGTGGTGACCCACGTCCACCTGCTCGCCCTCGTCGTTGACCGCCATCACCGGGGGGATCGAGTCGATCCCCGACCAATTGTCGATGAGGTCTACGGTGGGTAGCGACAGCAGGTTGGGTTGACCGCCCCCGATGTCCTTGAGCGGGGCAGGCAGCGCCTCGAGCCACGCCAGCAGACCCTGGTCGAGCACGAAGGCGGTGGTGTCGTAGGCGGGGATCAGGTCGGGGTCGAAGCCTTGCCCGTACAAGGTCTGGTAGTTGGGGAAGACGTCGTACAGGTACTCGTTGGCCCAGTCGGTCACGTACCACTTGCCACCCTCGGCGACCCACTGACGAATATTCTCGATCCGCTGGGGGTTGAGCGCGCCCATACCATCCTGGGCCATGCAGGGCACGAAGATGATGTGGTACTGCCGCATCGCGTCGAGATCATCGAGCAGCGCGCCACCGTCGAGCTCGGAGATTAGGTCGAAGTTCTGAGTGCCGTCGACCAGGCCGCCATTGCCGGTGACCTCGCCCATGCCGATCTTGGCCAGGATGTCGAAGATGCTGTCGGTGCCGGTCTCGACCACCGCGATGCGGGGGATCCACAGACCGGCGGCCGGATTCCACTCTCCGGGAAGGTTGCTCGACGCAGCAGGCACCACGCTGTCGCCCTCGGCCACGTCGATGTCGGCCACGTGCAAGAACTGCCCCTTTTGCACCACCAACTTCTGGCCCGCCCCGGCCAAAGCGGGCAGCTCGAAGGTCCCGTCGGGGTTGGTGAGCACGAAGTGTTCGTTGCACGCCACCTGCACGCACTCGGCACAGTAGACGCCGTCGGGCACGGGCTCGGCGTCGCCGTCGGTCACGTAGACCAGCGCCCCGCTGATCGGGATCTCCAGGTTGGGCGCATAGACGGTCCCGGTGAGAGTGGCGTTGGTCGGCATCGGGTCGCAGTTCTCGCCGCCCTCGTCGCCGGCCTGGCCGGTCGCCGCTCCCACGTCGAGCAGGGGGCCCGTAGTGTCGCCGCCAGGCTCCGCGGTGCTGGTCGAGCCGCCGAGGGGGGGCAAGCCCCCACCGGTGGGGTTGCTGGACTCCCGGTCGCCCGAGCCCCCGCACGCTCCGCCGAGCACCAGGCCCAGCACCGACGCGATGAACCCAAGCCCTTTGCCATGTCGCATGTTCATCATGGATCTGCCCTCCAGTCGCACCTCGTCGTGCAGCCTCGCACCCCCAGGTTAACGCAAGTCGTGGCGTCTTTGCGTGTGAGGTCACCCGTTGAGCACGGGGTTGGTTCATCGATAGGTGTGCGTCGGATCCGCTTGCTGGATCACGATTGTTTCTTCTCGATCCGGATCGAACGTGTGAATCCAGCCAAACGCCCGACGCAGATGACGCTAGAGTAGTCAGATGGGGGCCGAAGGGGCGGAGCGGGGATCGCTCTGGTCGTCGCGGGATGTCGCGGCGACTCGCGAGCTCGCCTCCAGTCCGACCCGGCCCGAGCTCGGCCTACCGGACCGACCCGATATAGACGACGCATGCGATGCCGTCGACCCGGTCGACCCGGTCGTTCTGGCGGATGATCGCTACGAGATCCTCGCGTTGCTGGGCGAAGGTGGCATGGGCGAGGTCTACCGTGCTCGTGACCGCAAGCTGGGGCGAGAGGTCGCGCTCAAGCGGCTCAAACCCTCGGTGCTCGACCAGCGCGCGCGAGCTCGGCTGTCCCGTGAGGCACAGGCTCTGGCCCAGCTGTCTCACCCCAACGTGGTCGAGGTCTATGGGCTCGAGACGGCGGGGGATTTCGTGCTGGTGATGGAGCTGGTGGAGGGATCCACGCTCTCGGGTTGGATGGCCCAAGGACCTCACCCGTGGCCCGAGGCGCTCGCCGTGCTGTTGCCTGCGGGGCGAGGGCTCGCGGCGGCGCACCAGGCTGGCCTGGTGCATCGTGACTTCAAGCCGGCCAACGTGATGCGGAGCGCCGAGGCCGATACCGACGGTGGTCGTGTGCGCGTGATGGATTTCGGGCTGGCTCGGCCGCCGGGCGCGTCGCTCGAGGAGGAGCGCTCCGAGCCGTCCGAGGCGGCCGTGGCGGCGCAGCCATCCTCGGGCGCGTGGGACGAGGCGCTCACCGCGACCGGGATCGTGGTGGGCACGCCGGCCTATATGGCACCCGAGCAGTTCTTGGATGAGCGAGCCGATGGTCGCGCCGATCAGTACGCCTTTTGCGTGACGCTATGGCAGGCGCTATGCGGGGCGAGGCCCTTCCAGGGCAGCTACACCGAGCTGGGCCAGGCCAAGCTCCGCGGGCCTCCGCCATGGCCGCCCCACGTAGACGCTCCGCGGCCCTTGGTGGAGGCGCTTCGCCGGGGCCTGGCCGCCGATCCGCGGGACCGATGGCCTTCGATGGAGGCGCTGCTCGACCGGTTGGATGCGGTGGCCGCTCCGCGCTCGCGCCTTGCTTGGGGCGGGGCTTGGGGCGGGGCCGTGGCTGTCGCCGCGCTGGGTACCGTGCTCCTGGGCGTGTGGGGGCAGGGACGCTCGCCGGCGTCCTCGCCCGAGTGCGAGGAGCCGGTGGCCGTGCGCGATCACCTGTGGAGCGATGAGCATCGCCACGCCATTGCGACGGCGTTGCAGGAGACCGAGGCGCCTCAGTCCGCTGAGATCTGGTCGCGCATGCGTCCGGCGCTGGACGACTATGCGGAGCGCTGGGCGGAGCGCTGGGGCCGAGCTCGTCACGAAGCCTGTGAGCGCCAGGGGGCGGGGCCGCAAGGCGAGGCCGCCAACGCCCGCGTGCGCTGTCTCGAGGACCGACGGCGTCGCTTTGAGGCGCGGATCGAAGCCTTGCGCGGGGTGAGCCGGGAACACATGGCCGAGATCGCACGCACGGTGGAATCGCTGCCGTCGCTCCGAGCCTGTGACGATGGCACGTGGCAACGCGCTGGGCTGACGCCGCTCGAAGATCCCGCCCTCGCTCGGCAGGTCGCCACCTTGCGCTCGCGCCTGGCCCGGGCCGAGGCGCTGCGAGACACCGCCCGGTGCTCCGAGGCCGTTGTCGTGCTCGATGAAGTGAGGCCACAGGTCGATGCGCTTGGCTATCCCCCGCTGCGGGCCGAGCTGCGCTTGGGCGACGGGTTCGCGGCCGAGTGCGCCGGTGAGTACGCTGCGAGCGAGCAGGCCCTGCGCGAGGCGTACTTCGTGGCCATCGAGCAGGGCTACGATCGTGTCGCCTTCGAGGCCGCGCTCCAGCTGACTCACGTGGCGGGCGTGGCCATGGAGCAGCATGATGAGGGCATGCAGTGGGTCGAGCACGCCCGGGCCGTGCTGGCGCGCACCGGTAACGATGCCGACCGAGTGCGGCTCGAGGAACGCTTGGGCAGCCTCCACCACGCAGCGGGCCGCTACGAGGACGCGGTCGAGGCCTATCGCAAGGGCCTGGCCCGGCTCGATGCTGAGCGCGACGCTGGCGACCCCGACGACGCTGAGGGGTCATCGCCCGATATGCGACGTGCTGTCTTGCTGGCCAGCACCGCGGCCTCGCTGCGAATGCTCGAACGGTTCGAGGAGGCGCAGGCCAGGCTCGAGCGGAGCATCGCCTTGGCCCGAGAGGTCGCCGGGGACGACGACCCCTTCGTCATCAAGGCCACGACCAACCTGGCCAACGTGCTCAGCAGTCGCGGCGAGGTCGCCCAAGCCGAGCGCCTCCAGCGAGAGGTGCTCGTGCGGGCCGAGCGGATCTTCGGGTCCGAGCATCCGCAGACCCTTAAGCTGGTGGGTAACCTGGGCATGTCCCTATCCTTGTTGGGGCAGCTCGAAGAGGCGATCGCGTTCCACCGTCGCTGTCTGGTCGGGATGGAGCAAGTCTACGGACCCGAGCACCCCGCGGTGGGGATCGCCCTCAACAATCTGGGGATCGATCAGCTCGTGGTGGGTCGTGTCGAAGAGGCGATCGCCAGTCACCGTCGCGCGCTCGAAATACGCGAGTCTGTGCTGGGGCCCGAGCACGCATGGACCGCCTCCTCGCTCACCAACCTGGCCGATGCCCTCATGGTCCGGGGCGATCACCAGTCCGCCGCGCCCCACTATGCGCGGGCGCAGGCCATCATCGAGAAGGTCCTGGGCCCCGATAGTTTGTTCATGTCGTACGCGGTGCTTGGCCTCGGTCGGGCCCATGTGGCGGCGGGTCGACTCGAGCAGGCGCTCCCGCTGCTCGAGCGCGCGGTGGTGCTGCGGACCCAAAATCCCACCCCGCCTCCCGAGTTCTTTGAGGCCCACTTCGAGCTGGCCCGGGTCTTGTGGTCGTTGGATCGCGACCGTGACCGGGCCCTACGGCTGGCCACCGAAGGGCTCGCGGCCGTCGAGGCGCTCGGCGGCGAGGTTCGCCAGCGCGACGAGGCTCGCGCGTGGCTCCAGGCCCGCGCCCGGTGAGGCGACGTCGGGTCACAGGAGCATGACCGGCACGGATCGACGGTCCGTCCCTCGCGGGGCGGAAGGCCTGGCCGCGATTGACGCCCATCACCGCCTGACGTAGCCTGCGCTCGCCGTGATTGCGCCGCAATTTCCAGACCTTGTTGGGTCCTCGACGCTCGGTCCTCTGCTGTCCGCCGTCGATCTGGTCGGGCTGCTCACCGCCTCACAGGGCATCGTCCTCGGCGTTGTGATCATCTTGCTGTTGCTGGTGGCCCTGACGATCTTCGTCCTCTTCTACAAGCTGGTGCACATCACGCAGGCGCAGTCCCAGTCGATCACGTTCCTCGATCGCTTCTGGGAGAGCAAGCGGCTCGACGAGATCTACCAGGTCGCCGAGCGCCTCAAGCGAAGCCCGATCGCGGCCATGTTTCGGGCGGGCTATGTCGAGCTGTCCAAGGTCAAGCGCACCCGCGACGCGGCCTCCCAGCAGCAGTACGGCAT
The DNA here is from genome assembly GCA_039194325.1 of Myxococcota bacterium. Lineage (GTDB taxonomy): Bacteria > Myxococcota_A > Polyangia > Nannocystales > Nannocystaceae > Paraliomyxa. The sequence continues at coordinate 92,830 of JBCCWC010000005.1, forward strand.
GGAGGCCACCGTCTCCATGCACGATCGTGCGGGCGACGCCGACAATGTGGAGCGCGCGCTGGCCCGCGCCCGGCTGTCGGAGAACACCAAGCTGGAGAACCTGCTGCCCTTCTTGGCGACGACCGGCTCGTCCGCTCCCTTCATCGGGCTGTTCGGAACGGTCTGGGGCATCATGGAGGCATTCCTGAGCATCGCCGCGCAGGGCAGCGCCGAGCTCGGTGAGGTCTCGCAGCCCATCGCCGAGGCGCTGGTCACCACCGCGCTCGCCCTCGCTAGCGCGGTTCCCGCGGTCGTGGCCTACAACTACTTCCAGCGGCGGCTCAAGGTGCTCAACGCGGAGATGAGCAACTTTTCCAATGATTTCATGAATATCGTCAAGCGGCACTTCTTCTAAGCGGGGCGCTCGCACTCGGAGCGCTCGGGATCCTCGCTCGGCAGATCATCGTCAAGCATGGCGCGTAGCATCATCAACGAGGACGTCACCGGCGACGAGCCGATGACGGCCATCAACGTCACCTCCCTGGTGGACGTGATGTTCTGCCTGCTCATCATGTTCATGGTCGCCACCCCGCTGATGTCGCCCGAGGGCCTCGAGGTCGAGATCCCCGCCGCCCGCGGCGAGGAGATCACCGAAGAGGAATTCCTCTATACGGTGATCTCGGTCGACAAGACCGGGCGCGCGTTCTTGGGCACCCTGCCTTTGTCCCAGGATCCCGAGAAGATGAAGGAAGAGCTGGCCAACAACGCGAAGATCCAAGAAGACGGCCAGGTTTTCATCCAGGGGGATCAGAACGTCGACCACGCTCGGATCGTCGATATCCTGGTGGCTCTCAAGGATGCGGAGGTCTCGCAGGTCGGGTTCGTCACCGATCCCAACGCCAAGCGCATCGCGGAGATGAAGAACCAATGAACGCTCCTCGCCCCGTTCGCGTCCGCACCGGCAACCCGATCTCCGCGATCTTCGGCTCCTTCTCCCGCGATCTGGTCGATCTGTTCCGCAACCCGGTGGCCTTCTTCGGGGGCCTGGGCGGCATGATGCTCACCTCGGTGCTGCTGTTCTTCGGCTTTACCATCATGGCCAACGCCGAGGACGACGGGGAGGAGGACGACGAGTTCCTCATCGATTTCGAGCCGGGCACGCTGGTCAAGATCGGCGTGGAAATGGAGGAGCAGGAGATCCCGGAGAAGATCATCGTCCAGGAGACCCGGGCCGAGGAGGACACGGTCAACGAGACGGTGACCGAGGAGGAAGACGCCAAGCCCACGGAGGAGCCTCCGCCCGAGCCCGACAAGAAGCCCAAGAAGACCGACAAGCCGCCGCCCCGGGAGAAGAAGGACAAGAAGCTCCCCACCTCCAAGCTGCCGACCAGCGCCAACACGCCCTACAAGAAGGATCTGCCCACGGTCACGCAGCCCAAGGGGGACCCCTTTGGTGACCCCGGTGGCTGGAGCGACCTCAAGAAAGACGGCGATCCCTGGGCTACGCAGGTGATGAAGGCCCTCAACAACATGAAGGTGGGCGCCTACGCGGCCAAGGCGGGCAGCGGTAACTTCAAGTTCCAGCTGAAGGTCTGCAAGGACGGTCGGATCTCGCACGTCAGCAAGAAGGGGGGCAGCCTGGCCGCCGACGGTCAGAACGCGGTGCGCCTGGCCCTCGAGCAGCTGAAGATCCCCAAGCCGCCGGCCAAGGTGTCCAGCAAGATGAAGGGCAGCTGCGCCACGATCCGATACACCTTCAACTGGAGCGCGAGCGGCGTACGGTAGAGGGCACGCCCGGCCTTGATGCCCGGGTGGAATGCCCCCGGTGGGATGCCCCGGTGGGATGCCCCGGTGGGCCCGTCCGAGCCGGGCGTTCGGGCTCCCGAATCGGGGCCTTTTCCTGGCTGGCGGCCGTCGCTATCCTTTCGCCGATTTGCTCAGAAGGGTCCACCGATGAACCGAACTGCGTTGGGAACCATGGTGCTCGCGTCCACCCTTTCCGCCGGGGCGTACTGGGCGGGACAGGACGTGGCGGTCGCCGATGCGGCCACGGCCGTCCAGGACGTCGACGTCAACACCACCGTCACGCTGCTGCGGCTGGCTGTGCCCGCGGGTGACGAGGTGGGCAACGTCGTCCGTCGCGACGCGGAGATCAGCGCCGGTTTCGAGGTGATCGATCGTCGGTCGATCCCCGCCGCGCTCATCAAGGAAAAGGGCTTCAGCCGCGACCAGTGGAACAAGATCGGCGCCCAGGCGGTGATCAAGAACGCCAACGTCGGCAACCAGGTCAAGTTCCAGCTGTACGACCTGGCCAAGGGCAGCAAGCCGGTGCTGTCCAAGGGCTTCCCGGCGGGCAACACCCGCAAGGCGGCCCATATGTTCATGAACGAGGTGATCAAGTACTACACGGGCATCCCTGGGGTGTTCGGGTCGCGGATCGCCTTCGTCCGGACGCGCCGCAACCCCTCGGTGAGCAAGAACGTGTTCACCATGGAGATGGACGGCGGCAACGTCTCCGGGGTCACCGGCAACCGCTCGCTCAACATCCTGCCCTCGCTGGGTCCCGGCGGTCAGGTGGTGTTCACCAGCTACGCCAAGCGCAACCCCGACCTGTGGATGAGCTCCGGCGGCGGGCCGGTGCGGGTCAGCAAGTACCCCGGCCTCAACCTCGGCGGCGTGATGAGCCCCAACGGAGGCACCATCGCGCTCACCCTGTCCAAGGACGGCAACAGCGAGCTTTACACGATCGACACCAGCGGCAACATCAAGGGGCGGCTGACCAGCAACGCCGCGATCGATGGGTCGCCCACCTGGAGCGGGGCGGGCAACCAGATCGCGTTCGTCTCCAACCGGGCCGGGGGTCCGCAGGTCTATCGAATGGCCGCCGGTGGTGGCGGAGCCAAGCGGGTGACCAAGAAGGGCAGCTATAACCAAACCCCCGACTGGAGCCACGGCGAGGGCGAGCTGGCCAACTGGATCACCTACGCCGGTCGGGCCGGCTCCGGGTTCGACATCTTCTCGGTCAACGTCAAGAGCGGCAAGGTCAAGCGCCTCAGCCAGGGTGGGGGTCGCAACACCGATCCTTCCTATGCACCCGACGGTCGACTGGTGGCGTGGTCCTCGTCGCGTGGGGGCATCGTGGTCGCCAACGAAGACGGGAACAATCAGATCACCGTCATGAAGGCCGGCTCGACGCCCGACTGGGGCCCGCGGGCGTACTGATCGGCAGTCCTCGCGACGTATGAGCAGACCCGAGGCGTTGGCCTCGGGTCTGTTTGTTTAGGGCTCGTGCGCCATGGTCATCGACGGAAGCGTCGGCGTCGAGCGGCCGGGAGCAGCGACAGCAGCAGCCACGCCGCGGTGGGCGTGGGTGCGTCGCTGCGACAGGTGCAGGTGATGACATCGTCGCCGCCGTCTTGTGCGCCGCCGTCTCCCGTGCCGGGCGCGGTCGTGGAGCCCGGGCTGGGCCCGTCGTCCGTGGCTCCGCTGCCCGTACCGCCGGGGAGCCCGGTCTCTGCCGTGCCGCTGCCGGCCGTGCCGTCCACGCCGGTGTCGTCGGTGTCTCCGGTGTCTCCGGTGTCTCCGGTGCTACCGCCGAATTCGAATGGTTCGCCGCAGGTGGCCGAGGGACCGCTGAGCTGGGGTACGGCACATCCCTGAGCCCAGCCCGTGCTGCCCACGTTCGGGTCGAGCGGAAACTCGCTGCAGCCGTCGCTCGGGTTCCATGTGCCGTCGGCGTCGTGGCAGGGGGTGATGTCGAACCCCGACGCGCTCTCGATCCACTCCACGTGGTCGTGGATGAGCCCGTAGATCGAGGGCTGGCTGCAGTTGGAGCTGGTTCCCCGCGAGGTGATCCCGAATACGCGCCAGGTGCCGTCCTCCAGCTGAATGTAGGCCGGGCCGCCCGAGTCGCCGTTGCAGCTGCTGGTACCGCCGCCGCCCACGTTGATCTCGGGGCCTTCGAATCCGTTGATGACCGTATCCACCGCGTGCTTGACCCCGAACTGCCCCTGGTCGGTCACCCCGAAGCCGACCAGGGTGATGTCTTGGCCGGGCTGGAGGAGCTCGGTCTCGCAGCCCATCAGGATCGGCACGATCGGAACATCCAGGACCGGCTCGGAGAGCACGCAAAACGCCACGTCGGTCCCGAAGCTGCTCTCCTCGGGGATCCAGTTGGGGAACATCGTGCAGCTTTGGGTGGCGATCTCACGGGCGGGGTTGAAATCGGTCTCACCGAAGCCCACGAAGGCCGGACCCACATTGCCGGCGAAGAACATGCAGTGGGCCGCGAAGATCACCACGTCGGGGCTCACCAGCGTGCCGGTGCAGCCTTCCATGGTGACGGTGGTCGGCCAGCCGCACTCCTCGACCGCGGTGCCGCCGTAGATCTGGCTGGGTTCGGGCGGGAGCTCGGTCAGCGACGATGCATGGGCGGCGACCGAGACGCTCAGCGTCAGGCACAGGGGGGTGAGGGTGAAGTGAAGCGGGCGCATCGAGGACATCGGTCGTAGATGGGTCGTAGAGGTCGGTGCCTTCAGTTGGGTCGCGACTGCCTGTCGTGTGATCGCGCCTGCGTGGATGGCAAGTCACTGGTACCCTGATGCGTATGCGCGCCGTCATCGATATCGGGACGAATTCAGTCTTGTTGTTGCTGGCGGAGCGCGATGCCGACGGGAAGGTGGTGGTGCACAGCGATCTCAGCCGAGTCACGCGGCTGGGGCAGAATGTCGCGCAGACCCGGCGCCTGGACTCCGAGGCGATCAAGCGTACGCTCACAGTGCTACGCGAATATCGAGCACTCGTGCAGGAGCACGAGGCGCAGCTGCAGGTCGTGGCCACCGAGGGGCTCCGCATGGCCAGCAACCCTCGAGCGTTTCTCGAGCCGGCGGCCGATGCCTTGGGGCAGCCGGTGCGGCTTATAGCCGGGAGCGAAGAGGCCGAGCTGTCCTATCGTAGCGTGGCGCAGGAACTGGCCGACGACGAGCTGCTGCGCGTGCTCGATATCGGCGGGGGGTCGACGGAGTTGGTGGCCGGCATCGGGATGGATGTGCTCGATAGCCGGTCGCACCCGATAGGCTCCGTACGACTGACCGAGCAATACCTCCACAATGATCCGCCTACGCTGTCTCAGGTGGCGATGGTGGCCCAGTCCTCGCGTGAGGCGTTTGCCGAGCAGTTGCTGCCACCACAGCCTGTACTCTATGGATTGGCGGGTACGGTCACGACGGTGGCCGGGCTTTTGCTGGGCCTGCAGCAGTACGATCGTAAGCAGGTCGATGGCTCGCGGTGGACGGCCGCGCAGGTCGAGGCGTTGCGCGATCGGCTCGCCGAGCAGACCACCAAGCAGCGGAGTCGGTCGCCCATGCTGCCGCCCGGGCGCGCCGATGTGATCGTGGCAGGGACGACGATCTTGGTGGAGGCCCTACGGCACTGTGGAGCACAGACGCTGGTCGTACGTGACCGTGGGCTGCGGTATGCGTTGATCTGAGCGGTATCGCGCGAGCTTTTGATGGCACCGTAGTTTTCCCCGCCGATCTTTCCATTTCATCCAGGAAATTCCCCTACTCCGGTGTCCAAGTAGGTGAGGGTACGCATTCCACCGAGCGTCCTTCCAATATTCGATGATGCACGAGACAGAGGCTCCCCGATCGCGTCGACCGCTCACCTTCCTCACCACTCCCGTCTGGGAGCGAGCGAGACGGTTGGCGGTGGAGGGTCGACACGAGGCGGCGGCCACCGAATATCAGGTCCTCACCGATCTCGATCCCGACGACGTCAAGGCCTCGCTGAAGCTGGCGCATCACCTGGTGGAGGCGGGTCACCCTGCGCGCGCGGCTGACGAGTATCTGCGGCTCGCCGGCATCTATGTTCGTCTTGGTCATCCGAGGCGGGCGATGACAGTGGCTCTGCGGGCGCTTCGGGTGGAGTCCAGCCGAGTGGTGAGGGTCCGGCTGGCGCCATTGATGGCGGGGTTGGGGCCGATGGCGGCCGCGTTGTGCGAGCAAGTGTCGCGGGTCCATATCCTCTCGGGTCGTCCCGAGCAGGCTCGCGACGTGCTTGGCCTGCTGGTGCATAGCGAGCCCACCGCGTTGCCTCGCCGCCTGCGGTTGGCCGAGCTCGATCTGGCCAAGGGGCGCACGACCGAGGCGATGGCCGAGCTGCGGGTCGTGGCCGACGGGCTGCGCGCCCGCGGCCGGACCCAGGATCTGCTGCGCGTGCTCGAGATGATGCATGCGCATGGTGGTCCCGACGAGGCGGTGCTTCGCGAGCTGGCCACTATCTATCTGCGTTGCGGTCAGCCTCGCCGTGCGCAGCGCAAGCTCGAGGTGCTCCACCGCGTCGCCCCGCGCGATCGAGTGACCGTGGAGCGCCTGGCCCGCGTTCATGCAACGTTCGGCCGGCTCGAGAGCACGCTGCGATTGCTCGGGCGTTTGGTGACCCTCGCGGAGAGTCAAGCCGATCGGGACGAGCTACGGGCCGTGTTGCGTCGCGCGGCCTCGTGGTGCTCGGACGCCAGCTATCAGCGAGCGCTCGACGACCTGGGGATCTGGGCCGCTCGCCCGAAAGCAGCGCGCCGTGCCGACTATCGCCTGGGTCGTGGAGCCTCGACCCGGCACGCGCGTGGTCGTCGAGGAGCGGTGCCTCCGCCCTTGCCTCGGTGGATGCGGCTGCGCACGAAAGCGGCTACGGCGTCGGGGGAGATCAAGGTGCTCGACGACCAGGTTCCTACGCTGGGCGATCTCGATCCACGCTTCGAGGAGCGTGAGGAGCGGGTCGACAACACGCTCGAGCTCATCAACGAAGCGCTCGAGCTCACCGACGACGCGCTCGAGCTCATCGATGGAGCCATTCCCCGGTCCCGTGCTCGATCGGGGGCCCGGTCGGGGGCCCAATCGGGTGCGGTCGGGTGCCCAGCCTAGCGTTCGTGGCGGCGGCGTCCGAGTGCTCCATGGCGCAATGAGTCGGTCGCTCGTATAGTTCGCTCGGTTTGCGCTTCGATCTCCACTGTCACTCGATCTGCTCGGACGGCAGTCATCCTCCCGAGCGTGTGGCGGCCATGGCCGTCGAGTATGGTGTCTCGCTGTTCTGTCTCACCGACCACGACACCATGGCCGGCTATACCGCCACGGTGAGCACGATCGCGGGTCGTTGTACGGTACTGCGAGGCATGGAGCTGAGCTGCCGCGAGTATGGCCGCAGCATTCACCTGTTGCTCTATGGTTTGCGCCCGGGCCCGGGCCTCGACGATCTCCAGCGTCGTCTCGATCGCGTCGCGTGCGATCGTCGCGAGCGCATTCGTCGGATCTGCGCCCGGCTCGCCAAGCTCGGGGTCTCCCTCGATCCCGAGCCGATCCTCGCGGCAGCCGAGGGGCGGGTGGCGGGCCGACCCGACGTCGCTCGGGCCTTAGTCGCGGCGGGAGTGTGCACCAGCCCTCGGGAGGCCTTCGATCGCTTTCTCAAGGACGGAGGCCCGGCCGATGCCCCCATCGAGCGCTTGGGGGTCGACGAGGGGCTGGCGCTGGCCCGTCGGGCGGGTGCCCGGGTCTCGCTCGCGCATCCTCATAGCTTGGGAGAGCCGGCCCTGGTTCGCGATCTCTTTGCGCGCTTTCAGTCTCTCGGTCTGGAGGGCATCGAGGCGTTCTATGGTCGCTATGGGCGGGCGGAGTCCGAGGCTTGGCTTCGCCTGGCTCGTCAGCGGGATCTCGTGCCTACGGGCGGATCCGATTTCCACGGCGATCTCACCCCGGACATTTCCCGCCCGGGCATCGAGCTGCCCGAGGCTCGTGCTCGCCAGATCCGCGACTGGCTCGGGCTGGCCTAGCCCGGGCTACTCCCTCACTCCCGCATCTTGGCCAGGATCGCGTCCACGTTCTTCTTGGCGTCCCCGAACAACATGTCCGTGTTGTCCTTGAAGAACAGCGGATTGCCGACCCCCGCGTACCCGGTGCCCATCGACCGCTTCATGACGATCGTCCCCCCCGACTTCCAGCACTCGAGCACGGGCATCCCCGCGATCGGCGAGTTCGGATCATCGAGCGCGCTGGGATTGACGATGTCGTTCGCCCCGATCACCAGCACCATGTCGGTCTCGGGGAAGTCCTCGTTGATCTCGTCCATCTCCAGCACGATGTCGTAGGGCACGTTGGCCTCGGCCAGCAGCACGTTCATGTGCCCCGGCAGTCGCCCGGCCACCGGGTGGATCGCAAACCGCACCTCTTTTTTCTTGCCTCGCAAGATCTTGACCACCTCGGACAGCGAGTGCTGCGCCTGCGCGACGGCCATCCCGTACCCCGGGATGATGATCACCGACTTGGCCTCTCGCAGCCGCTCGACCACCTCGTCGACCTCGACCGCGGTGACCTCTCCTTCGGGCGTCTTCATCTCCCCGGTGGGCGCCCCGCCGTCGCTGCCAAAGCCCCCCAAGATCACGCTGATGAACGAGCGGTTCATCGCCGCGCACATGATGTAGCTGAGGATCGCCCCGCTGCTGCCCACCAGCGCCCCGGTGATGATGAGCAGGTCGTTGCTGAGCATGAACCCCGCCGCCGACGCGGCCCAGCCGGAGTAGCTGTTGAGCATCGAGACCACCACCGGCATGTCGGCGCCGCCGATCGCCATGACCATGTGGACGCCCAGCACGCACGCGATCCCCGTCATGATGAGCAGCGAGGTCAGCCCGGGGTGGTCGCCGCCGTGCCCGGCCCCCACGAACTCGTAGCCGAGGTAGCAGGAGACCAGCACCATGCCGAGGTTGATGGCGTGGCGCGCGGGGATGATGAGGGGCTTGCCGCTGAGGCTGCCCCGTAGCTTGGCGAACGCGATCACCGAGCCGGTGAAGGTGATAGCGCCCACGAACACGCCCACGTAGATCTCGATCGCGTGGATCGTCAGCTCGGTGGCCGACAGCGAGGGCGTGGGGCCCATATAGCTGGCGATACCCACCAGCACCGCGGCCAATCCCACAAAGCTATGAAGGATCGCCACCAGCTCGGGCATGGAGGTCATCGCCACCCGCGCGGCGAGGATCGCCCCGATGATCGCTCCGGGGATGATGGCCGCGGCCAGCATCCCATAGCCCTCCGAGGTAACCCCACTGCCGGCGGTGGTGGCCAGCAGGGCGATGAGCATGCCGATGATGCCGTAGAGGTTGCCGCGGCGCGCCGATTCCTGGTTGGACAGGCCGCCCAGGCTCAGGATGAACAGGGCGCTCGCGGCGATATACGCGACGGTGAGCAGGCTTTCGGACACGGTCGTCTCCTCCTACTTCCGGAACATCTGGAGCATGCGCTGGGTGACCAAAAAGCCCCCTGCGATGTTGATGGTGGCGACGAGGATGGCGGCGGCCCCCAGCAGCACGGTCGCCGACATGGGCGCGCCCGAGACCTGGAGCATGCCTCCGATGATGATGATCCCGCTGATCGCGTTGGTCACGCTCATCAGCGGGGTGTGTAGCGCGGGCGACACGTTCCAGATGACCTGCCAGCCGACGAAGATCGCCAGCACGAAGACGGTGAAGTGGGACAGGAACGAAGGGGGCGCTCCAACCCCGATCCCCAGCAGGGCGGCGCCGGCCATCAGCAGCCACACGGGCGAGCTCTGCTGCTGCTCGCCGTGACCGCCCTTTTTGACCACCACCGGCTCGGGCGCGGGCTCGGGTTTCTTGGTCTCGGCCGGCGATGGCTGGGGCTTTTTGGGCGGAGGCCAGGTGATCTCGCCCTCGTGGGTGACCAGGGCCCCGCGCACGACCTCGTCGTCCATGTCGACTTGGAAGCCCTCGGCCTTGCCCATGTCGTCGAGCAGGTGGGCGATGTTGGTGCCGTAGAGCTGGCTGGCCACCGAGGCCAGGCGGCTGGGCAGATCGGAGAACCCGACGATCTTGACCCCGCCGTGATCGACGACCTTGCCGTGCTCGGTGAGCTCGCAGTTGCCCCCCTGCTCGGCCGCCAAGTCCACCACCACCGAGCCCGGCTTCATGGCGTCGACGTGCTCGCGGGTGATGAGCCGAGGCGCGGGCTTGCCGGGGATCAGCGCGGTGGTGATGATGATGTCGACCTCGCGGGCCTGCTCGAGGAACAAGGCCATCTCGGCCTCGATGAACTCCTTGCTCATCACCTTGGCGTAGCCGCCGGCCCCGGCCCCGTCCTCCTCGAACTCGAGCTCGAGGAACTCGGCGCCCATGCTCTCGACCTGCTCCTTGACGGCGGGGCGGGTGTCAAAGGCCCGGACGATGGCTCCCAAGCCCCGGGCGGCCCCGATCGCGGCCAGGCCGGCCACCCCGGCCCCGATCACCATGACCTTGGCCGGCGGCACCTTGCCCGCCGCGGTGATCTGCCCCGTGAAGAAGCGCGGGAAGTGGTTGGCGGCCTCGACCACGGCGCGGTAGCCCGCGATGTTGGCCATCGAGGACAGGGCGTCGAGCTTCTGGGCCCGGCTGATCCGTGGCACCTGGTCCATGCCCAGCGCGGTGATCTTGCGCTCCTTGAGCATCTCCACCAGCGACTCGTTCTGCGCCGGCCACAAGAACGAGATGAGGGTGGTGCCCTCCTTCATCAGCTCGACCTCTTCGGTGCCGGCCGCCTCGTGGTAGGCGGGCGGCCTCACCTTGGCCACGATGTCGACCTGGTCGTACAGCTGCGAGGGTCCCTCGACCACCGTGCAGCCGGCCTCCTCGTAGGCCGAGTCGGGGAAGCTGGCGGCAAGCCCCGCGCTCGTCTCGACGAGCACCTCGAAGCCGTGCTTCTGAAGGCGCTTGGCCGAGTCGGGAGTGGTCGCGACCCGCCGCTCGCCCTCGTAGATCTCCTTGGGAATGCCGATTTTCATTGGGAAGCCGAACCCCGCGCGCGCCGTAGATAGCACGGCTGTCGTAACGCGGGCCAGCCGCGTCCGGGGAGCGTGGACCGGCCCTCCACGGTTGGCAGGGGTCGTGGGCTAGCATGCAGCCATGGCCACCGATGACCCCTTGACCCACTTCTCCGCGGCGGGTGCCGCTCATATGGTGGAGATCGAATCCAAGGCCCCGACGTCCCGTCGGGCGGTGGCCTCGGCCCGGATCCGCATGGCCCCGGCCACCCTGCGACGGATCTGTGAGGGTCAGGTGGGCAAAGGGGACGTCCTGGGCGTGGCCCGCGTGGCCGCGATCAGTGCCACCAAACGTTGCGCCGAGCTGATCCCGCTGTGTCATCCGGTGGGGTTGACGGGGGTGAGCGTGACGTTCGAGATCCTCGACGAGCTACCGGGCGTCCGGGTGGTGGTCGAGGTCCGGGCGATCGATCGCACCGGCCCCGAGATGGAGGCGATGACCGCCGCCAGCGTGGGCGCGCTGACGATCTACGACATGTGCAAGGCCATGGACCGCGGCATGATCGTGGAGGCGGTGATGCTGCTGGAGAAGGACGGCGGCAAGTCGGGCCACTGGCGTCGCGAGCCGGCCCAAACGCCAGACCAAGTGCCGAACCCGGAACCCGCGTCTCCATGATGGACATGAACGGAGACGAACGCCCGGCCTACTTGGGGCGCAGGGCCTCGTCGTACACAATGATCTCGGCCTCGGGCAGCACCTGCTCGACCTGGGGTTGGATCTGCGCCGCGTTGCCCACCACGACCACCACCGGCACGGCGTGTACATAGCGCAGGGCCGCGCTGCGAACCTCGGAGAGCTCGACTCGGGTGACCCCGGCGCGATAGTTCTTCCAGTAGCCCTTGGGCAGGCCGAAGATGATCTGCTCGCGTACCCGCTGGACGATCTGGTCGGGGGTCTCCACCTCCACCGGGAATGCGCCGACGATCTTGCGCACCACCGCCTCGAACTCCTGGCGGGGGGGATCCTCGGTACGTAGGCGATCGATGTGCCCGAAGATCGCGGCCAGCATTTCCCCGGTGGTGGGGGTGCGAGTCTCCGTCTCGATGACGAAGGTGCCCGGGGCCTGCCCCTTGCCCACGATGGAGTAGATCCCGTAGGTGAGGCTCCGCTGCTCGCGGATGTCCTGGAACAGGCGAGCATTGGAGTCGCCTCCGAGGACCTCGTTGGCGACCTGCAGCGCGGCCCAGTCCTCGTGATTACGCGCTAGCGCGAGATTTCCCACCCGGATCGTGGCCTGAGATGAGCTAGGGCGATCGACCAGGTGCACGCGCAGATCGCCGGGTAGCTTGTAGCGGGTGAAGGGGTTGAGCGGATTGGGCGGTAGGCTCGACCGCTCGGCCGAGGTCCAGCCCCCGAATGCGCGCTCGACCAGGGGCCGGGCCTCGCTCTTGGTGATATCCCCCGAGATCAGCATGAAGCCGTTGTTGGCCCGGTAGAAGGTCTGGTGGAACCGGCGAATGTCCTCGATGTCGATGGCGTCGATCTGGGCGTTGGTCGCCAGGGGCCGGCCATAGGGGTGGCCGTTGGGGTAGATCACGTCGTCGAAGAGCGTGTCGGCGAGTACGTCGGGTTGCGAGCGGCTCAGCCGCAGCGTGGCTTTGGCCGATTGCTGGAGCTTGCCGAGGGCGGCGGCGGGGAACGCCGGGTTTTGGACCTCGTCGGCGACCAGCTGGAGGGCCAGCTTGAGGTCCTTTTTGAGGGTGCGGGCGCGCACGGTGGACACGTGGGTGCCCGCCCAGGCGCTCAGGCTGCCGCCCACGAACTCGATGGCCTCGTCGAGCTTGGACTTGGGGCGGCTGCGCGTGCCTTCGCCCAGCATGCTCGCGGTGAACGAGGCCAGGTAGGGGTCGTCCATGGTGCCGCAGCGGATCACCAGCTCGGTGGAGACCAGCGGCACCTCGTGGTTCTCGATGATGTATACGGCCAGGCCGTTGGACAGGCGGAAGCGACCCACCTCGGGGAAGGTCACCGGCTTGGGTGCGGTGGGAGGCGGTGGCGCGGGCCAGGAGCGGCCCGAGGGGCCCTGGCTCGCGCCCACGGGAGTGGGCGCAGGCCCGCGCCGACCACCGCCTGGATCGTTCGTGCGACCTTTGAGCTGGCAGGCGGAAGCGGCCAGGAGCAGTCCAAAGCCCAGGCTGACGACCAGGCCAAAGCGCAAAGAAGTTACGCGGCGGGCGAGTCGAGCGAAGATCGAAGGGGTCATGTTCGCGTCCATTGTGCCTGCGTCCGAGGCCTCGCGAGGCTCCTAGCGCGCGGGGACGATCTCCAGCGTCAGCCAGCGGTCGGTGAGATATTTGTTGGCGACCCGCTTGATGTCCTTGGACGTGACGCTGCGGTACTTCTCCAGCGCGGTCAACGCGTGGACCGGGTCGTCATAAAAGAGCGCGCCTTGGGCGATGTCTCGGGCGCGCCCGTCGTTGGTGGCCAGGTCGGCGACGGCGTCGACCGTGAGCTGGTTCTTCGCCTTTTGCAGCTCCTTGGAGCTGATCCCGCGCCTCTTGACCTTGGCGACTTCGTCGCGCACCACCTCTTGGATGCTCTCGAAGTTACCGCCCGGAGTGGGCACGAAGGCGCCGGCCGATACGCTCGCGTCGATCCCCCCGCCCATGGAATCGGTGGAGATCGACGCGACCACCATGCGTCGCTCGTCCTTGAGCAGCCGGGTAATTCGGGACGAGTCGCCCCGCAGCAGCACGTTCATGAGGATCCGGACCGCTTGGTAGTCGCGGTGACGCTTGGGGACCGTCTTCCAACCGATGACGTAGAGCGGCTGGCGGGCCAGCGGATCCTCGATGGTGCGGGACAAGGGCTGGCTCATCGAGTGATCGATGCTGGGCCGGGGTGGCCGGTCGGGTCCCTTGGCCAGATCGCCGAAGTACCGGTCGACCTCGCGCTTGAGCTCGTCGTACTCGATGTCGCCTACCACGGCCATCACCGCGTTGTTGGGCACGTAGTAGGTGTCGAAGAAGCGCTGGACGTCGGCGGTGCTGGCCGCGGTGAGGTCTTCGTCGCTACCGATCGTCATGTGTCCGTAGCCCGTGCCCGACCAGACCTCGGCGAAGAACTGCTGCAGGGCCATCAGGTACGGCCGGTTGCCGTAGCGCATGGCCTTCTCTTCTTTGACCGCCTCGCGCTGGTTTTCGAAGTTCTCTTCGGTCACCGCCAGTGAGCGCAGCCGGTCGGACTCGAGCCACAGGACCATGTCGAGGTAGTGGCTGGGAACAGTCTGGTGGTACTGGGTGACGTCGGCGGTGGTGAAGGCATTGAGCGTGCCGCCGGCCCCGAGGATGTACTTGAAGTGCCCGCCCTCGGGTACGTTCTCGCTGCCCTTGAACATCATGTGCTCGAACAGGTGGGCGAAACCGGTCCGCCCTCGCTGCTCGTCGCGTGAGCCTACGTGGTAAGCGATGTGCATCGAGAACGTGGGGGTACTGCGGTCTTGCAGCAGGTACACGCGCAGTCCGTTGCCCAGCGTAAAGTGCCGCACCTTCATCTCGATGCCGAGCACGGACCCGGAGGTGTCGCCCTCGGAGACCACCGAGGCCGCGGCCGGGGTCATCGCCGTGAGCCAGGCTCCGAGCAGAGCGATCGCAGGGGCCAGGCGGCGCCGTAGGGAGGATCTGGGCATCGGTACGCTCCTGGCGAGGCGAGCGCGCACACGGTCGCCCCGACGCGAGAGCACGGTAGCAAGATGCCGCGCAGCCGTCCAAGACTCCCGGCCCAAGACGACGAGGCCAAGACGCCCCGCAGGTAGGCAGGGCGGGCGACATCGAGTGGGTGCCTCAGGTGCCACAGCTACCCCGGATCAACCTGGGTGCTGAGGGACCAGGCGTGATCCTGTCGCTCGCCGACGACCGTGTAAGTGATAATCTAGTTGCCGATGGTGCCCCCTCGAACGCTGCTAGGTCCGGGCCCGTTCCGGGTCGAACAACTCCCCGAGCGCTCATCCTACGAGCTCTCGAATGGGCACGCGATCCTCTGCGCGCCCACCGGTCGACGAGGGGGTCGTTCGAACCTGATCGGCGGTGAAGTCCTCGATACCGATCCCGCGGTAAAGTCAGCGGGTGTCGATGTAGGCTTCTCACCGAGCCCCGGGGACATGCGTGCGCCCGACATCTCGGTGGGCGACTTTTCCAACGAGCCCGGCTGGGCGCCCGGTGCTCCGCCGCTCGCGGTGGAGTATGCCGACACGGGCCAGGACGAGGACGAGCTCCAGCTGAAGGTAGGCGAGCTCCTCGCGGCGGGGACGAAGTTCTTGTGGGTCGTTCGGTTGGTGGGCCCGCGCCGTGTGGAGATCCACGAGCCGGGTAAACAGATGCGCCTGGCGCATCCCGGCGACGAGTTGGTCGCTCCGGGTATCTTGCACAACCCCGTGCGGGTCGAGGCCCTGTTCGATCGCGACGCGGCGCACGAAGCCACCCTGCGCAACCTGCTCCAGCGCCGCGGCTACGAGAGCCTCGATGAGGTTCGCCGGGTCGGGGTCGCAGAAGGGGTAATGGAGGGCTACCAGGACGCGCTCTTGGCGATCATGTCCGCGCGAGCGCTCGAGCTCACCGACGAGCAGCGCCGCCTCGTGCTTGCCTCGACCGACCCCAACGAGCTCACCGGCTGGATCGCTCGAGCTGCCACCGCGGAGTCCACCAGCGAGATCTTTGGCTAGCCCGTGCTAGATTGACCCTGGTGACCTCGACCGCCCAGCAGGTTCAGGTAGAGCTGAACGAGTATCTTAGGGCCGAGCGAGCCTCGACGGTCAAGCACGAGCTGTGGCGGGGTGAAGTCTTCGCGATGGCCGGTGCGTCGTATGTGCACAACCGCATCGTGGCCAACCTGCTGGGTGTGCTTCGAGATGTACTCGCCGAGCACTCATGTCGGGCTCTGCCCTCCGATATGAAGATCCACGTGCCCTCGCGGGAGGGATTCGTCTACCCCGATGTGAGCATCGTGTGTGGAGCACCCCAGTTCTATGACGAGGCGGCCGATGTCCTCGTCAATCCCGCGTCCGTCTTCGAGGTTCTCTCGGAGAGCACCGAGCGGTTCGATCGCGGGGAGAAATTCTTCGGCTATCGCTCGATTCCTTCGCTACGGGAGTGCCTGCTCATTTCCCAGCAGGCGCCGCATGTCGAGCACTACGCGCGCCGACCCGACGGAACCTGGGTTCTGGCCGACCAGATCGCGGGCGGTATGGTCTCGCTTGCGGTCGGCGGAAAGTTCTTGCTCGACCGTCTCTACGAAGACATCTCACCCTGAGCTCGACGGCCCTGGTGATGCCTGATGCGTGAGGGTACGTCTCGCGTGAAGCGACACGGACCGGCTCAGCGCTCGGTGTTGGTGTCGGCGAGCTCGAGCCTCCCGGAGTCGCCGATCTCCACCCGCTCGCGCGGGATGTCGTTGCGTGAGGCGTCGTTTCGCGGGATGTCGTTGCGCGAGACAGAGTCGCCGGGCATGCGCCCCGAGATCGAGCCGGTGCGCGAGGCGAAGGGGCCCGAGTAATCGCGCAAGCGGGTGCCAGGCTCGTCGAAGGCGCCCGAATGCTCGGAGGGGCCGGGGCTGCGCGGGGGCGGCTCTTTGTGGGTGAGCATGCTGATCGCCCGCTCGGCGTGCTCGATGCCGGTCTTCCACTGGATCCCCTGGGCCAGGCGCAGGGCTTCTTCGGCGTAGCGTAGGGCCTCGGCCAGCCGCCCTCGGGAGGCGCGTGCCCGGGCGCGCTCCATCAACAGCTCGGTGGTGGTGAGCCGGTCGCCGAAGTGGCGCGCTTCGTTGAGGGCCCGCGCCAGGTGTTGCTCGGCGAGCGCGAGCTGGTTCAGATCGCGAAGCACCCAGGCCATCTGGCCGTGGCAGCGCATCAGCCCCAGGTGATCGGCGGAGCGCTCGGCCTGGAACAGGGCGTGCTCGCACCAGTTGCGTGACTCCTGGAGGTTGTCGTCGGCGCGGTACAGCTCGCAGATCCGCAGCAAGTAGCGCCATAGGTCCAGGTCGGCCTTGGTGCGCGGCCCCTCGCCCAGGGTGAACATGTCCAGGCCTTGGCGCAGCTCCTGGATCGCCTTCTTGCGGTTGCCCCGGCGGGCGTGGATCTTCCCCATCTCCTGGCAGATCTGCATCATCGTGGCGCGGTCGTCCGCCTGCATGGCGGGGCCCAGCGCCTTTTGCAGTCCCCCCAGAGCGTCCTCCCACTGGCGAAGGCGGCCCAGCTGCACACCGAGGGCGCAGCGCAAGACCGCCTCGTCGGCGGGATCGGTGGCCCGGGTGATCTCGCCGCGGAGCAGCTCCACGGCGCGCCCGGAGGCCTCGGGGCTCCGCATCACCCGGCTGGCGTGTCGGGCGACCTCGGCTTGCAGCGCCCGGCTGGTGCCGCCGGTCAGAAGGCTGCTCAGGCGTAGCGCCGCGTTGAGGAAGTCGGCCGCGGTGGGATCGTCGAAGCAGCGCTCCGAGTAGCGGGCCGCCTCCAGCAGGACCTCCGGGGCCCGCGGATCTCGGGCTCGTACCAGGTGCACGGCCCGAGTGACGGTGGAGACCCGGGCCAGCCGAGAGGCGTCGGCGGCCAGCCCGTGCAGCTGCTCGCGCCGCCGCGAGTCGAGCATGGAGTAGACCACGTCGTAGAGCACTCGGTGCACGAAGCCCCGCTCACGCGTGGACAGCGAGACCAGTAGACCCGCGGCGTGCGCCCGATCCATGGCCTGCTTGAGCTCCTCGGGCTCCCACGGGTTGGGATCTTGCCGGGCCAAGTCGACCAGGTCGGCCTGAGGGAAGCGCTCACCGAGCACCGCGGCCAGCTCCAGGACCCGGCGGACCGACTTCGGCTGCTTGTGCAGCCGCGTCCGCAACAGATCGGCTTCCTTGGCGTCGGGCGGCGCCGTGTAGCCTTGCATCGCCAGGCGGATGCTCTGCTCCAGCCGCAGCGGCGACATGGGGGCGGCCTCGAGGATCTCCGCCGGGGGCACCGGCTCGCCCGTGCTCTGGGCCGCCACCTCGCGCCACGCCTCGGTGATGTCCTCGGTGCTGAGCGGCTCGAGGTTCTCGGTGACCCCTCCGAGCCAGTCGAGCGAGGGTTCCTTGCTGGTGACCACGGTGAGCACCGGCACGTCGACGCGACGCCGTGCCAGCCGGCGCAGCACCTCGCGCGAGGCGTTGTCGTAGCCGTCGATGTCCTCGAAGATCAGCAGCAGGGGCTGACCCCGGCCGCCGGCGAGCAGAGCCTGCACCGCCGAGGCGAAGCACTCCCGACGTCGCACCGCGTGCTCGAGGTCGTAGGCCGGTCCCTGCAGGCGGAACAGCTCGGCGAGGCCCGGCAGCTCCTCGAACCCCAGGCCCACCAGGTTGGCCGCGCGGAACAGGTCCTGGGTACTGCAGGTGGTCAGCTCGATCTCGAGGACCTGCCCCACCATGGTCTGAATAGGAAACAGCGGGGTGCGGGCTCCGCTGGGGTCGGCGCCCACGTAGTAGACCCGCCAGCCCCCCTGCTCGGCCATGTCGGCCAGCTCGTCGATCAGGCGGGTCTTGCCGACCCCGCGGCCCCCGATCACCAGCCGCATCTTGAGCCCGGCCTGAGGCCGGCTTATCAGGTTGCGGATCGTCTGGATCTGGCGGTCGCGGCCCACCAGCGGGGTCGGACCACTGGTGGGGGGGCCGGCGGCCATCAGCTGGTTTTGGCTGGTGCGGCGTTCCACCGCGGTCGAGGTCGATCGGCTCGGTGCTGGCGCGCCGCAGTTGGGGCAGAAGCGATGCTCGGGCTTGAGCGAGGAGCCGCAGGTGTTGCAGCGGATGCTGTCGGTCACCCGCGGGGTGCTGCTGGCCGCGATCAGCTCCTCGCGGAACTCCATCGCCGACTCGTAGCGGTTGTTGGGATCCTTGGACAGCGCTCGCAGGCACACCGCCTCGAGTGGATCGGCCGGGACACCGCGCAGCCGACTGGGCGGGAGCGGCTCCTCGTGCAGGTGCTTGTGCAGGATCTCCACCGCCGACTCGCTCTCGAAGGGCGGGCGCCCGGCGAGCATCTGGTAGAGGATGATCCCCACTGCGTAGAGATCGGACCGGGCATCCAGCTTGTGGCCCCGGGCCTGCTCGGGCGACATGTACTCGGGCGTGCCGCAGACCATCCCGGCCGAGGTCAGGCCCGGCCCGGTCGGGTTGTCCATCAGCTTGGCGATCCCGAAGTCGAGGACCTTGGCCAGCTCACCGTGGGTGCGCAGCTGCTGGACGAGGATGTTCTCGGGCTTGAGATCGCGGTGCAGGATCCCCAGGCCGTGCGCCTCGGTGAGCGCGGCGAGGATCTGAAGGGTCAGATCCACGATCCGCTCCCGCGCCAGCGGGAACTGCTCGGTGATCACCCGCTCGAGCGTGATCCCCTTGATGAACTCCATCACGATGAAGGTCACGCCCTCGGGGGTGCGGCCGTAGTCGACGACGGAGACGACGTTGGGATGGTTGAGGCTGGCGCAGTTGTGGGCCTCGGCCGCGAAGCGGGCCTGGCTCGACTCGTCGCCCAGCAGGTGAGGGGCGAGGATCTTGACCGCGAAGGGTTTGTCCAGCGTCAGCTGCTTGGCAACGTAGACGCGGCCCATCGCGCCCTCGCCGATGAGTCGCTCGACCTGGTACTTGCCCGCGATCTCCAGGTCGAGGTACGGGTCTCCCGCGGTGGTCTCGACCTCGCTCACGTCGGCGCCGCAGGAGGCACAGAACACGGCGTCAGAGCGGCACCGGGCCTGACAGGAAGGACAGATCTTGTAAGGTGCGCCGATCACGGGTCAGCGAGAGAAAAATGTGTGGGGATCGATATCATCCCGTGGCGTCGAGATCGTGAGTATTTCGGCGCCAAGCACGATTGTCGGTCCACCAGCCCGCCACGGCCAGGCTCGGAGGAAAAAAAATCGATGAAGGATCTACGGGTGGTGGGTCGGTTATGGGCGAAGGCGTACATCCAACCTGTAAGGATCACACCTCCACGGCCCACCTTGGGTCGGCGCCGGGCTCGCGGCTCTACCGCCCACGTTGACAGCAGCCGCGAGCCATTCTTATAACGCCGCGCTTGGTGGGCCTGCGGCGCAATGTAGGTCTGCTTCCGATGGGGCGTCGGCAAGTGGTAAGCCATCGGTTTTTGGTACCGACATTCGCAGGTTCGAATCCTGCCGCCCCAGCCAAACCTCTCCTCGCCTACCTACCCTCCGCCCGCTCGACTCGGTGGCCTCACCGGGCGAGCTCCCGGGATCCGGCCGTGCACAAGACGCTCACCATCTTCGGCGGCAACTCCTGTCCGAACCTCACCAAGGACGTCGCCAGCTACCTGGGCATCCCGGTCGGGTCGTCGCGGGTCGAGCGCTTCTCGGACGGCGAGATCTTCGTGGAGATCGGGGAGAACGTGCGCGGGGTCAACTGCTTCATCGTGCAATCGACCTGCTCGCCGCCCAATCGCAACCTGATGGAGCTGCTCATCATGGTCGACGCGCTCAAGCGGGCGAGCGCGGGCAGCATCGTGGCCATCATGCCGTACTTCGGATACGCGCGGCAGGACCGCAAGGTCAAGCCGCGCACGCCGATCTCGGCCAAGCTGGTGGCCGACCTGCTGACCGCGGCGGGTGCGACCCGGGTGCTCTCGGTCGAGCTGCACGCGGGGCAGATCCAGGGGTTCTTCAACATCCCCTTCGATCACCTGCTGGCCACCCCGGTGCTGCGCGAGAAGCTCGACCGCGAGCGCTTCGGCGGGGAGGATACGGTCGTGGTCTCGCCCGACGCCGGCGGCGTGGAGCGGGCGCGGGCCTATTCCAAGCATCTCAAGTGCGCCCTGGCCATCATCGACAAGCGGCGCGACAAGCCCAACGTCAGCCAGGTCCACCACTTGATAGGTGACGTCGCGGGCAAGCGGGCGATCCTGGTCGACGACATGATCGACACCGCGGGGACGCTGTGCAATGCGGCCCTCGCGGTCAAGGAGCACGGAGCCACCTCGGTGTACGCCGTCGCCACCCACGGGGTCTTCTCCGGTCCCGCGATCGATCGCCTCAACAAGTCGGTGCTCGAGAAGGTCTGGGTGACCGACACGATCCCTCAAGAGAGTCGCGCCGAGCGCTGCGATCGACTCGAGGTGCTCGGCCTGGGGCGCCTGCTCGGCGAGGCGATCAAGCGGATCCACCACGGCGACTCGATCTCGAGCCTTTTCCACTAGCGATGCCCCCCCGCAACTACTCACGAGCAAGCCAACGGGTCGCTGCCCCCCACGGGGGGCTGGCCGAGCTGTCCCGCGGCGTTTCCGGTCATCCGGACTGAACCAGGTTTCTCTGGGCCCTCGGCGGCGAGCCACCAATGGTGGGATGGCACCTACCCGAGGCCCACGACCCAAGCGAACGACGACATGAGCGAATACGGCAAGATCACCGCCACTGTGCGGACCTCGCGGGGCAAGGGCGCAGCGCGTCAGCTCCGCATGAATGGCCTGACGCCCGCCGTGATGTACGGCGGCGGCGGGGAGAACCTCGCGTTGACCATCGATCCCCACCTGCTCAACAAGGCGGCGGATCCGGCCAAGAACTACAACACCCTGTTTCACATGACGGTGGAGGCCGAAGGGCAGCCCCCGCAACAGGTGCCCTGCATGATCGCCGATGTCCAGCGCGACGCGATCCGCAGCGATCTGCTCCACGTGGACTTCATGCGGGTCGATCCCGACAAGGAGGTCGAGCGCAAGATCCCGGTGCGGTACTTCGGTCGTGCGGCGGGCGTGATGGTCGGCGGCAAGCTCAAGACCATGCGGCGCACGGTGAAGATCTCCGCCAAGCCGGCCGAGATCCCGGTGGAGCTGGCCGTGGATCTGGCCCCGCTCGAGGCGGGGGCGTACTTCCGCATCAAGGATATGACGCTGCCCAACGCGACCTTCCTCGAGGATCCCGAGGCGCCGCTGGCCTTCATCGAGCTGCCCAAGGCCAAGAAGGACGAGGCCGAGGACGACGGGAAAAAGGGCAAGAAGTAACCCTCGCGGGTGCCCGCTCCCGGTGGGGCGGGCATCGCTGACGCCATGGCGGACGCCTCCCCCTGGCTGCTCGTCGGACTGGGCAATCCCGGCCGCGAGTATGCGCACAACCGACATAACGTGGGGTTCATGGTGATCGAGCGCTGGGTCGATCGGCACCTCACCCCCGGTGTTGGTGCGCCATGGCGTGAGAAGTTCCACGCTCGCACGGCGACCCTGAGCCTCGGCAGCGCACGGGTCGTGGCCCTGATGCCGCAGACATACATGAACCGCAGCGGCAAGAGCGTGGTCGCCGCAGCCCAGTTCTACCGCGTGCCGCCCGAGCAGATCGTGGTCGTCCACGACGAGCTCGACTTTCCGTTTGGCCGGCTCGCGGTCAAGAAGGGGGGCGGGCACGGGGGCCACAACGGCCTGCGGGACATCATCGGCCTGTCCGGGTCTCGCGACTTCGTGCGGATCCGGGTGGGGATCGGCCGGCCTCGGGCGGGAGGCAACGTGAGCCGTTGGGTGCTCACCGACTTCGACGAGCATGACACCGCGGTGTTACCGGATGTCGTGGACCGCGCTCGGGAGGCCGCGACCGCCGTAATCACCGATGGCGTGCGATCGGCCATGAACACCTTCAATCAATCATCTTCTCCGAGCGGCCCCGGTGCCATCCCGTAGAGGGTTCTGGTATGTAGCCGCTCGCCGAAAGGAACCAGTCTCCAGTGGACAGTCAGACGCTTCTTCTCCTCGCTCCCATCGCTGGTGTCGTCGCGTTGGCCTATGCCTTCGTCACCGCGGGTTGGGTCAGCAAGCAGGACGCCGGCAACAACGAGATGAAGACCATCGCGGGCAAGATCCAGGAGGGCGCCATGGCGTTCCTCTCGGCGGAGTACCGGGTGCTCGCCTTGTTCGTGCTCGTGGTCGCCGGCGTGCTGGTCGGCCTCAACGTCGCCACCGGCAAGGGCTCGCCGCTGATCGGGGTGGCCTTCGTCGTGGGTGCCCTGTGCTCGGGCGCGGCCGGCTTCGCCGGCATGCGGGTGGCCACGCAGGCCAACGTGCGCACGGCGGCCGCCGCTCGCTCGGGCTTGCCCCCTGCGCTCACCGTGGCCTTCCGCGGCGGCGCGGTCATGGGCATGAGCGTGGTCGGCCTGGCCCTGCTCGGCCTGGGCTTGCTCTTCTTCGTGTTCAACGGCCAGTTCGGCGCGTTCGAGAACGTCGAGTCCCAGGCGACCGACGGCGCGCTCTATAAGGTGGTCAACCTGCTCGCCGGCTTCTCGATGGGTGCCTCGTCGATCGCCCTGTTCGCTCGCGTGGGCGGCGGGATCTACACCAAGGCGGCCGACGTGGGCGCCGACCTCGTGGGCAAGGTCGAGGCGGGGATCCCCGAGGATCACCCGCTCAACCCGGCCACCATCGCCGACAACGTGGGCGACAACGTGGGCGACGTGGCCGGCATGGGTGCCGACCTGTTCGAGTCGTACGTGGCGTCGATCGTCGGCGCGATGATGCTGGGGGCGGTCGCCTCTGGGGCGCGCCTCGAGCTGGTGCTGCTGCCGCTGGTGATCGCCGCGGTCGGGATCATCGTCTCGGTGATCGCCACCTACTTCGTGCGCACCAAGGAGGGGGGCAACCCCCAGCACGCGCTCGACGGTGGCTCGTTCGGCGCAGCCGGCGTGATGCTGGTGCTGTCGTGGTTCATCATCGACTACTTCTTGGGCCAGGCCTCCGCGGCCGGTCACCCGGCGATGCTCGTGATCGGCGGCCAGAAGGTCGCGATCGAGACCCTCAACCTCGTGGTCGCGATGGCCGGAGGCCTGGGCGCGGGTGCAGCCATCGGTCTCATCACCGGGTACTACTGCTCGAAGTACAAGCCGCCGGTCAACAGCATCGTCGATCAGTCGATGACCGGTCCGGCGACCAACATCATCGGGGGGATCAGCGTCGGGTTCCGGTCGACCGCCATTCCGATCCTCATCATCGCGGCGGCGATCTTCCTCGCCAACGAGTACGCGGGCCTCTACGGGGTGGCCCTGGCCGCGCTGGGGATGCTCTCCACCACCGGGATCCAGCTTGCGGTGGATGCCTACGGTCCCATCGCCGACAACGCGGGCGGCATCGCCGAGATGGCGAGCTTGCCCCCCGAGGTTCGCGGTCGAACCGACAATCTCGACGCGGTGGGCAACACCACGGCGGCGATCGGTAAGGGCTTTGCGATCGGCTCGGCCGCGCTGGCGGCCCTGTCGCTGTTCGCGGCCTACCAGCAGACCACGGGGGCCAAGGTTGCCCTCACCAATCCCGAGGTGCTCATCGGGTTGCTAGTGGGCGCCATGCTGCCCTTCCTGTTCTCGGCCATGGCCATGAAGGCGGTGGGCGATGCCGCGATGGACATGATCCAGGAGGTCCGCCGGCAGTTCCGCGAGATCAAGGCCCTGCGCCCCGCGCTGGCGATCGTCAAGGCGGCCGAGGACGAGGAGCGCGCGCTCACCGACGAGGAGAAGGAGCAGGTGCTCGCCGCGTCCACCGAGACCGACGTCAAGCGCTGCGTGGCGATCTCCACCCAGGCCTCCATCAAGCGGATGATGGCCCCGGGTGTGCTCGCGTTGGCCGCTCCGGTCATCATCGGCTACTGGTCGGCCGAGGCCCTGGGCGGGCTGCTCGCCGGCACCCTGGCCGCGGGCGTGATGCTGGCGATCTTCATGTCCAACGCCGGCGGCGCCTGGGACAACGCCAAGAAGCAGGTCGAAGAGCAGAAGAAGGACTTCGACGAGAAGGTCAACACCGGCAAGGGCTCCGAGCGCCACAAGGCGGCGGTCATCGGCGACACCGTCGGCGACCCCTTCAAGGACACCGCCGGGCCCAGCCTCAACATCCTCATCAAGGTGATGACGGTGGTGGCGGTGGTGATCGCCCCGTTCATCGCGGGGTAGGGAAGACGAGCGCGACGGCGTCGCGCCCGGCAGAATAAGCAAAGAGGGTCCCTCTACGGGGCCCTCTTTCGTTTTTGTGCGGGGCGAGTGATCGAAATGATCACGGCCCGGTCTACTGGGCCACCGATAGTGCGCGGCCTGAGGCGGCGGCGTTCCTACGCCCTGCTCCTACGCCCTGGTTCGGTCGCGCCCTTGTGGTCGCAGCAGCGGGCTACAGCACGCCATTGCGGCGCAGGATCCAGCGAGTCATCGCGGCGAATTGTTCCTGGGGCTGCGCGAGTTTTCGTGCGCGAGTCCGGACTTGCGCCATCTCAGCGTGGTCACCGCGAGCCTTCGCATTCTGGAAGTCCTCGAGGATTGGCCGGACCCGGCGATCATAGAACTTGGCACGGAGGCGGCAGAGCGTGTCGCGAACATCCAACTCGCTGGCTCGCACGGTCTGCCGCCCGCGTATTGTCGAGCCCACGGGGACATAGCCGCGCCGACGGCCCATCCAGCGCCACTGGATATGCGCTTCTGGATCGTCCGTGCCACCGGGGTCGAGCAACTGGGCTTGCTCAGGGACCTGGGTGGGTAGTGTGCGGGGGGTGAGTGGGGACGCCCCTGGGTCGAGAGGAAAGAACGTCGCCTTCGGCGTATTGCAGTTCCGGCAGCAGAAGTACAGGTTGCCGAGCTCGTAGGCGAGCCACCAGTAGCCGGGGCGCTTGTGGCCGCGGTTGCGAGTATCGTCGCTTGCTTCGGTCTTGGGGCGGAAGTGCTCAACCGTCGCGTGCTTGATCTCGTATTCTCGTTCGCAGAAGCAGCACTTGTAGTGCTGCATCTTCCAGAGGCGCTCTCGGACCTCGTCGCTGGCATAGATGGTTCGGTCGAAGTCATCGGAGCGGAGCTGACCGCTCTTTGCTCGTGGGGCGATGGTGGACTCGAGATGGGCCTTGCCGTCGCGAAGGAGAGCTCGTGGCGCGTGGGCTCCGGTGCGGTCGATGTGGATCATTCGAGTTCACCCTCGGGGAACGATGGGTCTTCGGCCGCGAAGCTCGAAGCTTCGACATAGGGCTTCAATTGCTCGCGAAGCGCGGCGAGTTGCTCTTGGTCGGCTGCGCTGAGGTCGGGCTTGACCGACAGTTCTAGCGCCTGGCGCATCTTCAGCAGTAGCTCGGGTCGGCCAGCCGCGCTGACGTCGAAGAAGCTCTCCATCAGTTCGCTGCCCGTTTGGAGGCCGGGCTGCTCGACGAAGGTCCGCTGCTTGACCTCGCCGTCGACGAGTTCGAGGCCGATGATCTCGTCGGCGTCGAATCCGGTGAGCACCAGCGGAGAGTGCGTGGTGACCACGAACTGCAGGCGCGGGAACGTGGCGCGCAGGATGGGTACGATCCGCCGCTGCCACGTGGGGTGGAGGTGTAGGTCGAGTTCATCCAGCAGAACGATGCCTTCGAGCGTATTGGGGTCCACCTCGCGTCCGGCGTCGAGGAATGCATGGCCCAGCAGATCGGCTACCCAGGCGAATGTGCTTTGGTAGCCCTGGCTCAGTAGGTGAGGGGGCAGCTTCATAGGTCCCCCGCCAACGTCGACTATCAGCCGTCGGGACTCCAGTAATTTCTCCATGCGGTCGACACCATGTGCGCCTCGCAGATCCATATTGATCAGCCAGGGGAGCAGGGAGTCGCCGTTGGCATCTTGCTCGAGTAGCACATCGCGCAGGACACGAGCATAGGTTGGGCCCAGATCGCGCTCCTTGAGGGCCTCGAAGAAGTCGGTGCCGAGCATCTTGTGACTGG
The DNA here is from genome assembly GCA_039194325.1 of Myxococcota bacterium. Taxonomy (GTDB): domain Bacteria; phylum Myxococcota_A; class Polyangia; order Nannocystales; family Nannocystaceae; genus Paraliomyxa. The sequence continues at coordinate 119,317 of JBCCWC010000005.1, forward strand.
TGTCGAAGAGCCCTTCGACGCGGTCCGCCACGGGATCGGTTGGAATTGCAACTTCACCGCGTCGCGGAAGTCGGCGGCCCGTGCCGTAGCCGACCACGAAGTAGCCGCCGGATCGTGCATCTCGAATGTCGTCGAGTCGCTCTGCGTCTTTGTCCCCCGCGAATGCGTAGCGACCTTTTTCGATCACCATCGTCGGATTCAACGCACTGAGGGGCTCGCGAGTCTCGAAGTGCGCGTGGATCTCCACGTCCCGATCTTCTTGGTTTTGTCGGACGTAGTCCGTGGCGTTCTCGACCAGCTTTCTGGTCATCTTGTCGCCGCTGCTTGCTAATGCGATCGCCTGGAGTATCGTGGTCTTGCAGACTCCATTGTCGCCCAATAGCACCGTCCACATACGAGTCGACCCATCGCCACGGACGAACGAGAAGCTCTGGTCGGCGAGGATCTTGACGTTGCGGACGATGAGTTCCCGGATGAGCACAGTGGTTCCTCGGGGCCGTTCATACCACGTTCTTGCTTCCGGGCCTTTCAACCTTGGACCGAAAGGGTTCTCAGATAGCGTTCGGCGGTCTATGTGGCAGCGGGCATACGCCGATCGATCGAGTGGCGCGCTCGCTGGCTAGGGGCGGAAAGACCGAGGGCGTGCCAAACGGCGCCTGCCGCCCGCCGTTCTGCGCTCCTTCGTGTTCAAAGTATAGATTGCGCAAAATTAAATTGTGCGCAACTAAAAACGCGGTACGCTGTCAACGATGGCGAAGCGGTCCGAGCTCCCCGAAGGTGCCCTGCGGCTCGACCGGCAGCTCTGCTTTGCGCTCTACGCGGCGACGCGCGCCATGACCCAGGCCTACCACCCGGCGCTCGATGCTCTCGGGCTGACCTACCCGCAGTATCTCGTGCTCTTGGTGCTGTGGGAGGAAGACGACCTGATGGTCAAGGAGCTCGGAGCGCAGCTCATGCTCGACTCGGGCACGCTGACCCCGCTGCTCAAGCGGCTCGAGGCGGCCGGGATCGTGAGTCGGCGGCGCGACCCCGACGATGAGCGACGGCTCCGCGTCACGCTCACCGCTCATGGCCGGCGTCTGCGTGCCAAGGCGCCGTCTGTCTATCGCTGCGTGGCCGAGCGCCTCGCCGACCAGAGTCCTCGTGAGCTCGCCAAGCTGCGGGAGCAGCTCGTCGCGCTCACCCAAACCCTCAAAGGAGACCCATCATGAAGACCCTCTACGCCGCAAACGTAACCGCCACTGGTAACGGCCGAGATGGCCACGTCAAGAGCGACGATGGCCTCATCGATCTCGATCTTGCGATGCCCCCGGGCCTGGGCGGCAAGGGCGGGGCGACCAACCCCGAGCAGCTCTTTGCGGCCGGCTACTCGGCATGCTTCTGTCCCTATTCCAATGCCACCCGCGGCAACATCGACGTCGAGCTCAAGCTGGCCTAGGAGTCCCTACCCGGCGGTCTGCGCCACTACTAGCCCAACGAAAGTGGGGCTAGTGGGGCTAGTCCTCGCGCTTTCCTACGAAGTACCTCGTGCGGAGCCAAGGCGTCAGCTCACCCTGCTCATCGCGGATGAACGTGAAATCGAGGCCTAGATCGGCGGATAACCACACATATGTCGACACCGGGATGAGATCGGGTTGCACTTCGAAGCCGCGCTCGGCAAAGGATGGGATCGAGATCTGCAAGCCGTTGGCCCCGCCCTCGGTGATTGCGATCTCCCCGATCTCCGCGGCGTCGTAGGTCCCCGCCAGCTCGGAGAACCGGCTAGGGTCGAGGTCCGGCGTGTACGTCGATGGCGGCGGAAGCTCGTCGAGCACGACCTCGAGCACGGCCGACTGGGTGGCTGCGTGCGTGCTGCCGGTTCCATTCGACAGGATCGAGACGACCACGTCGTGATCGGGAACGATGATCAGCGAGGAGGTGAACGACAGCGTATTACCGCCGTGCTCCCAGACGGTGATCGGATGGTACTCGGTCGATGTGAACGGATCCCCGCTCAGCGGAAACTGGTCCCACACGACGATCCCGAGGCCATACGACATCGGGTCGCTCAGCTGGGTGTCGACCTCGGGGGTGGTGAGCATGGCTCGCACGTGGTCGCTGACCACCTCCTCGTTGCCGTGAATGAGGAAGTCTCCCCAGCGGCACATGTCCGACGGAGTGGAGAACGTGGCGGTGCCCGCGGGGCGCTGGGCGGCAGCGTCTTGCAGCTCCTCGATGGTCAAGGGGACGGGTTCGCCGAGCTGAAAGTCGGGGAACTCGCCGAGTACGACCTGGTCGGCATCGAACCCTATCGAGTCGGCGTAGTTCCCGGCCGCCGCCGCTTCGGCCACTCGCGCGAAGCTTCGCGTCATGCCGAGCGGCGCGAAGATCTCCTCGTTCACGATGTCGGGATAGCGGCGACCCTGCGGATCGTGCTCCTCGACGATGAGGCCCGCGAGGTCGACCCCGGGGTTGGAGTAGTTATAGAGCGTCCCGGGGGGCGTCATGACCATTGCCGTCTCGCGGTAGGGGCCGTAGTAGTGTGAGGCGAGCCCTGCGTCGTCGCCCGTCCCCGTGATCACGTATGCGTCTTGTAAGCCGGACTGGTGGGACAGTAGGTGCCGCATCGTCGTCTGCTCGGTCCATTCGGACGTAGATGCCACGATGAATTCGGGCAGCAGCTCGGCGATCGTGTCATCGAGGGAGTAGAGTCCGTCGTCCACCTGGGTCAGCACGGCCATGGCCGTGAGCTGCTTGGTGGTGCTGCCGATCATGAAGGTCGTGTCGATCTCCACGGGCACGTCGTCGAGCGGGCTCGCGGAGCCGAAACCCTCAGCCCACACGATCTCGCCGTGCTCCATGACGGCGATCGAGACGCCGGGGGCGAGGTTGCCGTCGAGCTCTTCGAGTAGACTATCGACGGCAGAGTCGAAGCGAGTCTCGCGCGGGAGCGCGCCTTCTGAATCGGGCGGTTCGATCTCGGCGCCACACGCGGACACGGCGAACGCGAGCAGGGAGGCGATGGGGGCATGGAGGGTTCGTGGTCGGCAAGTTTTGGTGACAAAGCGCGCGATCTTCGACGGTCGTGGCTGGTAGCAGCAAGTTGACTGGGTCTGGTAGTTCGTATTCACGAAGTGATTGTGCGAGCCGCGATGTTGCTTTCGATGCTGGTTGTGTTTCGAATTGTTTCCGCCAATGCCCCCTGAGCGTGGCATCCCGGTGCGTGGTCGCTAGACCGGAACCCGGCCGGTCATGCTCTCGGGCCAGCGCACGACGAACCGTGCCCCGCCGAGGCTGCTGTCGTCGACGGACACCGTGCCTTCTTGCCTCGAGACCGCGGAGCGAACGACGGTAAGCCCCAGGCCGATCCCCCCCGTGTCGGTGCTGCGACTCTCATCGAGGCGCCGAAAGGGTTCGAAGATGACCTCGCGATCTTCGAGCCGGATCCCGGAGCCGTCGTCCTCGACTCGCAGCACGACCGATCCCTCTTCACACCGAATCGAGATCGCGACCCGGCTGCGGGCGTGGCGAAAGGCGTTGCGGGCCAGGTTCGAGAATGTCCGGGAGAAATCGCTCGTCTCGGACACGAGTCCGAGGCCCGGCTGGGCGTCGATGGTGACATCGCACGTGGGCTCGAGCTGCGACACCTGGTCCGCGGCGATCGCCCCGACGTCCACCGTCTGCAGGTTCGATGGCTGAGGGGCCGTGCGGGCTCGAAGCGCGTGCGTCAGCTGTGACGCCATTTCCTCGAGCTCGGTCAGGCTCCGGTCGATGATGTCGTTCGATCGTGCGCGGGTGTGTTGCTCGGTGGACTCAAGGAGATTCTCGACGCTGAAGCGGATCCGGGCGATCGGCGTGCGCACCTCGTGGCAGACGGCCCGCAGCAGCTCTTCTTGGCCACTGACCAGCTGGTTCATGCGTGTGGCCATCGAGTTGAAGTCGTGCTCGAGCTCGGCCAGTGTGCGCCCCTGGCCCTGGTGTACCCGCGCGTCGAGGTCGCCGCTGGCCAGGCGCCGCGCCGCGTCTCGGACCCGGCGTACCCGCGCGATCACGGGAGCGACCGCGTACCAGGTTGCGAGTGACGTGATGCCCAGCACCCAGGCCGAGAAGATCCCGAGCGACACCGCGTCGTACGGGACGACCGACGGTGTGATGGTCGGCCCGACGACGACGAATCGGTCGCGGCCTACGGGCTGGGTCACGAAGAAGAAGTCGCCGTCGAAGAAAGTCGTGAGCTGGTGGGGGTCGATCGGGTGGTCGACGAAGGACTCCTCGCTCAATTCGTCGAGGGACATCAACGAGATCGGCTCCGAGAACGCGGGGCGGAGTTCCTCCACGAGCTGGTCTTGCTCGCGCGGAGATCTCTCGCGCATCGCCTCGGCGACGCCGCGCATGGGACCCCCGAGCACAGTCTGGAGCTTGTGCTCGGTCTCGGCGTCGTAGGCGGTCTGAAACCGCCAATCCATGATCCAATCGAAGCCGATGCTGACGAGGAATCCGGCGACGATGAACGCCAGCGCGAATCTTGCCTGAATCGATGTCACGGGAGCACGACCATATATCCGACCCCACGAATCGCCTTGATGATGTCCATCGTCTCGCCCGTGGCGGCCAGCTTCCTTCGAATTCGATGGACCCGTAGATCGACGCTGCGGTCTACGCCATTGTAACGGCCGCCCAAGAGCTCCCGGTGGATCATCTCCCGCGACACGACCTGGCCCGCTCGCAGGGCGAGGAACAGCAATACATCGAATTCCGCCGATGTGAACTCGACATCGTGCTCATGCACGGTCACCCGACGACGCGCTGGATCGAGCGCGATCGGTCCGCACACGACGGGCGCTGGAGGGCCGCGGCGATGCCGGCCCAGCAGGCGGTTGATCCGGGCCAGTAGAACCCGAGGGCGAACCGGCTTGATGACGTAATCGTCTGCCCCCAACTCCAGGCCGATCACCTCGTCGGCCTCCTCACCACGTGCTGTCAGCAGCAAGATCGCGCCGGTGAACTGTCCGCGGATCTTGCTGCAGATGTTGAACCCATCCTCGCCCGGGAGCATGACGTCGAGGAGCAAGACGTCGGGTTGGCGCTCGAGTATGATCGGCGCTGCGGTGTCGCCGCGTGAGTGGGTGGTGACGGTGAGTTGGTGCGCTCGTAGGTAGGTTGCGACCGACTCACAGAGCTCTCGGTCGTCTTCGATCAAGAGAACACGGGGAGTCGCATCGGCCATGTGGAGCAACGATCACCCGACGGGGCGGACAGCACAAGGCGCGAGCCGTGTGGCCTCGCGTTCTGGATTACGCCGTCGGGATGCCGCGATGATGAGCAGCAGCAGAGACCACGGGGTATGCGGCGAGCTCGTCGAGCGGCAGCTGCATCCGCTCGGCTGGTCGTCGTCTAAGGTGACCGTGGTCGAGGTGCTGCTGTCGTATTGGGCGCTCGTGGACGAGGTCGTGCCGACCAGTCCACCTTCGCTGCTGGAGCTGTCGGTCGTGGAACCTCCCGTGAAGGATGTTCCGTCGGAGGTGCCGGACGCCCCGGAGGTGTCGGACGTCCCGGTCCCGGTGTCCTCGGAGCCCCCATCGTCTTCGAAGGAGATCCCCGCGATGACATACACGTTGTCGCCCGAGGCCCCCGAGGCCAGTGTATCCGGGAGCCCGTCGCGGTCGACATCGCCGAGGCCCACCACATCGAAGCCCAGCTGTTCTCCCGCCTCGAGGCTGGTGACATCTCGTAGGATCGTGCCGTCCACCCCGGAGTACCAGGTCAGCTTGCCCGCCTGATTCGCGCCGTCGCTGCTGAGGTACGAGCCGCCGACCACATCGGGGACTCCATCGGCGTCGACATCACCCGCCCCGCGTCCGGGGCCCAGGCCCTGGTTGGCTCCGGTGCCCGAGGCGTCGAACAGCGGGCTGCCATCTTGCCCCGAGAACACGTGGAGCCGGCCCGAGCCCATGTCGGGGGCCGAGGCGGAGAAGTCTCCTACGTAGAGGTCGGGCGTGGTGTCGCCGTCGACGTCTCCTACCGTGGCCACGAAGAACCAGGCGAAGGCTCCGCTGCCCGGTCCTCCGGCGACCGTCAGCAGTTCGCTTGCGTCGCTTCCGCGGTGGACGAACGCCGCGCCTCCTTCACCGGTACTGCGGGCGCCGATGAAGGGATCGGGGATCCCGTCACCGTCCAGATCTCCCACGAAGGCGGTCCCGCTCCCGAGGTTGCCGCCGGGCTCGGTGCCCACGATCGTGTGTATGAAGTCGCCATTGGTGCCGGCGACCACGTAGGCTCGGCCCGCGTTGTCGTCGGCCATCGGGTCGATGTCGGCCGCTTCGGCGCCCACCAAGATGTCGGCGAGGCCGTCGCCATCGATGTCGCCGGCGCTCGCCACCGCCGTGCCGAAGTTGTCGCCGGGGGCCTCTCCCTCTACGGTGAGCAGCGTGGAGCCGTTGGCGCCCGAGTAGACATAGACTTGACCGGCGGGGTTAGGGCCGGCTCCGGCTCCGGGGGCTCCGGCGACGATATCGTGCACGCCGTCGCCGTCGACGTCGCCCGCGTCGGCCATCGCGTAGCTCAGCAGCGAGCCTGGATCGCCCTCCCAGCGCCACAGCTCCTCTCCGGTTCGTCCCGAGAGGGCGACCAGCAAGCCCGTGGTAGTGCCGCGCTCGACGTGCCAAGGAGCGCCCGTCAGCGCGTCCTTGGCTCCGTCGCCGTTCAGGTCGGCGATCTCCGCGACCGCCCAGCCAAAGCCGGATCCGTCTTGTCCGTGCACGTGCCAGATCGCCGCGGCGTCGTCCTCGACGAAGTCACCGGGGGCCGCCCGAGTTGGGAGGGGCCAGCTGAGCCCGGCCAGTAGGATCAGGGGAAGCGAAGATCGAAGGATGGAGCGATTCACGCTCTGGACGCTACGCACCGGGCGGGGTGGACCGCTTTCAGGATCGTGCTCGGAGAGCGGCGTAGGCTGCGCGAGTCGAGCGCCGCGCGAAGCATCGAAGGGGGAATCCCTACACTGCGCCGAAACTGGTCGCTGAAGTGGCTATGGCTCGAGTAGCCTAGATCCAGGGCGAGGTCGGTCAGCGGTATATGGGGGTCGGCGAGCCGTTGGATCGCCACGTTGATGCGGATCTGAGTTCGGTGCTCGTGGATCGTGTGGCCGGTGGTTGCGCGAAAGATCCGAGCCAGGTGGTAGGGCGACGCGCCGACCGTCGCGGCGATCTGCGCGAGCCCTAGCGGCTCGTCGAAGCGTTCGCCGAGCAATCGCTCGGTTTCGTGGACCAGGGTGCGGTGTCGCGCCGTGGTCCCTCGTCGCGAGCTCGCCGCCTTCGGCTTGGATCTCGAGCGGCTGGTACGGACGATCGCGCCCATCAGCCCGAGGATCGGCTCGAGCATCGCCGCTGGATCGCAGGGGTCGCTGGCGAGCGTGCGCAGGATCGACTGGTACTGTGCGTAGCAATCCGTGCCCAGCGTGCCTCCTTCGACCTCGAAGGGAGCGCTTGGGTCGACCGATGACGTGTCGAGTTCGGTCGCCACCACATCGGCCAATAGCTCGGGCTGGAGGGCGAAGTAGGTGCAATCGTCTCCGCGTGGGTCGACCAGTCGCCGCTCATATTCTTGGTGTGCGTTGTAGAACACGCACCGGGCGGGGCTCGCGAGCACGGGCTCGATCTTCGCGCGGAGGATCTCCACGGCGTGGTGAGGGATCACGACCAGCGGGTAGGATCCGACCATGTTGGCGTGGCCCCACTGCGGCGCGGTGGGTGGGCAGCGAAAGCGGCCCACCATGAACGCGTGCGTCTCGAGCCGGTCGATCCTCGGTCCGTCGGGTCCCCGAGGGTACAGGCGGATCCAGGTGCGCGCTGCGGGAGGGGCGGCGGGCTCGGAGGTCTTTGTGCGCATGGGCTCGGCTTCAACGGGTCGACGACGGAAGGCTGACACCCGCCCGCGAGCGGCGCGAGCCGCCCGAGCGGAGGGGTTGCTGCTGTCTCGCTATCGAAGTACGCTGATTCCATGGGCGTCAAGGCCACGGTCCAAAACGGCCGCCTGATCGTCAATGAGGAGGCACGGCTTCCCGAGGGTACGGTCCTCCACCTCGAGCTCGAGGACGATGGAGACATACTCGGAGAGAATCAGCGTCGGGCACTCGACGCAGCGATCTCGACGAGTCTTCGACAAGCCGCGAGTGGCCAATTTCGCTCGGCTGCCAGAGTATTGGAGCGCCTTCGCGCTCGACGTGGCGAATGAGTAAGCCCGTCGTCATTACTCATAAGGCGGAGCAGCAGATCCTCGAGCTCGATGCATGGTGGCGGGTTCATAGAGAGAAAGCACCCGATAAGTTCGAGGACGAGCTGGAGTTTGCGTTGTAGATGATCGCGACCGTGCCTGGCGCGGGAAAGAGATGTCCGCACGCCGAGGCCGATGTGCGCCGCATACTCCTGCGTTCTACGAGGAACCACGTCTATTATGTGAACAGGAGGAGCGGGTTCTCGTGGTTGCCGTTTGGGGGGCGGTCAAAGATTCTGGACCCGATCTGAATATCATCTAGTCGTGATGTCGCGGAGCGAGCATCCGGTGCTAGGCTACGCGGCATGAGGCGCCTTGCGTCGGCCACGCTGCTGTTTGCGACCGTGCTGTTGTCCGCTTGCCAGCCCCAGCCCTTGCCGCCCGACAAAGCGGAGTATGCGGGTCACTGGCGTGGTGGTGGGGTCGACCTGGTGATCTACCCCGAGGGGCGGGCCGAGTACACCAAACAAGAGGGCAAGGGGACGATCGAGGTCAGCGGTCCGGTCGGGTGGAAGGGCGAGGATTTCGTGATCGCGGTGATGGTGGTCAAGACCAAGTTCGACGTGCAGCAGCCGCCTCACGAGGTCGACGGGATCTGGATGATGACCGTCGACGGGATCGAGCTCACTCGCGTACAGCAGTGATCGGCTCGGAGACCCATGCTCGCGGGACCCAGGCGACAGGCCAGCGGGTCTCGGCGTGGCGATAGGCGCCCAGGCCGGGGTCTTCACAGCGGTAAAGCAGGTGGTCGCATTGGGTGGATGAGGCGCCCAGGTCGGGCAGGTCGGGCAGGTCGGGCAGGTCGGGCAGGTCGGGCAGGTCGGCCGACTCGTCGCGCGCGCCGCGATAGGCGGTGATCTGCCAACCCGCGATCTCGCCCCGGGCTACGGCGGCCACCCAGCGCCGTCGAGCGGCCATGCGCCAGGTGGCGGCGAGCGCGAGCAGCGAGCCCAGGGCGATGCTGAGCGACGTGACCGTGAGTTGCAGGGGAAACGAGAGCGAGCCCTGGAAGCCCCACAGTCGTTCGATCGGTCGGACGTCGGCGGATCCGATGAGGCTACATACCAGGGCGATCGCGGCCAGCCACAGTCCCGCGCCGAGCAGAGTCGAGTCGATGGCGTCGTCGGAAGGGCGCTGACGGACACGCATCAGCGCGTCCACGGGGATGCAGAGCAAAACGCCGAACGACATTCCGAGGGTCAGTCCCAGCGGGGCGCCAATGATCATGGCCATCCCGGCGGCGGGAATCGCCGCCATCACCATGGGCGGCAGGCTGACGAAACTGGCGGCCAAGAAGGCCACCGCGGTGTTGGCGATCCCCATCACGAGCGACCAGCCCAGCGTAGGCGCGCAGCCTCGGCTGGGATCGACCGTCGAGCGGGTGGCCAGGGCCGCTGTTGCGCGCACCATGAACGCCGTGGCCACCGATGCGGCCAGCCAGGCGGGGGTGCCGGGGCCGATCACCCAGCCGAGGACCGGTAGGCCCATGACCAGGCCTGCGGCGAGCACGACGTGCAGCACGATGGGGCGCAGGGCCGAAGGTGTGACTAGTGGCGCGGGCGGCATCGATCCGCAGGCTACGCGATGATCCATCGAACCGTCGCCGCCCTTCGAGCGGGTGGTCGTCGAGTCCCGCTGGGCGGTCGTCGAGTCGCGCCGGACGGTCGCCGAGCCGAGTGGGCAAGACCGAGGCCGGGCGCGACAGTGGTCGCGCATTCCGAGCCGGCCTCGGCATGGATACCTCGCTCAGCTCCCTAGCTCAGCCGGCCGCTCCGCCGCCGCCGACGGTGTTGAGGGCGAACCCGGTCATGTCCGAGTAGGTGTACGCGCCCGTCAGCCCGTTGTACGAGGTGATCGCGCCGGTCTCGGGGTCGACGCGGTGCGCCCCGTTGTTGTCGACCGCCCAGATATACCCGAAGAAGTCGATGCTCACGCCGTACGAGCTGGGGGTGTTCCACGAGTGAACGACCGCGAAGGTCTCGCGATCGATCCCGGTGATCCCGAAGCCCGAGTTGCCCAGCCACAGCAGGCCATCGGGTTCGGCGTCGGCCATACACCCGGCGGACCAATTGCCCAGCTCCTCGCTTACTGTCCACGTCTCGGTCACGGGATCGAAGCGGCCCACCCGGCTGGCGCAGTTCCACACATAGCCGTTGACGTCGACGGTCATGCCGTACCAGTGCGACGTGAGCCCAGTGGACGAGGGGCCGTCCCAGACCGTCGCGACCATGGTGTCGATATCGACCCGCACCAGGTGGTTGCCGGTAGCCCAGCCCGTGGTCCAGAAGTTGCCCTCGGAGTCCACCGCTCCGCCGTAGAGGCCATACTGGTCCGCCTTGAGGCCGGGAATGGCCACTGTGTCGAGCACGATGCCCGCCTCGCCGTCGATCAACACCACCTCGGTCTGGGTTTGGCCCCAGCGCCCCGCGGTCCACAAAAGCTCGTTCTCCCACTCGCAGGAGAGCGAGTTCCACTCGCCCGGCGCCCAAGCGACCGGCCGCTGGCTGTCGTAGTCGAAGGGGATGTGCCAGGCGCGACACTCCTCCTGATCCCACGCGAGCGGGTTGGCGTCGGTGGACGTGTCGATCGTGCCGTTGTTGTTGGCGTCGACACATTTGTCCTCCGTGGCCCAGATCTTGGTGATCCCGCCCGAACGGTTGGCGACGGCGACGTGACCGGAGAGGCTCACCGAGGTTCGCGACGGGCTACCCGAGGTGTCGGGCCGTGTGTAGTAGCGCCCCACCTCGGTGACCGTTTGGGTGTCGATCTTCGAGATCGTGCCCTGTGTGCTGTTGCAGGCCCACAGGTACGAGAACTCGGGCTCGCCGTCGTCGCCGCCCTTGCCTGGCATGCAAAAGCCTTCGCCCCCGCCGTCGGGGAGCAGGCCGGTGTCGAACTTGATCGGAGGGACGCCCGATTCGTCCTCCTGTTCGGTATCGCTCGTGGTCGCGGGATCGGTGGTGGCCGCCGTGGTGGGGTTGCTATCGCCCTCGCCGTTGCCGGTGGGGGAGTCGGAGGTCGACCCTGGACCACCGTTGGATTCATTGGTCGTTGTGGGCGGTGGCCCATCGGCGCCGTCGCCTCCGTCGGACGTCACCGGTACGGGGTCCGAGCAGGCCGAGGCCATGCCGATCGCCAAGCAGCAAGTCAATTTCGCGGTGCGCATCATCTGGGCCCTCCCCTACAAAAAGTGCCGTGGACATTGAACCACAAGCGAGGGCGGGATACGAAGCGCGGGTCGCGTACGGTGTGGGCTTCACGGGAAGATCGCAATAGCGCACTTTTCCACACATAGGAGATCGGACTCGATGGATCGGGCGCAAGAACGCGATACATCGACGGTGACGGCTGATTGGCTCCATGTTCTGCGAATTTCCCGCTTCTTGCGACCGCCTTATGGGAGTCAATGAGCGTCTGGCGCTCACGAGCTCACGAGCTTACGAGGACCGATCATGGGTGCTCGGTCGGCGGCTTGTGGGCCGGTTCGTTGGCCGGGACCCGGCTTGCCTGGTCGAAGCCGAGGAGCGGGACCCTGCGCCAATGGCTCGAGGTGTTCGAGCACGGCAAGGAGCCCGAGGTCAGCGAGTGGGTTCGCCGCCTCGGGTCGATCGGAGCCACCCGCTGGTCTATCTCGATGACACTGGCTCGATGAAACTGGCTCGATGAAACTGGCTCGATGACACTGGGCAGACCACTGGGATCTAGTGATCAGAACTCAGTGTGGACGCACTCGATCTGATTGTTGCCCAGGTAGTGACCAACGATGCGCACGCTGCCGCCTGAGGGGGTAGTGATGAGCAGATCATCTCCGCTGACGCTGAAGTCGAGGTCGGGCAGGGAGATCCCCCGGAAGTAGAGGGTGTCCGAGCCTGACGTCTCGCCGTTGATCTCGTCCATCCCGTCGCCCATGAAGTCATCATAGACGTAGACATCGTTGTGGTCTCCGCCGAGCAGCACGTCGTCGCCGGGGCCCGCCAAGAGTAGATCGATCCCTGACTCTCCGTACAGGGAATCATCTCCGGCGCCTCCGCTGAGGATGTCGTTGTTGGCGCCGCCATAGACGAAGTCGTTCCCTGCGTCGCCGAGCACGAAATCGTTCCCTTCATCGCCATAGACGTGGTCTATACCGGAGCCTCCGCTGACCTGATCATCGTTTGCTCCACCGCGGACGTTCGAGTCGTCTCCGGAGCCTCCGAAGACGTAGTCGTTTCCCTCGTTTCCGTTGAGCAGCTCGTCGTTACCGGGGCCACCGAGGACCCAGTCGTTGCCGGTTTGGCCACGGATGGCGATTTCGTCGCCGTCTTCGCCGTCGAGCACATCGTTGCCGTCCCCGCCATTGAGCTCGTCATCGTGCATATTGCCGAGCAAGCAATCGTTGCCATCGTCGCCATAGGCGGTGTCCTCATGTTGTCCACCGCGGATGACATCGTTACCGGGGCCACCGTGGAGGGTGTCGTTCCCCGTGTTCCCGGTGAGCAGGTCAGCGCCGCCGAGCCCCCACAGAGTATCATCGCCTGGTCCGCCCCTGATGAAGTCGCAGAAGTTGGTGCCGATGAGTTCTTCATTACCATCTCCGAAGTCGTTCGGTACTGCATCGCAGAGATCGGCACAGATCGCTGGGGCATTGATGTCGGGGACGAAGGCCGGCACGATGTGGTCTGGCTGGTTGCCGAGCTGACACGGGATGGCCGTGGCCGGATCGTAGCAAGGCGCGTTGATGTCGCTGGGATTGCATTCGCAGGCGTTGGTGCATGTGTTGTCGTCGAGCATGTCCCCGTCGTCGCACTCCTCGCCGGGGTCTACGACTCCATCGCCGCACACCGGGCTGGTGTCGGAGTCGCCGGATTCATCGCCGGTGTCGGTGGAAGACTCGCCGGGGTCATCGCCAGCGTCGGTGGAAGATTCGCCAGGGTCATCGCCAGTGTCGGTGGAAGACTCGCCGGGGTCGCCGGGTTCATTGTCCCCGCTCATCCCTTCGCTGCCCGCGCCTTGATCGGGAGGAAGATCCGAGCTCGTTGTTCCGTCGTCCAGCCCATCGTCGGCCATGCCGTCGGCTGCCGGGCCATCGGTCATGTCGCTACCGCTAGTCCCTGAGCCATTCGAGGGGGCAGTGTCGGCGTCGGCTTCTCCATCAAAGCAGCCGATCAGCAACGTGAGCCCGAGGAGCCCGCACGATTTCATGGCGCTCCGACGTAGGGTCTTGCTCGACCCGATCCTCACGGTTGGGTCGGACGTGCTCGCGGCCACTGCGATCTCCCCAGAGCAAGCCGAGCGAAGATGGGAGGTAGTGATACTATTACTTGTGGTCATTGTGCTGTTGGTCCTTTGACCCGCTCTGAAAACAGACCCGGAGCCGCCCGCGGGTCTGGGCGGCTTCGGGCGGTAACGCTGGTAGTGAGAGTCCAAGTCCAATAGGTGTCTGAACATCAGCGCTGGTCATACGCAGATGCCATCGTCACGTGCTACGCTGAGTGAAGCGCTCGGGTGTTGGATGGCCCGAGCCTGAAGGCTCCCCAGCAAAAGGGGCATAGAGGTTGGAGGTTGGAGGTTAGTGACGATTGCCTATGTGGTGGCCGGGACTCGGATGGTGACCTTCGGGGCTCGCCCCTCGTCGAACACGCCAAGATCGAGCGTGCTGGTCTTCTTGGGACAGTGCAGTGTCTCGCGGCGAGCCTCGATGGCCGCTTTCTCGAAGACGAGGCTCAGGATCCTCATGGCCACTTCACCGCATGAGTCTTGTCCCGCAAAGATGCAGATCGTGGCCATGCACAATCCCAGGGTGATGTCTCGGTCTTGCCCGTTCTTTGACTTTGCCGCTTCGACGCATCCCACGACACTCGACATGATCACGGGATGATCGAGAGTGAGCCTCATCAGCTTTTTCTCTAGCTCTTTGTCGCTTGTGTCGATATCGCTGCATTGGTCGGCGTGGGCAATTCCCGGCGTGGCCAGGAGGGCGGTCAGCGCAAGCGCGTTGCAAATGGGCGAGATGAACTTCTTCTTGGGCATTTTTCTCTCTTTCCTTGGTGTGGATTGCATGATGTGCAAGGCAGCACTCGGGCAGGGCCCGGTACCTCGATTCATGAGGAGCAAGTGCTCCTTGCACATTGCAATCGGTTGGGTGTTGGGGCGCCCGTGGTGGGCCTGGTTGGAGCGCTCTGCTCGTCAACGAGGTCCCGTCGGGTCGCACCGGGGTAGTGGCCGCGCGGCGCCGGCCCATTACCAAAAATGCTCTAAAAAAGAGAACGCCCGAGAAATGCTCGACAAATGGCCTTCGACGATGGAGCTAATTTCAAACGAGAGCTCGAGGGCATGCACGCCCCGAGTTGGAGGGCGGATATGGCGCACGGTCGGGCTCGGTCGGACCGGTCGGAGCAGAAAACTGTCAGTATGGCTCAGGCCCGGTCACGCCGTAGACAAGAGGCACGAGCCCCAAGGATGAGGTCAAGATGGCGCGGGCGTTCCGTCATTGGCACTGAGCGTGGCCCGCACTTGGGCGGCCCATCCATCGAGATCGGTCACGGTACTCTGCAGCACAATAGGCGATGCTTGGAGGCGGGCGAGAGACTTCTTGAGCAGCTGTTTCGCGCGTCGAACGCGAGAGTACGCGGTGGGCTCGGGGATCTCCAGGATCTCGCCGAGCTGCAGCCCGGACATTCGTTCCCAGTAGTAGAGCTCGAGCACGACTTGAGACTCCACGGGGATCCGACGCAGCGCCTCGAGCAGTGCTCGTTGCTCGCGGCGACCCACTAAAATGGACGATGGACCGGCGCCCATGTCCACCACCGACTGGGTCTCGAAATCGATAGGCTGGTAGCGGTTCTTCTTGCGGAACCACTCACGTAGCACGTTGTTCGCCACCCCGAACAGGAAGGTGCGAAAGCTCGAGCGGCCCTCGTAGCGCGCGTAGGCCTCGACGCACCGTACGAAGGTGTCCTGGGCCAGCTCTTCGATCTCGTGATCCACCTTGTTGGCGAAGAAACGGTGAATGGCACCAAAGTGTCGTCGCAGCAGCTCATTGCCGGCTTTGCGGTCGCCGCCTTGCCATGCCCTGACGAGTTCCTGATCGGAGCGCACTATTAAGAGGTAACATATGCGCGGACTCAGGTTGTTGGAATACGTGGCTGCAACATCACGTCGGGAGATTCGTGGCATGTCAGGGAATTGCTGGCAAGTGATTCCCTGATATGGCGTAACTTGCAAGGCGTTGACTCCCGTAGGCAATCCTGGCGGTTTCAGAAGAGGACAGATGGTCGATAGTAATAGTAGAATCGAGTCAGCGGCTGTTGCGCGACCTGGGTCTGGGGGCGTTCAGGTCGAAGTCATCAGAAATCGGGTAGCGGAGCGCTTATTTGGTATCGATTCGACTCCGGTGCGGATCGGCCACTTCGAGGTCACTGGGTCGATCGGTGCCGGGGGGATGGGAGTGGTCTACCGGGCGCGCGACCCCACCTTGGGTCGAGAGGTTGCGCTCAAGCTCCTACACCCCGATATGTTCGTCGATGACTTCGAGCGTTCTCGGCTGTTGCGCGAGGCCCAGGCGCTGGCTCGGTTGTCGCACCCCAACGTGGTGCAGCTTTACGAGATCGGCGAACACGCCGACAGCTTGTTCTTGGCGATGGAGCTCGTCCGCGGGGTTTCGCTGCGTCATTGGCAGACGAGCATCGAGCGCAGCTGGCGAGAGCTCGTGACCACCTATGTCCAGGCCGGCCAGGGCCTCGCGGCGGCGCATGCCGCGGGCTTGGTCCATCGTGACTTCAAGCCCGACAACTGCATCGTCGATGACGAACGCTGCGTAAAGGTCTTGGACTTTGGCCTGGTGCGGGGGGTCGTCGGAGACCCGCACGTGACCATCAGGGCGGAGCGTGCGGGTGAGCTCTGCGAGGTTGCCGAGGGATCGCCGTTGGAGTGTGGGCCTGGGCAAGAGCGCGACCGTGCTGATCCCGCGCTCGAACGGTCTGGGTTGCAAGAGCCGCTCACGAGTCCGGGGACGATCCTGGGCACGCTGGTCTATATATCCCCCGAGCAGCTCGATGGTCGGCCAGTCGATGCCCGGGCCGATCAGTTTAGTTTTTGCGTTGCGCTTTACGAGGCGCTCTATGGCGAGCGTCCGTATCCTGGTGAGACATTTGACGACGTGTCCTACGCATACGCTTGGGGAGAGCTACGGCCGCCACCCCAGGGCACTCGGGTGCCCCGGCGGCTACGCCGGGTCTTGCAGCGTGGGCTGGCTGTGGAGCCTCATCGACGTTGGCCGTCCATGCAGGCGCTCTTGGACGAGCTGCGGCGTTTGGTCGCCCCCAAGACCCGGCGTTGGCTGGCGTTGGGGTTGGTCGGAGGCATGACCAGCGTTGGGGTGGGGCTGATGTGGAATGCGGCCGGGCTCCTTTGTGATGGTTCCCGGGCGCAGCTCGAGGACGCTTGGGGGGAAGCTCGCAAGCGTGAGATCGAGCAGTCCTTCCAGGCCGTGGGTCGCCCCTACGTGGCGGGTGTATGGGAGCGGGTGGAACCCCGGCTAGACGAGTACGCGGACGCCTGGGCTGCCGAGTACCAAGAAGCCTGTGAGGCGACGAGTGTGCGAAAGGAGCAATCGACGGAGGTGATGGACCTTCGGATGGGCTGTCTTCATCGGGCGAAGGTCGAGCTGGCGGCCGCTACCCGGGTGCTGGCGAATGCGGATGAAGAGGTGGTCCGCAATGCCTATGGCCTCCTGGGTGGGTTGCGGTCGCTCTCGCGGTGTTCGGAACTCGAGGCGCTACGTGCCGAAGTGGAGCCGCCGCGGCCCGAGGAGGTCGAAATCATCGAGCATCTGCGTGCGCTGCTGGCCGAGGCCAAGGCCGAGCGAGGAGCGGGTCGATATGCTCGGGCCGAGGTCAGGATGGAAGAGGCCGCGCAGCGCCTCGCAGAGGTCGAGTATGTACCGCTGCACACCGAGGAGGCGCTCGAGAGAGGTCTGTTGCTGGAAAAGCTCGGGCGCTACGCAGAATCGGAAATGGCGCTGAAGCAGGTTCTCAGCCTGGCTCCGAGCTCGCGCCAGTGGGCCGAGATGCAGCGTGCGGCCAGCACGTTGATGATCGTCGTTGGTCTTCGCCTAGGGCGTCTGATGGAAGGGCTTCAGCACCGCGAGCTGGCCGAGGGGCTCGCCTTGGGAAGGCCCCTTGCGCAGGCTGATGCTTCGAGCAACCTCGCCGCCGTCTTCAGGGTCATGGGGAGGTTGGAGGAGGCGGAGGTCGAGATTCAGCGAGCGATCGAGATTAGAGAGCAGGCGCTGGGGCCACGTCATCAAGATATGTTGGCATCCTACACAGTTCTCGGGAGCATTCTGTATGTTCGAGGGAGCTATGCAGAGTTGGAAGATCTGGCTCGGAGAGCGATCAGCATCGCAGAGGAGGTGCTTGGGGCTGATCATCCCGACAATGTATATCTCTTCAATCTGCTCTCCGGTGCCCTGTTTGCTCAGCATGAGCTCGAGAAAGCGCAAGTGGAGATCCAGCGCGCACTCGAGATCGCCGAGAGTGCATTTGGCAACCATGAGCTCGTGGCAACACTACATGACAACCTCGGTAACGTGCTTCAAGAGCGAGGGAAGTATAGGCTAGCCGAGATAGAGCAGCGAAAGGGGTTGGCGATGCGCGTGGAGCTGTTGGGCTCCAAGCATATAGCTGTCGCCGAGTCCCGCAATAATCTCGGCGTCACACTCGTCGCGCGTCGTAAATACAATGAAGCCGAGCAGCAATATCAACGCGCAATCGCGCTGAGGAAAGAGCTCCTTGGTGTCGACCACGCTTTCGTCGCGACGTCGCAGTGCAATCTCGCCGAGCTCCTACGCATACAAGGTCGAACGGAGGCCGCCCTCGAGCTCGCCGAGCAATGCTGGAGTCGCAACCAAATGGAAGACATTCCGACCGAAGATCGGGCGTCGACGGCGTTCTTATTGGCCAGGTTGCTAGCGTCCGAGCGAGCATCGCGAGCTCGGGCACGCATGCTCGCCCAGCGCGCTCACGACATCTACGTCGGCCTCGGTGAGCCATTCGACGCCGAGCTCAGCGAAGTGCGCAATTGGCTGAATAAACACCGTTCTAGAGCTCGAAGGCGCCGCCGATGAAGCTTGCCTCGAGCGCCACCCCTCACCCCGCAGGCTCGTAAGCCTGACAGGCCAGGTCGATGTTGTTGCTCAGCGCATCTTGAATCAGCAACGGAACCTGCGCCGCCCCGTCGCAGATGTGGCCGGTGAAGCCGTTGGTGTTGACCTGCATCTGCGCGAAGTCCCACAGGCGAGGAGCGTGGTGCGCCTGGCCGCACTCCAGCCCATTGCCGCAGCACGAAGCGGGCTGCCCGCACAGGTTCATGCCCTCGGTGACACCGGGATCTCCCGCCACCACGATCGCGGCCAGTGCCTCCGCGTCTCCACCCTTGAGGGTGACCAGCTGGTCGTAGAGCGCGTCTACTGGCTGCGGCATCGTGGCACACAGGTTGACCGGCAACCCCTCGCAGAACCCCGAGCCCGCCTGGTCGTAGTAGCCGTAGTCGTCCACGTCGGTGATCAGCACCAGCACCAGCAGCGCATCGGGGCGCAAGAACCCGGTGGTGTCCAGGCCCAGCGCCGACAGCGACGAGCTGAGCACGTGCTCGCAGCCGATCGCGGTCCCCCCGTTGCCCAGCACTGTGGCCGCGGCGGCGGTGAAGCCCGCGGCGATCTCCTCGGGGCTCATCTCGTTCGAGTCGAACCAGGGGTTGCCGTTGGCTCCGAAGCCGATGAACCCGCCGTCGTTGTCGTTGGTCAGCCCGATCCGATACTCGATCTCGCCACAGTTGAGGCCCTCGAGATCCTCAACGATCGCCGAGAAGGCCTGGCTGGCCGACAGCGCCTGGATCTCCTCGGTCATCGAGAGCGACGAGTCGATCGCGAAGAGCATGTCGATCTGCGAGCACCCCGTCTTGCACGAGCCCCCGGGGATGTCGTCGGAGTTCACGTCGAGCTTGGTGTCGCTGGTCTCGTCCCCGCTGCCGGGGTTGCTGGAGCCGTTGCCTGGCCCGGTGGCGTCGCCGCTGCTGCACAGCCCCTCCACGCAGCTCAGGCCGGGGTCACACGAGCCGCCTCCGGTGCACAGGCAGCCCTCGGCGCCCACCGGGCAGTTCTCCAGCGTGCAGGTGCCCGCAATGCAGGTCAGGCCGGGATCGCACGAGCCTCCCGCGGTGCACGGGCAGCCATTGCCGCCGATCGCACAGTTGCCGCTCGGCTCTTCGCCGCACGCTATGCCGATCCCGATCCCGAGGGCCAAGCCCCCCGCCCATGCAAGCCAGCGCATGCGACGACAATACCATCGCCGTTCGGCTCGGTGATGGGGGCAAAATGCAGAGCAGCGGTCCTGAGGCTCGATCAGCCGCTGGGCGCCCCGCCGCCGCCCACGTTGTTGAGGGCGAAGCCGGTCATGTCGCTGTAGGTGTAGGGGTTGACCAGGCCTCCCACCACGTCCCACGTACCCGCCATCGGATCGACCCGGTAGGCCTCGGTGTTCATCGACACGCCCCACACGTAGCCCTCGAAATCGACGCTCACGCCGTGCACGTAGTTGGGCAGCGGGATGCTGTACTCCACCGCCAGGGTGTGGCGGTTGATGCCGATCATGGGCGACGCGGCCATCCACAGGATGTCACCGCCGTCGGCCATGCAGCCGCCCTGCCCGCCCACGTTGGCCGTCTGCCAGGTCTCGCTCACCGGATCGAAGCGCGCGGCCGAGAACGAGCAGGTCCACACGTAGCCCTCGTGGTCGACCGTCATGCCGTAGCCGCCCGCCGGCGTGGGCCAGGTGCGGATGTCGAGGGTCTGCAGATCCACATTGACCAGCGTGCCGCCGCCCAGCTGGCTGCCCCAGAAGTTGCCCTCGGAGTCGACCGCCGCCCCGTAGATCCCGTAGAAGCCGGCCGAGACCCCGGGACTGGGGATCGTCTCCTCGATTACGCCCGTGTCGCCGTCGACCAGCAGCACCTCGATGTTGTTGCCGTTGGCGCCCGAGGTCCACACCTTCTCGTTGAGCGTGGCGCAGGCGGCCTGGTCCCACTCGCCTTGGGTCCAGGCCACCGGCCGCTGCGAGCTATAGGCCATGGGGGTGTGCCAGGCCATGCACTCCTCGCTGCCCCAGGGCAGGATGTTGGCCGCACCGCTCGAGGTGTTGATGGTGCCGCTGTTGTTGCTGTCGATGCAGTTGTCCTCGAGGGCAT
Organism: Myxococcota bacterium; assembly: GCA_039194325.1. Taxonomy (GTDB): domain Bacteria; phylum Myxococcota_A; class Polyangia; order Nannocystales; family Nannocystaceae; genus Paraliomyxa. Next base: position 139,786 of record JBCCWC010000005.1, read on the forward strand.
AGAACTTGGTCAGGCCGCCGTTGCGGTTGGCCACGGCCACGTTGCCGGTGAGGCTGACCGAGGTGCGCGAGGGGCTGCCGTTGGTGTCGGGCCGTGTGTAGTAGCGGCCCTCCTCGACCAGCGACTGAGTGTTGATCTTGGAGATCGTGCTCTGCGTGCTGTTGGCGACCCAGATGTAGGAGAATTCGATCTCACCCTCGCCCTGCTGGCAATACTCGGGTGCGTCGGGAATGCCCCCGTAGTCGAAGGTCACGGGCGGGCCCGCGGTCTCGTCGTCGGCCGCTGCGGTGCTGCTGCCGGCCGCGGTGGAGCCTCCGCTGCCCCCTGAGCCGCCGGGCAGGTTGGTGGTCGCCGCCCCGGTCGGGCTGGTGGGGCCCACGCTGGGATCGGGGGTACCCACGCTCGTCGATGCCCCTGCATCGCCGCCGCCATCGCCTCCGGCGGGCGGATCGGAGCAGGCCAGCGTTAGTGCACCCATCCCAACCAGTATGAATAATCGTCGGTCCGCCATGATTGCCAGCTCCTGCGGAGCGCCCACAGACGCTCACACGCCCGGCACCATAGCAGAACTGACTTCGCGAAGGTCAACCGCCGCCTCGCGTGGTCGCGGACGGCGGGCTCTTGCCGAGGAGGGCCGGTTCGAGTGGAGCGGCGAGGGTGGTCGATCGCGATGGAGGTGCGCGAGATTCCTGCGCCCACGATGGGTGTGGGTACGGACTGCGCGCAACCGTTGCGTTCGACCTCCCCGAGCCGCTCCACTCGAGCCGGCACCGGGCTTCAGGGAGCGTCCTGGTTCATCAAGTCCAGGATCTCGTCCTCATCGAGCGCCCGACGATACACTCGCAGCTCGTCGAGGCGGTCTTCGTAGAACCCATTGAGGGAGCCGTCTGCGTCGTGGTCGTCGTCGGCGCCGATGATCACGGGATGGGTGTCCAGGTCGATCGTCGGAACCGGCGTTGCGTCGATGAGGATGCCGTCGATCCAAAGACTCGAGATAGAGCCATCCCAGGTGCCGACCACGTGGAACCACTGCTGAACCGGAAAGTCTCCGTAGGCGTTGACCTTGTGGTGTTCGCCGCCGAGGTTCATGCCCCACACCAGTCGCGGTTCTCCAGAGTTCAGATTGAAGAACAGCTCCCATGAGTTGGCGATACCAGAGCCGAAGGGCTTGGCCGCAATCACACCGCGCGATGTGAGCGGGTCTTCGAGCCAAACCCACGCGGAGACCGTCAGACCGTCGTGAGTCTCGAGGTGGGAATCGTGCTGGACCCACAGGTTGTCGTCGCCGTCGAATCTCACCCCTTGTCCCGTGACTCCGGTCGTGGCCTCGGGGCAGGTCGGATCGCCGCACGAGCCATCCGACATGAAGTCCGAGGCATCTTCGGTGCCGCCAGGGTGGAGCACCTCGAAATCCAGCCAGAGCACGAGATCGGGGTCCGACAGTGGTCCGGTCGTCGTGCCCGTCTCGTCGTCGACCATCCCGGTCGTCGGCTCCGAGGTGGTCGAGGTGGCCGAGGTGGCCGAGTCCGCTCCCTCGGGGTCTTCGCCCGTCGACCCGTCGAGCGCGTCGCTGTCTCCGGTCTCCGGCGGGGGTTCGTAGCTCGCCTCGTCCGGGTCGGCATTGCCCTCCATGAGGGTACACTCGCCCGACATCGGTCCGCTGTGTGCGGCATAGCGCTGTCCCGAGTCACAGTTGGGATCCGAGAAGCTGCAATATCCATCGGTCTCGCAAGCTCCTATCTCCCCGCTCTGTTTTGTGCACTGTTCATGTGAAGTGCACATGAAGCGAGTGTCCGAGTCGCAAGCCGAGGCCAGCGCGATCCCCATCGCGAGCCCCACGACCCCCATACTCACCGTCTCGACCCGTCCCCCGAGCACCATGCGTACTCACTGTGATGGCATCGTGCAGGGCTGTCCATCGGTCAAATATACGATTATGCTCCACAGGCTCGAACATGCCCTCGTTCGATCAGATCAGATGAACGGATCTGCGCGAGATCGCGCCATTTCCGGATTGTTCGCCTGAACGCGGTCCCTTTGCCTCCTGGCTGATCCAACCCGCGCGTGAGCGCGTACGTCTCCGCGTACGTCTCGTAGTCCCGCAGACCGGGTTGCGTGGAAACTGCCACCTGTGTGGAGATCGATGGAGCGTGAAGTTTCCTGCCGCGACCGAGGCTCGGATGGTGCCTCCAGGCCCCAGGTGGGGCTTGGAAGCACCGAGGGGGATCTACGAGCGCAACGAGTCCCGCATGGCCTTCAGCGCGGGGAAGTCCTGGATGCTGCGGAACTGCTGCACCAGGGCCTGAAACCAGCTCGGGCCCTTGGTCCAGTCCTCGGCGCGGTTGGCTTGGATGCCCATCCCGCGCAGGGTCGCCGCGACGAACTCACGCACATCGTCCTTGCTCGCGGATTGCCAGTATTCGTGGGCGGCGAGGGCTGCGTGATGAAATGTGGTGATCTCGGTCAACTGCTTGCCGTCCGAGCCGGATAGAGGCTTGTTGGGAAACAGCTCGCCGAGCATGGCGAGCCGCGACTGTAGCTCGCCCAGAACCCGCTCGGACGCCGTGCGGCCGCTCCACCAAGCGGACATGCGTTGGCCCAGCTCGGACCAGGCTGCGGTGCAGGCGGCCTCGCTTTGGTGGGGATCGAGCTGGGGAAGCGCGCTGGCTTGGCCGGCATCGGCGATAAGTCGAGCCAGGGCCGGGCTCGGGCCTCCCGACAGCAGCGTGGCCTCGACGGTTCGGCAGGTCCAGTAGTGCACCTGGATTCCGAAGGGCTGCTTGTTGCCCCTTTGGCCGAAGGCGTCGGCTATCGCCTGTGTCTGCGTGGCGCTGAGCAGATCGCGATCGAGGATCACCCGAGCCTTGGCCCACAGGCTGCGTTCGTTGCGGATCTGCTCGAGCACGACCTTGAGGGCGGGCAGCGTGCGTAGGCCCTCCACGCCGTTGAGGCTCCAGTACATCGCGCGCTCGCGTGGGCCACCGAAACGATCGAGATCGAAGATCCGCTCCAGCAACATCGCGTCCGAGGGTCCCTCCACCAGCAAGAAGTGTTCGGACTCGAGGGCGTTGAGGAAGTCGAGGGCGGTCTCGGCACCGACGGAGCTCAACGCGCTACGCAACGGGCTGGCCAAGAGTCCGTGCTGGCGGCCGGTCGTGAGCACGTGCTCGCTCGCCACCGGACGAAATTCCCGCGGTTTCCCGACTGGTGCGAGGTCGAGGTGGAAGACGCGATCCCAGCCCGCGTTGCGCAGCAGGGCCTCGTTGTGGGTGGTGGCGAACACCTGCACGTGTTCGCCGCGCTCCTCGATGAGCCCGAGCAGGCGCCGCTGAATGTCGCGGTGGATGTGCGAATCGGGCTCGTCGAGTAGGATCAGATCGAGCTTCGAGGGTTCGAGGTAGAGGTTGAGCAGGATCTCGATGACTTGTAGCGAGCCGCTGCCGAGCAGCGAGATGTCGCGGAATTGATCGTTGCGCGAGGTTCGGGCGACCACGCTGACTCGGACCCACTCGTTAGGGTCGCCCTCGGCCTTGATGTCGATGCCGCCGGTCGCGTCGGTTAGCACGCGGCTGACGTCGTCCCTGAACCGGGCGAAGGTGTTGCTGTCGCCGTGGTAGAGCCGAAACAGGCGGTTGCGCAGGACCTCGGCCGAGCGCCGCTGGCGGATCATGTCGGTGGTCTTGCCGGGGGTCAGGAACTCCTCGCGAGTCTGCACGGCGGCCACGGGAGACGCGAAGTACACCCGGAACGGGCGCGGCCAGCCGCCGGCGAGGGTGCGGTTGAGGCGAGGATTGAGCTCGTCGAGGTGGGGGTCGGGGTCGCCCTCGTTGCTCGCGCACGAAAAGTCGTAGTTGTCGCCCCGTGCCTTGCGGATCTTCATCGGGATGCTGAGGGAGCCCTCGTCGTCCTCGAGGGTCGCCGACAAGAACAGCTCCTTCGCACCGCGATGAAAGAGGTCGTCGAAGCCCGGGCTGCGCACGGAGACGACCTCGCTGTGGTGGGCGCGAGCGGCGTCGAGGTACCAGTCACCGCTGTTGATCCCGCGTTTTTGGCTGGCTTTGCCCGCCTGGTGGCTGATCCGGCCGAAGCACTCGGCCCACAGCGCCAGGGCCTCGAGCACCGTCGTCTTGCCCGAGTTGTTGGGCCCCGTGAGTATGTTGATGCGTGGGTGCCAGTGCAGGGTCGCGTCGCCGATGGCCTTGAAGCTCTCGATCCGCAGAGATTTCATGCGTAGCGCCATGGCCGGGGCCAGCCTATGCCTGGCCGCCGGCCGTGTCCAACCATGCCGTCGCGCTCCTCGAAGCCTCGGCCGGAGGGGTAGGGATCAGCCGCTGGGCGCTCCGCCGCCGCCCACGTTGTTGAGGGCGAAGCCGGTCATGTCGCTGTACGTATAGGGGCCGACCAACCCGCTGACCACGTCCCACGTGCCGGCCATGGGATCGACGCGATAGGCGTCGGTGCCGAACTGGGTGACGCCCCATACGTAGCCGTTGTAGTCGACGCTCACGCCGTGCACGTAGTTGGGCAGCGGGATGCTGTACTCCACCGCCAGGGTGTGGCGGTTGATGCCCACCATCGGCGAGGACGCCATCCACAGGATGTCGCCGCCGTCGGACATGCAGCCTCCGCTCCCGCCCACGTTGGCCGTCTGCCACGTCTGGGTCACCGGGTCGAAGCGAGCGGCCGTGTTCGAGCAGGTCCACACGTAGCCCTCTTGATCGACCGTCATGCCGTAGCCGCTGGCGACCATGGGCCAGACCTGTACGTCCATCGTCTGGCGGTCGACCCGGACCACCGAGCCGAGGCTCAGCTGGCTGCCCCAGAAGTTGCCCTCGGAGTCGACCGCCGCCCCGTAGATGCCAAAGAAGCCCGCCGAGACCCCGGGGATCGGCACCGTCTCCTCGATGATGCCGGTGTCACCATCGACCAGCAGTACCTCGATGGACTCGCCGTTGGCCCCCGAGGTCCACACCTTCTCGTTGAGCGTGGCGCAGGCGGCCTGGTCCCACTCGCCCTGGGTCCAGGCCACCGGGCGCTGCGAGGTGTAGGTCATGGGGGTGTGCCAGGCCATGCACTCCTCGTTGCCCCAGGGGAGGATGTCGGCCGCGCCGCTCGAGGTGTTGATCGTGCCGTTGTTGTTGCTGTCGACGCAGTTGTCCTCGAGGGCGTAGAACTTGGTCAGGCCGCCGTTGCGGTTGGCCACGGCCACGTTGCCGGTGAGGCTGACCGAGGTGCGCGAGGGGCTGCCGTTGGTATCGGGCCGCGTCTGGTAGCGGCCCTCCTCGACCAGCGTCTCGGTGTTGATCTTGGAGATCGTCCCCTGCGTACTGTTGGCGATCCAGATGTACGAGAACTCGACCTCGCCCTCGCCCTGCTGGCAATACTCGGGTGCGTCGGGGATGCCCCCGTAGTCGAAGATGACGGGCGATCCCGCGGTCTCGTCCGCGCTGGGATCGTCCGTGGTGGTGCTCCCGCTCGTTGTGCCCGGGCCCTCGCCGCCGCCGCCCGAGCCGTCGGGCTGGTTGGTCGTCGAGTTGCTGCCGGGCCCGGGCCCGGCGGTGGTCGCCGGGGTCTGGCTGTCCGATGCTCCCGACCCCCCGCCGTCAGTACTGGGGGCCGGATCGCTGCACGCCACCGCCACTACACTCAACCAGAGCAATGCATATCTGTTCATGTCCATGATCCCCTCCGCGAGTCAGGAGCGTAATCGGCCACGAGACTAGCAGCTGATGGCTCCATGAGGACGTGCGTTTCGTCCGATCGATCAATTGGGTGGCGATTGAGCAGTGATTGGTTCGGTTAAAGGAATAAGTAAGCAAAGGTCAGATAAGCAACGAGATGTAGATATCGGCCGATGGGCCGATGGGCTAAGGGTTACACTCAAGAGCGCTCTTCGCCGGCACCACGCGGTAGGGGTTGTTCATGCCATCGCGGCGAGCATCTGTCGGGCGACCGGGCCGGCCGACGCGGGGTTTTGTCCGGTGACCAGCCGCCCGTCGGTGATCGCGTGGGGCTGCCAGGGATCGACCTCGACGAACGTGGCCCCCTGGGCCTCGAGGGCCGATTGCAGCGCAAAGGGCACGTCCGCGGCGGCATAGCCGTCCTCTTCGGCATTGGTGAAGCTGGTGACCCGCTTGCCGTGCAGCAGGTGCTCGCCGTTGTTCAGCCGCACGTTGAGCAAGGCGACCGGTCCGTGGCAAACCGCGCCCACGATGAGCCCCGCCTCGTAGGCCGTGGCCAGGGTCGCCTCGAGCGCCGGGTTCTCCGCCATGTCCACCATGGGACCGAGTCCCCCGGGCACGAAGACCGCGTCGTAGCTGGTCACGTCGATCTCGGAGAGCCGACGGCTGTGCCGCATGCGCTGATAGGCCTTGCTGTCGCGGAACGCCTTGGCTTGCGGATCGCTGGCGTTGTAGCCGTCCTCGGGAGGGCTCCCGCCGGTGAGGCTGGCGAACTCGATCGCATACCCCGCGGCGTCGAACTCGTGAAACGGATGCGCGACCTCCGGGAAGTAGAACCCCGTCGGGCGCTTGTTCGGGCCGATCTGTGCGGCGTTGGTCAGGATGAACAGTACGTGCTTGACGCTCATTGCGGGTCTCTTTGTCGGTGATGGAGCGCTCGCGACCCCCCCCGAGCCGGTGGCCCGGTGGGAGGTCGCGAGTGCTGGGGTCGATGAGAACGCGTGCAGCATGTCGCCCACAGCCGGGTTCGGGAAGGGCCAGGCGGCTCTTCATATTGTCAAACGTTATTTGACAATCACTGCGTGCCTGGCGAGCATAGGCCGATGCTCGACGATCTTCGGTCGATGGCCGTGTTTGCCCATGTTGCTCGTGGGAGCAGCTTTGCCGACGCCGCCCGGGAGCTCGGCGTGTCGCGTGCGGCCGTCAGCCATCAGATCCGTCGGCTCGAGAAGCGGCTCGGGGTGCCGCTGACTCGGCGGAGTACCCGTAGCCTCAGCTTGACACCGGCGGGCCAGCTCTTTGCCGAGCGATGCCAGAACATGATCGCCGAAGCGTCGTCGGCCCTGGCGAACATCGACCTGATCCGTCAAGAGCCACGGGGTCGCGTGGTGATCACGTGCTCGAACCACTTTGGCCAGGTTCACATCGTGCCGGCGCTGGCCGAGTTCCGTCGGCGTTATCGCAACATCGAGCTCGACGTCTTGCTGACCGACAGCAACCTCGACATCGTCGCGCGGGGCATCGATCTGGCGGTGCGGGCTGGCCCGCTGTCGGACTCGAGCCTGCGCGCGCGTCGGCTCCTGACCGACGAGACCTTCCTGTGCGCGGCTCCGTCCTACCTTGAGCACTACGGCGTTCCCACCCAGCCCGAGCACCTGGCCGATCACCGCTGGGTGCTGTACCCACGGAGCTTGCGTTACGTGACCCTGGGGGTGGGCGGTCGGGATCGTCGCATTGCCGTCCGGGGGCACGTTCGCCTCAACAACGCCGCTTCACGCCTCGTCTTCGTGCTGGCAGGCGAGGGGATCGCTCGCTTGCCCGCCTATGATGCCCGCCCTCGGATCGCGTCGGGCGAGCTGGTGCGGATCTTGCCCGAGTGTCGCACCACGCCCGTCAACGTGTACCTCGTTCATCCCGAGCGACTCGGGCCGTCGGCGCGCCGGGTGGCGGACTTCCTCGTCGAGGAGCATACGCACCGGGTCGGTACGGCCCCGTCGATCGGCTCCTCGATCCGATCTCGTGCGATGGAGCAAGTGCGCGGACAGAGGACTTCACAGCCAGCGAGTTCGACGCAAGCTGACATGTCACATCAAGACGTAGAGCCAGCGGGAGATCGGTAGTGGCCCCTTGTTCGGCTCTGGCTAGAGGAACCCCGTGCACCGATACTCCGCGCCGAAGCCGTCGGAGTCGATGAAGTCCGAGTCCCACTGTTGGCCGTCTGCATCCACCGCATGAGGCTCGGGGCAGAAGTTGCTGCTCTCTTCGCGGAGCACCATGCCGCCCGAGTACCCCAGCGCGGTGCACAGTGCGGCGACCATGTCCACGGCAACTCCGTTGTTGGCGCTGTCCGGCGCGTTGCACAGGCCCCCCGGGGCGGAGCAGCAGTTGTTGTCGAAGGTCTCGGGGTAGATATCGCCGAGCCCGTTGCCCGGGTCGACCAGCGAGCGCATGGCCGACGTCGACGTCGTGCCAAAGTCCAGCTGCTGCGTCGCGACGTCGTACGTGCAGTAGAAACTGCCCGGGATGCACCCGTTGCCCGGGCAGCCGATCCAGTCGAGCTGACTCGAGGTCCAGGGGACGAGGTCCACCCCGGTGGACACCAGGCCCCACACGGAGGCGTTGGTGAGCAGGTCGTTACACGTGGCGCTGACGAAGAACGTGCAATCGTTCTTGCAGCCATCGTCCTCGACTGCATTTTGGTCGTCGCACTCCTCGGCCGCGGCCATGTTGAGCACGCTGTCGCCGCATACGGCCAGGGTGCAGTCGATGTCGCAGGTGGCCGACTCTCCCGCGTCGTCTCATTCTTCGGGGGCCGTGACTACGCCGTCGCCGCACGTGGGCGGGGGCCCGGTCATGGTGCCGAGGGAGGTACTGCCCGACGAGCCGTCGCCCGGCCCGGTGCTGCCCGTGTCGAGGTCGCGCCCGAGCCCGGCCCGCTCGCATCATCGATCGTGGTCGTCGGATCCGGCTCGTTCGTGGTCAAGCCCGCCGGTGGTGGCTCCACCGTGTCAGAGGTCGTGGCCGAAGGGGGTTCGCCCACCGCACAGCCTCCGAGCAGAGCGCAGAGCATCGCTGGAATGGTGACGTTCGTCTTCATGGCCAAACCTCCGAGGATCGCTGCCGAGGATCGCCGCCGAGGATCGCCGCCGAGGATCGCCGCCGAGGATCGCCGCCGAGGATCGCCGCCGAGGATCGCCGCGAAGCCTCGACGTTCGCCGAAGCTCGCACGTCGACCGCAGGCTATCATCCGAGCCGGGCCTCGCGCTCGCGGGCCGGTTACGCCACAGGGTCTGGGGCGGCTTGGGCGCCAGCGGAGCAGGATCTTGGCGACGGTCACCTCGGGTGGCTGGTGTGTCGCTGGGGGACGACGCGATCGGATCGCTGCGCTCGGTACCCTCGAGTCGCGGCCGCCGGTCAATCTTGCCCATCGAGCCGGAGTATTGTCGTTGAACGCTCGCAGTGGCTTGGGCAAGATGGTCTGGCGGTGGGTTTGGGTGCGGAACACGGGATAGGTGACGAGATGAATCGAATGACCACGGTCATGCGCTGGACCATCGTCACCGCCTTGGTCGTTCCCGGTTGCTCTCGGCAGAACCCCGACTTCAGCGGCACGGAGTCGGCCTCGGCGGGGAACACAATGGCGTCGATGTCTGGGCCGACGGGTCCGACTTCGGCAGCGTCGACCATGTCGAGCGCCCCGAGCTCCACGGGCTCCGAGCTCGACGGCGGCAGCAACACGAGCGGCGATGACAACAGCGGTAGCGTAAGCCAGGGGGAGACGGACGTGCCGGACGAACCCAGCCCCTGCTGTGAGCCGGGCGGCGAGTGCTCCCGGGATACCAGGATATTCAAGTGTGCCTGTGACTTCACCAAAGGTTGCTGCAACGATCCCTGGAGCCCCGAGTGTATCCTCGTCGCGATCAATGAGTGCGATCTATCCTGTCCGTTCGATTGCTGCATTCCTCATGCCACCGGGGGGTGCTTCCTGGAGGATGTGGAAGATGCGGTGTGCAATGATCCGGTCGCTGGCGATCCCAGCTGCTGTGACACTGAGTGGAACGAGGACTGTGTTCGTGACGCGATCCTCGACCATGGCGTGTGCGTGAGTGATGGCCCGTGCTGCGAGCGAGGTCCAGGGCCCGGGTGCTTCAGCGACTCTGTGGTGGCGTGCGTATGTGCGTTCGACCCCCTGTGTTGCATCGCCGGCTGGAATGAGCGTTGCGTCGACGCGGCGATGAAGTGTGGGGAGTGTTGAAGGCCGCGAATGTTCGTGCTTTTCGAGGTGGAGAATCGTCGAGCTGCTGATGCCCAGACACCTGTGATGTGTGAATTCGGTAATCTGCGTGTGAGGTGCAGGCCGGCCACTCCATATGGTCTAGCGATGTTCAGCGCGCAGTCGCCCTTGCCGTCATGATTGCGGTATCGTCTTCTCTTGCAAACGCCGCGGGTTCTCTTTGTTGTTCGGGGGTTGACGAGTCGTCGAGTCGTTCTCTTCGTCGTCGGCCTTGCATGATGAACCCATTATGCAGATACCAGAGGAATCCTCCTCCGGATTGAGGTACCCGAGTATTCGTTCTCGCTGTGCGGCCACGCGCAGTCCTTCACCTGGCCTGAACGGATCGGTCGTCTGTAGCTTCTCCACGAGGTCGTAGTGCTCGATACCGCGCTTGTACGCGGTCACGAGCACGGCTTCTTGCAAGTGTTCCGGTAGCGCTGATAGCGCCGCGCCGTAGGTTCCCTTTGCCTCTGCAATATACATCGCCGCGACGTGCGCCGTGCCTTCATGCGACTGAATGTATGAGACCATCGATTTTGGGCTGCTGACACTGTCTGGGAAGTGATCGGGATATTTCTCATATAGCGACCATGCAGTATCGAGCTTGATGTTTCCTGGGCCTAGGTCGTTCTGGAATGTATTAAACAATTTTGTTCCACCAGGTTTCTCCATGTGCTTGGAAAAGGTGTTGTCTGATCTGCCCGAGATCCACCAATCCTGCAAGCTGTCTATCCACGAGTAGGTGTTTAGCTCATCTGCGATAGAGCCTGCCACTGCAACCTCTGGAACGTTGTACTTTTTACTATATTCCTTAATGTACTCTCGCATTGACGAAATTTCTTCCAAAGTCTCATCGTCATATGGGAATCCATCTTCGAGCGCCTCATTGTCTTCTTGCATGTCTTCAATGCTGTCGAAGTGAAGATATAGGGCCTTCCCGACTGTGTTTGGTGTACCCTCGGGACCTGCGCAATTCATGTGAAATCGTGCGTCATGCATCGTGATGTACTCTCCGTTGCAGGTGACGCTCGAAAAGAACGTAATGGGCCGACACCAGCCCAGGTTAACCCCCGAGAACACACCTCCACCGACGCCAGCCTCGTTCCCGGTCACGCGGGAGACTCTGCTCGCCACGGTGAACACGAAGTGCTTGCCTATCATGACATTGCTCGACGCCTTGACCGAATCATCGAGCGTTGCCACAATCCGATATGGTACCGGTACCATGAGCGAGCCGACCGGCGTCAGGCATACGTCAGGGTAAATGTTGATTACGATCGCCTTTGGCGTCGTTCTCAGGCCCTCATCCATACTCACCTCCTCGTTCGAACTGTCCTAATTCCAACGTACCTGAGCCTTCGTCCCTCGGGAATCCTCGCTCTCCAGATCTGACTGATCGTTCGGTTATCCAGATCGAACGATATTGTGTCGAGCCTGGGAACGATGCAGTAGACTCCATCACAAAGGGCCAGCGATAGGATCACGGCAATGCCACTGAGTTCACAGGCGATCTCCCCCTCTGGATATATTCCGGTCAGGCGAACTTCCTCATCTCCTTTGAAGGGGGCATCTCTTTGGAGCGACAGCGGGGCGCTGTTATTGAATCGCTCATCGAAGTCTTCTGGCAAGCGCGGCCATATTGTCTCTTTCCAGGCCATGTCGTATGTGCCGGCAAATTTCCTCCTTGGCATCCACGAGGGAGGAACCGGAGAAAGTCCTCCTGGCGTGTATGTTGCCCCAAAGTCCCTGGTAGGTTCTTCGAGTGGCTCGATCTGTGGCGCCGGGATCATATCAGAAGACTTGATGTCCTCGCAGTCTTCACAGCGCAATCCGCGCCCGATTGGGTTGCTGGGTTCGAATTTCTTGCAGTGATTGCACGTGCCACCATATGCAAGCTCATAGCGAAGCTCGACCGCCTTGCACGCCTCTGGATCGGATAATTCGTATCTATCACCTCGACGAACCCAAGCGCGAGGGCCGGTGATTCGAACTGCCGAACGCAACTCGCCAACGACCACGGCCGCTGTCCAAGTCCGCGTTGCCGACCCCATGTGCGCTTGGCTGCGTCCGAAGACGTGGACTTCGGAACGCGGCTTGTAGGCCACAACATCGGCCGCGAACGCGAGGCTCGACTGTGGCCCTGAATAGTACATGTCCGCGCATCTGACCGGCTGGGTCGTCATCGTCTCTACTCTGCCAGCAGCAAGCTTGAATGTGCCCTTGATGACCACAACCCAGTCAATGTGTCCTTGGGCATTAGCAGCCTTGAATATCAGTGTTGTGAAGTTCGTGTGATTTACAACCCTCATTATGGTCACATTCTGGGAGAGATGAAGCCCTTTAGAATGACGTGCTAGAATAGGTTGTTCGTGGAGCACGCGCGGCTCGCGAGCTGTGCGACTGTTCTATTTCTTGCTGACAGTGATCAATGCCGGAAATCCTGCACCAGTGAGCTACGGAAGGCAACAAGAAAATGAGGGAAAAAGCTTGGGTGCTGTTGTCCGAGAAGTGTCATTTTGCTGATGGATCGGATCATTCGGTGGATGTCCACGTCTGTATGTGGCGGCAGGGTAGGATGATCTATTTGATCTTACTGTGGCTTATTGGTGCCATACGACGACTAGCGGCAGATCAGGTACTCGCGTAACGCTGGCGAGCTCTTCTCGAATGTTGTCGACTACAGTCCCGATAAGCACCCTTCTCGCGCCTTGCCCTCGTGGCGCAGCTCCGCACCTAATCGGCACGAACTTCCGGCACGAACTTCCGGCACGAACTTTTAGGGCTGCACGGGCGCCGGCCCGGCGGGCGCGTTGGGGCTGGGCTTGTCGGTGCCGATGATCGACTCGCGCTCGAGCTTCTGGGGCTGCTGCTCGAGCTGGGCCATCATGTTCAGCGCGGCCACGGTGAGGATGATGATGATGCTCAGCACCTGGAAGGGCAGCGAGACCAGCGTCCACACCCCCTCGGAGGCGAAGAGCTGACGGCGACGGATCCGCCGGGACACCTTCTCGTAGAAGTCGGGGGGCGCTTGAACCTCGGGCAGGCTCGACACCAGCGACATCACCTTGCGCAGCTGCTCGACCTCGGACATCGCCTCTGGGTCTTCGGCGAGCTGGGCCTCGAAGGCCGCGGCGTCCTCTTCGGGGAGCTCGGCGTCGAGATACGCCGTGATCAGCTCGGCGCTGGTGTCCTTGGTGGCGGGCATCGTTCCTATCCTCGAGGTTAAGTCGTTCCGGGCTCGATGGCATCCCTGTGGCGCGGTTTTACTTGAGGTGAGGGGCGAGCCGCTCTTTGAGGGCGACGCGGGCGCGGTGCAGGCGCGACTTGAGCGTGCCCTCCTGCAGCCCGGTGACGTTGAGGATCTCCTGGTACGACAGCCCCTGGATGTCGCGCAGGATGATGAGCAGTCGGTGCTCGGGGTCGAGCCCGTTGAGCTCGCGCTGGATCGCGGCCTGGAGCCGGGCGCCCTCGGTCATCGCCTCGGGCCCGGCGATCTGCGCCTGGAGCGGGACCACCGGGCCGCCGTCTCCAGGGTCGTGGGCCTCGGGCGTGTCCTCCACGGGCACGCTGCGGTGGAAGTTGCGGCCGCGCAGGTACTTGATCCGGTTCTTGCAGGTGTTGGTGGCGATCCGATAGAGCCACGTATAGAAGCGCCCTTCGCCGCGGTACTGCCCGATCGCGCGGTGCAGGGTGATGAACACCTCCTGCGCCAGATCCTCGGCCTCTTGCCGGTTGCCGATCATGCGGAGCGTCAGCCCGAAGATCCGGTGCTGATAGAGGCGGACCAGCTCCTCGAAGGCTCGCTGATCCCCTTGGCGCAGTCGCCTCACCAGGCGTCGGTCGCGGAGATCGGCCTGCCGCCGCTCGTCGGTGTTCTTGGCCTCGGCCGGACGGGTCGCCGAGGAGTTCTCCGGTCCGTCCTGCGTCAAACGCTGCTCACTTCCGGCCGCCGTCGCCACGAGTACCGGCGTAGACTACCTCGACCCGCCGAGGTTCCGCGGACCGGACGTCGACGGCGCGGACTTGCGCCAAAAAGTAGGATTTTCGCATACATAGGTCCAGTGGCCCCGGGACGACGGGTCTGGGCTCGGTCGAGGTCGATGGGCGGCCGGGCTGGCCGCGCTCGTTACTCGCGCAGATCGATGCCCCGTTGCAGGCAGGCATTCTCCAGGTCCCGACGCACCTGGCCTCGCAGGCGCCGGTAGGCGTATCGGGCCTTGAACTCGTTGTTCATGCGGCAGCCCGCGTGGCCCATCAGCTGGAGGGCCGTCTGGGTGGCCTTGAGCTCGTAGGCGGCCTTGGCATCGCGGTGGGCTTGTCGGGGCGAGTGGATCAGGTTGGCGCGCGCGCGATCGATGAGCTGGGCCGCTCGGGCGCTGGCCCGGGGGGACGAGTCGGGCGATGCGGCGAGCTCATCGGGGTTGGTCGAAGTCGGGTCCTCCGCGCTAGCCTCGCCGTTCGCGGGATCACCCGCTCGGGGGGTGTCCACCGCCGTGGAGGGCGATCTGGGGTCACCAGCCTCGGTCCCGGACGCGGGGACCGCAGCGGGAATGGAAGAAGATATGGACGCGGGGTCGGGAACACGGACGGAGTCAAGGTCGGACGCAGGGACGTCCTCGGGGGCGGTGGCCGTGGTGCGCGGTGAGCTGGGGCTCCTCAGCTGCATCCACAGCCCTAGCCCCAGTATTGCGATGATGCCCCCCACCAGGCCGCCGAAGAGCACGTGGCGGATCCCCCACGCGTTGGCCTGGGGGTGCGAGGCGGTCGAGCCCAGGCGACTCGAGTCGTCGATCAACTCCGCGGGATAGGAGTGGGCCAGGGATATGGGAGCCGAGGGCGCCGCGATCGGCACCGCTGCGGGGGATGGTGCGGTGGTGGTGGACACCCGGGCGACCACCGGGCTGCTGGGCTCGGGGGAGGTGCGGATCGTGGTGTCTTGGTTTGCCGCGACGTGGATGGGCTCCGGGCGAGTGACGGGCAGGGGCTGGGGAGCCTTGCGCAGCTCGTAGTCTTGGCGAGGCGCGGTGAGGGTCGAGTCTAGGTTCTTCCAGGCCCAGCGCGGCACCGCGGGCGGGCGCTTGGCTCGCTGGGTCCACGGGTGGGGTTTGGGGCCGAACAGGTGCTCGAGGTATCGGCCCAGCCCGCCGGGGAGGCTCAGCAGCTGGCAGTCGCGGGTCACCAGCTCCAGCTCTTCTTGCATCTCGAAGGCCGACTGGTAGCGCGCGCCTGCGTCTTTGTGCAGGGCCTTGAGCACGACGTGCTCCAGCTCGGGTGGGCACTCGGGTCGATGTTGTCGAGGCGGGATCGGTTCCTCGCCCAAGACCTTGTGCACCGTGCCCAGCACGGAGCTCGCCTGAAACGGGCGCCGCATCGCGATCATCTCGTAGAGCACGATGCCCAGCGCGAAGATGTCGCTGCGGCGATCGAGGTTCTCGCCCCGGCACTGCTCTGGGGACATGTACGCGACCTTGCCCTTGAGCACGCCGACCCCGGTGTGCTCTTTGTCGGAGGCCGCCTTGGCGATCCCGAAGTCGATGAGCTTCACCCCGCTCTGCCGGGTGACGATGATGTTCGCGGGCGAGATGTCGCGATGGACGATCCCCAGCGGGTGTCCGGCGTAGTCGGTCTGCTCGTGGGCGTGGTGCAGTCCCGCCGCGCAGCCCACCGCGATCTGGAGGGCCAGCTCTAGCGGCAATTGTTCGCCGGCCTTGTTGGCCGCGGCGAGGATCGCCTTGAGATCTTCACCGTGGAGGTACTCCATGGTGAAGAAGCACTCCTCGTCCGTCAGTCCGATGTCGTGGGTATGGACGATGTTGGGGTGCTCCAGCGTGGCGGCCACCCGCGCCTCGTCGCGGAACATCGCCGCGTAGCGGCGGTCACCCACGCGGTCGGGCAGGACTCGCTTGAGCACTACGATCTTTTCGAAGTCGTCGAGGCCGATCGCGCGGGCCAGGTACACCTCGGCCATGCCCCCCGAGCCCAGGCGACCGAGCAGCTCGTATCGCCCGCTGAGGCTGCGCATGGGCGTCAGGTGCTGGAGTGAGCGCCTGCTGCCGGAGTGGTGAGGCCGATCCATCGAGTCCCCCCCAGGGTATGCGAAAAAAGTCGGAGTGAGATCATGGCTTCGGGGGACAGTGGCGGCCACCTTGGCCTGGCCCGGGCGCCGTGACACCATCACCGCCGTGCACGGGCTGCAATCTCGCGGGATCGCGATGGTGGTCGCATCGGCGTTGATGACCGCTCCGGTGGCTCCGGTCGCCGCGGGGCCGCCCGCGGAGGTGCAGGGCGAGCCGGGGACCGAGGCGTATGCTCCCGCGACCGTGCTCGGGCTCGACGCGGAGCAGACCGCGGTGGGGGCTCGGCTGACCACGGCCTTGCGTCGAGCGTTTGCCGCACGGGGCCTCGGTGGGGGTGAAGAGGCCAACCTCTCCGAGCTACGCCTGGCGCTGGGTTGCCGCACCGACACGCCCGAGTGTCTCGCCGGTGGTGGCCAGCTGCTGCGCTCGCGTCGGCTGATCTACGGTAGCCTCCACAAGTTCGAGTCGGGGCGGTGGGCGCTCGACCTATCGGTCCTTGAGGTCGAGGCGGTCGAGATCGCCGCGCACGAGACGTTCAAGATCCAGGGGGCGGATCTGGCCCCGGCTCGGATCGATCGGCTGGCCCAAGACTTGGTCGACCGGCTGTTGTCCGACGAGTTTCGGAGCACGATTCCGGAGTTCTCGGCTGCCGACGCGTCGCCGCCACCGCCACCGCCGCCCCAAGTCGAAGGGGGCGACTCAGACTCCGCACGGGACGGCAAGTGGGAGTTTGGACTCCAGCGACCAACCCCCCGGTGGAAGTGGGCCGGTTTTGGGGTGAGCCTGGGGGTGGGCTTGGTCGCCGTGGCGGGGTCTATCGGGACGACCGTATGGATTGTCGCTCATGATAATAATAGTTTTGGATTTCGTCCCCGATTGATCGAGGCCGCGAATAATAGCCTGAGAAACCCCAATCCGGATAATCAGGTCAATCCGATGACAGTCGACGATATTTGTGAATACAATGTGACGAACGAGGACGGCTCACCCCTGGTGGCTGACGACACTGGGATTGAGGGGGCTCGCAACCTCGGCGTTGCCAATGTCTGTAATCTAGGTGAGAAGGTTCAGACGACCAATGTGGTCTTCAATATAGTCGCAGGCGTCGGGTTGCTCTCTACGGTCGTCTTTACCGGCTTGTTGTTGGTGCATCGCAAGCCCCGCAGCCCGGTCGCTCGCACGTGGCGTCGGCGTGACCTTCGGCTCGGCCTGGGCCCCACGTGGGGGCAGGGGAGCGCGCTGCGGCTGGGAGGCCGCTTCTGACCCGGGTAGGCGGAGATCTATCCGTTCTGCCTGATCCCCGGCGATCGTCACCAGGTGAGATCGCCTCGATGCGAGATTCGCGTGCATGGCCGATGGGTTGGCTCCCCGTTCGCGCTGGGTCGGGAATGCAGTCGGCACGTGCATCGCGGCCCCAGACGTGCAATGAACGCAGCGCATGTCTACTGCCCCGCGTACCCGCGATCGCTCTCGGCCTCACGACATCGCCCTGTGGGGCGCCACCGGGTTTACCGGCCAGCTCGTGGCCGAGCATCTGGTGCGTACCCGGTCGACCGGTGATCTGCGGCTGGCCCTGGCCGGGCGTAGCCGTCCCAAGCTCGAGGCGCTCCGCGACCGGCTCGCCGGCATCGATCCTGCGGCGGCCGAGCTGCCGATCGTGGTGGCCGACAGCTTCGACCGCTCCTCGTTGGATGCCATGACCGCCAACGCCGAGGTGGTCTGCACCACGGTGGGCCCCTACGCCCGCTACGGCGCAAAGTTGGTCGAGTCCTGTGTGGAGCATAGGACCGACTATTGTGATCTCACCGGAGAGACCACCTTCGTTCGTCCCATGATCGACGCTCATCACGAGGCGGCCCGGGAGCGGGGTTGTCGGATCGTGTGCTGCTGTGGCTTCGACTCGATCCCCTCGGACATCGGCACCTTGATGATGCATCGCGCCATGCAGGAGCGGCACGGTGTGGCCGCCCAGGAGGTCAAGCTAGTCGTTGGCGACTCCCGCGGGGAAGCCAGCGGCGGCACGGTCGCCAGCATGCTGGATATGGCTCAGGCCATGCAGCGCGACAAGGCGGTGCGGGTGCTGGTGGCCGATCCGTATGGTCTCAACCCCGAGGGCGAGCGACACGGGCCCGATGGCCCCGATCGAATGGGTGCCTTGTTCGATCCCGATCTCGATCGCTGGACCGGGCCCTTTGTGATGGCCGCGGTCAACACCCGCATCGTGCGGCGCTCCAATGCGCTGCTCGGTTATGCGTACGGGCGCGACTTTCGATATCAGGAGGTCGTTGGGTTTCCTCGTGGCCCACGCGGTATGCTCGGAGCGTGGGGGCTGGCTGCAGGCATGGCCGGCCTCTTCGCGGCGGTTGCTTTGCCTCCCACGCGGGCGCTGCTCACTCGATTCGTGCTGCCCTCGCCGGGCGAGGGGCCCGACGAGGCGACCCGGGAGTCCGGGTACTTCCGCATGCGCTTGTTCGCGCGTGGGGCTGGCCCCGAGGGTCCGGTGCTCCGCGGCCGGGTCGCGGGTCACAAAGATCCGGGCTATGGCGCGACGGCGATCATGCTGGGCGAGGCGGCTCGTTGCTTGGCCGTGGATGGACCCGAGCTGGGGACTCCCGGTGGCATCCTGACGCCCGCCAGCGCCATGGGCGAGACCCTGCTGCATCGCTTGCGTGACGCGGGGCTCGAGTTCGAGGTGGATGGTTGAGGTGGATGGTTGACGTAGCGAGGCACGCGGCACTAGTCGCTGACGATGTCGCCGAATTCCTTTTGGTAGCACTTGGGGCATATGCCGTGGGAGAAGTACGTATTCGGGGATAGCTCGTCGAGGCAAGTCTCGATTGGAACCCATCGGTCGTTCTCGGTGCGTAGATCCTTGCAATACATGCACAAGGAGACTAGCTCGTGGTGGCGATTGGCCTGCGTGGCGAGCCGAGCCTTCGACAGGGCAAGGATCCGGTGCGTCTGCTCGGAGAGCCCGTACCCGGTCAGTAGCGGCTCGCGGTGTAGGTCGATCTGCTCCGGGAAGCATAGCAGCACCGTGCGCAGGAACCCGACGAGGGCGAGGATGTGGACGTAGTCTTGGTACTCCTCTGGAGCGAGAAAACGGCGCACCAGGGACATATTGGTGGCGAAGGTCGAGTCGTCGAGGAACGCAAAGTAGGTGCACCGGATCACCATCGACCACTTCTTGCGATCGGTGATGCCCTCGGGAGCTTCGAGTAGCTCCAACAGACCGGCGATCTGGTCGAAGTGTACCTGCATGCCCAGCAGCCAGGTGCTGTGCAGTGTGTAGCAGTACTGGTTCTCGCAGTGGTGGAGGGCGATGCTGAGGAGCGACTCGATCACCCGGGGATCGCGGATGTGCTTGGCGTGGAAGTAGACCTGCTCGAGGTGCTTGCCTAGCGAGGGGACGAGGCCGTGGTCGTAGCAGGTGCGCACGAGCAGCGTGTACGTTCCCCGAAAGAGCGATGCTGCCGGGCCCAGGGCTTGCGTGAGCGCTTCGTCGCTCGGGGGGGGTCGTTCGGTCATCAGTCCTGGCCTCGAACGACAACCATCATACCGAGCGATGGTCCCTGAGGTGTGGCCCAACATTGGGCTGCCGAGCGCGGTGGGGTCCTCGATGGGGCGGTCGCCTGCGCCGCCTGTTGTGTTCGTGGCGGTCGGTTGGGGGCGGAGGTCTCCTGCTGTTGGTGCACGCAGTGAGGACTGCGGTGTCTGTTTGCTCATTTTAGGCCCGTTGGCTTGACGCCGGTGAGCAAGCGCGATCGTGAGCAGCCCTACGATGGACGCATGGGGACGCGCATTGGGCTGGGTGGGAGCGTCTTTGATGCTCGCGGCCCGTATTCTCCTCGGTGAGGGAGCCGAGCGGTACCGCGACGTCAAGGGGTCGAACGCTCACGAGCGATGGGTTGGGCTCATCGTGGGTCGACAGGTTGGACATTCGAATGTTCCAGGGGCGCTTGGATGCGCTCGGGCCATCAGGTGTATAGGATCCATGTCGTCGATCGAGGAGAGGTCATGAGCGCGAAGAAGAAGGCGGGCGCGAAGAAGAAGACGGTCGCGAAGAAGAAGACGGTCGCGAAGAAGAAGACGGTCGCGAAGAAGAAGACGGTCGCGAAGAAGAAGACGGTCGCGAAGAAGAAGACGGTCGCGAAGAAGAAGACGGTCGCGAAGAAGAAGACGGTCGCG